>NC_017586.1:2513186-3141483 GCF_000240165.1 Streptantibioticus cattleyicolor NRRL 8057 = DSM 46488
TCCCGGTACCTGGCGGGCAGCCACCGCTCGAAGAGGTGGGCGGGTTCGATGACGTGGTCGTCGACGCTGACGATCCGCGGCAGGTCGGGGGTGAGGGCCGGCTCGGGGCCGGGGCCGGGGCCGGGGCCGGGATACGTGGTGGTGCGGGAGGCGGGCTCGGCACGGGGGTATGCGGCGGCGCGGGAGGCGGGCTCGGCGCCGGGGGGCGTGGCGGGGCGGGCGGGGTCCCCGGCGCGGGGGGCCGCACCGGCGCCGGTGGGGATCTCGGGATCGACGGCGGCCATGGTGACCTCCCCTGCCCGCCGGAGCCGCCGGGCTCCGACCACTGGTACCTGAGATGGCGTCAGGTCTACGGTATACCTGACGGTTCGTCAGATTCATAGTCGGAAAGGGTGCCGCCATGGCCGCAACGGGACCCGTCCGGCCGCCGGGCCGGAGCGCCGCCACCGCCTACCGGCTCGGCCGGGCCGTGACCGTGTGGGAGCTGGCCGTACGCCGGGCGGAGCTGACCCCGGCGGCACCGGCGCTGCTCGACGAGGCGGACCGGCGGGTCTCCTTCTCCGGTCTGGTCACGCGTGCCGAACGCGTCGCCGCCGGACTGCACGCACTCGGCGTGCGCCCGGCGACGACGGTGGCCTGGCAACTCCCCACCCGCATCGGCTCCGTGGTGCTCTCCCTGGCGCTGGCCCGGCTCGGCGCGGTGCAGACCCCGGTCATCCCCGGCTACCGGGACCGCGAGGTGGCCCATGCGCTCGGCGCCACCGACGCCCGTTTCCTCGTCACGCCGGGGGTCTGGCAGGGACACGATTACGCGGCGATGGCCGAACGGACCGCCCGGACGCTGCCCCGGCCGCCGGTGACGCTCACGGTCGGGGACGGTCTGCCCGACGCCGACCCCGCGCCGCTGCCCCCTCCCCCGGCCGAGGGGGACGCCGTGCGCTGGATCTACTGGACCTCCGGCACGTCCGCGGCGCCCAAGGGCGTGCTCCACACCGATCGCTCGCTGATCGCCGGCGGATCGTGCCTGGCCCACGCGCTGGCCCCGCGCCCGGACGACGTGGGCTCGATCGCCTTCCCCTACGCGCACGTCGGCGGCGTCGACTACCTGGTGATGCTGCTGCTGTACGGGTTCCCGGCGCTGCTGGTCGAACGGTTCACGCTGCCCGGGGTGCTCGACGCCTACCGGCGCCACCGGGTGACCATCGCCGGGGGCAGCACCGCGTTCTACGCCCTCTTCCTCGCCGAGCAGCGCAAACAGCCAGGCCGCCGGCTCCTCCCGGCGCTGCGGCTGCTGTGCGGCGGGGGCGCCGCGCTGCCGCCCGAGCTGTACTACGAGGTCACCCGGGAACTCGGCTGCGCCCTCACCCACGGCTACGGCATGACCGAGGCACCGATGATCACCATGGGCTCGCCCACGGACAGCGACGAGAACCTGGCCACCACCGAGGGCCGGCCGCCCTCGGCCATGGAGATCCGGGTGGTGGACGGCGAGATCAGGCTGCGCGGCGAGGCGGTGTGCGCCGGCTACCTCGACCCGCGGCAGACCGCCGAGGCGTTCGACGCGGACGGCTTCCTGCGCACCGGCGACCTGGGCTACCTCACCCCCACCGGCCACCTGGTCCTCACCGGCCGCCGCAAGGACGTGATCATCCGCAAGGGCGAGAACATCTCCGCCCGGGAGATCGAGGAACTCCTCTACGCCCACCCCGCGATACACGACGCCGCCGTCATCGGCCTGCCCGACCCCGAACGCGGGGAACGCGTCTGCGCCGTCCTCGAACAGCCCCCCGGCGCCCCCGCGCTCACCCTCACCGAGGTGACCGGCTTCCTGCGCGCCGCCGGCCTGGCCCGGCACAAGCTCCCCGAACAGCTGGAGATCACCGACGCGCTGCCGCGCAACGCGACGCTGGGCAAGGTGCTCAAGGGCGAGCTGCGGCAACGGTACGGCTGAAAGGCCGTCGCCGCCGTCTTCCCGGCGGCCACGTCCGGGGCCGTGACGCTCCCTGGACCCACCCGATCCGCGTCGCGGCCTCGCCCCGTCCTCCGGCGCCGACGGACTCACCCGGCCGAGGCGTCCGCCGGTATGCCCGCGAACAGGTCGTCCTCGACGCGGCCGTCCGCCGGAGCCGTCACGGCCGGCCGGACACGGGCCAGCGAGTAGTCCTCGGTGGGCCACACCTCACGCTCCAGGTCTCGGGGGTGGGCGAAGAAGGGGTTGGCCGGGTCGGCCTGGGTCGCGTGGGCGCGGAACGCCCGGTCGCGTACGTCGAACCAGTCGGCGCACTCGACGCGCGTGGTGACCGGCAACTCCGGCGCCCAGTCGGGCCAGCCGTCCAGCACCTCGCCCATCCCCGACTCGATGCCCCGGCTCGTCATGGCCGCGTGGAGCGTCTCGAACCACCGCTTGCTGAACGCGACTTGGTAGTAGAGCTTCAGCGGCTCCCACGGTCCGCCCGGATCGTCGAAGGCGGCGACGGCCACCTCGTGGGTCCGGATGTGGTCGGGGTGGGGGTAGCCGCCGGACGGGTCGTAGGTGACGACCACGTGCGGCCGGAACTCCTGGACCACCTCGCGGAGCCGGGCGGCGGCCTCGGCCACCGGGACCCGGGCGAAGCAGTCCGGCGGCAGCTCCTTCCCCGGCCCCGGCAGCCCCGAGTCGCGGTACCCCAGGAAACGGTGGCCCACCCCGAGGATCCCGGCCGCCGCGGCCATCTCACGGCGCCGGATCCCCGGGAGGTCGGCGCGCACCTCGGGCCGGTCGAGCGCGGGGTTGAGCACGTCCCCCCGCTCACCTCCGGTGCAGGTGACGACCAGCACGTCCACCCCTCGGGCCGCGTAACCGGCCAGCGTGGCGGCGCCCTTGCTGGACTCGTCGTCGGGGTGGGCGTGCACGGCCATGAGTCGAAGCGTCACGGGGGATTCCTTCCTGTCGGTGGGGGTGGTGGGTCGGTGGGGCGTGGGGTGGTGTGCCGGCCGCTCGGGAAGCCGGCCGGCGGGAGGGCGTGCGGGGGGCCACGCACCCGGGACCCGTGCCCGCGCGCGGGGTGGGACGGAAGGCACGCGAACCGGGGACGGAGCCCGCCGCCACGGGGCGGGACCTCGGCTCAGCGCCCGGGTATGGCGCGGCGGGGGTAGAAGAGCGCGGGCACCAGGGCCAGGAGGGAGAAGCCCAGGGCCCAGCCGAACGCCTGGCCGTAGGCCACGGCCGGGGCCGCGGGGTGGTGGGCGAGGGATCGCTGGAGCACGACGGTGAGCGCGGCGGTGCCCAGCGAACCACCCACCCGGTTGAGGACGTTGACGGACCCGGCGGCCCGGGGTGCCTCCTCGCGGGAGACCGAGCCGTAGACCGCGGACATCCCGGGGATCATCGCCACGCCCAGTCCCGCGCCGCGCACCACCAGCGCCACGGTGAGCAGCGCGTCGCCGGGGGCGTGGGCGAGGAAGGCGAAGGGCAGGGAGCCGGCCAGGGCGAGCAGCAGTCCGGCGAGCATCAGGGGGCGGGGGCCGAGCCGGTCGGTGAGGCGGCCGGCGATCAGTGAGGCCGCCGCGGTGCCGAGCGCCTGCGGGGCCAGCAGCAGACCGGCGGTCATCGCGTCGGCGCCGCGCACGCTCTGGAAGTACAGCGGAAGCAGCAGCATCGCGCTGTAGAGCGAACCGCCGAGCAGGAAGGAGGAGGCGGTGGCCGCCGCGAAGCCCCGACGGGCGAACATCCGCACGTCCAGCAGCGGCACCGGCCGGACCCGGGAGGCGGCCTCGCGCGCACCGGCACCGGCGTCCGCGACCGCACCCGCCACCACGACGCCGCCCCGGGTCCGCACCAGCGCATGCGCCACGTATCCGGCGAGCAGCACCAGCCCCGCCGCCAGGACGGACCAGCGCTGCGCCGAGCAGCCGTAGACCACGGCGGCGAGACCCGGAGGCAGCAGGAGCAGCCCCTTGACGTCGAGCCGGGCCTGGTGCTCGGCGGCCGGGGCGCCGGCGGGGAGCGCCTTGCGGGCGGCGAGCAGGGTGAGGATGCCCAGCGGCACGTTGACCAGGAACATCCAGCGCCAGCCGAGGTCCTGCACGAGCAGGCCGCCGAGGACGGGGCCGGCCACCGGGGCGAGGGTGACCGGCACGACGCTGACGCTCATCACCCGGCCGAGCCGTTCGGGGCCGGCGGCCTGCGCCATCATCGCCTGGCCGACCGGCTGGATCAGGGCGCCGCCCAGACCTTGGAGGACCCGGCAGGCGACCAGCACCGGCACCGACCAAGCGGCGCCGCACAGCGCCGACCCGGCGGTGAACAGGGCTGTCGACGCCAGCCATACCGTCTTGGCGCCCCATCGTCCGGTGGCCCATCCGGTGAGCGGCATGACCACGGCGACCGCCAGCAGGTAGCCGGTGGAGACCCACTGGACCTCGGCGAGCGAGCCGCCCAGGTCGTGGGCGACGGCGGCGGTGCCCACGCTGACGATCGTCGTGTCGAGCAGCACGAGCACCGGGCCGAGCAGCAGGACCATGGCGATCCGCCACACCGACCGGTCGATCCCGGGCGGCCCGCCGGATCCCGGGGCGGAACGCGGGTCCCGTCCAGTGGCGGAAGACGTGGTCGGCGCCCCGGCGGAACCGGCGCCACGGGAAGCGGGGACAGGGGCGGGGTTAGCAGGCTTCGTCGCACTTTTTTGCATGGACATAAATTTAGGCTCGACCTATCAACCGGGTCAAGAGATTTTTAGGTCCGACCTAGAAAGTGCGGCTACCCTGGGAACATGGCACAGCTGCGCGAGCTCAAGAAGAGGCAGACCCGCACGACGATCTCCCACGTCGCCACCCGGATGTTCATGGAGCGCGGCTTCGAGCGGACCACGATCGCCGAGATCGCGCAGGCCGCCGGGGTCTCCAAGATGACGGTCACCAACTACTTCCCGCGCAAGGAGGACCTCTTCTTCGACGCCTACGACGAGGTGGTCAACGGCCCCTCGCGCACGGTGGCCGGACGGGCCGAGGGCGAGTCCGCGCTGACCGCGCTGCGCCGCGCCTACCTCGACGGCATCGAGCGGCGCGACCCGCTCTACGGCAACTACGGACCGGACTTCGTCCGGCTCATCGACGAAAGCCCGGCGCTCCAGGCCCGGTTGCGGGAGATATACGACCAGCAGGAGGAGGCGCTGGCCGCCACGCTCGCAGAGGAGGCGGGGGAAGGTGCCAGTTGGCTGGAGATACGGCTGGCCGCGGCCCAACTCGCGGGCGTGCAGCGGGTGTTGTTCAACGAGGCACACCGCCGCCTGCTGGCCGGCGACTCGGAGGAGGAGTTCTACCGCGGTCTGGCCGAGGCGGCCCGGCGGGCCTACGCCATGCTGGAGCCGGTGCTCGGCGGTTACGCGGTGCGCTGATCAGCCGGTCCGCCGCAACGCCCCCGGCCCGTCCGGGGCGGCGGCCATGACGCCGCCGGCACCACCGCACCGGGGCAACGCCGGCACCCCGCTGTAACGTCCGCACCGCGCCGCACGCCGAACACGCGCCGGACCGCGCTCCCGCGCCCCCAACCGCACCCCCGCGCGCCCGCCGTCCCCGGCCGAACCCCGGCCACGTCCCCTGGCCACAGGCCCCACGCGGCTCACGCCTCACGCCGTCAGCGGCCTCGCCCCGTCGTCCACCGCCGCGTCCAGGTCGGGGAAGACCTCGAAGAGCCGCCGTACGCCGAGGGCGGCGAGGACGCGGTTGACGTGGGAGCCGTCGACCGCCCCCTCGGCGGGGAGTATGAGCCGCAGGCGGCCGGTGCACGAACGCATCAGGCGGCGGGCGGCGATCAGTACGCCGACGCCGCTGGAGTCGCAGAACCGGACGGCGGACAGGTCGAGCACCACGCTGCGGCGGCCGTCGGCGACCGCGTCGTGCACCTGCTGCCGGACCGCGGGCGAGGTCACCAGGTCCATGTCGCCCGCCACACGCAGCACGGTCCAGCCGTCCCGCTGCTGTGCCTTCACCCTCAACGCCACTGGCTCGCTGCCCTTTCGTCGGCAGAGTCGTACGGTCGCACCGTCGTCACCGTTCGCCGTCCCTTCGACGATATGCCCAGCGGGGATGCGTTCCCCGCGCCGCGGCGGTCACACCCGGGTAACACATCACCATCGGTGATCACTTCAGTAACACTTCGCTCACACACCGTGCCCTTCCGGTGTCGAACGGTGGTCGTTTGCCGCAAAGGCGCTCTCGTTGTCAGACCCTCCCGTTACATTCGAGAGGACGGCGGGGTGAGGAGAGCCGCGAGAGGGGGGACTGCCGGATGGCGACGCCCGCACCACCACGCTGGGACCGCAAGATGCAGCAACGCCTCGCCCGTGGCGAGGAAGCCGCCCTGGGCGAGTTGTACGACCGGTTCGCCTCGTTGGTGCACGCCATAGCGCACCGGGTGATGGACGACGACACGGCGGCGGACCAGATCACCCGGGAGGTCTTCGGCTACGTCTGGGAGCACCCGGAGGCGTACGACCCGAAGAACGGCAACCTGCGTTCGTGGATAGCCGCGGTCGCGCAACGCCAGTCCGTGCACCGGCTGCGCAGCAGCGCGGTGGAACGGACGGTGGCCGGTGAGGGGTGCGCGGCCGGGCAGTTCGAGGACCGGGTGCGGGAGGCGAGCACCGCGGCCCGGGCGGACTTCATCCGCGAGTCGATGCCCGCCTCGATCCGCGCCACGCTCGACCTGGCCTACATCAAGCGCCGGGACTACCGGCAGGCCGCGGCGGAGCTGGGGCTCACCGAGGACGAGGCCCGGCGAAGACTCCGGCTCGGCCTGCAGATGCTCTCCACCGCGATCGAGCAGCCGTCGCTCCCCCGGCCGCCGGCCGGCCCTGGCAGCGCGTCGTGACCGGCCCGGTGAACGACGGTCCGCTGCCGGACGACGGCCGCGACGGCGGTGCCGGTGACGGCGGACCGGTCGGCGGACGGACGGGCGGCGGACGGACCGGCGGCGGACGGAGCGGTTCCGCGCGCGACGACCGGGCGGGCGACGGCTGCGCCGGAGGCGGTGGGGTTCCGCCCCGCGGTATGCCGGTGCCCCGGGTGCCGCCGCCCAGGGCGGCGGCCGAGGACGGTCCGCTGCCGGTGGTGCCGCCGACCGCGCCCGGCGCCTCCGGCCCCACCGTCAACCCCCGTGAGGCGCCCGTGCGGTACGACCACCGCACCTTGAAGTCCTTACTCGGCGCGTGGGCGTTGTCGGCGTGCCCGGCCGAGGAGAGCGCGGCGGTGGAGGCGCATCTGACCGACTGCGCGTCCTGCGCCGACGAGGCGTTGCGGCTGCGCGAGGCGGTGGCGCTGCTGCGCCCGGAGGACTCGCTCGACCTGGACCCGATGCTGCGCACCCGGGTGCTGGAGAACTGCCTGGGCCGGCGCCCCGCCCGGATACCGATACCGGAGTGGGCCGGCCCGTACGACACGGAGACCGCCCGGCTCGACGCGCTCCTGCGCGATCTGGGCGAGTCCGACTGGCGGGCGCCGGTGAAGCTGGAGTGGTACGCCGGGTCGCGGACGGTCTCGGTGGCGCAGGTCATCGGCCACCTCACCGCGGTGGACAGCCTGTTGGCGGCCTCGCTGGGGATGGCCACGCCGCTGGGCGCCGACGCCCCGCGCGACCCGGCCGGGCGCACCGAGGCGTACTGGAGCCGGTGCGACGACCGGACTCCGGAGGCGACGGTCCGGGAGACCTGGCGGGAGCAGGGGCGTTCGCTGGTGCGCACGGTCTCCTTCGCGGGCCTGGGCACCGCCGGGCTGGAGGTGGGGTACGGCACGTTCGCGCTGCCGCTGCGGGACGCCTTCCTCGACCGGGCGATGGAGTGCTGGATCCACGCCGAGGACGTCGCGGAGGCGGTCGCCTACCCCTACGATCCGCCCGCGCCGCGCCATCTGCACCGGATGGTCGACCTGGCGGTACGGATGCTGCCGCTGGCACTCGCCGGACTACGCCGGGCGGGGCTCGCCCGGTCGCCCGCCCGGCTGGTCGAGGCAGGGGCGCCCTGCCGCACCCTCCACCTCGACCTGGAGGGCAAGGGCGGCGGCCACTGGTACATCCCACTGGACTCCCCGGCCGCCACCGCCTCACCCGACGAGACGGTGGCCGAAGTGGCCCTGGAAAGCACCGAGTTCTGCCGCCTCGCGGCCGGCCACCGGACACCGGAAGACCTCGCGGTCGGCCAGTACGGCGACCGCGAGGTGGTCAGGGACGTCCTGATCGCCGCAGCGCGCATGTCACGCCTGTGACCGTTCCGTCCGTCCGGCCTGGCCGGGCGGACGGCGACGGCACCGCCCCGGGCCCCGGCCAGCCGGACGCGGCCGGGCCGGATCAGGCCTACGGACAGAGACGACGGAACCGGGCCGACCCCGACCGGACGCGGGGGAGCCGGGGCGGAAGGACGGCCACCAACCGGCCAGCCACGACGGCCGAATCGGGCGCACGCCCGACGGCCAGCCGGACGCGGGCGGGCCGGGCCAGGGCAGGCCGAACGACTACGCACGGCGGCCGAATCAGACGCACGCGCGCCGGCCAGGCGAACCCTCCCTCAGGCGAAGACCACGGTCCGGCTGCCGTTGAGGAGTACGCGGTGTTCGCTGTGCCACTGCACGGCGCGGGCGAGGGCCTGGCATTCGACGTCCCGGCCGATGGCGACGAGTTGGGCGGGGGTGACGCCGTGGCCCACTCGTTCGACCTCCTGCTCGATGATGGGGCCCTCGTCGAGGTCGGCGGTGACGTAGTGGGCGGTGGCGCCGATCAGTTTCACGCCGCGGGCGTGTGCCTGGTGGTAGGGCTTGGCGCCCTTGAAGCTCGGCAGGAAGGAGTGGTGGATGTTGATGATGCGGCCGGGCAGCCGCTTGCACAGGTCGTCGGAGATGACCTGCATGTAGCGGGCGAGCACGACCAGGTCCACGCGCTCGGAATCGATCAGGGAGAGCAGCCGGGCCTCGGCCTCCGGCTTGTTCTCCTTGGTCACCGGGATGTGATGGAAGGGGACGTTGTAGGAGCCGGCCAGTTCCTCGAAGTCGCGGTGGTTGGAGACCACGGCGGCGATCTCGATCGGGAGCGCGCCGATGCGGGCGCGGAAGAGCAGGTCGTTCAGGCAGTGCCCGAACTTGCTGACCATGATCAGCACCCGCATCTTCTCCTCGGCGGGGTGGATGCGCCAGTCCATCTGGAAGCTGTCGGCGATGGCGGCGAAGCTGGCCCGCAGCTTCTCCACGGTGACCGGGGGCTCGGCGGAGAAGGCGACGCGCATGAAGAACAGTCCGGTGTCCTGGTCGCCGAACTGCTGGCTGTCCACGATGTTGCAACCTGTCATGAACAGGTAGCTGGAGACGGCGTGCACGATGCCCTGCTTGTCGGGGCAGGAGAGCGTCAGGACGTACTGCGGGTCGGACTGCTGTGCTTCACTCACCGCAATAGCGTCGCACATCCGCCCGGCCGTCCGGCGCCCCGTCCGGCCAACGAGACCCCGGGGCGCGGGCGGGGCGGGGGCGCCTCACCTGGTCCTGGTGTATATCGCCAGCACGTCCAGCGAGCGCGGCGGCGCGTCGGGGTCGTCCCCGTCGTTGCCGGCGAGCAGCGCGTGGGCCTCACGGGCCGCACGGACGGCGTCGGGCCAGGCGGGGTGGTCGAGGTAGGCGCGTACCGGGGCGTCGGCGCCCACGTCGTGCAGGATCCGCAGCACCCGCAGCACCGCGGCGTCCACCAGCGCCGCCTCCTGGGCGTCGCGGAAGATCGTGCCCACGTACTTCTCGGCCGACCAGTTGTCCAGCCAGGTGTCCTCCACCAGCCGGTAGACGGCGTCGGTCACGTCACCGTAACCGGGGCGGCCGGCCACCCAGCACTCGTGCTGGAAGACCGGGTCGCCGAGCATGTGCAGCGCGGAGCGCACGTTGCTACGCCAGCGCCACCAGGGCATGTCGTTGAGCCGCATACGCCCCATCGTGGAGGAGCGGGCGCCCCGCCGGGAAGACTTCTCCGAACCTTGCACGGTCACCGATCGTACGTTCATCTGCCCGATCGGCCCGCGTCAGGGCCGGTCGGGACATGATCGCCAGGTGCCCACGGGCAATTCACCCGGTGGCCACCGACCGTTACGCCATGGTCACACGGAAGTTGTCGCGGCCGGAGAAAAGTACCGGTTCATGACCGGTACACGACGCGCCGGGGCCGTGGCGACGGCCACGGTCCTGATCGGCGGCTGGCTGCTCGGCGGCTGCGGTCTGTCCTCCGCGACGGCGGGGGGAACGCGGGACCCCATCGTGGTGATGACGTGGGCACCGCAGAACACCAACTCCACCAACATGCCGGGCATGCCGGCCACCGCCGAGGCGTACGCGCGGATGGTCAACGCCCGCGGCGGCCTGGGCGGGCACCGGCTCCAGGTCCTCACCTGCGACGAGCACAACGACACCGTGCGCGCCGAACGCTGCGCGCAACAGGCGGTGGACGCGCACGCGGTGGCCGTGATCGGCTCCTACAGCCAGTACGGGCAGAGCTACATGGCCTCGCTGGAGACCGCGGGCATCCCCTACCTGGGCGGGTACGGGATCGCCCAGGAGGAGTTCACCAGCCCGCTGTCGTACCCGGTCAACGGCGGCGGGCCGGCGCTGCTGGCGGGCAACGGGCAGCAGCTGGCGTCCGGTTGCCGCACGACGGCGCTGGTGCGTCCGGACACCACGACGGGCGACCAGTACCCGGAGTTCCTGGACGCCGGGCTCACCGCCGCCCACCGGCCGCCCGCCGACGACGTGCGGGCGCCGGACGACGCCACCGACTACACGGCGGCGGCCGAGCGGGCGGTGGGCGGCGGCGGACCCGGACGCTGTGTGACCGCGGTGCTCGGCGACCGCACCGCCACCTTCTTCGACTCCTTCCGGCGGCTGGGGATCGGTGGCATCCGCACCGCCTCGGTGCTCGGCAGCGTCAAGCAGTCGCTGCTGGACAGCACCGGTGGGACGGACAGCCCGCTGGAGGGCGCCTACGCCACCAGCTGGTACCCGCCGGCCGCCGACCCGCGCTGGAACCCGATGCGGGACGCCATCGCCCGCTTCGCCTTCGACGACAACCGGATCGACGTGGCCGACCCGGGCGCGGAGACCACCTGGATCGCGTACACCGTCTTCGCCGACGTGGTCCGCGCCCTCGGCGACTCGCCGGTGACCGCGGCGACCGTGCGCCGCGCCCTGGACCACACCGAGGGGCTCACCACCGGCGGGCTGACCCCGCCGCTGGGCTGGCGGTACGGCGACATGCTGGCGGTGCGCGACTATCCGCGCATGGTCAACGCGTCCGTCACCTTCCAGGTGGTGCGCGGCGGCCGACTCCAGGCGGTGGGCAAGGGCGGCTTCGTGGACATGCGCGGAATCCTGGAGGGCGCCTCCTGACCCGGCCCGCCCCACGCCGACGCCCGGCCGACGTCCCCGTCCCGGCCGCCCCGCGCCGGGCGGCCGGGGCGGGTCACAGCTGGGTGAACTCCCGCTGGGTGAGCCCGTAACGGGAGGCGATCGGGTTCCACAGCCCGGCCGCGCGCTTCTTGGCCGCGGTGGCGTCGCCGCTGGAGGCGTTGGCCTGCTGCGCCTGGCCGGTGATCCTGGCGTGGCCCTTGTGGCAGCCCTTCTTGTCGGCGGCCACCTGGTCGGCCCAGGCCGCGTAGTGGTTGTCGGCGGCGGCCGAGGCCTTCCACGCCGCGGTGAGCTGGGCGGTGAGCTGGTCGTGGCCGGGGAGCCTGCCGAGGTCGAGCCCGCCGAGCTTGGCCACCAGGTCGTCGCGTTGTCCGGCGGCCGAGCGCAGATCGGCGGCGGCCTTGTGCAGGTCGCCGCAGTTCTTGATGGTCTCCACGGCGTTGATCACGGTGGCCCGGCTGCTGTTGCTGGTGGCCAGCAGGGCGTCGAGCCGCTTGGCCTGGTCGGCCGCCGGGTCGGCGGAATCGCCGGTGGCGCCGGAGGAGGCGGCCGGCGCGGTGGCCCCGGCCTTCTGCGGCTGGTCGTTCCCGCCGCCGCTGAGCGCGGCGCCGGTGGCGATGCCGACCGCCGCGAGGACGGCGATCCCGGCGCCGATCAGCACCGGCCGCGACGGCTTGCGGCGCCCGCCCGCCGGGGCGGGGACGTCGGCCGGGCCGGCCCCGGCGCCGGTGCCGCCGGCCGGACGGTACCCGGGCGGCACCGGAGGCTGCCCGAACGGCTGGGCGGGGCGCGGCGGTTGGACCCCGGCCCCCTGCGTCGGGGCGCCGAAGCCGGGGCGGGGGCGCTCGGGCCGGGGCACGGTGGGACGGTACGGCGCCCGGTCGGCGGGGGGCGCGACGCCGTCCTGGCGGTACAGGTAGTCGTAGTCGTCCTGGCCCTGCGGAGGGCCCGCGGCGGGCGGCGGCGGACCGGCCGGAGCGGACGCGGCGGGCTGCCACGGGTCGTCGGTCGTCAGCGGCAGTTGCCGGGTGGCGTCGTGGGTGCCGTCGGGCAGCGGCGCGGGGACGACCTGGGTCGGCTGGTCGACCGGGTCGCCGAGGTCGGCGGAGGGCACCGGGCCCTGGGGGACGCCGGGGCGCACGGCGAACGGCACGCTGGGCACCGTCGGCGGGCCGGCCGGCAGCGGCGGGACGGGCGCCTCGAACCGCTGCTCGGGCGGGAGCGGACGGCTCAACAGCCGCCGGGTGGCGTCCGCTTGGTCGCCGGCGTCCTGGAACGGCGGGATGAACTGGGTCTTCTCGGAGTCGGCGGAGGGCGGCGGCGGGGTGCCGTAAGGGGTCAGCACCCGGGTGGCGTCGGCGTCGGCGGGCCCCTGCGCCGGTATGCCCGGCTGCGTCGGCGCCCCGTGGCCCGGCGGGAACGGAGGCTGCCCCGGGGGCGCGGCGGGCGGCGGGGCGTCGCCCCACGGCCGGCCCGCGGCGGGCTGCACGACCGGGGCCGGCTGCTCCCAGGAGTCGCCCTGCGCGGGCAGCACGACGCCTTCGCGGGCGTCCCGGGCCGCCGGTACGTGCGGCTCGCGCGGGATCGGCAGCGGTCGGTACGTGCCGTCCGGCACCTCGTCTCCCCGTCCGCTCTGCATCTGACGGAACTCCTGCCTGCTTCGTGTGCCCGGAAGGACCCTCCTCCGGGTCCCCCGAATTGGACCTACGGAACGTCGGCTCACGCTACCGGGTGAATTCCGCTCCGGACCACGTACCCGTTGCGGCGACCGGTCGGCAGGCAGACGACGGCCGGTCGGAAGGTCCGGAGCATCCCGGAATCCCCGAGGTGTCCGCGCAGGCCACGGCGGGTGTGTCGGTCACGTAACAATTCGGCCGCGCGGCGCCCGGGCGTCCGTTTCCGCCCGATCCGCGGCGCCGGTCCGCCGGCACCCCGCCGCCGTCGCGTCAGGCGGCCGCCTCCCGTTCCTCCAGCCGCGCCGTGAACTCCCGTACCGCGGGCTCCTGGGCGAACGGCTCCAGGCGGCGCCGGAAGTCGTCCAGGTATTCCGCGCCGCGGTTGGAGCGCACCCCGGCCAGCAGGTCGACCGCCCGCGTCGCGGTGGCGCACCCCTGCTCCACCTCGCGGGCCTGCACCTGCGCCGAGGCCAGCAGCAGCAGCCCGATCGCGCGGCGGCGCACTCGGCCCGGCGGATGGCCGGCCAGCGCCTCCTCGGCCCGCCGCGCGGCGGGGCCGGGCTGCTCCAGGTCCCGGTGGCAGTGGGCGAGTTCGTCGGCGAGGTACGCCTGGTCGAAGTGGGCGATCCAGTCGGGGTCCTCCTCGGGGGTGGCGCGGGAGAGCGCCTCGACCGCCCGGCCCGCCACCGCCTCGCAGGCGCGGGCGTCGCCCAGCAGCGCGTGGCCGCGTGCCTCGGCCGCGTAGAACATCGCCTGCGCGGTCGGGGTGACCTGGCCGCGGGCGCCCTCCTGGGCGGCCCTGGCCAGTTGGGCGATCTCCCGGGGGTTGCCGAGCGAGGCGGCCAGGTGGCTCATGCCGGCCGCCAGGACGTAGCCGCCGTAACCGCGGTCGCCGGCCGCCTGGGCCAGCCGCAGCGCCTGGATGTAGTAGCGCTGGGCGAGGCCGGGCTGGCCGGTGTCGACCGCCATGTACCCGGCGAGTTCGGTCAGCCGGGAGACCGCGGCGAACAACTGCCGCCCGGTGGACTCCCGGTAGGAACCGGCCAGCAACCCGGAGACCACGCTGTTGAGGTAGTGGACGACCACCGGGCGCACGTGGCCGCTGCCGAACCGGTGGTCGAGGTCGACCAGGGCGCGGGTGGTGGCGCGGACCGCCTCGACGTCGGCGGTGCCGACCCGGGGGCCGCCGGTGCGGCCGACGGACGGGTCCGGGCCGGTGATCAGCCAGTCGCGGCTCGGTTCGACCAGCGCGGAGGCGGCCACCGTGGATCCGGTGAGGAAGTCGCGGCGGCCCACGTCGCTGCGCCACAGCTCGCACGCCTGCTCGACGGCGCCGAGCACGGTGGGCGCGAAGTGCAGGCCCACGCCGGAGGCGAGGTTGCGGCCGTTGGCCATGCCGATCTCGTCGATGGTGACGGTGCGGCCGAGCTTGCGGCCGAGCGCCTCGGCGATCACGGCCGGGGCGCGCCCCCTGGGCTGCTGGCCCCGGAGCCAGCGGGCCACGGAGGTCTTGTCGTACCGCAGGTCGAGGCCGTGCTCCGCGCCACACATGTTGACGCGGCGGGCCAGGCCCGCGTTGGAGCAGGCGGCTTCCTGGATCAGCGCCTGCAGCCGTTCGTTCGGCTGACGCGCCACAAGCGGTCGGGCGGCCATCGTCGTCCCCCTCTTCGCGGTACACGACTGGTGCACGATCTCTGCCCAGACAACGGGGCCGGATATTCCATGTCTTGGCAGGCAATCAATACTTTTTCGGCACGTGACGGCCTAAGCTCCGCAACATGCCGAAGAGCACCTACCCACCCCGGTAGCCGGACCCTCTCGCGCGCCCCCGCCCATGCACCCATGCGCCCCGCATGACGCGTCGAGCGCGCGAAACACCGGCCGTAACCCTTGTCCGCCAAGGCAGTTGGGCAGCGCGTGAATGACACCCGGGTCGCCGACACCCTCCCGCCCGCCCAACGACTCGCCTCCAGCAGCCAGTTGCTCGACGCGGCGGTGCGTTACGCGGAGGGACGGCACTGGGAGGTCTGCCCCGGCGCGTGGCTGGTGGAGGCGGACGGCGTGACGCGCTGCTCGTGCGGCGACCCGGGCTGCTCCGAGCCGGGCGCCCACCCCACCCGCCCCGACTGGCCCGGTCAGGCCACCGGGAACCCGGACGCGGTGCGGCGGCTGTGGAGCGGGCAGCTGCAGGCGTCGGTGCTCCTGCCCACCGGGCGCACCTTCGACGCGGTCGACGTGCCGGAGGCCGCCGGATGCCTGGCGCTGGCCCGGCTGGAGCGGATGGAACTGCCGCTGGGCCCGGTGCTCTTCACCCCGACCCGCCGGCTGGTCTTCCTCGTGCTGCCCGGCGCCAAGGCCAAGCTGCCCGATCTGCTGCGCGCCCTCGGCCGCCGCCCCGGCACGCTCGACCTGCGGGTGCACGGGGACGGCGACTACCTGGCCGCGCCGCCGACCCGGCTGGGCGGTGCCGGGCCGGTGCGCTGGGCCCGCCGGCCCAACGCGCTCAACCGCTGGCTGCCCGATGTGGAAGAGATGCTGAGCCCACTGGCGTACGCCTGCGGCCGGGAGGCGGCGGCCCGCCGCGAACGCCCGGCCTGACCCCGCGCACCGGGCCGTTTGGCCCCCCGTTCACCGCCGCCCCTATGGTGGATCCCCGGCATCGGCAGGACGCCGACCACGTCCGCGATGCCGTGGCGTACAGGGCCGCTGACGGCGGCCCGCGACAAACGGGGAAGGCGGCGCACCGTGCCGGAAGAGACGGAAGAACAGCACGCACCGGCCGAGGGGGACCCGGCGGCGGTACGGGTCCGGGGGCTGTGGAAACGATTCGGCAACCAGGTCGCGGTCGCCGGGATCGACCTGGAACTGCCCGCCGGCCACTTCATCGGCCTGGTCGGCCCCAACGGCGCCGGCAAGACCACCACGCTGTCCATGGTGACCGGACTGCTGCGCCCCGACGACGGCGTGGTGGAGGTGGCCGGGCACGACGTGTGGCGTGACCCGGTCGAGGTCAAGAAGCGGATCGGGGTGCTCCCGGAGGGGCTGCGCCTGTTCGAGCGCCTCAGCGGGCGGGAACTCCTCGCCTACACCGGCCGGTTGCGCGGCCTGCCCGGCCCCGAGGTCGACCGCCGCGCCGACCAGCTCCTCGACGTGCTCGACCTGGCCGGGGCCCGCCACAAGCTCGTGGTGGACTACTCGACCGGCATGCGCAAGAAGATCGGGCTGGCCGCGGCGCTGCTGCACAACCCCGAAGTCCTCTTCCTGGACGAGCCGTTCGAGGGCGTGGACCCCGTCTCGGCGCAGACCATCCGCGGGGTGCTGGAGCGCTACACCGGCTCCGGGGCGACGGTGATCTTCTCCAGCCATGTGATGGAGCTGGTGGAGTCGTTGTGCGACTGGGTGGCGGTGATGGCCGCGGGCCGGATCGTGCGGCAGGGGCCGCTGGCCGAGGTGCGCGGCTCGGCGGCCTCGTTGCAGGACGCCTTCCTGTCGCTGGTCGGGGCGCGCGGCGCGACGGCCGGTTCGCTCGACTGGCTGGGCGGGGCCCGGTGAGCGCGCTCGTCGAACCGCCGGTGACCGCCGTGCCCGCCGGCGGCGGACGGGCGCCGGGCGCGGCGCTGGTGCTGATCCGGCTCAAGCTCACGCTGCTGCGCAACGGACTGCGCCGCTCCCCCGGCCGCGCCGCCGGGTACGTCATCGGCTCGGTGCTGGCGCTGGTGCCCGCGGTGGGCGTGCTGCTGGGCATGATCGCGCTGCGGGCGGCGCACCCGGCGCACACCGCCCCGGTCGGCTGCGCGCTGCTGGTGGTCCTCGCGCTGTGCTGGGCGTTCGTGCCGCTGTTCTTCTTCGGCGGGGACGAGACGCTGGACCCGACGCGGCTGGTGATGCTGCCGTTGCGGCCGTGGCCGATGGTGGGCGGGCTGCTGGCGGCCTCGCTGGTGGGCGTGGGTCCGCTGTTCACGCTGATCACGGTGGCGGGCGCGATGCTGGCGGTGACCATGACGGCGGCGGCGGTGCCGGTCGCGGTGGTCGCCGCCGCGTTGACGCTGCTGCTCTGCGTGACGCTGGCGCGTTCGGTGGCCGCCGCCAACACCCGTCTGCTGACCAGCCGCAAGGGGCGCGACCTGGCGCTGATGAGCGGTCTGATCGTGGCGGTCGGGATCCAGCTGGCCAACCTGGCGGTGCAGAAGCTGACCACCCCGCAGGGGGTGCGCTTCCTCGATCCGCTGGCCCATGTGCTGCGCTGGGTGCCGCCGGGTTCGGCGGTGGACGCGGTGCACGCCGCGAGCGCCGGGCAGTGGGGCCGGGCGGCGGTCGGGCTGGCGCTCACCGCCGCCGCGACGGGGCTGCTGCTGTGGTGGTGGGGGCGGAGCCTGACCCGGCTGATGACCGCCCCGGACGCCTCCACGGTGCCGGCCGCGGCGAGCGGCCCGGACGCCGAACGGCGCTCCGCGCGGGCGGGTTCGGGCGGCCGGCTGGTCTCCGGGCGCACCGGCACCGTGATGGAGCGCCAGTTCCGCTATGCCTGGCGTGATCCGCGGACCAAGGCGGCGTGGGCGACCTCGCTGGGCATCGGGCTGCTGATGCCGGTGGTGTGGGCGGCGCAGGGCACCGGGTCGATGTACTCGGTGTGCATGTCCTCCGGGCTGCTCGGGATGCAGGTCTACAACCAGTTCGGGATGGACGGTTCGGCGTTCTGGCTGGTGTCGCAGACGATCGGCTCGCGGGCGGCGGCCGAGGCCGAACTGCGCGGCCGGGCGCTGGCGATCGCGGTGGTCGCCGTGCCGTACACCTGCGTGGCCGCGGTGCTGACGGCGGCGATGCTGCACGGCTGGGCGACGCTGCCGGAGAGCGTCGGGCTGGCGCTGGCGCTGCTGGGCTCGCTGCTCGGGCTGGGGGCGCCGACCTCGGTGCGCTTCCCGTACGCGGTGCCGCAGAACAACTCGTTCCAGAGCGCGGTGCCGGGGCAGACCAGCCTGGTGCTGAGCAACCTGCTGGCCGGCACGGTGGCCGCGGCGCTGGTGACCGCCCCGGTGCTCGGCCTGCTCATCGGCCTCCACCTGGCCGGGCTGCACGGGCTGCTGTGGCTGGTGCTGCCGGTGGGCGCGGGGTACGGGGCCGTGGTGGCGGTGCTCGGGATCCGGGTGGCGGCCACCTGGCTGCCGCGGCGGCTGCCGGAGATCCTCACAGCGGTCAGCAAGGCCTGACCGCCCCCGAGGTCGAACACCCCTGCGAGAAACCGGCGACGGCGATTCAACACCGCCCTTTCGAGTGACACCGGTGACGTGTTGTGACCGTCCGTGGCGGGGAGTCATGAGGGCGGGGAGACAGTTCCCGGCAGGCGGGGGAAGGACCCGGAAAGCTCGGGGTTCCGGGTACAGGCGCCCGCCGGGACGAAAAGGGGAGGAAGGGCCCCGGCACCGTCAGGTGCCGGGGCCCCTGCCGTCCCGGCCGACGCCTTCCGCGCCGAGGGCTACTTCTTGGCCACGAAGACGTGGCCGGCCACGTCGAGGCTGAGTTCGGCGGCCTCGCCGCCGCTGCCGACCAGGACGCCGCCGGGCGAACCGGTGACGCTGACCACGGAGCCGGGCTGCACCCCGGCCCGCCGCAGCGTGTACATCAGCTGGGCGTCGGTCTGGATGGGCTCGCCGATCCGGCGGACCACCACCGTCTTGGCCTCGTCGGCGGGGCTCAGCTCGGTGAGGCTGACCGTGCCCTCGTCCTGGAAGCCGCCGCCCTGCTGCTCGCCCAGCTCCTCCAGACCGGGGATGGGGTTGCCGTACGGCGACTCGGTGGGGTGGCGCAGCAGCTCCAGCACACGGCGCTCGACGGCCTCGCTCATCACGTGCTCCCAGCGGCACGCCTCGGCGTGCACCTGCTCCCACTCCAGGCCGATCACGTCGACCAGCAGGCATTCGGCGAGCCGGTGCTTGCGCATCACCCGGGTGGCGAGCCGGCGGCCCTCCTCGGTCAGCTCCAGGTGACGGTCGCCGGCCACCTGCACCAGCCCGTCACGTTCCATCCGCGCCACGGTCTGGCTCACCGTCGGACCGCTCTGGTCGAGCCGCTCGGCGATACGGGCGCGCATGGGGACCACACCCTCCTCCTCCAGCTCCAGGATGGTGCGGAGATACATCTCCGTGGTGTCGATGAGGTGTCCCGACATACGTGCCCCTCAATAGGTCGTGCGGTGGCCCTGCTGCCAATTCTGACGCATGCCACCGACAACGGGGCCGGACCGGTGTTGACAGCCCGCACCGCCAGGGCCCACCGTGATCGGCGACATCCGAGCGAAGGAACCGGGCATGGCGGCTGCTGCACACTCCGGGGAAACGGCCCCGGAACCCACGATCGGCCTCGCCAGGGAGTACTTCGACGCGGCCATCGCGCTGCTGGCCCGGGCGCGGGACGAAGAGGCCGGGACGGTGACCCGCGCCGGGGCCATGGTCGCCGAGACGGTGGCGGCGGGCGGCCGGATCTTCGTCTTCGGCGCCGGACACTCCTCGCTCCCCGCCCAGGACGTGGTCTACCGGGCCGGCGGCCTCGCCGTGGTCAACCTCCTCGCGGTGCCCGGCGCGGTGGGGGTGGACGTCAGCCCGGCCACCCTGGGCAGCGCGCTGGAACGGGTGGACGGGCTCGCCTCGGCGGTCCTCGACACCAGCCCGGCCGCCGCCGGCGACCTGCTGTTCGTCATCTCGCTCTCCGGGCGCAACGCGCTCCCGGTGGAGATGGCGCTGGGCGCCCGCTCCCGTGGCCTGCGGGTCGTCGGGGTCACCTCGCTGGACTACCCGCGGCGGACCACCTCCCGGCACGCCTCGGGGACGTTCCTGAAGGACCACTGCGACCTGGTGCTCGACAACAAGATCGCGGTGGGGGACGCGGAGCTGACCGCCGAGGACGTCCCGGCGCCGTTCGCCCCGGCCTCCACCGTGGTCACCAGCGCGCTGATGCAGGCGGTGATGGCCGCCGCCGTCGGCGCCCTCGCCGACCGCGGCGTCACCCCGCCGCTGCTGCGCTCGGGCAACGTGGACGGCGGCCACGACTGGAACGGCCGGGTGATGGCCGAGTACCGCGACCGGATCTTCTACCGGCACTGACGTCCCGCCGGGTCACGGCGGCGGCAGCAGGTCCAGCGCCGCCGCCACCCGGGCCGCCACCTCCTCCGCGTAGGCCGCGTCCTCGTGGTCGAAGACCGGCCGTCCGGCGCCGCGCAGGAACGTCACCACGCCCAGCGTCCGTCCCCGGCTGCGCAGCACCGAGCAGAGCGCGCCGAGCGTGCCCCGGGGCCAGCGGTGCCGGGCGGCCTGCTCCGGGGTGAGGTCACGGGCGCGTACCGAGCCGGTGCGTTCCACCGCCTGGAGAGCGGGGTGGCCCGGCGGATAGCCGACCGGGACGCCGGCCGGGCCCACCGGCAGGCAGGGGCCGGGGCCGCCCGGCGTGCCGGCCGCGCGCACCGGCCGCCCCCGCGCGTCCAGCAGGTCGAGCAGCACGTGATCGGCGAAGCCGGCCAGCGCGAAGTCCAGGTATCCGACGGCCGCGTCCATCGGGTCGGCGCACTCGATGGCCACCCGCGCCGCCCGCCGCAGCTGCTGGGTACGGAAACGCAGCCGGGACGCCTCGCGCTCGGCGAGCTTGGCCTCGGTGACGTCCTCGAAGAGCCAGCCCACCCCCAGCGGCGCCGGCTCCTCGCCCAGCGGTGAGCCCAGCCGTACGAACCCGCTGCGCCAGCAGCGCCGCGGGGCGCGGTCGGCCTCCCCGGACCCGGTGCGCAGCCGTACCCATAAATCGGCGGGCGGCGGCGGGGTGCCGGCGGAGAGAACGTGGTCGAGGGCGCCCTCGATCTCCTCGACGCCCTGGTCGAGGACCTCGCCGAGCGGGCGGCCGAGCAGCACCTCCTTGGGGGTGCGCAGGGCGCGGGCGGCGTAGTCGTTGACCACGGCCGGCCGCAGGTCCGCGTCGATCAGCACCACGCCCCAGACGGCCTCCTGGAAGAGGGCGTCGCTGAGCGCCATCGAACGTTCCAGGTCGATCTGGGCGTGGATCTCGGAGAAGGCGCAGTAGACCCCGGCCGGCCGCCCGTCCGGGCCGGGCACGGCGCAGGTCTGGGCGCGCACCAGGATGCGTCCGCCGTCCTTGGTGAGCAGCGGGAACTCGTGGACCTGGCGGCCGGGGGCGGCCATCACGGCGAGCAGCCGGGCCATCAGCGCCTCGCCCTCGCCGCCGCGTACCGCCCATCCGGCGAGTCCGCGGCGGCCCACGGCGTCCTGGGCGCTCCAGCCGAGCAGCCGGGTGGCCTCGCCGTTCCAGTGGGTGACGACGCCGTCGCTGTCGAAGGCGCACAGCGCGGCGTCCATGCCGTCGAGCAACGCGGCGAGGAGCCGCTGATCACCGACGTTCAGCGGCTTCGCGGGGGAAGGCGCATCGGGAGACTGCACATTTTCCCATTCAACTCCCTTGTGACGCAGCCCACACGAAGTTCCGGAAAATTGGTTGGACGGGGATCAGGGGGCGTTCTTAGGCTGGGGGTACACAAGAAGGGAGGTGGTCCGACGAATGAATGCATATCGGACGTGTGAGGTGGCTGCGGGCTAACGCCGCGCGCCTCGTCCGCTGATGCGTACGTGTGTGCATGGCGGGCCGCAATCCAACGCAGTCACCCGACCCGTGGGCTACCGGACTCGTCCGGCCGGTCTCGGAACGACAGTTCCGAGCAGCAGCCCGCGGGTCGTCTGCCTTTTTGTGTTCGCTCACCCTCCGGAGCCGGGGGTACCGTGATCCGTCCCTCGGAGGCTCACGGGCACAGCCGTTCCACCAGCCAGCCGTCGTCGCCCTTGGGGCGGTAGACGAGGCGGTCGTGGAGGCGGTTGTCGCGGCCCTGCCAGAACTCGATGGTGTCGACGGCGACCCGGAAGCCGCCCCAGAACGGGGGCGCCGGGACGGAGCCGGGCTCGGGGTAGCGGGCGGCGAGGTCGCGGTAGCGGCGTTCCAGCTCCTCGCGGCCGGCGATCGGGGCGGACTGTTCGCTGGCCCAGGCGCCGAGTTGGGAGCCGTGCGGGCGGCTGCGGAAGTAGGCGACCGTCTCCTCCCGGCCCACCCGGGTCACCGGACCGCAGACGATGACCTGGCGGGCGATCGGGTGCCAGGGGAAGAGCAGCGAGGCGTAGGGGTTGGCGGCCAGCTGGCGGCCCTTGCGGGACTCGTAGTTGGTGAAGAAGACGAAGCCCCGGTTGTCGTACCCCTTGAGCAGCACCGTGCGGGAGCTGGGCCGGCCCTCGGCGTCGGCGGTGGAGACCACCATCGCGTTGGGCTCGGCGAGCCCGGCGTGCACGGCCTCGGCGAACCAGCGGGCGAACTGGGTGAACGGGTCGTCGGCCAGCTCCGACTCGACGAGGCCGTTGGCACGGTAGGCCGCGCGCATGGCCGCGAGGTCGGGGTGGCCGTCTGCGGGAAGCTCTGGTTGCGGGTCACGGCTGGGCACCCGATCATCTTGCAGCACCGGGTACCCGGTTCGCCGGCGACCGCCGGCGGCCCGGTGTGAGACCCGCCACGATGCCCGCCGCCGTCCCGGTTCGCCGCATATCCTCCGTGCGCCACGAAAAACGACGTCCGGCCCCCTGTGACCTCTCGACGTCAAGAGATATTGTGCTACCCCCGGGTACGGCCGCCACCTCGTCGGCACACGGCCCGGGCCGCGTCCCGCACCGCCCCGGTTCCGCCCCGCGGGGTGACCGGCGGTCGAGCGGGGGCAGGACCGAGATGTTCCGGCACGGGTACGTACGCCATCCCGTCCGCGCATCCGACCAAGGGACCTGGCTCACCGGCCACCCGTACCCGACCACGTTCGAAGGAGCCGCCTGATGTCCGATTTCGTACCCGGGCTTGAGGGAATCGTCGCGTTCGAAACGGAGATCGCCGAGCCGGACAAGGAAGGCGGTTCCCTGCGCTACCGGGGCGTCGACATCGAGGACCTGGTGGGGCAGGTGTCGTTCGGCAACGTCTGGGGGCTGCTGGTCGACGGCAAGTTCAACCCCGGGCTGCCGCCGGCCGAGCCGTTCCCGATCCCGGTGCACTCCGGTGACATCCGGGTGGACGTGCAGTCGGCGCTGGCGATGCTGGCGCCGGTGTGGGGGCTGAAGCCGCTGCTGGACATCGACGCCTCCCAGGCCCGCGACGACCTGGCGCGGGCCGCGGTGATGGCGCTCAGCTACGTCGCCCAGTCGGCGCGTGGCCAGGGGCTGCCGATGGTGCCGCAGCGCGAGATCGACAAGGCGGAGACCATCGTCGAGCGCTTCATGATCCGCTGGCGCGGCGAGCCCGACCCCAAGCACGTCAAGGCCGTTGACGCCTACTGGACCTCGGCCGCCGAGCACGGCATGAACGCCTCCACGTTCACCGCCCGGGTGATCGCCTCCACCGGCGCCGACGTGGCCGCCGCGCTCTCCGGCGCGGTGGGCGCCATGTCCGGCCCGCTGCACGGCGGCGCCCCCTCCCGGGTGCTCGGGATGATCGAGGAGATCGAGCGCACCGGCGACGCGACGGCGTACGTGAAGAAGACGCTGGACAAGGGCGAGCGGCTGATGGGCTTCGGCCACCGGGTCTACCGGGCCGAGGACCCGCGCGCCCGGGTGCTGCGGCGTACCGCCAAGGAGCTGGGCGCGCCGCGTTACGAGGTGGCCGAGGCGCTGGAGAAGGCGGCGCTGGAGGAGCTGCACAACCGCCGCCCGGACCGGGTGCTCGCCACCAACGTGGAGTTCTGGGCGGCCATCATGCTCGACTTCGCCGAGGTGCCGGCGCACATGTTCACCTCGATGTTCACCTGCGCCCGCACGGCCGGCTGGTCGGCGCACATCCTGGAGCAGAAGCGCACCGGGCGGCTGGTGCGCCCCTCCGCCCGTTACATGGGTCCGGGCCCGCGCAACCCGCGCGAGGTCGAGGGCTGGGACGCCATCGGCAAGTGACGTCCGCGCCACGGCGGCCCGCCTCCGGGGCAACGGGGGCGGGCCGCCGCCGCGTTCACGCCGTGCCGGGCAGCGCCTCGGCGAGCACCTCCGCGAGGTGACGCCCCGTCACCCCGCCGAGCTGGGCGAGCTGGGTGCGGCAGGAGAAGCCGTCGGCGAGGACGACCGCGCCGGGCGGGGCGGAACGCACCGCGGGGAGGAGCTGTTCCTCGGCCAGGGCGCGGGAGACCTCGAAGTGGCCGCGTACGAAGCCGAAGTCACCGGCGAGTCCGCAGCAGCCGCCGGTCAGCTCACCGGTGAGCCCGGCGAGTTCACGCAGCCGACGCTCGGCCGCGTCGCCGAGGACGGCGTGCTGGTGGCAGTGGGTCTGCCCGGTCACCGGACGGTCGACACGCGGCGGACGCCAGTCGGGGGCGTACTCGGCGAGCGCCTGGGCGAAGGTGCGCACCACACCGGCCAGCCGCCGGGCGTCGGCGGTGCCGAGGAGTTCGGGCAGGTCGCTGCGGAGCGCGGCGGTGCAGCTCGGTTCGAGGCCGACGACGGGGAGCCCGGCGTCGAGCGCGGGGCGCAGCACGTCCAGCGCGCGGCCCATCACCGCGCGGGCCCGGTCGAGCTGCCCGGTGGTGACCCAGGTGAGCCCGCAGCACACCGGGGCGGGCGGCACCACGACCCGCAGCCCGGCGGCGCGCAGCACCCGTACCGCGGCCCGGCCCGCCTCGGGGCGCAGGTACGTGGTGAAGGTGTCGGGCCACAGCACCACGGCGGGGCCGGCGGCCGGATCGTCCCCGGCCCGGCCGTCCGCCCGCCACCAGCGGGTGAACGGCTCGGTGGCCAGCGGCGGGATCGCGCGTTCCGGGGTGATCCCGCCGAGCCGTTTGGCCACCGCCGCCAGCGGGGTGCGGGCGAGCGCGTTGAGCACCGGCGGCAGCCGCAGCGCGGCGGCGGCACGCAGCCACCGGGGCAGCGCGCCCATGGTGTGGTGCGCGACCGGACGCGGCCGGCCCGCGTAGTGGTGGTACAGGAACTCCGCCTTGTAGGTGGCCATGTCCACCCCGACCGGGCAGTCCGAACGGCACCCCTTGCAGGCCAGGCAGAGGTCGAGCGCGTCCCGCACCTCGGGTGAGCGCCAGCCGCCGGTGACCACCTCGCCGGCGAGCATCTCGTGCAGCAGCCGGGCGCGGCCCCGGGTGGAGTGGCGTTCCTCGCCGGTGACCCGGAAGGACGGGCACATCACCTGCGCCGACACCTCGGTGGAGCGGCACTTGGCGACCCCGACGCAGCGGCGCACCGCGGCCGTGAAGTCGCCGCCGTCCTGCGGGTATCCGAAGGCCACGTCCACCGGGCGGCGCGGCAGCACGGCGAACCGCAGGTTCTCGTCGAGCCGCGCGGGGCGGGCCAGGATGCCGGGGTTGAGGCCGCCGGCCGGGTCCCACAGGTCCTTGAACCGGTGGAAGAGGGCGACCAGTTCACCGCCGTACATCGCCGGGAGGAGTTCGGCGCGGGCCTGGCCGTCGCCGTGTTCGCCGGACAGGGAGCCGCCGTGGGCGACCACGAGCGCGGCGAGGTCGGTGGAGAAGTCCCGGTAGCGGGCGACGCCGTCCGGGGTGAGCAGGTCGAAGTCGACGCGGACGTGGACGCAGCCCTCGCCGAAGTGGCCGTAGGGCACGCCGCGCAGCCCGTACCGGGACAGCAGGGCGCGGAACTCCCGCAGGTAGCCGCCGAGCCGGGCGGGCGGGACGGCGCAGTCCTCCCAGCCGGGCCACGCCTCGGTGCCGTCGGGCATCCGGGTGGCGGTGCCGGCCGCGTCCTCGCGCAGCCGCCACAGCGCGCGCCGCGCGGCCGGGTCGGTGACCACCTCGCTCGCGGCGGCGCCGGAGGCGGCGCACACCAGGCGGGCGGTGTGCGCCGCCTCGGCCGGGGTCGCCCCGCCGGTCTCCACGAAGAGCCAGGCGGTGCCGTCCGGCAGGGTGCGCGCGGCGGTTCCGGCCAGGTCGGCGGCCATGCCCTCGACGGTGAGCGGGGAGAGCGGCAGCAGCGCGGGGACGGCGTCGGCGGCGGCGCCCTCGTCGGGGTAGCCGAGCACCGCCAGCGCGCGGGCCGCGGGCGACGCCACCAGCCGCACGGTGGCCTCGGTCACCACCGCGAGGGTGCCCTCGCTGCCGGTGAGGGCGCGGGCGACGTCGGTACCGCGTTCGGGCAGCAGCGCGTCGAGGGCGTAGCCGGAGATGCGCCGGGGCAGGTCGGGGTAGCCGGTGCGCAGCAGGGCGAGGTGGCCGCCGGTCAGCTCGGCGATCCCGGCGCGCAGCCGGGGCGGCAGCCCGTCGGTGCCCCGGCCGGCCCGCAGGCGTTCGCCGCCGTAGGTGAGGGCGTCCAGCGCCAGGACGTTGTCGGCGGTGGTGCCCCAGGCCACCGAGTGGGCGCCGCAGGCGTTGTTGCCGATCATGCCGCCGAGGGTGCAGCGGCTGTGGGTGGACGGGTCGGGGCCGAAGGTGAGCCCGTGCCGGGCGGCGAGCCCCCGCAGCGTGTCGAGGACCACGCCGGGCTGGACGACGGCGGTACGGGCCTCGGGGTCGAGCGCGGTCACCCGGTTCATGTGCCGGGTGAAGTCGAGGACCACCCCGGTGCCGGTGGCCTGGCCGGCGATGGAGGTGGCACCGCCCCGGGGCACCACCGGCACGCCGTGGCCGGCGCAGACCGCGAGCGCGGCGGCCACGTCACCGGCGTCGCGCGGGGCCACCACCACCCGCGGCACCCGACGGTAGTTGGAGGCGTCCATCGTGGTCAGCGCCCGGCTCGCCGGGTCGGCCGCGACCTCCCCGCGCACCGCCCGCCGCAACGCCCGTTCCAGTTCCGCACGCTCGTCCGTGGCCTTCTCCATGGCGGTAGAGATCCCCCGGGACGCCGCGTCTCACCCGCTGGACCGGCGTCGGAAAACCCGTGGCGGACCAATTACGCTTCCGCTCGTGGCCGACATCCAGATTCCCGCAGATCTCAAGCCCGCCGACGGTCGCTTCGGCTCGGGTCCGTCCAAGGTGCGCACCGAGGCGCTGACCGCGCTGGCCGCCACCGGTACCTCGCTGCTCGGCACCTCGCACCGCCAGGCGCCGGTGAAGAACCTCGTCGGATCGGTCCGCGAGGGCGTCCGCGAGCTGTTCTCGCTGCCCGACGGGTACGAGGTCGTGCTCGGCAACGGCGGTTCCACCGCGTTCTGGGACATCGCCACCCACGGGCTGATCCGGTCGAAGTCGCAGCACCTGTCCTTCGGCGAGTTCTCCTCGAAGTTCGCCAAGGCCGCCAAGGCGGCGCCGTGGCTGGCCGAGCCGACGGTGATCTCCGCCGACCCCGGTGACCACCCGGTCCCGGCGGCCGAGTCCGGGGTGGACGTGTACGCGTTCACCCACAACGAGACCTCCACCGGTGTCGCCGCCCCGATCCGGCGGGTGGCCGGCGCCGACGAGGGCGCCCTGGTGCTGGTGGACGCCACCTCCGGCGCGGGCGGCCTGCCGGTCGACATCACGGAGACCGACGTCTACTACTTCGCGCCGCAGAAGTCGTTCGCCGCCGACGGCGGACTGTGGCTCGCCGTCCTCTCCCCCGCCGCCCTGGAACGCGCCGCCGAGATCGCCGGCTCCGACCGCCACATCCCGGCCTTCTTCGACCTGCCGACCGCGATCGACAACTCGCGCAAGAACCAGACGTACAACACCCCCGCGCTGGCCACCCTCTTCCTCCTCGACCAGCAACTGAAGTGGATCAACGGCCAGGGCGGCCTCGACTGGGCCGTCCGGCGCACCGCCGACTCCTCCTCCCGCCTGTACGGCTGGGCCGAGAAGTCCGCCCACGCCACCCCGTTCGTCACCGACCCGGCCAAGCGCTCCCAGGTCGTCGGCACCATCGACTTCGCCGACTCCGTCGACGCCACCGCCGTCGCCAAGGCCCTGCGCGCCAACGGCATCGTCGACACCGAGCCCTACCGCAAACTCGGCCGCAACCAACTGCGCGTCGCCATGTTCCCGGCCGTCGACCCCTCGGACGTCGAGGCGCTGACGGCCTGCGTGGACTACGTGATCGAGCGGCTGTAGCCCGTCGGACGCCCCGGGCCGCCCGAGGGGTGGGCCCGGGGATGTCGGGCCGTGTGCGGTCAGAGGTCGTCCGCGTCGCAGGCCATGCCCCGCAGCGTCTCCTCGATCTCCTCGTCGGTCAGCGCGGGGCCGTCGAAGGCGGGGATGTCGAGGCCGCCCATGGGATCCGTACGGAACGGGTGGACCGGCCGCCCGGGGTCGCCCGCTTCCGCGCCGGTCGGCGCCGCCGGATCGCGGACGGACGAGGGAGCCGGAACGGCCGCCGTGATCTCGGCCCACACCAGCTTCCCCCACCGCCTCACATCGGTGCCCCAGCGCTCGGACAGCGGGGCGACCATGGCCAGGCCGCGGCCGTGCTCGTCGTCCGCGGAGGCGGCCCGCGGCACGGGCAGACGGCGGTCGGTGTCGCTCACGGTCACCCGCTCCCGCTGATCCCCCAGCCGGGTCGCCGTCACCCGGAGGCGACGGCTCCGAGCATGCGTGACGGCGTTGCCGACCAGCTCGGACACGACCACTTCGCCGACGTCGGCGAGACCCCCCATCCCCCAGGCCGACAACGCCGCGCCGACCAGTATCCGCGCGCGGCGAGCGCTGGCCGCCTCACACGGCAGGGTCTGGCTGAAGCCGGTAGCCGGGGACATGGTCATGGGGACCTCGCAGTCGGTCGCGCCTGTCGGGGCCCAAACAGCGTGCGCCAAGCGGAAGTTACCGCGCAATCAAGACCGAAAATCCCGCAAGAGATGGCATATGTGATGGAGTTCGCTATCAGCCATGCAATCGTGACTTCGGGGTGCCACACTCTGACCCGCAACCTGTCGCAGTGAGCTCGACCGCCCAGGAGGTGGACTCGTGGCAGCACCAACCGGACCTACCGTCCGGCGGATGCAACTCGGCTGGGAACTCAAACGCTTGCGCGAAAGATGCGGATTCACCCTCGCGGAAGCGGTATCCGGGTTGACGTTCTCCGTCTCCAAACTCCACCGCGTGGAGAACGGCTTGACGGCGCTGCCCAAGGTCGCCGACCTCCGTATGCTTCTGGAGCGCTACGGCGTGGACGACGAGGAAGACATCGCCTTCCTGGTCGAAACGCACCGCGACTCGCTCAATCGCGGGTGGTGGGCGCAGTATCGATCAACGATGCCGTCGGGCATGGCCATGTACGTCGGCCTGGAAAGCGGCGCCCACTCGATCCGCGCGTGGCAACCCAGCGTTGTGCTGGGGCTGCTGCAAACCGAGCGCTACGCGAGGGAATTGTTCACCACCGCGAAACCGGTCCACGAGACGACGACCGAGTTCGTGGAACGCGGCATCCAACTCCGCATTGAGCGCAAGCAGATCCTCACCCGCCGAGAGAAACCGACCAAGCTGTGGGCCATCCTCGACGAGGCCGTACTGCGACGTGTCGTAGGCGGTCATGACGTGATGCGGGAGCAGTACGAGGAAATCATCAGGCTTGCCGCCCTCGACCACGTGACCGTGCAGATCCTTCCGCTGGACGCCGTCACGTACCGCTCCGCCAGCAACTTCACGCTCCTGGAGTTCACGACACCGCTACCCACCGTCGTCCAGTCCGACGGCCTGGACGGATCCAACGTCAACGACAAAGATGTCACCGTCTGGGCCTTCTCACGACAGTTCGACGCCCTGCGGGCCGGCGCTCTGGCGCCGAGCGAGACCCCGAAGTTCCTGCACCGACTAGCCCGGGAGATGTGATCATGACCCATCGCACGGCACTCGAAGCCATCCCCGAAAGCTCGTGGTTCAAGTCCTCGTACAGCGAAAACAACGGCACCGCGTGCGTCGAGGTAGCCGACCTCACCGCCACCCCCCACGCATCCGTCGCCATCCGTGACTCCAAGGATCCCGACGGGCCCGCCCTCCTCGTCCCGCCGGAGGCGTTCGCCGCGTTCGTCGCCGACGTGCGGGCCGGGGTGTTCGGGGGCTGAGCCTGGCGGCGAGCCCGCACCGGTCGGCGATACGTGGCCTCGGCCACACTGCTCGGGAGGATCGACGTGGAGCGACGGCAGTTCCTGACCGCGACCGCTGCCGTCGGCCTGGCAGCGCTCGACCTCACCGACGCCGAAGCGATCACCCGACGTGTCAAGCGCCCGGGCCCGGTCAGGGTGGGCATGGGTGAAGTGGCCGCGATCCATTCCATGACCACGGCGCTGGGCGACGCCGCCTCCGAACTCGGCGGCGGCCACGCACGCCACCTGGCCGTGCGCTACCTCATCGACGACGTCAAGCCCTGGCTAGACGGCGCGTACACCGAGAAGACCGGCCGCGAACTGTTCGCCGCGACCTCTCAACTCCTCCAGCTCATCGGGTGGATGGCGCGCGATGCCGGGGAACAGGGCCTCGCGCAGCGCTATCACGTCCACTCGTTCAAGCTGGCCGCGGAGGCCGGAGAGAACGAGCTCGCGGCCACCGCGCTGCGGGGGCTGGCGGACCAGGCCATCGACCTCGGGCACGTCCCCGCCGCCGTCCGGCTCGCCGAGGCGTGCGAGCATCAGGGCCGCAAGCTGACCAACCCCAAGGCGCTGGCGTACTACCGGAACACCTACGCCCGCGCCGCCGCGGCCGACGGCGACAGCACCATCGCCGCGGCGATGCTGACCGCCTCCCAGGCCGCGATCGAACACGCGCCCGCCAAGCCCGGCGCGTCGTGGGCCTCGCATTACAGCCCCGGCCGGTGGGCGCACGAGTCTGGCATGATCCACGCCTCGCTCGGCGACCTGCCGGCCGCCGAGGAGCATCTGCACCTCGCCCTCGACATTCACGGGCTCGACCGCAAGCGCACCCGCGCGATCGTGCTGGCCGACCTCGGTCAGGTACAGCTCAAGCGGGGCGACACCGAGACGGCTCTCGCGACCTGGCACGAGTTCGTGGACTGTGCCGAGGGCGTGCAGTCGGTCCGGATCAACGACGCGGTCGGCAACATTACGGCCCGCCTGCCCCATCTCCCCGACACCGGCGCCGCCCAGGAGTTGAAGGAACGGCTCGCCGGTCGAGCCACGTAGCCTGCCGGTCGCCTCCAGCGACGGTGATCCCCGCGCTCCGGGAGGAGTTGGAGGTATCCGTGCCCGAGGACCGCGGCCCGGGGCGGGCCGTCGAAGGCAGGGATGTCGAGGCCGCCCAGGGGCCGTCACACCTTCGCGTGAACGGGGTAATCGCGCGGCTACTTATCGCTACCCTACCGCCACGTCGGTGATGTCTCCTGAGGTGTTCGGGCCGGTAGCCACTGGTGGCTGGGACTGCGCGAGTTTTCGCATCACGGACGTGGCTGCCGCCCGGTCCTGTCGGCGTAAAGCCCGGTGGATGCTGGAGCAGTGGGGGTTGGCGTCCATCCCCGACCTGGCGGCCGATGTCGAGGTCATCGTCTCGGAGTTGGTGACCAACGTCCGTCGGCACGCGGCGGACGCGTATCCCTGGGGGCGGCTCACCCTGGGGCACACGGGCGAACGGCTGGAGCTCTCCGTGCATGGCCGCAACGGCGACCGCCACGGACCGTACACGGCCATGCGTCATCAGGTGTCCGGCGAAGCGGAGTCCGGACGGGGGCTGTCCATAGTGCGTGAGCTGGCCGCCGCACACCGCGGTGATGTCTTCATCAGGCCGGACTGGGACGGAGCGGGCAAGTTCGTGCGGGTGTCCTTGCCGTTGCCGAACGGCGTGCGGTCCACCATCGCGTCACGTTGCCCGTTCCTGCCGTGAGATGGCGATCCGGATCGCCCGGAAGGCACCCTTGATTCGAGCGCACTCCAACGGCTTGGCTTGACGGCCATGGAGTATACGCAGCTCGGACGTACCGGATTGAAGGTCTCCCGACTGGTGCTGGGCACCATGAACTTCGGCCCGCTGACCGAGGAGGCGGAGAGCCACGCGATCATGGACGCCGCCCTGGAGGCGGGGGTCAACTTCTTCGACACCGCCAACGTCTACGGATGGGGCGAGAACAAGGGGCGCACGGAGGAGATCATCGGGTCGTGGTTCGCCAAGGGCGGCGGACGGCGGGAGAAGACCGTGCTGGCCACCAAGGTCTACGGGCAGATGGGCGAGTGGCCCAACGAGGGCAGGCTCTCCGCCCTCCACATCCGCCGCGCCGCCGAGGCGAGCCTGAGGCGGCTCGGCACCGACCACATCGACCTGTACCAGTTCCACCACGTGGACCGCGGGACCCCGTGGGACGAGATCTGGCAGGCGATCGACGTCCTCGTCCAGCAGGGCAAGGTGCTCTACGCGGGGTCGTCCAACTTCGCCGGTTGGCACATCGCGCGGGCCAACGAGGCCGCGGCGCGGCGGGGCTCGCTGGGGCTCGTCTCCGAGCAGTGCCTGTACAACCTGGTGGAGCGGCGCGCCGAGATGGAGGTGGTCCCGGCGGCGCAGGAGTACGGGCTCGGGGTGATCCCGTGGTCGCCGCTGCACGGCGGGCTGCTGGGCGGGGCCATCCGCAAGGAGCGGGAGCGGGCCGGGGGACGTTCCGCCCAGGGGCGCTCGGCGGACGCGCTGAAGAACGCGTCCCGGCGCGAGCAGATCCAGGCGTACGAGGACCTGTGCGCAGAGCACGGCCACGAGCCCGGCGAGGTGGCGCTGGCCTGGCTGCTCACCCGGCCCGGGGTCACCGGGCCGATCGTGGGACCGCGGACCGCCGGACAGCTGGAGTCGGCGCTGCGGGCGGTCGAGCTGAAGCCGGCGCCGGAGTTCCTGACCGCGCTGGAGGAGGTCTTCCCGGGCCCGGGCCCGTCCCCGGAGGCGTTCGCCTGGTGACCGCCACGGCGCGGGCCGGGGTGCCTCACTTCATGGCGGCGGCCACCACCACGACCGCCAGCAGCAGTACCAACGCGGCGGTCATCACTCGGGTACGGGTCTTGGGATCCACCCCATGAGCGTAACCGGAAGGGGTCAGTGACCCAGCGGCCAGGTCCCCAGGGTCTGGTAGCGCGGCCGGGGTCCAGGGGCGCCGGGGGCGGCGGACGCGGGGGCCGGGAGGTTGCTGCGGATCAGGGCGATCTCCCGGGCCGTCCAGTCGCGGCCGGCGAAGTCGGCGAGCGGTTCGGCGAACGGGCGCAGCCTGGTGTGGCCGCGGTTGCGGGCCAGGGTCAGGTGGGCGGTGAAGCGGCGCTCCTCGTCCAGGGCGATGCCGGCGTGGCGGGCGGCGGCGTTCACCGAGGCGGCCAGGCGGCCCAGCTCGGGGGTGTGGCCGGTGACGCCGGCCCACAGCACGCGGTCGCCGAAGCGTCCGCCGCCGGCCAGCCGCAGTCGGGCCGGCGGGTGTCGGCGGGCTGCCCTGGCGAGGCGTTCGCGCAGGTCGGGCAGGGTGTCCTCGGCCACCTCGCCGAGGAAGGCGAGCGTCAGGTGCCACTGCTCGGGGCCGGTCCAGCGCAACGCGTCGGCGCCGGGGAGGGCGCGCAGGCCGTCGACCACGTCGCCCAGTTCACGCAGCGCCTCGTCCGGCGGGGCCACCGCCACGAAGAGTCTCATCGACTCCAGTGTGCCGTCCCCGGCCGGGGGGGAGGACGTCACGCAGCGACCGTGACGTCCTCGGCGGTCCGGCCGCCGTCCCGGGGTACGAACCGTACGTGCGGGCGGCCGGAGCGCAGCCCGACCTTGAGCCGCAGCCCGCCGACCCGGGCGAGCATCACGGCGATGAAGACCGCGGCGCCCGCGGAGACCAGGCCGCCGCTGAGGAAGCCGATCCGGGGGCCGTAGGTGTCGGTGACCCAGCCGACCAGCGGACCGCCCAGCGGGGTGCCGCCGGTGAAGACCATCATGAACAAGCTCATCACCCGGCCGCGCATCGCCGGATCGGTGCCGAGCTGCACCGAGGAGTTGGCCGTGGTGTTGACGGTGATGCCGAAGACGCCGATCACCACCAGCAGCCCGGTGAAGATCCACAGCGAGGGCGACAGAGCGGCCACCATCTCCAGCAGGCCGAACGCCATCGCCGCGAAGAGCAGCATCCGCATCCGGGTGGTGGCCCGGCGGGCGGCGAGCAGCGCGCCGATCAGCGAGCCGATCGCCATGGCGCTGTTGAAGAGCCCGTAGGTGCCGGCGCCGGAGCGGAAGACGCCCTGCGCGAAGGCGGAGAGCCAGATGGCGAAGTTGAAGCCGAAGGTGCCGATGAAGCCGACCAGCACGATCGTCCACATCAGGTCGGGTCGCCCGGCCACGTACCGCAGGCCCTCCCGTAGCTGGCCCTTGCCGCGCGGGGCCCGCTGGACCTCGTGGAGCTCGGCGGGGCGCATCAGCAGCAGGCCGATCAGCGGGGCGCCGAACGACAGCCCGTTGATCAGGAAGGCCCAGCCGCTGCCGACCGCGGTGATCAGCGCGCCGGCGACGGCGGGGCCGATGAGGCGGGCGGTCTGGAAGTTCGCCGAGTTGAGGCTGACCGCGTTGCGGACGTCCTGGGGGCCGACCATCTCGACCACGAAGGACTGGCGGGTGGGGTTGTCGACCACGGTCACCACGCCGAGCAGGAACGCGATGGCGTACACGTGCCAGACCTGGACGTGGCCGCTGAGGGTGAGCGCGGCCAGCAGCAGGCCGAGCAGGCCCATGGTGGACTGCGTGACCAGCAGCAGGCGGCGCTTGGGGTAGCGGTCGGCGATGACGCCGCCGTAGAGCCCGAAGAGCAGCATCGGCAGGAACTGCATGGCGGTGGTGACGCCCACCGCGGTGGAGGAGCCGGTGAGGCTGAGCACCAGCCAGTCCTGCGCGATGCGGGACATCCAGGTGCCGGTGTTGGATATCACGGCACCGGTGGCGAAGAGCCGGTAGTTGCGGACCTTGAGCGAGCTGAAGGTGGAGCGCTTGGCCGTGGTCGTCGGGGTGGTGGGGTTCGATCCGGGTGCGGGGTCTGCTCCGGGGGCCGAACTCAAGGGGGTCTCTCCTTAACTGGCGGGGGCGCCGGGTGTGCGGTTGCCGTTCGTGGTGCGGGCCGGGCTAGAGGTGGGCCAGCTTCTCCAGGGTGGGGGCCGCGTCACGCAGCACGGCCCACTCCTCGTCGGTGAGGCCCTCGGCGAGGCCGGCCAGCCACGCGTTGCGCCGGCGGCGGCTCTCGGCGAGCATCGCCTCGGCCGCCTCGGTGCTGCTGACCATGACCTGCCGGCGGTCCTCCGGGTGGGGTTCGCGGCGGACCAGCCCCTTGGCCTCCAGCATCGCCACGATGCGGGTCATCGACGGCGGCTGGACGTGCTCCTTGCGGGCCAGTTCCCCCGGCGTCGCCGAACCGCAGCGCACCAGCAGGCCCAGGACCGACATCTCGGTGAAGCTGAGCGACTCATCGGGCGCCCCCTGGCCCACCACATGGGGCACGCCGCGCCGCATCCGGCGGGAGAGCCGCAGGATGGCGGAGCGGAGGGAGTTCACCGCGGCGAGGTCGTCCTCGGACAGTTCGGTCACGATCTTTAGCTTACCTCATTACTTTGCCTAACGAAAATGACCTGATCGGGCCAAACGCCAAGCCGACCAATGTCACCCGTACGAGTGAGTTCGACCACGAAATGGACGCTTTCCCCCGTGCCGCTCGGGACCGTAGCCCCATGGGAGCACGCGCGGAGGCGACGAAGGTGCTGAGCCTGCGGCTGGACGGCGAGCTGTTCGACCGGCTCGTCCGGCACGCCGCCAAACGCGGAATGAGCGTCCAGGACTATGTCGTCCGGACGCTCATCCGCGATGACTTCGACGAGCGGTTCAAGTCCGCGGTCGAGGAGACGGAACGGTTCTACGCGGGCTGACGGCCGCGTACCCCGCCCGGCCAGGTGGAACGCCGTCAGGTCAGGTGGAGCGGCGGCATCAGGTAGTAGAAGGCGAAGACCGCCGAGACCACGTAGAGGGCGACCGGCACCTCACGGCCGCGGCCGGCCACCAGGCGCAGCACGCAGAAGCTGATGAAGCCCATGCCGATGCCGTTGGTGATCGAGTAGGTGAACGGCATCATCAGCATCGTCACGAACGCCGGGATGGCGATGGTGAAGTCGCTCCAGTCGATGTCCCGGACGCTGCCCGCCAGGATCAGGAAGCCCACCGCGATCAGCGCCGGGGTGGCCGCCTGCGCCGGGACCATGGTGGCCAGCGGGGTCAGGAAGAGCGAGAGCGCGAACATCAGGCCGGTGACCACGCTGGCCAGGCCGGTACGGGCGCCCTCGCCGACGCCGGTGGTCGACTCCACGAAGCAGGTGTTGGCCGAGCTGGAGGTGGCGCCGCCGAGCGCGGTGGCGATCCCGTCCACCATCAGCACCCGGTTCATGCCCGGCAGGTCGCCCTTTTCGGTGAGCAGGTGCGCCTCGTCGCTGACGCCGAGGATGGTGCCCATCGCGTCGAAGAAGCCGGACAGCAGCACGGTGAAGACGAAGAGCACGCCGGTGACGATGCCCACCTCGTGGAAACCGCCGAACAGGCTCACCTTGCCGACCAGCCCGAAGTCGGGGGTGGAGACCGGGTTGCCGGGCCACTTGGGGACGGTCAGCCCCCAGGAGGCCGCCGGGACCTTGGCCACCAGGTCCAGGATCACCGCGAGGACGGTCATGGCCACGATGCTGATCAGGATGGCGCCGGGCACCTTGCGGACGATCAGCCCCAAGGTGATCAGCACCCCGAGCACGAAGACCAGCACCGGCCAGCCGTTGAGGTGGCCGGTGGCCCCGAGCTGCAACGGAACGGTGGTGTGCGCGGCGTCCGGGACGCGGCTGACGAAGCCGGAGTCGACCAGGCCGATCATGAAGATGAACAGGCCGATGCCGATGGCGATGGCCTTCCGCAGGCCGAGCGGCACCGCGCTCATCACCCGTTCCCGCAGCCCGGTCGCGACCAGCAGCATGATCGCCAGACCGGCGAGCACCACCATGCCCATCGCGTCCGGCCAGGACATCCTGGGCGCGAGCTGGAGGGCGACCACGCTGTTGATGCCGAGCCCGGCGGCGAGCGCGATCGGCACGTTGCCGATCACCCCCATCAGCAACGTGGTGAGCGCCGCGGTCAGCACGGTGGCGGTCACCAACTGCCCCCCGGCCAGGTGGTGACCGTACTTGTCCACACCGCTGCCGAGGATGATCGGGTTCAGCACGATGATGTACGCCATCGCGAAGAACGTCGCCAGACCACCACGGATCTCACGGGAAACGCTCGACCCCCGCTCGGAGATCTTGAAGAAACGGTCCAGCCCGTTCCGGGCGGGTTGCGGGGCCTGCGGCTGGGCGGAGCCGACCGGGGCGGTGGCCGAGCTGGGCATGCGAATCCTTGGGTTCCTCGGGGAAGGGAGGCGGGATTTGTAGCTTCATACGAGCCAAACCAGCCGTAGGCCGGTTGTTTCAGTATGAACCGATGAGGGGATTTAGTGCTATCTCCGCGCGTAGACACAACCCCCACGGTCGCCGCGCCCCGGGTGGCGGCGACCGGTGGCTACGCGGGTTGACCACCGGTCGACGCGTGGAGTCGGGGCGTACGAAGGCGCCCCGCCACGCCCCTTAGGCTGGCCCCATGAAGTCGAAGTGGACGCCTCAGCACGAGACGCCTGAGCCGTTGGAAGCGAACGATGTCGCGATCGTCACCGGCGGCACGATCGTCTGGTTCGTCCTCTTCCTGGTCCAGCTCCCGTTCTACGGGTGGTTCGCGGACCGGGGGCACGCGTGGTGGATCTGGAGTTGCCTGGCGGGGGCGGGGCTCGGGGTGATCGGTATCTGGTACGTACGCCGTCGGCGCGCCGCGATCCAAAGGCACCGCGACCGCGCGTGAGGGTTCGCTCGCGCTGGCGGTCAGCCATTACCTCCTCAGGGTGCCCCCGGTCCCGCTCTCGTCGTGGCTGACGTCACGGATTGTTTCCCCCCGCCCACCCGTGGCTGTACTCGTCTAGCGCGGGATGCGCGCTGTCTGGCTGGGGTCCGGGAGCCCTCCGGGGTGACTCCTCGCTCCACGTTTCGTCGTCGGCTCTCCGCCGGTCCGCCGGGGCGCTGCGGGGACACCCCTGCACGCCCCCGTTCTGCTGCGTTCCGCGCTGCGGCACGGAGGGGGTGAGAAGGAGATCGGGGTGACCCCAACCTCCTCACTCACCCTCTCCCGTGAAGAGAGGCACCCGCACGACGGCCGGAGGGGGTGTGCCGGGGGTGTCCCCGCAGCGACCCAGCGGGGCGGGCGCAACCTTGGAGCGAAACCTGGAGCGAGGAGTCACCCCCGGCGCGCCCCCGACCCCGCACCGGCAGTAGGCGAAGCCACCGTGCCGAACCAGACCAAAACCCCACCCCACCCACCCGGCGGGCGTCGCGGTGCGGGGGTGGACGCGGCGGGGTGAGGATGAGGCGTGGAGCGAGGAGAGACCCCGCGGCGGGGACGGAGCCGGTGCGAAGGCGGCCACGGTGTCGCCGGATCGGGGGAACCGTCAGCCACGGATTCGCCGGCCCGACCGCGTAGCGAACCGGCAACCACGGAAACCCCGGGGCTGTCTCCGGAGGAGGTGGCCGCACGGGTGGCTCGGGGGGACGTCAACGACGTTCCGGCGAGGTCGTCGCGGTCGGTGCGGGAGATCGTCCGGGCCAACGTGTTGACCCGGTTCAACGCCATCCTGGGGGTCCTCTTCCTGATCGTGCTGGTGGTCGGGCCGGTGCAGGACGGTCTGTTCGGCGTCGTGATCGTGGCGAACACCGCCATCGGGATCGTGCAGGAGGTGCGGGCCAAGCGGACGCTGGACGGGCTGGCGGTGGTCGGGGAGGCGCGGCCGGTGGTGCGGCGGGACGGGGTGGCCCGGCCGGTGGCGGCGTCGGCGATCGTGCTGGACGACGTGATCGAGCTGGGCCCGGGCGACAAGTGCGTGGTGGACGGACGGGTCACGGCGGCGGACGGGCTGGAGATCGACGAGTCGCTGCTGACCGGCGAGGCTGACCCGGTGCACAAGCGGCCCGGGGACCCGGTGCTGTCGGGGAGTTTCGTGGTGGCCGGCAGCGGGGCGTTCACCGCGACCCGGGTCGGCCGCGAGGCGTACGCGGCCCAACTGGCCGAGGAGGCGAGCCGGTTCACCCTGGTGCGCTCCGAACTGCGGTCGGGGATCAGCGAGATCCTGCGGTACGTGACGTGGATGATGGTCCCGGTGGCCGTCGGGCTGGTGGCGAGCCAGTTGTACGTGCAGCGTCACGACTGGCGGGAGGCGGTGCGCCGGATGGTCGGCGGCATCGTGCCGATGGTGCCGGAGGGCCTGGTGCTGCTGACGTCGGTGGCGTTCGCCATCGGGGTGGTGCGGCTGGGCCGGCGGCGGTGCCTGGTGCAGGAGCTGCCGGCGATCGAGGGGCTGGCCCGGGTGGACACGGTGTGCCTGGACAAGACCGGCACGCTGACCGAGGGCGGCATGGCACTCACCGAGGTGCGGACGGTGGACGACGCGGTGGCCGACGCGGACGTACGGGAGGTGCTCGCGGCGCTGGGCCGGGCCGAGCCGCGGCCCAACGCCAGCCTCCGGGCGATCGTCGACGGGTGCCCGGACGGTTCCGGGCGGCTGCGGCCGGCGGACGCGTTGCCGTTCTCCTCGGCCCGCAAGTACAGCGGTGCGCGGCTGTCCGGGCCGGACGGCGGGGACGGCGCGACCTGGCTGCTGGGCGCCCCCGACGTCCTGTTGCCGCCGGGCGATCCCCGGCTCGCCGAGGCCGACGCGCTCGGGGCGCGCGGGCTGCGGGTGCTGCTGCTCGCCCGCAGCGGACGGGCCCCGCACGACCCGCGGGTGACGCAGGGGGCGCGGCCGGCCGCGTTGGTGGTGCTGGAGCAGCGGCTGCGCGGCGACGCGGCGGAGACGCTCGCGTACTTCGCCCGGCAGCGGGTCGCCGCCAAGGTGATCTCGGGCGACAACGCGGTCTCCGTGGGCGCCGTCGCCGCCCGGCTGGGGCTGGCGGGGGCCGACGAGCCGGTGGACGCCCGGGGGTTGCCCGGCACCCCGGACGCGATGGCCCCGGCGGTCGAACGCGGCACGGTCTTCGGCCGGGTCACCCCGCGGCAGAAGCACGACATGGTCACCGCGCTGCGTTCGCGCGGCCACGTGGTGGCGATGACCGGGGACGGCGTCAACGACGTGCTGGCGCTGAAGGAGGCCGACATCGGGGTGGCGATGGGGTCGGGGAGCGCGGCGACCCGCGCGGTGGCGCAGATCGTGCTGCTCGACGACGGGTTCTCGGCGCTGCCGTCGGTGGTCGCCGAGGGCCGCCGGGTGATCGGCAACATCACCCGGGTCTCCCGGCTGTTCCTCACCAAGACGGTCTACTCGGTGCTGCTGGCGCTGCTGGTGGTGGTCTCGCGGGTGCCGTACCCGTTCCTGCCGCGCCATCTGACGCTGCTGAGCACGCTGACGATCGGGGTGCCCTCGTTCTTCCTGGCGCTGGCGCCGGGCGACGAGCGGGCCCGGCCGCGGTTCGTGCGCCGGGTGATGCGGTTCGCGCTGCCGGCCGGGGTGGTGGCGGGTGCGGCGGCGTTCGCGTCGTACGTGATGGCGCGGGCGGTCTACGGCGGGGCGGCGGGGACGCGGGAGGCGCAGACCAGCGCGGCGACGCTGACGCTCTTCGTGGTGTCGATGTGGGTGCTGACGATCGTGGCGCGGCCGTGGACGTGGTGGCGGGTGCTGCTGGTGGCGGCAATGGCGGCCGGGTTCGTGGTGGTGCTGGCCGTGCCGGTGCTGCAACGGTTCTTCGCGCTGCGGCTGGTGGGGGCCGAGGCGCCGTGGGGCGCGGCGGGCATCGGCGCGGTGGCGTGCCTGGTGGTCGAGGCGGTGTGGCGGCGGAACGGGGAGGGGTGACCGGCGTTCCGCCGCCGGACCGGTCAGTCGAACCAGCGGGCGGTGGCCAGTTCCTCGGCGCGGGAGGGGTCCTCCAGCAGCGCGGCCACCTCGAAGCGGCGCTGCCACTCCCCCGCCGCCCAGGCGAGCCCGGCGGCCACGCCCTCCAGGGTGGCGGCGTGCAGCACGCCGTCGGCGTAGCGCCAGTCGACCTCGACGCCGTCGGCGACGAGCAGTTCCTCGTGCTCGACGTAGGAGTCCGGTGCGCCCGGCAGCAGTTCGCGTACCTCGGCGGGGACCTCGTGCGGCTCGCCGGCCGAGACGACCGGGGCCGGGACCGCCTCGCCGAGCCTGGGTACCTGGAACAGCTCGGCCAGTTCGACGGCGTACCCGGGGCCGGCCGGCAGCAGCGCCCGGCCGGCCGCGAGCGGCAGCAGGTCGGGGGCGTCGGCGACCAGCGCGTCGGCCGCGTCCACCACCCGTACCTCGCCGTCGACCACGGCCCGCAGCCGTTCGGGCAGGGTCACCTCGGCCGGGTCGAGGGCGGCCAGTTCGGCGTAGAGCGCGCGCAGTTGGGCCGGGGTGACGGGGCGGTCGGGGTCGGCGAGGCGGGTGAGGAGTTCGGCGGCGCCGCCGGGTTCGGCCAGCAGAGCGGGCACCGAGGTGCGTACCCCGAGGGCGCGCAGCACCTCGTCGTCGACGGAGGCGGTCTCGGCGTCGTCGTACAACCCGGCGAGCAGCGGGTCGCCGCCGGCCGCGCGCAGGCCCACCGGGCGGCGGCCGTCGAGCACCGGGTGGTCGCGCAGCCACCAGGCCGCGTAGGGGCGGACGTTGCGGGTGGTGCCGTCCGGCAGCAGTACCCGCACCGGCGCGGTGATCGCCTCGCGCAGCGGCGGCCGCGCGAGCAGGGCGAGCGCGCGCGGCCAGGCGTCGTCGTCCACCAGGTCGAGGTCGCGGACGGCGACGAGTTCGGTGGCCACCGGCGGTACGTCGGTGGGCGGCAGCTGGTCGAGGACGTCCTCGCACCACACGTCGACGGCGTCGAGCAGGCCGGGGTCGTCGGGTTCGGCCCAGTCGGTGTCGCGCGGTTCGAGGTCGTCGGGGTCGAGGACGACGTCGGTGGCGCGGACCAGGGCGAAGGTGGCGAGCACGCCGACCGCGGTGAGCGGCTGTCCGCCCCAGCGTTCGGCGAGTTCCGGGTCGCAGCAGGCGAGTTCACCGGGACGGATGACCTGCTCGAAGTCGCTTCCGGGGAGGACGAGTTCGCTGGCCGGGGTGGGTTCGCCCTCGTCGTCGGGGAGGGCGAGGGCGCCGAGCCAGGGTTCCTCGCCGGGGGTGAGGGCGGCGTCGCGGACCAGGGTGAGGACGAGTTCGGCGAGTTCCTCGGGGTCGAGGGTGGTGCCGTCCTCGTCCCAGATCTCCTGGGCGTCCATGGAGGCGGCGACGGCAGCGCGGACCTGCGGGGTGGTGAGCACGGCGCGCGGGGTGGCCGGGGTGGCGCCGAGCTTCTCCAGCAGCGGATGGGCGGCGTCGGGGTGGGCCACCTTCAGGCCGAGCCGGGCGAGCCCGGGCGGCAGCGGGCCGTCGGCGGTGGGCAGCAGGATGTGCCGGGGGCCGACGACCGTGCGGTTGTCGGTGAGCGGCACGGGCAGGCCGCTGAGGCGGTCGGGGTCGGTGCCGGCGAGGGCGTCGTAGAGCCGGTGCCACCAGTCGGCGGGGCGTTCGGCGCCGGCCAGCCGGTCCACGATGTCGCCGAGCGGCACCCTGGCCACCCCGAGGGCACGCAGTTCGGCCCGGCGTTCCAGCCCGGCGGGGAGCAGGGCCGGGAAGACCTCGCTGAGCACGGTGACGGCGGCGGCGGAGGCGCCCTCGACGAGTTCGGCGCGGTCCGGGCGCAGCGGGCCGCCGTCCTCGTCCTCCTCGGCGGCGGCGCCGGCCCGGGGCAGGAACGCGGTGCGGGGCAGCTCCTCCAGCACCCGGTGGCGCAGGTCGGCGTCGAGCCGGCCGGCGCCCAGCGGGCCGGGCACCAGGTCGATGACGCCGGTGGTCACCGGGCGCCAGTCGCGCAGCAGGGTGACGTAGGCGTCGGCGGCGCGGGCGGTGAGGAAGTCGGCGAGCGGCCCGGGGGCGACGTGCCGGCGGGTCGGGTCGAGCGGGTACGAGGCGATGAGCAGCGCGGGGAGCCCCAGCGGCTCGTCGGTCGGGGTGGGCGCGTGCACCACGGACGCGGTACGGGGACGGGCCGGCGCCCCGTCGGTGCCGACCGGCACCGCCCAGGTGACCGACCAGCCGGGCCGCAGCCGTTCCTCGACCGGGCGGTCGGCGAGCAGCGCCGGGTCGAGCACGCCGCCGTCGCCCACCACCCGCCAGCGGGTGAACTGCCCGGCGCTGTCCTCCACCACGACGTCGCCCTCCAGGAGCTGACGCCTCGTCAGAATCCGGACGGTATCGGCGGTTTCCACCACGACCTCGGCGAGCCCCGGCAGCGTCAGCAGCAGGGCGTCGTCCACCCCGGCGAGGAGCCGGTGCGCGAGATCCTCGGCGGCGCCGTCGCGCAACGGCAGCACCACGACGGTGTCGTACCCCTCGGGGGCGGCGCCCTCGGCGGGGAACGGCAGGCGCAGCAGCGGTACGTGGCCGTCGCGGCGGCGCAGCTCGTCGGCGAGCTCGGGGGCGTCGGCCGCGGTCTCCTCGGCCGCCGCCCGCGCCTCCGCCAGCGACCAGCGCACGCCGCCGGTGCGGCCGATGACGGCGGGTTCGTCGCTGACCGCGAGGACGGCGGAGAAGCCGACGCCGAAGCGGCCGACGGCGGCTTCGGCGGCGTCGTCGCGCTTGGCGGAGGCGCGCAGCGTCGACAACGACTCGACGCCCGCGGCGTCCAGCGGGGCGCCGGTGTTGGCGGCGGCGAGGACGCCCTCGCGGAGCGTCAGACGCAGCCGGCCGGTGGTCCCCGCCCGCACCGCCGCGTCGGCGGCGTTCTGCGCCAGCTCCACGACGAGCCGGTCCCGGTAACCGCCGAGGGCGAGGTCCTCCTCGGCGTTGGCGTCCTCCCGGAACCGCGCCGCCGACGCCTTCCAGGCATCGAGCACCCCCCTGCGCAACCGGCCCGTTGCGAACGGATCCGCCCCGTCCTGCGGCTCCTGAACGATCGGCTTGCCCACGTCGGTCCTTCCGGGTGGAGACTGTTTTCGGATGAGGCGCATTGTGGCGGTTCGCTCGCGCCGGCGGTCAACCACGGACTCCTCCGGGTGCGCCCGTCCCCCTATCGTCGCGGCTGCCACCGGCCATCACGTCCTCGGGGTAACCGCGTTCCCCTTTCATCGCGACTGACGCCGGCCACGACGTCCTCGGGGTGCGCCCATTTCCGTTTCGTCGTGGCTGAGGTCACAGATTGTTTCCCCCCGCCCACCCGTGGCTGTATTCGCATAGCGCGGGATGCGCACTGTCTTCCTGGGTTCCCGGGGGCCCTCCGGGGTGACTCCTCGCTCCGCGTATCCCCCACAGTTGCGCTCCGGCTACTGGGTCGCTGCGGGGACACCCCTGCACGCCCCCGTCCGGTCTCGTTCCGCGCTGCGGCACGGAGGGGGTGAGAAAAAGACCGGGGTGACCCCAACCTCCTTACTCACCCCCACCCGCGAAGAGAGGCACCCGCACGACGGCACAAGGGGGTGTGCCGGGGGTGTCCCCGCAGCGACCCAACGGGGCGGGCGCAACCTTGGAACGAAACCTGGAGCGAGGAGTCACCCCGGCGCGCCCCCGACCCCGCACCGGCAATAGGCGAACCCACCCCGTGCCGAACCAAACCAAAACCCCACCAACCACCCACCGGACAGGGGCGAAGGGGCCACCCCGGAACCCCGAACCGGGCGAACCGGCCACCACGTAATGGCTGACCGCCAGCGCGAGCGCAGACTCAGGAGTGGCCGAACTCTTCCACGGGGGTGGTTTCCTCGACGGAGCCGCCGGGGCGGTCGGCGTGGAGGTGGAAGGGCTCGATGGTGGCCTCGTCGAGGACGGGCGGCGCCGGACGCGGCGCCTTCGGCATGACGGCCGCCTCCGAGTGCCCCCCACACCCGTACGCCAGCGAGACCACCCGCCCGTCCGCCGGCGAGAACTCGTTGGCGCAGATACCGAACGCCTGCCGCGGCGAGCCCGCGACCGGCAGCAGGAACCCGCAGCTCACGCAGTGCGCGGGGGCCGCCTGGGCCATGGCGGTGCGGGGGCCGAACGCCTCTTCCCAGCGGTCGGCGGCGAGCCCGAGCCCGTACCGGGAGAGCACCCGGGCGCGGCGCAGGCCGAGTTCCTCGGCGAGCGCGGTGAGCGAGCCGCGTCCGGGGGCGGGAGCGGCGGGGGTGGCGGTGACCTCCGTGTCCTCGGCCTCGGCGAGGTCGGCGGCGAGCACGGAGTTCGGCGGGACCTCCTCGTCGCCGAGCCAGCCGGGCTCCAGGCGCGGGTCCTCCGCCTCGGTGGGCAGCAGGTCGCCGGGGCCGAGGTCGCCGGGGCGCAGCCGTTCGCTCCACGGCACCCACTCGGGGGCGAGGAGGGCGTCGGCGTCCGGGAGCAGGACGGTCTCGTCGAGGGTGACGACCTTGGCGCGCGCGGCGCGGGCCACGGTGACCGCCCAGCGCCAGCCGCGGTAGGCGGGGGCGGCACAGGCGAAGGAGTGCGTGACGACCCGGTCCCCCTCGGCCACGGCACCCAGGTACGCACCGACGGCGTCCGCCCCGGCGATCTCCTCGGCCGCCGCCTGGGCGAGCGCGACCGCCTCGGCGCACAGGCGGTCCGGTGTCCGGCTTCGCATCGCAGCACTCACAAGAATCGATTCTCTCCTACGCCGTCTCACGACCGCGCCGACCTGCGGTCGAGCCGGACGGAGCGGACCTGCGGACCGCGTCGACGTCCTGCCCGTTCGTGCTCGGGCGCACCTGGCCTGTTCGTCTCCATTTTGCTGGATCGGCCGGTAGCGCGCGTCAAGGCACATGCCATGGGGCGGCGCGTGACGCACGCTACCCGTCCGCGCTCCCCTCGGGAAGTCGGGGGTGTGCCCGGCGGGTGCGGCGCGCCGTACCAGAACCCCTGGGAAACCGGGGTAAACCGGGCGGACGGCTCGGAAAATCCCTTGCGGCGCGGCGGGAAATCACGCCGCCCGGCGTGGCCCCGTACGAACGCGCGAAGGTTCCCGGCGGAAGCGGGAAGGATGAGTCGCGTGGGAGGCCGTCGGATGTCCGGGTCGGTGCGCCGGGCCGGGCGCGCGGTGGCCCGCGCGGCGGGGCGGGCCGGGGGCGCGGTGCGGGGGGTGATCCGCCGGCTGACCCACGCGCAGGGCGCCGGCGAGTCGGGGCTGGGGCGGCTGATCGAGATGCACGCGGTCAACCAGGCCGGCGACATGCTGGTCACGGTGGCGCTGGCGAGCACGGTGTTCTTCTCGGTGCCCACCGGTCAGGCGCGTGGCCGGGTGGCGTTGTACCTGCTGGTGACGATGGCACCGTTCGCGGTGCTGGCGCCGGTGCTCGGCCCGGTGCTGGACCGGGTGCCGCACGGGCGCCGGGTGGCGATGGCGGTGTCGATGGTGGCCCGCGCGGTGCTCGCCTGGGCGATGGCCTCGGTGGTCTCCGCCGCCGGGATCGGGCTGTACCCGGCGGCGCTGGGCGTCCTGGTGGCCGCCAAGGCGATGGGCGTGGTGCGCAGCGCCGCCGTACCGAGGCTGCTGCCCCCGCGGATCTCGCTGGTGCGGGCGAACTCCCGGATCACCCTGTCGGGGCTGCTCGCCGGGGCGGTGGCCACCCCAACGGGTGCCCTGCTCCACCTCGCCGGGCCGGCCTGGCCGCTGTACGCGGCGTTCGGCGTCTACTCGGCCGGGGCCTTCCTGTGCCTGTCGCTGCCGCCCCGCGTCGACTCCCCGGCCGGGGAGACGACGGGGGCGGACCCGCCGTCCGGGGCAGGTGTCACCCGGACGGCCGGGTGGCCTTGGCCGCCCGGAGGACGGCGGGGCGTCGGTCCGCTGGCGGCCGGCGGCGCGGTGCTGCCCGCGCTGCGCGCCAACTGCGCGCTCAAGGCGCTGACCGGGCTGCTCACCCTCTTCCTCGCCTTCGTGCTGCGGGAGCATCCGCTGGACGGGCTCGGCGCGGCGTTCTCCCTCGGCCTGCTCGCGGTCGCGGCGGGCGGCGGCAACGCGCTCGGCAACGTCCTCGGCGCGTGGCTGCGCGCCCGTACCCCGGAACGGATCGTCACCGTGGTCCTGGCGTCGGCGCTGGCCGTCACCGCCCTGGCCGCGGCCGGCTACGGCGCGGTGACGGTCACCCTGGCCGCCACCGTCGCCGGGCTGACGCAGGCGATGGGCAAACTCGCCCTCGACGCGCTGATCCAACGGGACGTGCCGGAGGCGGTGCGCACCTCCGCGTTCGCCCGTTCCGAGACCGCGCTCCAACTCGCCTGGGTCTTCGGCGGCGCCCTCGGCATCGTCCTCCCGCTGAACGGCACCGTGGGCCTCGCGGTGGGCGCCGCCCTGGTGGCCCTCGGCGCGGTGGTCTCGCTGCCCGGCCTGCTGACCGCGGGCCGCCGCGCCGCATGAACCCCGGGGTCGCCCCGGATCACGCGATCGGGCCCGGGCCCGGGCTCCGGACGGCCGCGTGGCGGCCCGGGGCCACGCGCCCGACCCGCGGGGCCCGCGGGTCGGGCGCGGCACGCCGCACCCCCGCGCGGCGCGGAGCGGACCGCCCGGTAGCCTTCAGGACCATGACCATTCGCCGCAGTGCCGCCGCCGTGGGTGCGGTCGCCGTCGGGCTCCTCGCCCTCTCCGCCTGCTCCAAGCCGACCCCGCTGGCGACCGTCACCGCGGGCTCGTCCTCCGTCCAGTCGGAGGCCGTCTGCTACAACGACGGCAAGCCGCTGTCCCAGAACGACCTGAAGTCGTGCCTGGCCAAGACGCCGTCGGAGACGATCAAGGTCAAGTCGACCGACAAGCTGCACGTCGGGGTGGACCCGGCGATCGCCGACAAGGGGTGGGCGCTGCTGACCGGCAGTGTGCAGCGCACCAACGTGCTGACCAGGCAGACGTACTACAGCCTGCCGGACGCCGGCGCGCTCTTCACCGACAACCAGACCGGGCAGCGCAGCAAGTCGGTCGAGCTGGCCGTGGTCGAGGTCGCCCCGGGCGGTGGCACCACGGGTCTGTGGAAGGTCAAGCTGGAGCTGACGGACTGACGGGCGGCCCGGGCATGTCATCGGCCTCCGCGTCACCGCCGCCCCCGGCCGGGCCGCGGCTGCTGGTGGTGACGGCGGTGGACGCCGAACGCGACGCCGCCGCGCGTGGCCTCGCGCCGTCGGGCACGGCCAACGCGGGTACCCAGGTGCCGTTGGCGGGCGGGCGTTCGCTGCTGCGCATCCCGCTGGGCGACGGCCGGGCGCGGGGCGGCGCCGACGTGCTGGCCGCCGGGGTCGGCCCGGCGGCAGCCGCCGCGGCCACCGCCACAGCGCTCGCGGTCGCGGCGACCGGGGGCGAGGGGTACCGGCTGGTGGTCTCGGCCGGGATCGGCGGCGGGTTCGCGCCGGACGCCCCGGTGGGCTCCCTGGTGGTGGCGGACGCGCTGGTCGCCGCCGACCTGGGCGCCGAGACGCCGGACGGCTTCGTGCCCGTCACCGAGCTGGGCTTCGGCACCGTACGGCACACGGCGCCGGCCCGGCTGTCGCGGGCGTGGGCGGCGGCCTGCGACGCGGCGTACGGGACGGTGCTCACCGCGTCCACGGTGACCGGCAGCGCCGACAGCGCCCGGCGGCTGAAGGAACGTCACCCCACCGCGCTGGTCGAGGCGATGGAGGGGTTCGGGGTGGCCGAGGCCGCCGTGGCACACGGGCTGCCGGTGCTGGAGGTGCGGGCGGTCTCCAACCCGGTGGGCCCCCGCGACCGGGCGGCCTGGCAGATCGGCCGGGCGCTGGCGCGACTGGAGGAGGGCCTGCGCGCGCTGGTGCCGGTTCTCGAAGCACATCAGGAGGCTGGATTCGATGACTGAGGCCACCGGCCCGGCGGCCGGCGCCGACGACCCGCTGCGGATCGCCTACTCGCCCTGTCCCAACGACACGTTCGTCTTCCACGCCTGGGCGCACGGGCTGCTGCCGGGGGCGCCGGCGCTCGATGTGACCTTCGCCGACATCGACATCACCAACGGCATGGCCGAACGCGGTGAGTTCGACGTCCTCAAGGTCTCCTACGCGGTGCTGCCGTGGGTGCTGGACAAGTACGCGCTGCTGCCGTGCGGCGGCGCGCTGGGCCGTGGCTGCGGGCCGCTGGTGCTCACCCGCGACGGCGGTACGGCGGCCGGGCTGGCCGGCCGTACGGTGGCGGTGCCCAGTGAACGGTCCACCGCCTACCTGCTGTTCCGTCTGTGGGCGGCCACCGAGGTACCCGGCGGGGTCGGGCACATCGAGGTGCTGCCGTTCCACGAGATCATGCCGGCCGTGCGGGACGGGCGGGTGGACGCCGGACTCGTCATCCACGAGGCCCGGTTCACGTACCAGAACTACGGGCTGACCGGCCTCGCCGACATGGGCGAGCACTGGGAGGCCACCACCGGGCTGCCGATCCCGCTCGGCGCGATCATCGCCCGGCGGTCGCTGGGCGAGGACACGTTGCGCACCCTCGCCGACGCCGCCCGCGCCTCGGTACGGGCCGCCTGGGACGACCCGGTCGCCTCCCGGGGGTACGTGCTGGAGCACGCGCAGGAGATGGACGAGGCGGTGGCCGACCAGCACATCGGGCTGTACGTCAACGAGTTCACCGAGGACCTGGGCGAGGACGGCTACGCGGCGGTACGCGGGCTACTGACCCGCGCGGCGGCCGAGGGGCTGGTGCCGCCCCTCGGCCCGGACGCGCTGCGCTTCCCCGGGTAGTGGTCACCGTGCCGGAGCCGGGCGGCGCGCCGTCCTCCCCGTCAGACGTCGAGCTGGTCGGCGACGGCGCGCAGCACGCCGGCGATCTTGCGGCCGTGGGCCTTCTCCGGGTACCGGCCGCGTTGCAGGGAGCGGGCCACGTCCTCCAGCAGCGTGGTCACGTCCTGCACGATCGGCAGCAGTTCGTCGGGCTTGCGGCGCTGGGCCGCGGCCACCGACGGGGTCGGATCCAGCACGGTGACGGAGAGCGCCTGATCGCCGCGCTGGCCGGCGACGACACCGAACTCGACCCGCTGGCCGGGCTTGAGGGAATCCATCCCGGCGGGGAGAACGGACGAGTGCACGAAGACGTCACCGCCGTCGTCGCGGGAGAGGAAGCCGAAGCCCTTCTCGCTGTTGAACCACTTGACCTTGCCGGTTGGCACGTCCGACCTCGTCCTCGTCACTAAGAAAATCCGTGAGCACCGCTGGCCACGTACCGGAGCCGCTCCGGCACGCACCGGAATCGCTCCGGACAGCAGCGCAGCGGGCCCCCTGAAGACCCGCCTGTCACCAGGCTAATGGTCCGGGCGGCGGTGACAAGACGCCCAGGCCGATCCGGCAACCCCTCCCCAGCGGCCTACCCTGGTGCGGTGAGCAATGAAACCCGCAGGCCCGGCGACCTGCTCGTGAGGACCGGGGCCATCGTCTTCATCATCGGCGCCGTGGCCACTGCCGTGACCATCACCCCGCTGTTCATCGGCGGTCATCCGCTGCCGACCGCCGCCTATCTCGTCTCGATGCTGATGGGCGTCGGGATGGCGCTGGCCCTCGTCGGGCTGTTGCGGGCGGCGTTGGCGCAGCGCCGGGCGACCCGGGAGGCCGCCGCGGCGCGGTAGCCGGCCGGCCCCGGTCAGGCCGCGCCGGCCTCGACGTACCCGGCGAGCCAGGCCGGGAACTCGGTGAGGTCGGCGAGGATCACGTCGGCGCCGGCGGCGCGCAGTTCCGCCGCGTCGCACGGCCCGGTGGCGACGGCGACGGAGAGCGCGCCGGCGGTCCGGGCGCCGCGGACGTCGCCGACGTGGTCGCCCACGTAGACGGCGGCGCCGTGCGCGCGCAGCGCCTCCCCCTTGGCCTCGGCCCACAGCCGCCCGATCAGGGCGTCGGGGCGGATGCCGAGGTGGTCGAGGTGGAGCTGCGCGTTGGGCTGGTGCTTGGCGGTGACCACCACGGTCCGCCCGCCGGCCTGCCGTACCGCCGCGATGGCCTCGGCGGCGCCCGGCATGGCCGGGGTCGACTCGATGGCGTGCGTCACGTACAACTCCCGGTACCGGTCGGCCACCGCCGGGATCTCCTCGGGCGGGAACCAGTTGGCCAACTCGTCGTCGAGCGGCGGCCCGAGCCGGGTGACCGCGAGCGCCGCGTCGATGTACGTCCCCGTCAGCCGCGACAGCTCCTCGTAGGTGGCCTTGATGCCCGGCCGGCTGTCGATCAGGGTCATGTCCAGGTCGAATCCGACCGTCAGAGGGTGCGTGGCCATGGCAGCCATTGTGTCTCCCGCCCGCGCCGGGCCGGCCCCGGCCCGGGCCCCGGGGAGGCGTGCGCCACACCGGCCGGGGTCAGGTCGCGCGGCGGGAGCTTCGGGCGCTGCGCCACAGGAGGAAGGCGGCGGTGGCGAGGGCGGCGATCCGGATCACCACGGGCAAGTCGCCGGTGATCACGGGGGCGAGGCCGCCGTGCGGGATGGGGGCGCCCCAGCGGCCGGTGACGCGTCCCCAGAGCCAGACGCCGGTGCCGAGGGCGACGAGGCCGGGGACGCCGAGGGCGGCGAACTTGGCCTCGATACGGGTCAGGCCGCGCGTGGTGTAGGCGAGGAGCCAGCCGATGGCCAGGGCGAACCAGTTGCCGGTCACGGTGCCGGCCACGAGGGCGAGGGCGGCGAGGAGTTCGAGCGGGCCGACGGGCAGGCCGCGGCGGCGGGCGGCGGGGACACCGGAGGGCTCCGCGGCCCGCCGCGGCCACCAGCGGCGACGCGCCCTGCCCGGCGCCTCGGCGGCCTCCTCGGTCCGCTCCACGCCCTCGCCGGGACGGTCCCGGGTCCGCCCGGCGCCGTCGTCCTCGTCGTCGTCCTCGATCCCGGGGAGCAGGCCGCCGGTCCAACCGGCCAGGATCTCGTTGGTGCGGGCGCCGGAGGCCACCGGGTCCAGCGGCGGCGGCCCCTGCCACCACGCGTCGCCGGCCGCCTCCGCCGTCGAGGGCGTCGGAGGCTTCGGAGGCGTCGGAGGCTTCGTGGCTGCCGGAGGCGCCGTGGGCACCGAGGGCATCGGGGGCGGCTCCGGCGCGGGGCGTTCCCGGGGGCGTTCGGCCGCCGCTGCCGCCACCACCTCGTCCGGGCTGCCGAGGCGGTCGAGGACGCGGCGGACGGTGGAGGGGCTGTCGGCGGCGCCCCGGTCGCGTTCGATGTCCTGGCGCAGCCGGGCGACGAGTTCGGCCCGGGCGCGGGCGGGCAGCGCGGTCTGCGCCAGGTCGCCGACCCGGCTCAGGTAGTCGAAGACCAGCCGGTCGCTGTCGTTGCCCATCCGCGCACCACCATCAGTGAACCCGCCGTCCGTCTGAACCCGGCCCGGCCGCCGCCGTGTTGACCGTACCCCCCCGGCGCGCGGAGCGGCGAGCGCGCGGGCCCGGCGTCACGGGGCGGGCGGGATCGCGACCACAGGGCCTAGTGTGGGACGGATGACCACCCAGCGGAACCGGGAGGCGTTCGTGGGCAACGGCAACGGATCGACGGCCGCCACCGGTGGCGGCCCGGCGCCGCGTACCCTCGCCGAGGACCTGCGCGGGCGCGACGACGAGGCGCTGGCCGCGCTGTTGCGGGCCCGGCCCGACCTGGTCACCCCGGTGCCGGGCGACATGACGCAGTTGGCCACCCGGGCCGGTACCCGGGCCTCGGTGGTGCGCGCCCTGGAACACCTCGACCGTTTCGCCCAGCAGACCGCCGAGGCGCTGGCGGTCGCCCCCGACCCGTGCCCGTACGGCACGTTGCTGACGCTGATGGCGGGCGAGGAGGGCGATCCGGCGGTGGCCGAGGCGTTGCCGGCGGCGGTGGCCCAGTTGCGGGGGCGGGCGCTGGTGTGGGGCGGCGACGACCGGTTGCGGCTGGTGCGGGCGGCCCACGACGTGCTGGCGCCGGGCCCGGGGGCGGTGTCGCCGACCGGGCTGGGCCCGACGGTCGCGGAGGCCACCGCGGGGATGTCGCCGGGCCGGCTCCAGCAGTTGCTGGCCGACGCCGGGCTGCCGGCGACGCACGACCCGGTGAGCGCGGTCGCCGCCCTCACCGCGCTCTTCGCGGACCCGGCGGGGCTCGCGGCGCTGCTCGCCGGGGCGCCGGAGGGCACCGAGGCGGTGCTGGAGAAGCTGGTGTGGGGGCCGCCGTACGGGGAGGTGGCGCAGGCGGCGGAAGCGGTGCGGGCGGCCGACGCCCGGACGCCGGTGCAGTGGCTGCTCGCCCGTGGCCTGCTGCTGCCCGCGGGCGGCCACACCGTGGTGCTCCCCCGCGAGGTGGCGCTGCGGCTGCGCGGCGGACGGGCGCACCGTACGCCGGAGCCGGTGCCACCGGCCGTGGCGGCGGTGGCCACGCACGGCGAGGCGGGGGTGGACGCGGCGGCGGCAGGAGCGGCGTTCACCGCGGTGCGGGTCGTCGAGGAGCTGCTGGCCGGCTGGGAGACCGGCGGGCCGCAGGTGCTGCGGGCGGGGGGCCTGAGCGTGCGCGACCTGAAGCGGACCGCCGCCGCGCTGGAGACCGGTGAACGCGCCGCCGCCTTCTGGCTGGAGACCGCGTACGCCGCCGGGCTGCTCGCCTCCGACGGCGAGGTGGACGAGGCGTACGCGCCCACCCCCCGGTACGACGAGTGGCTGCGGCTGCCCACCGCCGAACGCTGGGCGGAGCTGGCCACCGCGTGGCTGGCGGCGACCCGTACCCCGGGGCTGGTCGGCGGGCGGGACGCCAAGGGGCGCACGCTGGCCGCGCTCGGCCCGGACCTGGACCGTACGGCGGCGCCGGAGGTACGGCGGCGGACGCTGGAGCTGCTGGCCGGGCTGCCGGCGGGCGGGGTGCCGGATGCGGCGGCCGTGCGGGCGCGGCTGGACTGGGAACGTCCGCCGGCCGCGCCGCGTACCGGCCAGTCCCGGGCGCGCGGGGCCGCCGGGGAGGCGGCGGCGCCGTCGGCCCGGGCCCGGCTGGCGGAGTGGACGCTGGAGGAGGCCGAATGGCTCGGGGTCACCGGGCGCGGCGCGCTCGCCGGGCACGGGCGGGCGCTGCTCGGCCCGGCGGCGGTCGCGGAGGCGGCGGGCCGGCTCGCCCCGCTGCTGCCGGAACCGCTGGACCACGTGCTGCTCCAGGCCGACCTGACGGCGGTGGCGCCCGGTCCGCTGCGCCGTCCGCTGGCGGAGGTGCTGGGGGTGCTGGCGGACGTGGAGTCCAAGGGCGGTGCGACGGTGTACCGGTTCACCCCGGGGTCGGTGCGGCGGGCGCTGGACGCCGGGCACACCGCGGCCGATCTGCACGCGTTCCTGACGGCGCACTCGCGGACCCCGGTGCCCCAGCCGCTGGCGTACCTGCTGGACGACGTGGCGCGGCGGCACGGCCGGCTGCGGGTGGGCGCGGCGTCGTCGTACGTACGCTGCGACGACGACGCGCTCCTGGCCGAGCTGCTGGCCGACCGGCGGACGGCGGGGCTGGGGCTGCGCCGGCTGGCGCCGACCGTGCTGGCCGCCGAGTGCGCCCCGGACACGCTGCTGGAACGGCTGCGATCGATGGGGCTGGCCCCAGCCGCGGAGTCGGCCACCGGGGACGTGCTGGTGACCCGGCCGGACGCCCGGCGCACCCCGCCGCGCGCCGCCCCGGTGCCGGTGCCGGAGGGGCCGCCGGTGCCGGACCGTACGCTGCTGGGCGCCGCCGTCAAGGCGATCCGGGCCGGCGACCGGGCGGCCACCGCGCCCCGCAAGCCCGCCGACACCCCGCCCCACCGCGCCTCCGGCCCGCCCCGCACCACCTCCGCGGAGACCCTCGCCACCGTCCAGGCCGCCGTCCTGACCGGCGAACCCCTGTGGATCGGCTACGTCAACGCCGACGGCGCCGCCAGCCAACGCGTCATCGAACCCGTCCGCGTCGAGGGCGGCTTCGTCACCGCCTACGACCACACCTCCGACGAGGTCCGCACCTACGCCCTGCACCGCATCACGGGCGTGGCGGAACTGGCGGAGGAGGGCGCGGGGTAGCCGCGTTCAGCGCTTCTGCCGCACCAGCGTGCCGGGGTCGATCTCCACCGGGAACGGCGTGCCGATCCGCGTCACGGCACCGTCCTCGGCCACCACGCGGTTCACGTAGCGGCCGTCCTCCAGCTCGGCCGCGATCAGCGTCGGGGAGGGCTCCAGCTCCAGCCGCCACAGGTGCTCGATGCCCGCCTCGGCGTAGTACGGCGGCTTGAGCAGCCGGTCGACCCGGCGGCCGTTGGAGGAGGGCGAGACGATCTCGACCACGAGCAGCGCCGACTCGGCGTCGAAGGTCACCGGGTCCTTGTCGGCGGCCTCGGCGCCCACCACGACGATGTCCGGGATGAACAGGCCGTCGGGCAGGATCAGGTTGACCGCTTCCATGACCTCGAAGGGCGCGCCCGCGGCTTGGACGGCGGAGTCCAGCGACTGGGCCAAGCGGGACAAGGCACGCTGGTGCCCGACCCCCGGCCTCGGCGAGAGCATGAGCGCCTCACCGATCAGTTCCCGCCGCTGACCACGGTCCTCCCCCAACGCCAGGACGTCCTCCGACGTCCACGGCCCGTAGCGCTCCTCGTGTGCCGCGACGCCCACCCTGCCGCCTCCCTCGTCACGAGCGGTCACGGTCAGTGTGACACCCGCCACCGACAACCGCCCCCGCTTCCCCGCCGATGAGGGACACTGGGTGTTTGGCCCGCACGGAAGGGATGGACGCGCGTGAACGGACCCCTCATCGTCCAGAGCGACAAGACGCTGCTGCTGGAGGTCGACCATCCGCGGGCGGACGAGTGCCGGCGGGCGATCGCGCCGTTCGCGGAGTTGGAGCGGGCGCCGGAGCACATCCATACGTACCGGGTGACGCCGCTGGGGCTGTGGAACGCGCGGGCGGCCGGGCATGACGCGGAGCAGGTGGTGGACGCGCTGGTGAGCTTCTCGCGCTACCCGGTGCCGCACGCGCTGCTGGTGGACATCGCCGAGACGATGGACCGGTACGGCAGGCTCACCCTCACCAAGGACCCGGCGCACGGGCTGGTGCTGGCCACCACCGACCGGGCGGTGCTGGAGGAGGTGCTTCGGTCGAAGAAGATCCAGCCGCTGGTGGGCGCCCGGATCGACCAGGACACGGTGGCCGTGCACCCCTCCGAGCGCGGCCAGATCAAGCAGACGTTGCTGAAGCTGGGGTGGCCGGCCGAGGACCTGGCCGGGTACGTGGACGGTGAGGCCCACTCGATCGAGCTGGAGCAGGACGGCTGGAGCCTGCGCCCGTACCAGCGGCAGGCGGTGGAGAGCTTCTGGCACGGCGGCTCCGGGGTGGTCGTGCTGCCGTGCGGCGCGGGCAAGACGCTGGTCGGGGCGGGCGCGATGGCCACCGCCAAGTCGACGACGCTGATCCTGGTCACCAACACCGTCTCCGCCCGGCAGTGGAAGCACGAGCTGGTCAGGCGCACCTCGCTGACCGAGGACGAGATCGGCGAGTACAGCGGGACACGCAAGGAGATCCGTCCGGTCACCATCGCCACGTACCAGGTGCTGACCACCAAGCGGAAGGGCGTCTACCCGCACCTGGAGCTGTTCGACTCGCGGGACTGGGGGCTGATCGTCTACGACGAGGTGCACCTGCTGCCGGCGCCGGTGTTCAAGTTCACCGCCGACCTCCAGGCGCGGCGGCGGCTGGGGCTGACGGCGACGCTGGTGCGCGAGGACGGCCGGGAGTCGGACGTGTTCTCGCTGATCGGCCCGAAACGGTTCGACGCACCGTGGAAGGAGATCGAGGCGCAGGGGTACATCGCGCCGGCCGACTGCGTCGAGGTGCGGGTCAACCTCACCGACGCCGAGCGGCTGGCGTACGCCACCGCCGAGACCGAGGAGAAGTACCGTTACTGCGCCACCACGGAGACCAAGCGCAGGGTCACCGAGGCGCTGGTGCGGCGGCACAAGGGGCAGCAGACGCTGGTGATCGGCCAGTACATCGACCAGCTCGACGAGCTGGGCGAGCACCTGGACGCCCCGGTGATCAAGGGTGAGACCAGCAACGCGCAGCGGGAGAAGCTCTTCGACGCGTTCCGCTCCGGCGAGCTGAGCGTGCTGGTGGTGTCGAAGGTGGCCAACTTCTCCATCGACCTGCCGGAGGCGACCGTGGCCATCCAGGTGTCGGGGACGTTCGGTTCCCGCCAGGAGGAGGCGCAGCGGCTCGGGCGGGTGCTGCGGCCCAAGGCCGACGGGCACGAGGCGCGGTTCTACTCGGTGGTCGCCCGGGACACCGTCGACCAGGACTTCGCCGCCCACCGCCAGCGGTTCCTGGCCGAGCAGGGGTACGCCTACCGGATCGTGGACGCCGACGACCTGCTGGCCGGGGACGAGGTGGGCTGACCCGGCGGCGTCCGGCGGCGTCCGCGTACCCGGAGGTACGCGGACGCGAGGAACGCCAGTCCCAGCAGCGGGTAGGCGGAGGCCAACGGCTGCTGCCACCACGGCAGGTGGAGGACGTAGCCGCCGGGCCGGTGCACGATCCACATGGTGCGCGCGGTGAAGGCCACGGCGACCGCGGCCACCGCCGCCCACCGCCAGGGCCGGCGGCGCGCCTCGGCGGCGAGTACGGCGAGCATCGGCACGCAGTACACCCAGTGGTGCGACCAGCTGATCGGGCAGATCAGCAGCGCGGTGACCGCGGCGCACAGCACCCCCCAGGTCTCCAGGCCGCGCCGGGAGGCGAGGACGGCGACGGCGAGGCCGGCGACGGCGGTGAGCGCGTCGGCGACGAGCCAGACCGTGCCGGGGGCGGGGGTGTGCAGCAGCCGGGCGAGGAGCCCCTGGAGGGACTGGTTGTCGACGATCCAGACCTTGCCGACCCGTTCGGTCTGGAAGATCCGGTGGGTCCAGAAGTCGCGGCTGGCGTCGGGGAGGACCAGCCAGCCCAGCAGTACCGTTCCGGCGAACGAGGCCGCCGCGGTGGCCGCCGCACGTACCCGTCCGGACAGCAGCAGGTAGACGGCGAAGAGCCCGGGGGTCAGCTTGATGCCGGCCGCGATGCCGATGGCGATGCCCTTGCCGCGGGCGCCGTCCGGCCGGCCGAGGTCCCACAGCACCAGGCAGGCGAGGGCAAGGTTGACCTGGCCGAAGGCGAGCGTCTGGAAGACCGGTTCGAGCCATATGCCGAGGGCGACGGCGAGGATGATGCCGACCGGGCGCAGCGCGGCGCGGCGCGGCCAGCCGGCGAACCGGAACGACAGGTGGGCCAGGAGCCCCAGCAGCACCGCGTTGGCCTCGGTGACCGCGAGCCGCAGCACGTCCAGCGGCGGCCAGGCGGTCGGGATGAACAGGATCGCGGCGAACGGCGGGTAGGTGGCGGGCAGCCGCCACTCGGTGACCCGCAGGTCGTACAGGCCGTGGCCGCCGGCCGCGGCCTGGCCCTCGGCCCGGTAGACCAGCGCGTCGGCGAGCTGGAAGCGCATCGTCAGGCAGACCCCGGCGTACGCGGCGAGCGAGGCCGCCAGCACCACGGTGGCCAGCAGCAGCGGCCGGCGCGGCGCGGCGGCGAGCGCCACGCGCAGCGTCGACTGACGCTCGGCGGTGTTGCCGCCGTCGCCCACGGCTGTTGTGAAGGTCACGGCTCCACCCCTTTGGATCACCATCCGTCCCCGGCGGCGACCCTACCCGGCGGTGGCGTCGCCCCCCATGGAGCGGGCCGGCGGACGGGGTCGTGCCGACGGTGCGCGGGCCCGGTCAGCGCCGGCCGCCGCCGTCGCGGGCGGCCGGGACGCGGGGCGCCTCGGGCTGCCGGGCCGCGTCGGAGGCGTCGGCGCCGAGGACGACGACGCGGAAGGCGGTGTCGGCGAAGACGGCGATGGCGCGCATGGTGCTGCCGAGCAGGTGCCGGGGGTGGCCGCGCCGGTCGCGGGCCGCGGGGCCGGTGGCGGCGGCCGGGTCGCCGATGGCGGTGCTGCCCCGGAGCGGGGGAAGTGTCGTGGTTGCCATGTCTCCACGGTAGGTTTTCACCCCGCTGGCGCACATCGGGCCGCAGGATGACCAGGCGGTCACCGCGGGTGGTCCCCCGGGCGGGCCGGGCTCCGACCGCAGAGGTAGCGGTCCCCTAGGGGGCGGGCGGGGCGGCCCCGGGGCCGTGGGCGGGGCGCCGGGAAAAGCGTTGGCGCGATCATCGGGGCGGGCGTAGGATCGCGCGTCTTGCCGCCCGCGCGGCGCCGCCCGTGTCCACCGAGCCGGGCCGTCGCGGGGACGCCGTCCGGACGGAAACCGGTCGGCACGTGTCGCCAAGCCGCTCAGGTCGCACGGCGGCCCCGCCGTGCGCGCCAACGCGCCGGACGGGCCCCGCCGCGCGCCGCCCTGCGTACCGCCGGAGGCATCGTCACCGTGTCCACCACACACCAGTCATCCCCGACCCCGCCGTCCTCGTCCGAGGAGGCGTCCGGCCCGGACGGACCGCTCGGCCGGGAGCAGGCCCATCTGGCCGCGTCCCGAGCCGCGTTGCGGGCGATGCGGGCCGACGCCGAGGCGCTCGACATCGCCGACGTGGCGGCGAACTGGGTCAACGCCGAGGTGCTGCGCGGCCAGCTCGACGCGCGGATCGAGGCGCTGGCCGACCTGGCGGACACCCCGCTGTTCTTCGGCCGCCTCGACTACCTCACGGCCCCCGGGCTGGAGCGCACGGCGGACGGGACGGACGGCGGCGAGGACGAGCACCGGTTCTACATCGGCCGCCGGCACGTCCACGACGCCCAGGGCGACCCGATGGTGATCGACTGGCGGGCGCCGGTCTCCCAGCCGTTCTACCGGGCCTCCCGGGCCGATCCGCAGGACGTGGCGCTGCGCCGCCGGTTCGGCTACACCGGCGGCGCGCTGACCGCGTACGAGGACGAGCACCTGTCCGACCCCGACGAGGCCGACACCGGCAGCGCGCTGCTGCAACGGGAGATCGAACGGCCCCGCGTCGGCCCGATGCGGGACATCGTGGCCACCATCCAGCCCGAACAGGACGAGATCGTCCGCTCCGGTGTGGGCGGCACCATCTGCGTCCAGGGCGCCCCGGGCACCGGGAAGACCGCGGTGGGCCTGCACCGGGTCGCCTATCTGCTCTACGCGCACCGGGAGCGCCTCGCCCGCACCGGCACCCTGGTCGTCGGCCCCAACCGCTCGTTCCTGCACTACATCGAGCAGGTGCTGCCCGCGCTCGGCGAGTTGCACGTGAAACAGACCACGGTGGACGACCTGGTGGCGCACGTCCCCGTCAAGGGCACCGACACCGCCGCCGCGGCCCGGCTCAAGGGCGACGCGCGGATGGCCGAGGTGCTGCGGCGCGCGGTGCGCGACGGCGTACGGATGCCCACCGAGCCGCTGGTGGTGGTCCGCGGCTCCCGCCGCTGGCGCGTCCCGGCGTACGAACTCGAAGAGCTGGTCCGCGAGTTGACGGCGCGCGACATGCGGTACGGGGCGGCGGCCGAGGCGCTGCCGCAGCGCATCGCGCACGCGGTGCTGGTGCGGATGGAGGCGGCCGGGGAGGCCCCCGACGACCGGGTGCAGGACGCGGTGGCCCGTTCCCAGCCGGTGAAGGCGGCGGCGAAGGCGATGTGGCCGCCGGTGGACCCGGTGAAGCTGGTGCTGCGGCTGCTGTCGGAGCCGGAGTTCCTGGCGCGCTGCGCGGACGGGGTGCTCACCGACGACGAGCAGAAGGAGATCCTGTGGGCGAAGCCGGCCCGCGGGGTGAAGTCGGCGCTCTGGACGGCGGCGGACGCGGTGCTGGTGGACGAGGCGATGGACCTGGTGCACCGCACGCCATCGCTGGGCCACGTGGTGCTGGACGAGGCGCAGGACCTGTCGCCCATGCAGTACCGGGCGGTGGGGCGGCGCTGCACCACCGGTTCGGCCACGGTCCTGGGCGACCTGGCGCAGGGCACCACGCCGTGGGCCACCGCGAGCTGGCCGGAGGCCCTGTCCCACCTGGGCAAGCCGGAGGCGCGGGTGGAGGAGCTGACCCGGGGCTTCCGGGTGCCGCGCCAGGTGATCGCCTACGCCTCCCGGCTGCTCCCCACCATCGCCCCCGGCCTCGCCCCGGCGACCTCGGTGCGGGAGTCCGCCGGTGACCTGGTGGTGCGGCGGGTGGCGCCCGAGGAGCTGGACGACGCGGTGGTCGCCGCGTGCCGCCGGGCGCTGGAACGGGAGGGTTCCATCGGCCTGATCGCCGCCGACCCCCGGATCCCCGAACTGACCCGTACCCTGTCCGCGGCCGGCCTCGCCCACCTCGCCCCCGGCGCGGAGACCTCGGCCGACGCCCGGCTCACCCTCGTCCCCGCGAGCCTCGCCAAGGGCCTGGAGTACGACTACGTCGTCCTCGACGAACCCGCCGCCCTCGTCGACGCCGAGCCCGACGCCCGCACCGGCCTGCGCCGCCTGTACGTGGCGCTGACGCGTGCGGTCACCGGGCTGGAGGTGGTGCACGCGGCGGAGCTGCCGGAGGAGTTGGGCGCGGCGTAGTCGGCAACGCCGCGCCCGGCGGGGTCGGCCGCGCGGTGCCGTTCCGTGCCGGCCTCCGGGTCAGACCGGTTCGGCCAGGGCGGGGGTGTCGAGGGCGGTGCGCCAGGCGCGGACGGCGGCGGGGTCCACGGGGGCGTCCCAGCCGCCGGGGCGTACCGCGCCGCCGACGTGGAAGGCGTCGATCCCGGCCGCGCGCAGGGCGGGCAGGTGGTCGGCGCGCAGGCCGCCGCCGACGAGGATGCGCGGGCCGTAGCCGGGCTCGGCCGCGGCGCCCCGGGCGGCCTCGGCCACCAGCACCGGCAGCCCCTCGTCGACGCCGGCCGGGTGGCCGGCCGTGAGGTAGGTGTCGAGCCCCGGCAGTCCGGCGAGCCGGGCGCGCAGCGCCGCGCGGTCGGCGCAGTGGTCGATCGCGCGGTGGAACGTCCAGCGGCAGCCGTCCAGGACGCCGAGGAGGGCGCGCAGCGCCGCCAGGTCGGGGGCGCCGTCACCGGTGAGGAAGCCGAGGACGAACTCCTCGGCGCCCTCGGCGCGCAGCGCCTGCGCGGCGGAGCAGAGCGCGTCGACGTCGGCCGCGTCACCGGCCGTGAACCCGTCCGAGGCGCGCAGCATCACGCGCAACGGGATCCGCACCGCGGCGCGCACCGCGGCGAACGTCGCCCGGCCCGGGGTGAGGCCGTCGGCGGCCATGTCGGTGACCAGTTCGAGGCGGTCCGCCCCTCCGGCCTCGGCGGCGATCGCGTCGTCGGCCCCGAGAGCGATCACTTCGAAGATTGGTCTAGACATGTACAGTACCCTGCCATACCGCGCCCGGCTCCCGCCACGCCCTCCCCCGTTTTGGTCACAATGGCCGCCATGCCGAGCCTGCCTCCCTCGCCGTCCCCGTCCTCGTCCCCGTCCGGTCTGCTCGACCGGTGGTGCGTCCTCCTGCGCCGGGCCGGCGCCACCGCGGATCCGGTGCCGTACGGGGAGAACCTGATCGCCCGCTGGTCCGAACCGCACCGGCGCCACCACACCACCGACCACCTGCGGACCGTCCTCGACCACGCCGAGGAACTGGCCGCGCACGCCACCGACCCGGACGCGGTGCTGCTGGCCGGCTGGTTCCACGACGCGGTGTACCGGCCGGAACGCTCCGAGAACGAGGAACGCAGCGCGGCGCTGGCCGAACGGGCGCTGCGCGAGGCGGGCCTGGCGGGTCCGCTCACCGCGGAGGTCGCCCGGCTCGTCCGGCTCACCGCCGACCACGACCCCGCGCCCGGCGACCGCAACGGTGAACTCCTCACCGACGCCGACCTCGCCGACCTCGCCGGCTCCCCCGAGCGCTACGCCGCCTACGCCTCTTCCGTCCGGGACGAGTACGCCTTCGTCCCGGACGAGGAGTTCCGCGCCGCGCGGGCCGAGGTGCTGCGTCAACTCCTGTCGCGGCCACGGGTGTTCCGTACTCCGTACGGTGCCGTGCACTGGGAGCGTGCGGCGCGGCACAACGTGGGGACGGAGCTTGCCCTGTTGTCACCGTGACGCCCCGCCCGCGCGGGTTCGCTCGCGCCGGCGGCCAGCCATTACGTGGTGTCCGGTTCGCCCGTTTCAGGGTGCCGGGGTGGCCTCCGGCGGCCCCTGCCCGGTGGGTGGTTGGTGGGTTTTTGGTTTGGTTCGGCACCGGGTGGGTTCGCCTATTGCCGGTACGGGGTCGGGGGCGCGCCGGGGGTGACTCCTCGCTCCAGGTATCCGCCACAGCTTGGCTCCGGCTACTGGGTCGCTGCGGGGACACCCCCGGCACACCCCCTTCTGTCCGTTCGCGGGTGCCTCTCTTCGCGGGGGGAGGGGATGTGGGGGTTGGGGTGGCCCCGATCTTTTCGTTGCCGAGTGCGGGGCGCAGCGCGGAACGGGGGTTGGGGCGTTGTTGCGGCCCAGGCGGCGGAGCTGGCCGCCGAGCAGGTGGCACCACCCAAGGCGACCGGTTACCGGACCCGGCTCGCGGACGGCCGGTCATGACCGCAGGCCGGGTGGTGCGCGCCGCCGAGGCCGGGCTGCGGTTCCTGCCGATGCTGGATCGGCTACAACGGCATCGACTCCGGCTTCCAGGGCACACCGGCGGAGATCGCGAGCTACCTCGGGCTCATCGCGCTGCTCACCCTCACCATCATCCTGCTCGCCCGGCGCGACCGATGAGCCGACGCCGCCGGGCACGGCGGATCCTCAAGTCGGTCGCGTTACTCGCCGCCTTGGCCGCCCTGGCGGTGGCCACCTCGATCGGCCTGCTCTACGACGAGCACCGCACGGCGCTCACCCTGCCCGCGCCCACCGGGCCGTACCCGGTCGGACGCACCACGTACGACTGGGTGGACCACTCCCGCACCGACCCCCTCGCCCCCGACGGCCGACCGCGTGAACTCCCGGTCTGGATCTGGTACCCGGCCGCGCCCGCCGGGGCCTCCCGCCCGGCCGACTACCTGCCCCCACCCTGGCGGACCGCCCTCACCCGGTACCAGGGCCCGGTGATGCGCACCCTGTTCACCCGCGACCTGTCACTGGTCCACGCCCACAGCACACAGAACGCGCCGGTCGCGCCCGGCCGTTCCCCCTACCCCGTCGTCCTCCTGCGATCCGGCATCGGCGCCCTGGCCACCGACTACACCACCCTCGCCGAGGACCTGGCCAGCCACGGCTACGTCGTGGTGGGGATGGACGCGCCGTACAGCACCACCGTGGTCGTCCTCCCGAACGGCCAGGTGGTGACCAGGACGACCGTCGGCAACCCCAAACTCATCGCCCTGTGGTCCGCCGACACCTCCTTCGTCCTCGACCAACTCACCCGGCTCGACAACGCCGATCCGCCCGGGCCCTTCACCCACCGCCTCGACCCCAACGCGGTAGGCATCCTCGGGCGCTCCTTCGGCGGAGCGACCGCGGCCCAGTTCTGCCACGACGACACCCGCTGCCGCGCGGGCATCGACCTCGACGGCACACTCCACGGCACCGTCCTCCACGACGGCCTCCGCCAACCCTTCCTCTTCCTCACCGCCGCCGACCACGGCGACCCCACCACCCCCGCCAACCGCGCCGCACTGGCCGACATCCGTTCCGTCTACCGCACCCCCGCCAACCACCGCTTCCGGCTCACCATCCAAGGCACCGGCCACTTCAACTTCAGCGACCAATCCCTCCTCAAAGACCCCACCCTCTCCCGCCTGGCCCACCTGACCGGCCCCCTCTCCCCCCGCCACGCCCTCACCACCGCCCTCCTCCTGCGCTTCTTCGACACCTACCTACGCCACCACCCCGCCCACTTCCCCGGAGACCTCACAGCCCTCCACCCCGCAATACACCCGGTCCACCCCTGAAACCCCGCTCACCCCGATCTCCTCACCCACCCCCGTGCCGCAGCGCGGAACGAAACCGGACGGGGGCGCGCAGGGGTGTCCCCGCAGCGACCCAGCAGCCGGAGCGCAACCGTGGCGGATACGCGGAGCGAGGAGACACCCCGGAGGGCCCCCGGAAACCCAGGCAGACAGAGCGCACCCCGCACTGTACGAACACAGCCACGGGTGGGCGGGGGGAAACAGTCTGTGACGCCAGCCACGACGAGACGGGGGACCGGGGGCACCCCGAGGAGGCCGGGGCCGAGGGGGAACGCCCTGTGCGGGGGAACGGGCGTACCCCGAGGAGTCCGACGCCAGCGCGAGCGAACCTATCGGGTCGCGCCCTCGGGCCACACCACCCTCACCGGAACGCCCACCCGTCCCGCATGGGCCACCACGTCGGCCGTCCCTCCGTACCCCCGGGCCGGGAGGCCGTCCCACACGGCCACGAGTTCGTCCACCAGGCCCACGAGCATCTCGCTGCCCCGCATGTGCGCGACGGGATCGGATGCGACGAGCCCCGTTTCATGCACCCGCGACGCAGCCCGCAACAACGCGTCGTACGTCGCGTGATGCCAGCCCGGAAGCGACTCCCGGTACTCACGCGCGGGTACCACCACCTCGACGCGCCCGCCGCGTTCCAGCACCGCCTGCGCGAACCACGCGTCCGGCCCGTCGGCGATACAGGAGACCCCCACCAAGTCCGCAGCGGGATACCCCCGGACGACGTCTCCGATGGCCACCACGACCGCCTTCGCCACCCCCTCCGGCAGCCCCCGATGCCCGGTGATCCCGACCCGCATGCCGTACCGTCCTCGCTCTCACATGTACACGTCGTGCAGTCGGTCGTCGAACTCCCGGACGATCCTGGGCGGCGTAGCGGACGAGTACGCGCGGCGGAAGCCACGCGCCCGCTCCACCACGCGCCCGGAGCGGTACCGCAGTCCCGTCTCGACGGCCTGCGTGGCGAGCGTGTAGGCCGCTTCCACGTGCCCGGCCACGAAATGCCCTGTCGCCACGTCGAGTTGGGCCAGGGCACGTTGCTTGGCGTGAGCGGTCGGCATCACGGCCGCACCGTCGTCGCGCGCGCCGAAGACCCACGACGCGAGCCTGAGCCGGGCCCCGCAGGAGATCCGGCAGATGTCCACCTTCCGCTCGTCGAAGGCGAACACCCACGGCCATGGCGGCGCATCCTGCCCTGGCATACGTCTCGCCGCCGCGCGGCTACGCGTCAGGGCCCGGTCGCACAGCCGCTCGTCCCCGGCGGTCGCATACGCCTGGGCCTCCACCGCGCTCAGCCACGCGTCCGCCACCACGGGGGCGTTCGCGCCGAGTTGCTGTCGTGCCGAACGGATCAGGCGCAACGCCTGGGCAGCGTTGCCGGTGTCCGCTTCCATCTGAGCCAGACTGCCGATCTGGTAGGCGGCGAGCAGCGGATCACCGGACCGCCGGGCCGCTTTGATCGCCGCGCCGTACCAGGTGCGCGCCGAGCCGTGATCAGCCATGTCCCAACTGAGCCAGCCCGCCAGTCCCGCCGCCTCACTGCCCGCCGCGGCCAAGCGAACCCGCCGTTCCCCTCCCTCCGCCTCCCTCGCGGCGGCCTGAACCAGCCGGAGATGTGCCAGTACGACATCCGACAACTGACGGGACGGCATCGTCCCGTCCAACCGGCGAAGCGCCGTCGTCGTCGCCCGGAGCATGGCCCCGCGGTCGTCGTCCGCATCCGCCGCTGCGGGCAGTACGGCAAGAGCCGGCGCCACCACCACTGCTGCGGCCCCTGCCAGAAGTCCTCGACGTTCCACCGGATCGCTTCCGTCCTTCCCCGCTGCCGTGTCGGCGAGGCCGACCAAGCCGGGTGGAATGCCCAGGTAAGCGGCGGCTCTCGCCAGGATCTCCATGGTGTACGGGCCTCGCCCCCGCGATTCGAGTCTCGAAACAGCCGACTGCGTGAGCCCGCAGGCCCCGCCCAACTGCGCTTGACTGATCCGCCGCTCAACACGAGCCAACCGGATCACCCGCCCGTAATCCCCCCGCACCCGACGCATCGAGGATCGCTCGCTTCGACCAGTTCATTCGTCCCGCTCTCCGGACGGTAGGTCAACGTCCACGGCGACTCGCACCCCTATGCGCCGCGCGCATACGAACACCCATCACTCGCATCAAGTGTGGCCCAGGTCACCCGCATCCCGCTTCAGTCCTCGCGAAGAGCACTGCCACGAGTGAGGGAGGCCGTACCGGCGATGAACACCGCCGCCACCGAACCGATGACTTCCCGGCAACGGCAATCGCCGACCGGGACGCTTCCGCAACCAGGCATCGTGCCGTACATCACCCGATGGAGCGCGGAGCAACCCCCGCCCACCCGCGTCATCGCCAAGGGCAGGCGCCTCGCCTACGCGGACGAGCGGCCGTACGACCGCGACACATCCGGAGTGTTGTGGACGCGCGTTCCCTCACTGCCGGGCAAGGGGAAGCCGCGACTTGGCGCGGTACATGCCTTGCGGCAGCGGCGCGCCATGGAGGAATTGCTGTGCCAGGTGTGTGCCGAGCCCTCCGACCGCAACCAGGACGGCGTGCTCTGGCTGCTCGGCGAAGACCTGGCGGCCCACTCGGCCCACGATCGCTTCGGGCTCACCACGACGCATCCTCCGGTATGCGCGCCCTGCGCTCCACGATCGGTACGCGCCTGCCCTCACCTGCGACAAAGGCACGTGACACTCCGCGTCCGCTCCTGCGAACCCGTTGGCGTGCGGGGCGCGCTCTACCGCCCCGGCTTTCCCGACCCTGCCTTCGTCGATGTGGCAGGCGTGGCATTCACCGACCCCCGCATCCACTGGATCCGAGCCGGTCAACTGATCACGGCCCTCCGCGACTTCACAGTGCAGGAGCTGCCCCCCCGACCACAACACCGTTTGAACACCGATCACCCCGATCTCCCCTCTCACCCACCCCCGTCCCGCAGCGCGGAACGCAACAGAACGGGGGCGCGCAGGGGTGTCCCCGCAGCGACCCAACGCACCGGCGGAAAGCCGACAACGAAACGGGGAGCGAGGAGACACCCCGGAGGGCCCCCGGACCCCAGGCAGACAGAGCGCATCCCGCACTGTACGAGTACAGCCACGGGTGGGCGGGCGGGAAAAAGTCCGTGACGCCAGCCACGGCGAAGCGGAATCGGGCGCACCCCGAGGAGGTAATGGCTGACCGCCAGCGCGAGCGAACCGTCAGTGGAGCGCACCCACCGCCGCCGCCACGCCGTGGTTCTCGCAGACCCAACGCGGATCCTCCCCCAACTCCGGCTCCACGGAGAGGAGTTCGTGGCACGAGGAACAGCACGGCCACCGGGTGCCGTGCTGTTCGAGCAGCGCTTCCTGGACGTCCTGCGCCACCAGCCCGCAGACGAAGGCGACGCCCTGCGGCCACTGCTCGGCCCACCAGCGCCGGTGGGCGACGGCGTCCTCGACCAGGGAGACGGCGGCGGCGTCGGCGATGCCGTGGGCGGCCAGGTCGGCGAGGACGTGGGCCCGGGCGGCGTGCAGGGCGGGTTCGAGGTCCATGGTCCCATTCTGCCGCGCGCGCCCTTGACGCTCCGTAGCGGTGAAACTACTTTTCAGTTGTGACGCGGAACGCGAAGGTAACTTCCGGGGCTTCCGGGACCGACGGCCGCCCGCTGGCGGCCAAGGTCCGTAACCTCGCCCCCACCATGACCCGTTCCATGCAGCGGGTCGCCGAGGCGGTGGCGCGGGATCCGGCGGGGTGCGCGCAGCTGACGGTGACCGCGCTGGCGCAGCGCACCGGCACCAGCGAGGCGACCGTGGTGCGCACCGCGCGGATCCTCGGCTACCCCGGCTACCGGGATCTGCGGCTCGCCCTGGCCGCGTTCGCCGCACGGCAGGCGGCCGGGGCGCCGCCCGCGGTGACGGCGGACATCGCGGTGGACGACCCGCTGGCCGACGTGGTCGCCAAGCTCGCCCGGGACGAGCAGGAGACGCTGGCCGACACCGCGGCCGGGCTCGACGTCGGCCAGCTGGAGGCGGCGGTCGCCGCGCTCGCCGCGGCCCGCCGGGTGGACGTCTACGGGATAGGCGCCTCCGCCCTGGTCGGCCAGGACCTGGCGCAGAAGCTGCTGCGGATCGGGGTGATCGCGCACGCCCACAACGATCCGCATCTGGCGGTCACCAACGCCGTGCAACTGCGCCAGGGCGACGTCGCCCTGGCGATCACCCACTCCGGGAACACCGTCGACGTCATAGAACCGCTGCGCGTCGCCTTCGACCACGGCGCCACCACGGTGGCGATCACCGGCCGTCCGGACGGCGCCGTGGCGCGGTACGCCGACCACGTGCTGACCACGTCCAGATCCCGGGAGAGCGAGCTGCGGCCGGCCGCGATGGCCAGCCGGACGAGTCAACTGCTCGTGGTGGACTGCCTGTTCATCGGGATCGCGCAGCGTACCTACGAGCGGGCCGCGCCCGCGCTCTCCGCGTCGTACGAGGCGCTCGCGCACCGGCACACCGCGCGCGGCGCCCGCCCCTGACCCCGCCACCACCACCGCCGAGGAAGCCTGGCCGCATGCCCACCGACACCCGTTACCAGCAGCTGCGCCGCCAGCTGGAGAGCCTCACCACGGAGGCGTTCCGGCCCGAGCTGGCCGAGATCGACCGGCTGCCCACCGTCGAGCTCGCGCGGTTGATGAACGCCGAGGACGCCACCGTTCCGGCGGCGGTCGCCGGTCAACTGCCGCGGATCGCCGAGGCGATCGACGGCATCGCGGAGCGGATGGCGGCCGGCGGGCGGCTGGTGTACGCGGGGGCGGGCACCGCCGGACGGCTCGGGGTGCTGGACGCCAGCGAGTGCCCGCCGACGTTCAACACCTGCCCCGGGCAGGTCGTCGGGGTGATCGCGGGCGGCCCGGGGGCCATGACGGAGGCGGTCGAGGGCGCCGAGGACAGCGCGCGGCTGGCCGCCGAGGACCTGGACGCGATCGGGGTCGGGGAGGCCGACTGCGTGGTCGGCGTCTCGGCCTCCGGCCGCACCCCGTACGCGGTCGGCGCGGTCGAACACGCCGGGCGGCGCGGCGCGTTGACGGTCGCGGTGGTCTGCAACACCGGCTCCCCGCTGGCCGCCGCCGCACGGCACGCCATCGAGGTGGTGACCGGCCCCGAGCTGCTGACCGGCTCCACCCGGCTGAAGGCGGGCACCGCGCAGAAACTGGTGCTCAACATGGTCTCGACCATCACCATGATCCGGCTGGGCAAGACCTACGGGAACCTGATGGTGGACGTGCGCGCCTCCAACGACAAGCTGCGCGCCCGCTCCCGGCGGATCGTCGCGCTGGCCACCGGCGCGCCGGACGAGGAGATCGAGGCGGCGCTGACGGCCACCGGCGGCGAGGTGAAGGACGCCATCCTGGTCCTCCTCGGCGGCGTCCAGGCGCAGGAGGCCCGGCACCTGCTGGCCGCCTCCGGCGGACGGCTGCGGGACGCGCTCCTGGCCGCCCCGGCCGAGGACACCCCCGGCCGGCACCCCGGGGCGTGAGAACGCCCGAGGGCGGCACCCCCTGCGGGGTGCCGCCCTCGGTACCGGTCCGGGCAGAACCGGAAGGGCTTCGATCCGGGACGGATCAGAAGTCCATGCCACCGCCCATGCCGGCGGCAGCGGCGTCCGCACCGGCGGCGGCCTTCTCCGGCTTGTCGGCCACGACGGCCTCGGTGGTCAGGAACAGGCCCGCGATGGACGCGGCGTTCTGCAGCGCCGAGCGGGTCACCTTGGCCGGGTCGATGATGCCCTCGCCGACCAGGTCGACGTACTCACCGGTGGCGGCGTTGAGGCCGTGGCCGGTGGGCAGGTTGCGCACCTTCTCCGCGACGACGCCGCCCTCGAGGCCGGCGTTGACGGCGATCTGCTTGAGCGGGGCCTCCAGCGCGGTCTTCACGATCGCGGCACCGGTGGCCTCGTCGCCGGCCAGCTCCAGCTCCAGCTTCTCGAAGACGCTGGACGCCTGGAGCAGGGCCACGCCACCACCGGCGACGATGCCCTCCTCGACGGCGGCCTTGGCGTTGCGCACCGCGTCCTCGATGCGGTGCTTGCGCTCCTTGAGCTCCACCTCGGTGGCGGCACCGGCCTTGATGACGGCCACGCCGCCGGCCAGCTTGGCGAGGCGCTCCTGGAGCTTCTCGCGGTCGTAGTCGGAGTCCGACTGCTCGATCTCGGCGCGGATCTGGTTGACCCGGCCGGCGACCTGGTCGCTGTCACCGGCACCGTCGACGATGGTGGTCTCGTCCTTGGTGATGACGACCTTGCGGGCGCGGCCGAGCAGGTCCAGGCCGGCGTTCTCCAGCTTGAGGCCGACCTCCTCGGAGATGACCGTGCCACCGGTGAGGATGGCGATGTCGCCGAGCATGGCCTTGCGGCGGTCGCCGAACCCCGGGGCCTTGACGGCGACGGACTTGAAGGTGCCGCGGATCTTGTTGACCACCAGGGTGGACAGGGCCTCGCCCTCGACGTCCTCAGCGATGATCAGCAGCGGCTTGCCCGACTGCATGACCTTCTCCAGCAGCGGGAGGAGGTCCTTCACCGCGGAGACCTTGGAGTTGACGATCAGGATGTAGGGGTCCTCGAGGACGGCCTCCATCCGCTCCATGTCGGTGGCGAAGTACGCCGAGATGTAGCCCTTGTCGAAGCGCATACCCTCGGTGAGCTCGAGCTCCAGGCCGAAGGTGTTGGACTCCTCGACGGTGATGACGCCTTCCTTGCCGACCTTGTCCATGGCCTCGGCGATCAGCTCGCCGATCTGGGTGTCGGCGGCGGAGATGGAGGCGGTGGAGGCGATCTGCTCCTTGGTCTCCACGTCCTTGGCCTGCTCCAGCAGCTGGGCGGAGACGGCCTCGACGGCCTTCTCGATGCCACGCTTGAGGGCCATCGGGTTGGCGCCGGCGGCGACGTTGCGCAGACCCTCGCGGACCAGCGCCTGGGCCAGGACGGTCGCGGTCGTCGTGCCGTCACCGGCGACGTCGTCCGTCTTCTTCGCGACCTCCTTGACCAGCTCGGCGCCGATCTTCTCGTAGGGGTCTTCGAGCTCGATCTCCTTGGCGATGGAGACACCATCGTTGGTGATCGTGGGGGCGCCCCACTTCTTCTCAAGGACGACGTTGCGGCCCTTGGGGCCGAGGGTCACCTTTACGGCGTCGGCGAGCTGGTTCATACCGCGCTCAAGGCCGCGCCGCGCCTCCTCGTCGAACGCGATGATCTTGGCCATGTGAAGTGGTCCTCCCGGACGTCGGGGGTACCCCGTGCACCGTGGTGCCCGGGGGCGGATTGCTCCGGACCGCGCTGGCGCCCGCGACGGACGATCCGCCCGTCCGCCGGTTCCTTCCCGACGGCCGTACGGACCTCACCGACCCGGTCCTTCTGTCACTCTCAACGTCAGAGTGCTAACGCCAATGATTAGCACTCCGACCAGTCGAGTGCAAGCGAACGGCGAAGGGTCCGCGCCCCGGTGTGGGGCGCGGACCCTTCGCCTCGCTACGTCGGTGTGGTGGTCCGCCGGTGCCGCCGCGGCCTGGCCGGTGCCGTGAGGCTCAGCCGCTTAGGCGGAGACGCGGACCATGTCGGCCTGCGGCCCCTTCTGGCCCTGCGAGATCTCGAACTCGACCCGCTGGCCTTCCTCGAGGGTGCGGTAGCCGTCCATCTGGATCGCGCTGTAGTGCACGAAGACGTCCGCACCACCGTCGACCGCGATGAAGCCGTACCCCTTCTCCGCGTTGAACCACTTGACGGTGCCCTGAGCCATCCCTAACTCCCCTATTACTGGCCCTTGCACAGGACCGCACTTCGCGGACCCGGGTCAGACCTCACCCCCGGGAACCGCCCGCCGTGCGGCAGGGGAAACCCAGGAGGCGTGCGCCGGAACGCGTCGACCGCGGCTGAATGTATCTGCACGGACGCCCTGCGCAACAGGTCAATTGGACGAGAATTCTGCACACAGCCGATCGCCCTTTTACGGGAATACATAAAGAATTCAGGGCAACTCGGACCGGGCATAGCCGACCAACACGACAATTGGCGCCCAGATTTCGAGCACAACTTGTCGTGTTCTTCACGGACCGGCGGCCGGTACCCCACGGAGGGCGTGCGACACGATCCGGCCCAGCAACTGCGGGCGTACTCGGAGGCGTAGCTCTTGTGGTGCGGCGGTGCTGACTGCGCTGGCGCCCGGCCCTCCGCGGCGGAACACCGGGAATGACCGGAAACAGGGTTTGGACACCCCGGAGCGATGCACTTGAACGATCTACCACCGCTTCGACGGTTACTCTACCGCGCCCGGGAGCATGCGCATGCCCCGCCTGCCGCAATGGCAAACGGGGCATTCGCAAGTGGCCGGAATTATTCGCCGTCCGGCCCCGATCCGTGGCCGGTGCACGGCCGGGAACCGGGGAGAGCGGGGTGGTCAGCAGCCGCCGGCCACCGCCGGGATGATCGACACGCCGGCGCCGTCCGGGGTGGCGGTGGCCAGCCCCTCGGCGAACCGGACGTCGTCGTCGTTGACGTAGACGTTGACGAAGCGGCGCAGCTTGCCCTCGTCGTCCAGGACCCGGGCGGCGATCCCCGGGTGGTTGCGCTCCAGGGAGGCGATCACCTCGGAGAGCGTGCCGCCCTCGGCCGTCACCTCGGCCTGCCCGCCGGTGTAGGTACGGAGAATGGTCGGGATGCGGACATTCACACTCATGCGAGGCCAGCCTCTCGGAACGAGTCAAGGGTGGGGCGGATGATCGCGGTGGGACCGGTGGTGGGGGCCACCGCGTCCAGGGTCTTCAGTCCGTCGCCGGTGTTGATGGCGACGGTCTCGGCGGCCGGGTCGAGCTGACCGGTCTCGATCAGCTTCTTGAGCACGCCGATGGTCACGCCGCCGGCGGTCTCGGCGAAGATGCCCTCGGTGCGGGCGAGCAGCTTGATGGCGTCGACCACCTGCTCGTCGTCGACCTCCTCGACCGCGCCGCCGGTGCGCCGGGCGATGTCGAGCACGTAGGGGCCGTCCGCCGGGTTGCCGATGGCCAGCGACTTGGCGATGGTGTCCGGCTTGACCGGCCGCACCACGTCGTGGCCGGCCTTGAAGGCGGCGGCCACCGGGTTGCACCCGGCGGCCTGGGCGCCGTAGATCCGGTAGGGCTTCTCCTCGACCAGGCCCAGCTTGATCAGCTCCTGGAGCCCCTTGTCGATCTTGGTGAGCTGGGAGCCGGAGGCGATGGGGATGACGATGTTGTCCGGCAGCCGCCAGCCGAGCTGCTCGCAGATCTCGTACGCCAGCGTCTTGGAGCCCTCGCCGTAGTAGGGGCGCAGGTTGACGTTGGTGAAGCCCCAGCCCTCGCCGATCGGGTCGCCGATCAGCTCGCTGCAGAAGCGGTTGACGTCGTCGTAGGTGCCCTCGATGCCGACCAGGTCGCCGCCGTAGACCGCGGCCATGACGACCTTGCCGGACTCCAGGTCGTGCGGGATGAAGACGCAGGACTTGAAGCCCGCGCGCACCGCGGCGGCCCCGACGGCGCCGGCCAGGTTGCCGGTGGAGGAGCAGGAGAGCGTGGTGAGGCCGAAGTTGCGGGCGGCCTCGACGGCGATGGCGACCACCCGGTCCTTGAACGAGTGGGTGGGGTTGCCGGAGTCGTCCTTGATGTGCAGGCCGCCGGTGACGCCGAGTTCGCGGGCGAGCCGGTCGGCCTTGACCAGCTTGGTGAAGCCGGGGTCCAGGTTGGGTTTGGTGGCCACGTCGGCCGGGACGGGCAGCAGCGGGGCGTAGCGCCAGATGCTGTGCGGTCCGGCCTCGATGCGCGCCCGCAGCCCCTCGGGGTCGGCGGGGAACTCGTACGCCACTTCCAGCGGTCCGAAACAGACCGCGCAGGCGAAGACCGGTCCGAGCGGGACGCGCTCGCCGCACTCGCGGCAGGACAAGGCTACGGCGTTGCCGAAGTCGGTCGAGCGGGTGGCGGGTGCGACGGTTTCAACAGCCATGTGGCGAGGCCCTCTCTCCTCATCTTCCCCACGGCGCTTCTCGCCGCAGGCCGGAATTGGCACCGTCCCCACCGTGGCCTCGCTGGTCGTACGCGCCGCGGAGGCGGCGGACGGGCGAGAGCGGCGGGAGGGTTGCCGGGACGTCAACGGGCCGTTCCCTCAGTCCCTCTGGATGAGCTCTGTATGGCGCCGGGCCGGACGGCGAACCGCCGTGGACCAGTGCGTTTTTTGGCGCGACGACCCCGGCATGCGGTGGTCGCCCGCGTTGTTCAAGACTGTATCCGACGGCCAGGACGGTTGAGATAGTCGTCCGAACCGCGAGATGGCTGTGACCTCGGCCACTCGCCGCGGACACGCGGTCCGCGGCGGACGCGACACAGGGAGACGCACAGGTGCTGGAAGAGGTGGAGCGCTGGCTGGAACAGCGGTCCTGGACCGCGGCCGACCGGCCGCTCGACCTGCTGCTCGCGGCGAAGCGGGCGGCCGGGCCGGCCGGGACGGTCAGCGTGGTGCTCCCCGCGCTCGACGAGGAGGCCACCGTCGGCGCGATCGTCGAGGAGATCCGCGGCGCGCTGATGACCGAGGCGGTGCCGCTGGTCGACGAGTTGGTGGTGATGGACTCCGGCTCCACCGACGCCACCGCCGAGGTGGCCGCCGCGGCCGGCGCCCGGGTGGTGCACCGCGACGACGTGCTGCCCAGGGTCCCGGCGGTGCCCGGCAAGGGCGAGGTGCTGTGGCGGTCGCTGCTGGTCACCCGGGGGGAGATCGTCTGCTTCGTCGACGCCGACCTGCGCGACTTCGACGCGCGCTTCGTCTACGGGATCGTCGGCCCGCTGCTGACCGATCCCGGCATCGCTTTGGTGAAGGCGATGTACGACCGTCCGCTGGAGACCGGCGGGGCGGTGGTCGCGCACGGCGGCGGACGCGTCACCGAGCTGGTCGCCCGGCCGCTGCTCAACCTGCACTGGCCGCGGCTGGCCGGGTTCGTCCAGCCGCTGGGCGGCGAGTACGCGGGCCGCCGGTCGCTGCTGGAACGGCTGCCGTTCCCGGTCGGCTACGGGGTGGAGCTGGGCATGCTGGTGGACGCCCTGGAACTGGTGGGGCTGGACGCGCTGGCCCAGGTGGACGTGGGCGTCCGCCGCCACCGCCACCAGGACGGGCCGGCGCTGGGCCGGATGGCGGCCACCATCTACCGCACCGCCCACGTACGGCTGGCCCGCGGACCGCTGGTGCGTCCGGTGCTGACCCAGTTCGACCGCGCCCCGCACGGCGGCTTCGAGCCACGGGTGCACGAGGTGCCCGTGGAGGAACGGCCGCCGATGATCACGGTGCCGGAATACCTCCGGCGCAGGGCGGCCTGAGCGCGCCGGAACCGACCGCCGGGTACCCGCCGCGAGGTGGCCGATTCACCTCACCGGGGTGATCCCGGCAAGACGTGCCCGGGCCGGGCGGTGGGCGTTTACCCGGCGCGGAGCGGGGCTAGGCTCGCGGCATGGTCGCAACGCATTCCGCACGGATCCTGGTCGCGTCCAACCGCGGGCCGGTGTCGTACACACGGGACGAGGACGGCTCGCTGCGCCACAAGCGCGGCGGGGGCGGACTGGTCTCCGGGCTGAGCGCCATAGGGCCGGGTGCGGACGCGGTGTGGGTGTGCGCGGCGATGTCCGACGGCGACCGGGCGGCGGTGGCGGCCACCGGCGGCGCCCTCGACCCGGCCGACACCGGCGGACAGCGGGTGCGCATGCTCGACATCGCCCCGGAGGTGTTCCGGGACGCCTACAACGGCATCGCCAACTCGGTGCTGTGGTTCGTCCACCACCTGCTCTACCAGACGCCGCTGGAGCCCGCCTTCGACCGGGGGTTCCGCGAGCAGTGGGCGTCGTACGAGCGGTACAACGCGGCGTTCGCCGAGGCGCTGGCCGAGGAGGCCGCCGAGGGCGCGGTGGTGCTGGTGCAGGACTACCACCTGACGCTCGCCCCGAGCCTGCTGCGCCGGCTCCGGCCGGATCTGCGCATCGGCCACTTCTCGCACACCCCGTGGGCGCCGCCGGACTACTTCCGGCTGCTCCCCGACGACGTCGCCGCCGACGTGCTGCGCGGCGTCCTCGGTGCCGACCGGGCCGGTTTCCTCACCCGGCGCTGGGCCGAGGCGTTCGCCGCCTGCTGCGAGCAGGTGCTGGGCGCGCGGGTGGCACGCGACGGGGACGAGCTGACCGTCACCCACGACGGGCGCACCACCCGGATCGGGGTGCACGGCCTCGGCGCGGACGCCGACTTCCTGCGCGAGCGGGCGCACCGTCCGGACGTGGACGAACGCCTGGCGGAGCTGCGGCGGCAGGTCGGGCCGGACCGGCGCACCGTGGTGCGGGTGGACCGCACCGAGCTGTCGAAGAACATCGTGCGCGGGCTGCTGGCCTACCGGGAGCTGCTGGCCACCCGCCCGCAGTGGCGCGGCCGGGTGGTGCACGTGGCCTTCGCCTACCCGTCCCGCCACGACCTGGCCGTCTACCGCGAGTACACCGCGGCGGTGCGGAAGCTGGCCGACGAGATCAACGCCGAGTACGCCACGGACGACTGGCAGCCGTTGATCCTGCACGTCAAGGACGACTTCGCGCGGTCGCTCGCCGCCTACCGGCTGGCCGACGTGGCCCTGGTCAACCCGATCCGCGACGGGATGAACCTGGTGGCCAAGGAGGTCCCGGTGGTCTCCGAGAACGGCTGCGCCCTGGTGCTCTCCCGGGAGGCCGGCGCCCACGCAGAACTCGCCGAGGACGCGATCACCGTCAACCCGTACGACGTCCAGGCCACCGCCGAGGCGCTGCACGAGGCGCTCTCCATGGCCGACGACGAACGCGCGGAGCGCAGCAAGCGCCTGGCCGCCGCGGCCACCGCCCTGCCGCCGCACCGCTGGTTCCTCGACCAGCTCGCCGCGCTGGGCGGCTGAGCCGGGTCAGCCCTCCAGCGCGTCGGCGAGGGATTCGAGGAGGCGGACCATGCCGGCCGGGCCGTCGACCACCAGGTCGGCGCGTTCGGCCAGGGCGGTGACCTCGGAGCTGCCGCTGCACACCAGGACGCCGGGGACGCCTTCGGCACGCAGCCGGTCGACGGCGTCGAAGGCGGCGAGGTCGCCGAGGTCGTCGCCGCCGTAGAGGACGGCGCTCGCGTCGGCGGCGCGGACGTGGTCGGCGAGGGCGACGCCCTTGTCCATGCCGGGCGGGCGCAGTTCCAGCACCATGCGGCCGGGTTCGACGATCAGGCCGTGGCGGGTGGCGAGTTCGGTGAGGGGGCCGCGCAGGGACTCCAGGGCGGCTTCGGGGTCGTCGGTGCGCCGGGTGTGGACGGCGACCGCCCGGCCGCCCTTGTGCTCGATGTGGGCGGTCTCCACCCAGGTGTGCCGCCAGGCGCCGAGGTTGTCGAGAAAACCGGGGAGTTCGGCGCGGACCGCGAGGACCCCGGGGTCGTCGGCGGGGGCGCGCAGCTCACCGGTGGCCGCCTCCCAGCGTTCGGCGCCGTAGTGGCCGAGCACGGTGAGGTGTTCGAGCCCCTTGACGCCGGCGAAGCCGCCGTAGCGTACGGCGACCCCGGCCGGACGGCCGGTGATCACGACGACCGAGCCGACCCGTGGAGCGAGCCGGGCCAGTGCGGGGACGGCGCCCGGGTGGGCGCGGGCCTGCTCGGGGTCGGCCACGATGGGGGCCAGCGTGCCGTCGAAGTCGAGGGCCACCACGGCCCGTTCCGGCTCGGCCAGCAGCGCCTCGTACCCGGCCTTGCCCGCGGGGGTGGTGGCGGTGGGAAGGGAATGGCTGCCCATGGGACGACCCTATCGGGCGGCGGGGCGTGGCGTACGGCGGTCCGCCGGGTGCGTCAGCGGTTGCGGCGGCGGGCGGCGCGGGCGGCGCGCAGCCGTTTGACGGTGGCCGGGGCGTGGGCCATCGCCCGCGGGTCGTCGAGCAGGGCGTTGAGCAGCTGGTAGTAGCGGGTGGACGACATCCCCAGGCGTTCGCGGACGGCGCGTTCCCGGGCCCCGACGGAGGGCCAGGAGGCGGCGGCGACGGCGAGGACGGCGCGGGAGCGTTCGTCGAGCGCCGGCTCCGGGCCGGGCGCGTCGTCGGCGCCGGGCGGCCCCGTGGGGGGCCGCTCGTCGTCGGGGTGGGGTGCCGCGCCGTCCGTCATGGTCCGTTCCGCCGTTACTGCCTGGCCTTGGCGCTGTTGTCCGCCGCTTCGGCGGTGCGCTGGAGGGAGGTGAGCACGCCGGTGGGGTCGTGGGTGGCGGCGCGGCCGATGACCTGCTTCAGACGCGCGTTGACCGGGCCCCACGAGGTCTTGTTGTCCGGGTAGAACTGGGCGCTGGGCAGCTCGTCGATGAACGGCCACAGCTGCTTGACCGAGGTGTCCGAGCGCATCGCGTCGGAGGCGGAGACGGTCACCGGCAGCAGGTCGTACTGCTTGAGGAACTGCAGCGTGTTCTGCTGGCCGTAGGCGAACTGGAGGAACTTGCCGATCTGCTGGCGGTGGCCGTGCTGCTTGAAGGCCATCATCCAGTCGGCGACGCCCACCGTGGAGCCGAGCGGGCCGTTCTTGCCGGGGATCTTGGCGATGCCGAAGTCGACGTGGGCCTTGGCGGCCTGCTGGAGCAGGGTGGGGTGGCCGTTGAGCATGCCGACCTGCCCCTTGCAGAAGGCGTCGAAGACGTCCTGGCGGTTGGTGACCGCGGGGTCGGTGCCGGTGAGCCCGGGGTCCACCAGGTTGGACTTGATCCACTTGAACGTGTCGATGTTCTGCGGGGAGTCGATGGTGTAGCTGCCGAGCTGGTCGGTGTAGCCGCTGCCGCCGCCGAGCATCCATATCAGGGTCTCCGCGGCCGGCTCCTCCGGGCCGAACGGCAGCCCGAACGGGTCCTTCACACCGACCGACTTGAGCTTGGCGGCGTCCGCCTTCAGCTCGTCCCACGAGGTGGGCGGCTTCGCTGAGCCGTCGGGGTTGACGATGCCGGCCTTGCGGAAGAGCGCCTTGTTGTAGAAGAGCATGCGGGTGCTGGAGACGAACGGCATGCCGTACTGGGTGCGGTTGACCTCGCCGGCGCTCTCCATCGAGGTGATGAAGTCGGCCTGGGCGGGGATGGAGAGCAGGTCGTCGACGCTGTAGAGCTGGTTCTTCGCCGCGTAGTCGGCGTAGGCGCCGATCTGGGCGATGTCGGGGGCGTTGCCCGCCGCCACCATGTCGGCGACCTTCTTGTCGACGTCGTTCCAGCTGTAGACCTTGACGTCCACCTTGATGCCGGGGTTCTTCTTCTGGAACTCCGAGGCGACGCCGTCCCAGTACGCCTGGGAGGAGTTGGCGGCGCTGTCGCCGTAGTCCGCCGCGACCATGGTGATGGTGGTGGGGCCACCTACCCCGGCGCCGGTACCGCACGCCGAGAGCGTGAAGGCCGCCGCGAGGCCCGCTCCCGCCAGACCCAGGATCCGCCGCCGATGCACCTGACTTACCGCCTTCTCCACTGTCCCCGGACGCCCCCGGAAAACCTCCGGAACGGCGAGTTTCCCCGTCGCCGGCCTCAAGGTCTACACCACGTGTGGTATCGCTTCGGCAACGGGGGCGTGTCCTACGGTATTACGACTCACGTCGCCGTCAGCCCCGGACTCCTCGGGGTGCGCACCGTTCCCCGTCTCGTCGTGGCTGGCGTCACGGATGTTTCCCCCCGCCCACCCGTGGCTGTACGCGTATAGCGCGGGGGGCGCACTGTCTGCCTGGGTTTCCGGGGGCCCTCCGGGGTGACTCCTCGCTCCACGTATCGTCTTCGGCTCTCCGCCGCCCCGCTGGGTCGCTGCGGGGACACCCCTGCACGCCCCCGTCCGGTCTCGTTCCGCGCTGCGGCACGGGGTGGGTGAGAAGGAGATCGGGGTGACCCCAACCTCCTTACTCACCCCTTCCCGCGAAGAGAGGCACCCGCCAACCGGACAGAAGGGGGTGTGCCGGGGGTGTCCCCGCAGCGACCCAGCGGACCGGCCGCAACCTTGGAACGAAACCTGGAGCGAGGAGTCACCCCCGGCGCGCCCCCGACCCCGCACCGGCAGTAGGCGAAGCCCACCCGTGCCGAACCGAACCAAAACCCCACCAACCACCCACCGGGCGGAGGTGAAGGGGTGCGCCCAGCCGTGGGTCACGGGGATCCGGGGGTACCCCCGCCATCACGGGGCCGCCGGGGCAACCCCGGAAACCTGAAACGGGCGGACCCGACCACGGAGTAATGGCTGACCGCCAGCGCGAGCGAACCCGCTGGCCACCAGCGTGAGCGAACCGGTGGACTAGACCTTTCCTTTCCGCCGCGTCAGACTGTCCCCGTGAGACACGTCATCGCCCTCGATGTTGGCGGCACCGGCATGAAGGGCGCCCTGGTCGGTCCGGACGGCGAGCCGTTGCACGAGGAGCGGCGGCCGACGGAGCGGGGGCGCGGGCCGGGGGCCGTGGTGGACTCGGTGCTGGAGTTCGCCGCCGCGCTGCGGGAGCGCGGGATGCGCGACCACGGGGAGCCGGCCGCCGCGGCCGGGGTCGCGGTGCCGGGGGTGGTGGACGACGCCGCCGGGGTCGCGGTGTACTCCGCGAACATCGGCTGGCGTGACGTGCCGATGCGCGCGCTCCTCGCCGAGCGGCTCGGCGGCGTTCCCGTCGCCCTCGGCCACGACCTGCGCTGCGGCGGCCTCGCCGAGGGCCGGCTGGGCGCCGGGCGCGGCCAGGACCGTTTCCTGTTCCTGGCGCTCGGCACCGGTATCGCCGCCGCGATCGGCATCGACGGCCGGATCGAGGCCGGCGCCCACGGCTACGCGGGCGAGATCGGCCACATCGTGGTCCGTCCGGGCGGGCGTGGCTGCCCGTGCGGCCAGAACGGGTGCCTGGAGACGGAGTCCTCCGCGTCCGCGGTCGCCCGCGACTGGGCCGAGGCCAGTGGTGACCCCGAGGCCACCGCGGCGGGGTGCGCGCACGCCGTCGCGGAGGGCGATCCGCGCGCGCTGGCGGTGTGGCGCAACGCCGTGGACACGCTGGCCGCGGGTCTGGTGACCGGGCTGACCCTGCTGGACCCGCGGGTGATCGTGATCGGCGGCGGGCTGGCCGAGGCCGGGGAGACGCTCTTCGGCCCGTTGCGGACGGCGGTCGCGGAGCGGGTGACGTTCCAGAAGCTGCCCCTGATCGTTCCGGCGGCCCTCGGGGACGCTGCCGGGTGCCTGGGCGCGGGGCTCCTCGCCTGGGACCGACTCTCCATGGAGGTAACCGCCTGATGTCCGCTGAGCCCAACACTTCCGGCCGCGAGGTGCTGACCGGCGCCCGCGTGGTGCTGCCCACCGGGGTCGCCGAGGTGCCGCTGGCGATCGAGGGCGGCCGGATCGCCGGATCCGGCGCGGCGGCCGGGGTCGGCTCGGTCGACCTTTCCGGCCACTGGATCGTGCCGGGCTTCGTCGACGTGCACGTACACGGCGGCGGCGGGGCCTCGTTCTCCTCCGGTACCGCCGAGGAGGCGCTGACCGCGATCGCCACGCACCGCGCGCACGGCACCACCACCATGGTGGCCTCCACCGTCACCGGTGCCCTGGACGACCTGGCCCGCCAGGTGGACGTCCTGGCGGCCCTGACCGAGCAGGGCGAGCTGGCCGGGGTGCACTTCGAGGGGCCGTTCATCTCGCCGCACCGGTGCGGGGCGCACCAGCCGTCGCTGCTGCGCGACCCGGACCCGGCGGACGTACGCAAGCTGCTGGACGCGGCGCGCGGCAGCGCCCGGATGATGACGCTGGCGCCGGAGCTGCCGGGCGGCCTCGACTCGGTGCGCCTCCTCGTCGAGCACGGGGTGATCGCGGCGGTGGGCCACACCGACGCGGCCTACGAGGCGACGCTGGAGGCGGTGGAGGCGGGGGCCACCGTGGCCACCCACCTGTTCAACGCGATGCCGGCGCTGCACCACCGGACGCCGGGGCCGATCGCGGCGCTGCTGGAGGACGAGCGGGTCACCGTCGAGCTGATCAACGACGGTACGCATCTGCACCCGGCCATGCTGGAGCTGGCGTTCCGGGCCGCGGGGGCCGGGCGGGTGGCGTTCATCACCGACGCGATGGGCGCGGCCGGGATGAGCGACGGGCGGTATCCGCTGGGCCCGATGGAGGTCGAGGTCAAGGACGGGGTGGCGCGGCTGGTGGAGGGCGGTTCGATCGCCGGTTCCACGCTGACGCTGGACACCGCGTTCCGGCGGGCGGTGACCGTGGACCGGCTGCCGGTGGAGCAGGTGGTCGAGGCGATCTCGGTCAACCCGGCACGGCTGCTGGGGGTCTACGACCGGGTGGGTTCGCTGGAGCCGGGCAAGGACGCCGATCTGGTGGTCCTCGACGAGACGTTCGAACTGGCGGGTGTGATGCGCAAGGGCGAGTGGCTCGTTCGTCCGGCGGGCAGATAGTCAGCAGAGGCGTAACCAGGTAAACGTAAATACGACAAAGCTGTACGGCGGCCGGTCCAGCCCTGGGCCGACCGCCCAACTTTTGGCATGATCGCTCGCGAATCGGCTTCGGAGAGGGGTGTTCGCGGTGATCCTCACGGTCACGCTCAACGCTGCCCTCGATGTGACGTACCAGGTGTCCCGGCTGGTCCCGCACACCACGCACCGGGTGGGCGAGGTCGTCGAGCGGCCCGGCGGCAAGGGGCTCAACGTCTCGTGCGTGCTGGCCGCGCTGGGCGTGCCGACCACCGTCACCGGGCTGGTCGGCGGACGTACCGGTGCCGCGTTGCGGGCCCGGCTGGCGCAGGCCGCGCCGCACGCCACCGACGCGCTGGTGCCGGTGGCCGGTACGACCCGGCGCACGGTCGCCGTGGTGGACGCCTCGACCGGGGACACCACGATGTTCAACGAGCCGGGGCCGGCCGTCTCCACCGAGGAGTGGCTGCGTTTCTTCGACGTCTACCGCGAGCTGCTGGACGGTGCGCGGGCGGTGGCGTTGTGCGGGTCCTTGCCGCCGGGGCTGCCGGTGGGCAGTTACGCGGACCTGGTGCGGGCGGCGCGGGCGGCCGGGGTGCCGGTGCTGCTGGACACCAGCGGGGAGCCGCTGCGCCGGGGCATCGCGGCCCGGCCGGACCTGGTCAAGCCCAACGCCGAGGAGCTGGCGCAGCTGACCGGGATGGCCGATCCGACCCGGGCGGCGCACGAGGCGCGGCGGCGCGGCGGCCGGGCGGTGGTCGCCTCCAGCGGTCCGGGCGGGCTGCTGGCGGTGACCGGGCAGGGCGTCTGGCGGGCGGTGCCGCCGGAGCGGCTGGCGGGCAATCCGACCGGCGCCGGTGACTCGGCGGTGGCCGGGCTGCTGTCGGCGCTGGTGGAGGGTGCCCCCTGGCCGCAGCGGCTGGCGCGCGCGGTGGCGCTGTCGGCGGCGACGGTACGGGCGGCGACGGCCGGGTCGTTCGACCGGGCCACCTATGAGGCGCTGTTGCCGCGGGTCGTGGTGACCGAAGAGAACAAGGCAGCCTGAACCACCGCCGTCGCTCCGAGGGGGCCGCCATGCCGCTCGTCACCACCGCCGAACTCGTCCGGGAGGCCCGCGCGGCCGGGCACGGGGTCGCCGCGTTCAACGTGATCACGCTGGAGCACGCGGAGGCGGTCGCGGCGGGCGCGGAGGCGGCGGGGCGGCCGGCGGTGGTGCAGATCAGCCAGAACGCGGTGCGGTTCCACGGCGGGCGGCTCGCCCCGGTCGCGGCGGCGACGGCCGAGGTGTGTCGCGCGTCGTCGGCCCGGCTCGCCCTCCACCTCGACCACGTGGACAGCGTGGAGCTGCTGCACGCGGCCCACCGTTGCGGGTTCTCCTCGGTGATGTTCGACGCGTCGAAGCTGCCGTACGCCGACAACGTGAAGGCGACGGCGCGGGCGGTGCGCTGGGGGCACGAGCGGGAGATCTGGGTCGAGGCGGAGCTGGGCGCGGTCGGCGGCAAGGCGGGGGACGCGCACACCCCCGGGGTGCGGACCGATCCGGTGGAGGCGGCCGGGTTCACGGCGGCGACCGGGGTGGACGCGCTGGCGGTGGCGGTGGGCAGTTCGCACGCGATGACCGAGCGCACCGCGACGCTGGACGTGGAGCTGATCGCCCGGCTGCGTCAGGCGGTGCCGGTGCCGCTGGTGCTGCACGGTTCGTCGGGGGTGCCGGACGGGCAGCTGCGGCGGGCGGTGGCGGCCGGGATGGTGAAGGTCAACGTCGGTACGGCGTTGAACGTCGCGTTCACCGGGCGGGTACGGGAGCTGCTGGCGGCGGACCAGGCGGTGGTGGACCCGCGGCGTTATCTGCGCGGGGCGCGGGAGGCGATGGCCGCGACCGTCGCCCGGTTCCTGGCGGTCGTGGGCGACGGCGCGGCGGGGTGACCGGCCGCGTCAGCCGCGGCTGAGCCAGAGCTGGTCGAGGTCGAAGGCGCACTGGTTCCCCTGCTGGCAGGAGATCACCACGGTGTTGGCGCCCTTGTTGAGCTGGACCAGGGACCAGGTGTGCGTCCACGCCTGGGCCGGGTCGGACTGCTTGGTGAAGTTGTCGAGGTTTATCGGCCGGGACTGGGCCTGGCCGTTGACGGTGAGGGTGGCGGTCGCGGGGGCGCCGGCGTTGCCGTAGCCGAGGTTGAGCTTGTACTGGCCGGCGTCGGGCGCGGTGAGCGTCCAGGTGGCGGAGGCGCCGACCTTGTTCATGGTCACGTAGGAGCCGTTGGGGCCCTTGGCGCCCTTGTCGGTGGTGGCCACGGTGGCGCCGCCGTTCAGGGTGAGGCTGGCGCCGTTCTGCTTGGGCAGGTCGGCGGGCGGGGTGGAGGCGGCGGAGGGCGACTGGGACTGGGCGGTGGTCGGCGGGGCGCTGGTGCCGCCGTTGGCGTCGGTCTTGCCGTTCTTGTCGTCGCTGCTGGTGGTGGCCATCACCACGCCGATGGCGATGGCGACCACGGCGACCACGCCGATCGCGCCGTAGAGCAGTCCGCGGCGGCCGGAGCCGCGGGGGGCGCCGCCGTGGCCCTGCGGCCGGCCCTGGGGCTGCCCCGGCGGGGGCTGGGCGCCGTACGGCTGCTGGGGCTGCTGGGCCGGGTGGCCGTAGCCGCCCTGGGGGTGCCCGGGGCGCCGTTCGCCGACCCGGCTGACCTGGTGGTACGAGGTACGCGGCACGCCGGTGGTGGGCCGGTCCGCCGGGGCGCTGCCGTTCTCCCCGCGGTACAGGTAGGCGAACGGGTCGTCGTTCTCGGGCTCTGGCGTGCCGTTGTTGCCGGCCGTCATCCGCTGCTCACTCCCCACTGCGTCCGGTCGGCGCGGACCGGACATGACTGGACGCGCGCGAGCCTACCCCGATCCGGTGACCCGACGCGTCGCGGCGGGTGGTACGGGGCCGGGCCGGCGGGGTCAGCCGGCCCGGCGGTGGGTCTTGGCGCGGGAGCGTTTCTCGACGTACATCCGCTGGTCGGCGGAGTGCAGCACCTCTTCCACGGTCATCCCGCAGCCGGCCCAGCCGATGCCGAAGCTGGCGCCGACCCGGACCGCGCGGCCGTCCACCCGGATCGGCGGGAGGATGGCGTTGCGCAGCCGTACCGCCAGGTCCTGGGCGCCGTCGCGGTCGAGGCCGTCGGCGAGCACCACGAATTCGTCGCCGCCGAGCCGGGCGACGGTGTCGCCGTCGCGGACCACGCTGGTGAGCCGCCGGGCGACCTCGATGAGCACGGCGTCGCCGGTGTGGTGGCCGAACCGGTCGTTGATCGACTTGAAGCCGTCGAGGTCGCAGAAGAGCACGGCGATCCCCTTGCCGCCGCCGGACGGGTCGGTCTCGTCGGGCTCGTAGGCGTGCACGTGGTGGTCGAGCGGGGCCAGCGGCGGGGCGGGCGGCGGGAAGGGGTAGCCGAAGTCGTCGGCGTCGGGGAAGTAGGCGGTGGCGTCGGCGGTGCGGCCGTCCGGGAGCTGCGGGGTGGCGCAGAGCCGGGCGCTGAGCCGGGCGCGCAGTTCGGCGCTGTTGGGCAGGCCGGTGAGGGAGTCGTGGCTGGCGCGGTGGGCGAGGGCGAGTTCGTGGCGCTTGCGTTCCTCGATGTCCTCGACGTGGGTGAGCAGGAAGCGCGGTCCGTCGGTGGTGTCGGCGACCACCGAGTTGCGCAGGCTGACCCACAGGTAGCTGCCGTCGCGGCGGGCGAGGCGCAGTTCGGCCCGGCCGCCCTCGGCGGAGGTGCGCAGCAGCACCCCGTGGTCCTCGGGGTGGACGAGGTCGCTGAAGGAGTAGCGGCGCATCATGGAGGCGGGGCGGCCCAGCATGCGGCACAGGGCGTCGTTGGCCCGCAGCAGCTTGCCGTGCTCCTCGCCGCCCATCTCGGCGATGGCCATGCCGCTGGGGGCGTACTCGAAGGCCTGCCGGAAGCTCTCCTCGCTGGCCCGCAGCGCCTGCTGCTCGCGTTCGAGGCGGACCAGGGCGCGCTGCATGTTGGCGCGCAGCCGGGCGTTGCTGATGGCGATGGCGGCCTGCGAGGAGTACATCTGGAGCGCCTCGCGGGCCCAGGCGCCGGGCCGGCGGCCGTTGCGCGGCTGGTCGATGGAGATCACGCCGAGCAGTTCGCCGCCGCCGGCCACCGGGGCGTACATCGGGGCGAGCAGCCGGTCGTCGGGGTGCCATTCGTCGCACGAGGTGGGTTCGGGGCCGTCGTGGCGCCACACCGGCACGTCGTCACCGTCGAGTTCGCGCCCCTCGTCGTGCGGGATGAACCGCAGGGTGCCCCAGCGGTGGCCCATGGCCAGCCGCCGCTCCCAGGAGGCGCGGGAGCCGACCCGGCCGGCCAGCAGGGCCTCGGCGCCCGGGCTGCCGGCGACCGCGGCGACCACGAGATCGCCGTCCGGGCGCACCAGATTGACCGCGGCCAGTTCGTAGCCCAGACCGCCGACCACGCCGTCGGCGACCGCTTGCAGGGTGTCGGCCAGACTGCGCGCGGTGTTGAGATCCGCCACCACCTGGTGGAGCTGCCGTAGCGTCGCCAGACGGACGTACGGCTCCGACTCGGTGTCCATGTCGTTCTCCCCCGAGCCCTCGTCGGTTGACTCCTGAGTGTCTCTTCGAGTCCTTCGAGATTTCGTGTCGTCCGATTGCCACGGCAACTGAATCACAGGGAGCAGCCCGACCGGTACACAGGGTCAACAATTACGTCTCCTTGTGACTGACCTCACATGGGCCACAAAGAAGTCCCCTACGCACAGTGGTTTCGTACGGAAAGCTTCTGCTCGGTCGGTTCCGCCCCGGCGCGGACGGGTGCGCCGGGGCGCCGTTCCGTGGTCCTAGGACCCGTCTCGGCCCCGGGCCCCATGCGCGCGGTGCGCCGGGGTGGCTACGGTGCCGTGCATGGCCCCCGTTGAGCAGACCGCCGTCTCCGTCCCGCATGCTGGTGTGGTGCGACCGGAACCCGAAACCAGCAGTGAGGCCGAGCGGCGGGCGAGCCCGGAGGAGTTCCGGGCGGCGCTGGCCCGGCTGGCGGCCGGGGTCAGCCTGGTCACCGCGCACGACCCGGAGGAGGGGGCGCGCGGCGAGGACGTGGGGATGACCGCCACCGCGTTCATATCGGTCTCGCTGGAGCCGCCGCTGGTGCTGGTCAGCCTGCGTGAGGACTCCCGGATGGACGAGCTGCTCTCCCGCCGGGACCACTGGGCGGTCTCGGTGCTCAGCGAGAGCCAGCGGCACATCGCCGGGCGGTTCGCGATGCGCGGCCGCATCAGCGACCGGCTGCTCTTCGAGGACGTCGCCTACCGGCGCGGCGCGGCCACCGGCGCCCCGCTGCTCGGCGGCGCGCTGGCCACCTTGGAGTGCCGCACCACGCAGCGGGTGCCGGCCGGTGACCACACGCTGGTGATCGGGCTGGTGCTGGACGCGCGGACGCCGAGCGCGAGCGGCCGTCCGCTGACGTACTTCCGGGGGCGTTACCACCAGTTGGGGTGAGGCCGGGTCCGGCTCACTCCCAACGGCGCGGATCCCGGCCGCGTTTGGCCTCGGAGCGGGCGCGCTTGTCGCGCAGGCGGCGCTCGTTGATGCCCTTGGGTATGCGGGTGGGCCGGCGGGGCCTGGGCGGGGGCGCGGTGGCCTCGGCGAGCAGGGCGGTCAGCCGGGCGGCGGCGGCCTCCCGGTTGCGCCACTGCGAGCGGTGCTCCTGGGCGCGGACGACGAGGGTGCCGCCGACCAGCCGGCCGGCCAGCCGGTCGAGCGCGCGCTCCTTCCACACCGGCGGCAGCGAGGCCGTGCCGGCCAGGTCGAAGCGGAGCTCCACCGAGGTGTCGGTGGTGTTGACGTGCTGGCCACCGGGGCCGGACGAGCGGGAGAAACGCCACGTCAGCTCGGCCTCCGGGATGGCGACCGAGCCGCGGACGGGAAGGGGTCCGGACATACCCCCATGATCCCGCGTGCCGGGCGGCCCGTCACACCGTTTTGCCCGGGGCCGCCCGGGGTGCGGAACCATCCGGCCGGCCGGGGGCGTTGAACGGTTACCCGGGCCGCCGAGGCGCCGGTCCGGGCACCGAGCGAACCGGAGGAACGTCCCATGCCTGTAAGCCTGTCCAAGGGCGGCAACATCTCGCTGACCAAGGAGGCCCCCGGCCTGACCGCGGTCACCGTCGGCCTGGGCTGGGACGTGCGCACCACCACCGGCACCGACTTCGACCTCGACGCCAGCGCGATCGCGGTCGACGCCACCGGGCGGGTCCACTCCGACCAGCACTTCGTCTTCTTCAACAACCGCTCCACGCCGGACCGCACCATCGTGCACAGCGGCGACAACCTCACCGGCGCCGGCGACGGCGACGACGAGGAGATCAAGGTCGACCTGGCCGGGCTGCCGGCCGCCGTGGCCAAGGTGGTCTTCCCGGTCTCCATCTACGACGCCGGCTCCCGCGGGCAGAACTTCGGCCAGGTCCGCAACGCCTACATACGCGTGGTCAACCAGGCCGACGGCGCCGAGATCGCCCGCTACGACCTCAGCGAGGACGCCGCCACCGAGACCGCGATGGTCTTCGGCGAGCTGTACCGCAACGGCGCCGAGTGGAAGTTCCGCGCCGTCGGCCAGGGTTACGCCTCAGGGCTCGCCGGGATCGCCCAGGACTTCGGGGTCAACGTGTGACGTCCGCCGCCGGGCGCCCGGTTGACCTCAAGCGCGGTTGAGGTCGCAGGGTTGTCCACGGACGGCCGGGAAGCGCCCGGCCCGCGGTGATCTGGAGTCCTTGTGCACGCGATCGTCCTGCACCGGTTCGGCCCGGCCGGCAACCTTCGTCACGAGCGGGTCGAGGACCCGGAGCCCGGCACCGGCCAGGTGCGTATCGCGGTGCGGGCGGCCGGGGTGCACCTGGTGGACACCCGGCTGCGGGAGGGGGTGGCCGGCGGTCCGCTGCCGTTGCCCGAGCTGCCGACCGTGCCCGGCCGCGAGGTGGCCGGGGTGGTGGACGCGGTCGGCCCGGACACCGATCCGGGGTGGGTCGGCCGCCGGGTGGTGGCCCACCTCGGCGCGGTCCCCGGCGGCTACGCCGAGCTGGCGGTGACCGGTACGGAACGGCTGCACGCCGTCCCGGACGGGCTCGACGAGGCGGCGGCGGTCGCCATGATCGGCACCGGCCGCACGGCCATGGGGCTGCTGCGCCCGGCCCGGCTGACCGCCGGGGACGTGGTGCTGGTCACCGCCGCGGCGGGCGGCATCGGCACCCTGCTGACGCAGTCCGCGCTGCGGCGCGGCGCCACCGTGGTCGGCCTGGCCGGCGGCGCGGCCAAGACGGCCCGGGTGCGGGAGCTGGGGGCGGCGGCGGTGGACTACCGGGAGCCCGGCTGGCCGCGGCGGGTACGGGAGGTGCTGGACGGGCGGACGGCGAGCGTGGTCTTCGACGCGGTGGGCGGCGCCACCGGCCGGGCCGCGGTGGAGCTGCTGGGCGAGGGCGGCCGGCACATCCCGTACGGCTGGTTCGACGAGGGGCCGGTGGCGCTCGGCGAGGAGGAGCTGGCGCGGCGCGGTATCACCTCGTACTCCCCGCTCGGTGCCCCGATGATGGCCGTCCTGCGCGAGCTGGAGGAGGAGGCGCTGGCCGAGGCCGCGGCGGGCCGGCTGGTGCCCGCGGTGCGGTCGTTCCCGCTGGCCGAGGCCGCCGAGGCACACCGCGCGCTGGAGTCCCGGGCAACGATGGGCAAGGTGGTGCTGTGTCCGTAAGGGCAGGGCGGGGTCCCTGCAGGCTCTAGGATTCCGGCGTGATCGACCTCGGCTACGCCTTGTCCCGGCGCTTTCCGGATCCTCCGCAGACCGATTACCGGCAGGCGGACGTCCGGGCGCTGCGCCATGACCTGTTCTGCGGTGATGTGTACATCGCCGAGGGTGAGCGGGAGTTGTCCACAGCCTGGGGATGGGTCCCGGTGCTGGACTTCGCGTGGGCGCTGTGCGACATCGTCGAGCGGCTCGACCAGGATCCGATGGGCAGCCGGGCGTCGCGTCCGCAGCGGGCGGAGCTGGACTTCACGCAGTCCACCGAGCGGCTGCGGTTCACCCGGCGCTTCGGCTGGGTGGAGATCACCGCGGACTGGGCGGAGGACGAGTCGGCGCTCACCGTCCCCCACGCCGAACTGCGCCGGGAGGCACGGGACTTCCTGCACGACGTGGTCGCGGACCTGGCCGACATGCACGACGGGGTGTCGGACAATCCGGTCATCTGGAACCTGATGGCCAGGTTTCCCCGTGTATAGAGGGGACGCTCCCGCACCTTCGGGGGCAACATCGACATCCCACAACGGTGGCGCATACATGGATACAGAACCGGACCACTCCGGCAGGAAGCGCCGCGGGTGCCTGGTACGGGCGGTCGTCGCCGCCGTCGTGGTGATCGCCGCCGCCCTCGGGGTCACCTGGCTGCTGACCAGGCCGCCCGCGCTGCCGGTGATCCCGGCGCAGTACCTGCCCACGATCCGGTCGGCCGCCGCCCGCTGCCCGGAGATCAGCGTTCCGCTGCTGGCCGCGCAGATCGACGCGGAGAGCCACTGGAACCCGCAGGCCGACTCCGGCAAGGCGCAGGGGATAGCGCAGTTCGACCCCGACACCTGGGCGGAGTGGGGGCGCGACCACGACGGGGACGGCAAGGCCGACGTGTGGGACCCCAAGGACGCCATACCGTCCCAGGCGGACTACATGTGCGAGCTGTACAAGGAGGTCCGCCACATCCCGGGCGACCCCACCCAGCTCGCGCTGGCCGCCTACAACGCCGGCCCCAACGCGGTTTTCCAGGCGAACGGCATCCCGCAGATCGACGAGACCGTCACCTACGTGCAGCGGATCGAGAAGCTGGTGCCGCAGTACGCGCAGACCTACGCCAAGCAGATCGGCGCCTCGGCGAGCCCGTCGGCGAGCCGCTGAGCCCGGCCGGGCGGGCCGGTACGACGACGGGCGGAGGGCGCCTCACGCGCCCTCCGCCCGTCGTCGTTCACGACCGCGCCGGTGTCACACCGACGGTCCCTGCATGTGCTCGCTGATCCACTGTATGGTGCCTTCGTCCATGCCCCGGGTGTAGCTGCGGGCGTTGTGCTCGCCGCCGGAGATGACCTGGAGGCGGCAGTTGACCGCGCCGTGGCAGTAGTCCTTGATGAAGGACTTGACCTTCACCATGTCGCTGCGTTCGGTGGTGCCGACCTGGAAGCCCAGGTAGACCTTGGGGCCGCCCTTCCTGGTGATCTGCTTGGCCAGCCACTCGGGGTTGTTGGCCCGCATCGCCGCCTGGTTGCCGTGCCACAGCGGGGAGTCGGGGACGATGTCGGGGCCGGAGGGGATGGCCGCCTTGAAGGTCTCGGGGTACTGCAGCACGCTCTTCAGGCCGCAGAAGCCGCCCGACGAGGAGCCCATGAAGCCCCAGCCGTTGCGGGTCTTGAGGGTGCGGAAGTTCTGCCGGACGAAGTCGGGGACGTCCTTCGTCAGCCAGGTGCCCATCTTCTGCGACCCGGGGATGTCACTGCAGTCGTGGTACTGCTGGTCCGGGTTGAGCACCGGCATGACCAGGATGAACGGGAGCGCCTTGCCCTCCTGCGTCCACCGGTAGAAGTCCTCCTGGAGCTTGAGGTCGGCGCCGAACCAGTAGTTGTTCGGGTAGCCGATCCCGCCGGGGAGCGCGATGATCACCGGGAACCCCTTGTTGGCGTTCTCCGGCTTGAAGTACGCGGGCGGTGCCCACACCCAGATCTTGCCGGTGAACCCGGACTTCGCGCCGGCGTAGGTGGTCACCGCGATCTTGGTGTTCTCCGCGGCGGTCACCGTGCGCTGCACCTTGAACGAGGCGGCCGGCCCGGTGGGCATCTGGGCCAGCCCGGCTGGATCGGCCTTGGGCGCGGTGGAACCGGTAGGGGCAGTGCTGGGACCGAACGAGACCGGGTCTCCTTCGTCGCTGCAGCCCGCGACGAGGCCCAGCGATACAAGGGCTACGGCCGCGGTCAGCCAGCGTTTCATCAAGGATCGCTCCACCGAATTGTGCTTCCTGTCGGGACATGGCTGGTCATTACCACCAGTGAGATGCAAAAAAGCGCAGCGCGGATCCGTCCGTCGCCATGAAATACGTCATAGCCGCGTAACAGCGGCCGGACAGGGGGGTGACAGGTGAACACCGGTTGCCCGGTGTTCAACGCGGCGTTGACCGGCCGTCGTCGCAGCGTGACGAAGGCGCCCGCTCAGCCGTCCAGCGCGGCCAGTTCGCCGCGTGAGGTGACGCCCAGCTTGGGATACGCCTTGTACAGGTGGTAGCCGACGGTGCGGGGGCTGAGGAAGAGCTGCGCGGCGATGTCGCGGTTGGACATCCCCTGCGCCGCCAGCCGCACGATCTGGAGTTCCTGCGGGGTCAGCCGGGACAGGACGCCGGGGCCGCCGGCCCGGGGCGCCGCCTCCCCGGTGGCGCCCAGCTCGGTGCGGGCCCGGTCGGCCCAGGGCACGGCACCCAGCCGTTCGAACGCCTCCAGCGCGGCGCGCAGCTGGGTACGGGCCTCCGCCTTGCGTTTGCCGCGGCGCAGCCACTCCCCGTACAGCAGGGCCGTCCTGGCCTGCTCGAAGGGGCGTTCCGCGGTGCTGTGCAGGGCGAGGGCGGCCGGGTAGTGGGTGCCGGGGTCGTCGCCGAGCAGGGCGCGGCAGCGCAGTACCAGCGCCTCGGTCCACGGCTGTCCGGTCCGCCGTGACCAGCGGTGGAACCATGCGAAGGCGTCGGTGGCCCGGTCGGGGCGGCCGAGCCGGACGGCCGCCTCCACCAGGTCGGGCACGGCGCGGGTGGCGGAGACGGTGTGGCGCAGCGGTCCGCCGGTGAAGGCGGCGAGCCGTTCCACCGCCTCCTCGGCGCGGCCGAGGCCCAGGTCGAGCACCCCGTAGGCCCACTGCACCCAGGCGGCGCCGGGGGGCGGGGCGGCACCGGCGGCGTCGGAGCCCGATCCGGTGAGCGCGCGGTCGCCGTGCGCCCGGCAGCTCTCCTCGTCGCCGTCGAGGGCGGCGCGGTAGGCGAGGAAGCCGGTGAGCTGGCTGGTCCACTGGTGCTGGCCGGTCTCCTCGGCGATGCGCAGCGCCTCGCCGGCGGTGGCCCGGGCGTCGCGGTGGCGGCCGTGGAAGAGTTCGGCCTCGGCCAGGAAGAAGAGCACGGTGGGCAGTTGGCCGAAGGCGCCGCCGGCCCGGCATTCGGCGGCCAGGGCGGTGGCGAGCCGGTGGGTGTCGGCGTCCTGGCCGGCCACCAGGGAGACCCCGCAGACCTGTACCACGTCCCACGGCACCCAGGCGCCGTTGCGGCGGGCGTCCTCCACCGCCTTGTCGACGGTTCGCAGGGCGCCGTCGGGGACGTCGTCCCCCGGGTCGTCGGAGGCGAGCACCGGGCGGACGGCGCGGACCAGGTACCGGGTGAGCGGCGCCAGCGGGTCGTCGTCCGGCAGGGCGAGGCCGGTGAGCGCGCCGACGACCTCGTACAGCGGCTCGCCGCCGAGGTACCAGGCGGCGTGGAACGCCTGGAGCAGCATGCGGGCGGCCAGCCGCGGGTCGTCGTCCGCGGTGCGCCGGGCCTCCTCGGCGAGGAGGCGGTGGGCGGCGGGGAAGTCGCCCTGCCAGAAGCGCGCGGTGGCCCGCACCGCGTTCAGCCTGCGCAGCCAGCCGACGCCGTCGGGGCCGTAGGCGTCGGGGTGAGCGGTGATCCGGGCGGCGGTGCGTTCGGCGGCGGCGTCGGCGCGGTCGGGGTGGCCGGCCTCGATGGCGGCCTCGCAGGCGAGGACGTGGCGCCGGACGGCGGCGCGGGGGTCGGGGGTGAGCCGGGCGGCGCGTTCGATGGCGTCGGCCGCGGCGGCGTGGCCACCGCGTTCGTGGGCGCGGACGGCGGCCTTCTCCAGGGCCGCGGCGATCGTCTCGTCGGGTCCGTCGGCGGCGATCGCCAGGTGCCAGGCGCGGCGGTCGGCGGTCTCCTCGGGGTCGCCGCCGGCCGTGGCGAGGGCGTCGGCGAGGGCGCGGTGGACGGCGAGGCGGTGGGCGAGCGGGGCGCGCTGGTGGACGGCGGCGCGCAGCAGCGGGTGGCGGAAGGCGATCGCGGGGGCGGCGAACTCCCGTTCCACCAGCCGTACCAGGCCGCTGTCCTGGGCGGGCTGGAGGTCGGCGATGGCGGCGCCGAGGGTGGCGGCGGCGCGTTCGACCACGTCGAGCCGGCCACCGCGTTCGGCGGCGGCGACCAGCAGCAGCGTCTGGGTGGCCGGGGGCAGCCTGCTGACCTGGCCGTGGAAGGCGACCTGGAGGCGGGTGGTCAGCGGCAGGGCGCCGGGGTGCGGGCCGGTGCCCTCGCCGGCCAGCGCGGCGGGCAGTTCGGTCAGGGCGAGCGGGTTGCCGTGGGCCTCGGCGAGGACCCGGCCGCGTACGGCGGGGGCGAGGCCGGCCGCGTGGGCGTCCAGCAGTTGGCCGCAGGCCCGGTCGTCGAGGCCGGTCAGGGGCAGTTCGGGCAGGCCGGGGGCGTCGAAGGCGCCTTCGCCGTCGCGGGCGGCGAGGATCAGCGCGACGGGTTCGGCCTTCAGCCGCCGGGCGGCGAGCAGCAGGGCGTCGGCGGAGGCCCGGTCGAGCCACTGGGCGTCGTCCACCACGCACAACAGGGGCCGCTCGTCGGCGAGTTCGGAGAGCAGCGAGAGGACGGCGAGCCCGGTCAGCAGCCGGTCGGCGGGGCGGCCGGGGGTGACGGGGGCGAGGCCGAAGGCGCCCTCCAGCGCGTCGCGCTGGGGCCCGGGCAGGGCGGGGAGCCGGTGGAGACCGGGGGCGAGCAGCAAGTGGAGGGCGGCGAAGGGGAGTTCGGCCTCGTACTCCACGCCGGTAGCGCGCAGGACGCGCATGCTGTGGCCTTCGGCGGTGGCGGCGGCGTGGTCGAGCAGGGCGCTCTTGCCGATGCCGGGTTCGCCGCGCAGCACCAGGACGCCACTGGTGCCCGCGCGGGCGTCGTCGAGGAGCCGGTCGAGGGCCGCCCGCTCCCCCTCCCGCCCGTACAGCGTCGTCGGCATGGCGTGCAGCCTACCTATGCCACTCCCCGCGGCGGCGACCGATTACCTAACGGCGACGGATTCCCAGGTCACGCCGGCTCCCTACCGTTGTGGACATCAGCAAGCGCAACGAACCGCAACACAACGGGAGTTGAACGACATGAGCGACATCCAGCACCTCGTCGAGCGCTACCTCGCCACCTGGAACGAGCGCGACGCCACCGCCCGCCGGGCCGCCGTCGACGCCCTGTGGGCCGAACACGGCCGCTACACCGACCCCCTCGCCGACGCCGAGGGCCGCGACGCCATCGACGCCACCATCGCCGCCGTCCAGGCGCAGTTCCCCGACTTCGTCTTCCGCCCCGGCGGCCCCGTCGACGCCCACCACAACCTCGCCCGCTTCACCTGGGAACTGGGCCCCGCCGACGGCGAACCCCTGGTCGTCGGCTTCGACGTGGCCGTCCTCGACGATTCCGGCCGCATCGAGTCGGTCCACGGCTTCCTGGACAAGGTCCCCTCGGCGTGACGGCCTCCCGGCCGGGGGTGTCGGGGGCCTCCGTGCGCTTCCGGTACGGGGGTTGACGCCCCTGGCGGGGCGTGTGGGGCTGCGCCCCGGGCGGGGCCGGCGCGGGAACGCCGGGTGTCCGGCGGAGCCGGTACGGGAGTTGAGCCCCGGGGCGGATCGGGAACGCCGGTCCCGGCGACACCGGGGTAACGCGAGTTGCGCCCCGGGGCGGGGCCGGCGCGGGGCCGGCACGGGAAGTCGCCCCGCGCGGGAAAAGGGCGCGGCGGGGCCGTTGTGTCGGCACGGCTCGGGTCGGGCGTCGGGGAGGCGTCGGCGGGTGGGCGCGTGGCCATTGGTCAGTTGCTCTGAGACACGTATCTGGAGGAGAACGGGCATGTCGGTGACCGCAGTCGGTCCGGTCGGGGCGCGGGGCGCCGTTGGTGGGGAGGTGGGCCGGCCGGGGGCGTTGAGTTTGGCGGTGTTGCTGGCGGCGACGTTCATGACGTCGTTGGACGTGTTCATCGTGAATGTGGCGATCCCGGCGGTGCAGAGTGATCTGCGGGCGAGTACGGCGGCGATGCAGTGGGTGGTCGCGGGGTTCGGGCTGGCGTTGGCGGCGTGTCTGGTGACGGCCGGCCGGCTGGGCGACATGGTGGGGCGGCGGCGGGTGTTCGCGATGGGGCTGGCGTTGTTCACGCTGACCTCGGTGGCCTGCGGGGTCGCGCCGAGCGCGGGGACGCTGATCGCCGCCCGGGTCGCGCAGGGCGCCGCCGCCGCGCTGATGGGCCCGCAGGTGCTGGCGATCCTGCGGACCGCGTACTCCGGCGCCGCGCAGGCGCGGGCGTTCAGCGCGTACGGGCTCGTCATGGGCGTCGGCGCGGTCTTCGGGCAGCTCATCGGGGGCGCGCTGATCAAGGCGGACGTGTTCGGGCTGGACTGGCGGGCGTGCTTCCTGATCAACCTGCCGGTCGGGGCGGTGACGTTGCCGCTGGTGCCGCGGGCGCTGGCCGAGTCGCGGGCGGCGGGGCGGCCCCGGCTGGACCTGACCGGCGCCACGCTCTCCGCGCTGGGCCTGGCGGCGCTGGTGCTGCCGCTGATCCAGGGCCGGGCGCAGGGGTGGCCGGGGTGGACGTGGGCGTGCCTGGCCGCCTCCGTGGTGCTCTTCGCGGTCTTCGGCGTCCACCAGAAGCGGCTGGCGGCGCGCGGCGGGGACCCGGTGGTCGACCTCGCGGTGTTCAAGGGCGGCCCGGCGGCGGCCGGTTTCCTCGCCCAGTTGGTGTTCTGGAGCGGCCAGGGTTCGTTCTTCCTGGTCCTCGCCCTCTACCTCCAGCAGGGCCGGGGGCTGACCCCGCTGGCCTCCGGGGTGGTCTTCCTCGCCATCGGCGTCAGCTATCTGCTCACCTCGACCACCGCGCACCGCTTCGCCGCCCGGCTGGGCAGCCGTACGGTGCCGGCCGGGGCGCTGGTGATGGCCGCTGGGCTGGCGCTGCTGTGGGTCACCGCCGCGCGGCTCGGCGCGGACGGCAGCGTGTGGTGGCTGGCGGTCGGGCTCTTCGTGGACGGCCTGGGCATGGGGATGGTCATCGCCCCGCTCACCTCGCAGGTGCTGGAACGGGTGTCGGCGCCGCTGGTCGGGTCGGCCTCCGGGGTGATCGCCACGTTGCAGCAGGTCGGCGGGGCGCTCGGGGTGGCGCTGATCGGCATCGTGTTCTACGCGGGGCTGGGGGCGCCCGTCGGCGGGGATGCCGGGCGGAGCGCTTTCGGGCACGCCTTCGGTTGCGCGATGGCGGCGCTGACCGCACTGGAGGTGGTGCTGGCGCTGCTGATGCCGCTGACGACCCGTCGGGTTCCGGTGCTCGTCACGGCTGACGCGGTGTGAGCCCGGGCAGGGCCGGTGGGGTGTCCGTCACGGCGACGGGCGCCCCGGTTGCCGTACCGCCCTCCCCCTACCGGCGCACCCTGGCGGGCGGCTGACGACCGGTGAGCTGACGATGACCCCACATCGAACCGCCTACCGGGAGGACCGCCCGTGAACGCCAGCCTCGACCACTTGCGCCGCTGCACCGTCGCCGTCGACCTCGGCGCGTCGAGGACGAGGGTCTACCTCAAGGGGACCGGGATCGTGGTCGACGAGCCCAGCGTCGTCGCCGTCGACTGCCGTACCGGTTCCCTCGTCGCCGTCGGCACCGTCGCCGACCTGATGACCGGACGCACCCCCGAGCACATCCGGGTGCTGCGCCCCATCTCCAACGGCACCGTGGTGGACATCGGCCTGGCCCAGCGCATGCTGCGCAACCTGATGGACGACCGGCTGCGCAAGACGCTGCGCCGCAAGCCGGTGCTGCGGGCCGCGGCCTGCGTCCCGTACGGCAGCGAACCGGTCTCCCGGCGCGCCGCGGTCGAGACGCTCACCGGCTTCGGGGCACGTCGGGTGGAACTGGTGGACTCCCTGGTCGCGGCGGCCATCGGCTGCGGGCTGCCGGTCGAGCACCCGGAGGCGACCTGCGTGGTGCTGTGCGGGGCCAGCACGACGCAGGTCGCGGTGTTGTCGCTGGGGTCGATCGTGACCGCCGAGACGATCCCGGTGGGCGGCGAGGTGATCGACCGGGCGATCGTGCTGCACCTGCGCCACCAGCACGCGCTGATGCTGCCCAGCCAGGGGGTCCGCCCGCTGCACGCCATCTTCGGCACCGCCGACGCCGGGCCGGCCAGCACCCAGGTGTACGGGACGGACGCGGCCAGCGGCATGGCCCGTTCGGTGGAGGTGGACGCCGAGGCGGTGCGGCTGGCCATCCGCAGCCCGCTGTACGCGGTGCTGGACGCGGTCCGCGCGGTGCTGCGCCGCTGCCCGCCCGACCTCGTCGCCGACCTCGTCGAACGCGGGATCACCCTGGCCGGCGGCGGCGCGGCACTGCCCGGCCTGCGCAGCATGCTCCACGAGACCACCCACATGCCGGTGCACGTCGCCGACCACCCCGGCGGCTGCGTCGTGCGCGGCCTGGGCGCCATGATCGAGGGCCAGGTGCGCCCGATGGCGATGGAGACGGTGCGCTGACCGGCGGGGACGACTCCGGTGCGCCCGGGGACGGGTCGGCGGACGGCTCCGGTGCCGGGGGCGTTCCGCCGGGCGGGCCCGGTGGGGTCGATCTCGGACCGGGGATGGCCATCGAGCGGGCCACCGCCGCCGAACGCCTCAAGGAACGCATCTACGCCACCCTCACCATGCTGGCCGTGGTGATCGGGCTCGCCGAGTCGACGCCGCCGGGCACCCACTCCGACGCCGCGTGGACGATCGGCGGCACGGCCGTGGGCGTCTGGCTGGCCACGCTCGTCGCCGACCAGCAGTCCCATCGCGTCGTCCACCACCGGCTCGCCCGGGGCGAGGAACTGCGCCGGATGCTGTACACCAGCGCCCCGCTGCTGCTCAGCGGCGTCGGCCCGCTGCTGTTCACCGCGTTGTCCGCGCTGGGTGCGATACGGCTGCGTCCCGCCCTGTTCACCGCGGTCGTCGTCGACCTCGCGGAGCTGTTCGGGTGGGGCGTGATCAGCGGTGTGCGGATGGGCGGCACCGCCGCGGCGGCGGTCGTCGCGGGGCTGGCGGACGTGGTGGTGGGCGCCGGGATCGTCGCGGTGAAGGTGTGGACGACGCACTGAGGGGGCGCGCGGTGGCGCGTGATCCGGCGTTCCGCACTCCCCCGGACTCACTCGTACGGGGTCACTCTCACGAGGGTCACTCCCAGGAGCGAGGGGCTGGCCCCACCCTTAGGTCACCGGGTCGCCGGATGGTCCGCGGGCGGCGGGCGGGAAACGCTGGAAGCGGAACGTGGCCGGGCGCGTCGGGACGTACGTCGGCGCCGGTCCGGTACGCGTTCGCCGAACCGCCGTCACGACCCTGGGAGCCGCGCCCATGCCCGTCATCCGTCCGCCGCACCCGCACCGTCCGCGCCGTCCGCGCCGTCCGCGCCGGATCGCCGTCCGGCTGGCGGCGGCGATGCTCGCGGTCTGCGCGCCGGCCGTCGCGTTCGGCGGCGGACGGGCCGACGCGCGTCCCGCCGGGGCCACGGTCGCGGCCGGGGCCGCCGCGCCGGTGCGGCTGACGCTGCCCGCCCCGACCGGCCCGCACCAGGTCGGCACCGTCTCCCTGCACCTGGTCGACCGCGCCCGCCGGGACCCGTGGGTGGCCACCGTCCCGTACCGGGAGCTCATGGTCGACGTGCGGTATCCGGCCGCCGACGCCGACCGGTATCCGCGCGCCCCGCAGTTCTCGCCCGCCGAGGCCGCCGCGTTCGACGCGCTCAACAACTTCGAGGGCAAGGTGCCGCGCGGCCGGGTCGACTGGGCGGCCACCCTCACCCACGCCCACCAGGGGGCCCCGGTCGACCGGGGGGCCGGGCGGCTGCCGGTGGTGGTCTACTCGCCGGGCTCGGGCGACCCGCGCGCGTTCGGCGCCACCCTCGCCGACGACCTCGCCTCGCACGGCTTCGTCGTCGTCACCGTGGACAACACCTACGAGGCGCCCGGCGTGCGCTTCCCCGACGGCCGGCTCGCCCGCTCGGTGCTGCCGCGCGAGATGGCCGGGGCCACGCCGGCCCGGGTGGCCGCGCTGATGCGGAAGGTGATGGCGGTGCGGGTGGCCGACACCCGTTTCGTCCTCGACGAGATCGACGCCCTCGCGGCCGGCCGCGACCCCGACGCGGACCACCGCGGGCTCCCGGCGGGCCTGGCCGGCGGCCTCGACGCGCACCGCGTCGGCATGTACGGCCACTCGGCCGGCGGTTTCACGGCCGCCGAGACGATGCGCGTCGACCACCGGGTGAGCGCCGGCGCCGACCTGGACGGGGTCCTCGGCTTCGTCCCCGGCGACCACGACCCGGCCAACCCCGCCCCCGTCGCCCGCCAGGGCCTCGACCGGGCGTTCCTGCTGATGGGCAAGGCCGGCAACGACCGGCACACCGTCCCCTCCTGGGACCTGCTCGCCCGGCGCAGCACCGGCTGGCACGGCAGCGTGACGCCAGCCCGCTCGGCACACGCCTCGTTCTCCGACGCCGAGGCGTTCGTCCCGCAGCTCACCGGCCCCCTCCACCTGTCCGCAACCACCGTCCACCGGCTCATCGGCGACGCCGACCCCGCCCAGGTGATCTCCGGCGAGCGCCGCTACCTCACCGCCTTCTTCGACCAGTGGCTGCGCGGCGGGAACAGCCACGGTCTGCTCGACGGCTCCCGGGTGCCCGCGGGCTTCGCCTACGTACGGTGACCCGGCCGGCCCGGTTCCGCCGTACGGCCGCACTGCGATGGCGGAACCGGTCCCCCGCGCGCGATCATTGGAACCGGAGGCGATCGACGTGGCCACCAGAATCCGACTCCACGGCGGCCCCGGGGACCAGCTCGTACTGGGCGTGACCCTGGGCGCATGCGGCCGGCCCCCCGAAGGCATCCTCTACGACCCCGACACCATCACCGTCCAGGACGCCACCGCCCACCGCTCCTGGCCCCCCTCCGCCGCCTACTACCGCCGCACGGAATCCGTCTCGGCGGAGCCGTGGGACTACGAGTACGAAAGCGAGATGACGGCCCCCCTGGAGTAGCACGCCCCCGTCCGCGGCTACCGCCGTTTTCGCGGGGGCAGCGGTGGCGCACGGCCGTGCTGGTCCCGGCCCCCCGTCCCGATGACCTCGTTGATCTCGCCGATCCGCGCAACGGGGTCCAGGTCGCCGTCACCCCCTGCCCCGCGCCTCACCCGCCAGCAACTCGTCCACCCTGCGCAGCACGTCCGCGATCGTCGTCAGCGCGGTCGCCTCGTCGCCCCACTCGGTGTGCAGGCCGTCCGCGAACTGCGCGAGCTGCCGCATCGACTGCTCGACCGTGTGCTTGGCCTTGCCCGCCTCCGGCAGATGCCCGAAGGCGTCCAGCTTGCCCATGCCGGTGCGGAAGTCGGCCACGGCGCCCGGAAGATGGGCCACCGCCGCCCGTAAGCTCCGGGCCGCCGACCCCATCGACGCGTACTCGTTCCTCAGATCCGCCATCGTCCTCCCCCTTCCGCCGGCCTTGAACGGATGCAAAGGGAAGTCTAGGAGCCGGCACCGACATCACCTCGACGGCCGACAACCGCCGTGTCCGGGGCAGCACAATAGAATCCGGGGCCGGACGGATCGAGGTACCGCTGACGGGCCGCGGCGTCGAGGTGACGCCCGGGCCCGCCGTGCCCCGTGCCCACCGGCTCGTTCGCGGCGACCACAGCAAGGCGCAGAACTCCACATGAACGACGACACCACCAGGATCCTCGTCACCGGCGGCGCGGGGTTCATCGGCTCCGCCTACGTCCGCGCGCTGCTGCGCGGCCCGCGGGCGGAGAACGTCACGATCACCGTCCTGGACCGGCTGACCTACGCCGGAAACCCGGCCAACCTGGCCGCCGTACGGGACCACCCGGGGTTCGCCTTCGTCCACGGTGACGTCTGCGACGCCGGGCTGGTCGACGAACTGGCCGCCACGCACGACGAGATGGTGCACTTCGCGGCCGAGTCCCACGTGGACCGCTCGATCGAGGACGCGGCCGACTCCACCCGCACCAACGTGCTGGGCACGCAGACCCTGCTGGCCGCCGCGGTCCGCCGGGGTGTCGGCCGGTTCGTCCACGTCTCCACCGACGAGGTCTACGGATCGGTCGCCGAGGGCTCCTGGCCGGAGAGCTCCCCGGTGCGCCCCAACTCCCCCTACGCGGCGTCCAAGGCCGCCGGCGACCTGATGGCCCTGGCGTACCACCGCACGCACGGCCTCGACGTGCGGGTGACGCGCGGCTCCAACACCTACGGGCCGTACCAGTACCCCGAGAAGATCATCCCGCGCTTCGTCACCGACCTGCTCCAGGGCCGCCCCGTCCCGCTGTACGGGGACGGGCGCAACGTACGGGACTGGCTGCACGTCGACGACCACGTGCTCGGCGTCGAACTGGTCCGCCGGCACGGGCGGCCGGGCGAGGTGTACAACATCGGCGGCGGCAACGAGCTGACCAACCGCGAGCTGACCGGGCTGCTGCTGGCGGCGTGCGGCACCGGCTGGGAGATGGTCCGCGAGGTGGCCGACCGCAAGGGCCACGACCTGCGGTACTCCGTCGACTGCAGCAAGATCCGCGACGAGCTGGGCTACCGGCCACGCCACGACTTCCACGCCGGGCTCGCCGCCACCGTCGCCTGGTACCGCGACAACCGCGACTGGTGGGAACCCTCGGTCTGGCGGCCGTGACCGCCACGCCGCCGCGAACGCCACGGCCACCTGGTACGACATGCGAACGCCCCCGGAAGAACCCCGGGGGCGGAACGCAGAGCCCCCTGTCGGGTTCGAACCGACGACCCCCGCTTTACAAGAGCGGTGCTCTGGCCAGCTGAGCTAAGGAGGCGTGGGCCCGGCGCGGGGCGCGGGGCCATGAGCAGGGTACCAAGGACGAGGGTGGGGCCGTCGCGGAAATTGCGGGTCGGGGTGCTGACAAGGGCAGGTGGCGGGGGGTAGCGTCGCGGACAGTCCGCGCTGGTGGACTAGACCTGCCCTCGCGGGGCCGTGGGCCTCGCGGGGAAGACTCCTTTACTCGGATCGTCCGGCACGTTCCTGCCGGTGAACGGAGCACTTCAATGGCCACTGTCACCTACGACAAGGCGACCCGTGTCTATCCCAACGCGGAGCGGCCCGCCGTGGACGGGCTGGACATCGAGATCGCCGACGGCGAGTTCCTGGTCCTGGTGGGGCCGTCCGGTTGCGGCAAGTCCACCTCGCTGCGGATGCTGGCCGGCCTGGAGGACGTCAACCAGGGCGCCATCCGGATCGGCGACCGGGACGTGACGCACCTGCCGCCGAAGGACCGGGACATCGCGATGGTGTTCCAGAACTACGCGCTCTACCCGCACATGACGGTGGCCGACAACATGGGCTTCGCGCTGAAGATCGCGAAGGTGAGCAAGGCGGAGATCCGCAAGCGGGTCGAGGAGGCGGCGAAGATCCTCGACCTCACCGAGTACCTGGACCGCAAGCCCAAGGCGCTCTCCGGCGGTCAGCGGCAGCGGGTGGCGATGGGGCGGGCCATCGTGCGTGAGCCGCAGGTGTTCCTGATGGACGAGCCGCTGTCCAACCTCGACGCCAAGCTGCGGGTGCAGACCCGTACCCAGATCGCGCAGCTCCAGCGCCGGCTGGGCACCACCACGGTCTACGTCACCCACGACCAGACCGAGGCGATGACCATGGGCGACCGGGTGGCCGTGCTCAAGGACGGGCTGCTCCAGCAGGTGGACTCGCCGCGCCACATGTACGACCGGCCGGCCAACCTCTTCGTCGCCGGGTTCATCGGCTCGCCGGCCATGAACCTGGTCGAGGTGGCGATCACCGACGGTGGCGTGAAGTTCGGCAACAGCGTGGTGCCGGTGAGCCGGGAGGCGATCACCGCCGCCACCGACCGGGGCGACCGGACGGTGACGGTGGGCGTCCGCCCCGAGCACTTCGACCTGGCCGAGACCCAGTCCGCGGCGGGCGACGCCGAGCCGGCCGGGGTCGCGGTCACCGTGAACGTGGTCGAGGAGCTGGGCGCGGACGGGTACGTGTACGGCACCGCGGAGATCGGCGGCGAGCAGAAGGACATCGTGGTCCGGGTCGGCGGACGCCAGGTGCCGCTCAAGGGCGACGTGCTCCACGTGGTGCCGCGGGCGGGCGAGACCCACGTCTTCTCCACCTCCACCGGTGAGCGGCTGAGCGACTGACCCCGCTGAGCCGGTGAGGGGTCGCTGATCTGCGGACCCAGGGGCGCCCGTGTCGACATGTCGATGCGGGCGCCCTTCTCCGTACCCGCCCGCACCCGTCAACCACTTTCACCCTTCCCAGCGACATTGCTCACTCGAACGAGTTACCAAATGTCGCCAAATCACTACCCGCCGCTACCATCGCGGTCGTGAACCAGGCAGCCCGCCGTATCGGCAAGACTCTCGCTCTCGTGCTCCCGGTCGTCCTCGTCCTGTCCGGGACCCTCGCCGTCACCCGCGTTCCGTGGGCCCCGTCGGCCTCGGAGGCGCAGGTGCTCACCGCGTCCTCCAAGCGCGACATGTCCGAGACCTCGATGGCGCCGCAGGACGTGCTGCGGCGGCAGCTCGTGGCCGAGGTGCAGCAGCGCAACCCCGGTGCCGCCCTCACCGACCTCCAGGTGGCGATGGCCAAGCGGCCGTCGCTGGCCGGCTACTGCTCCGCCATCGCCCGGGCCCTCGGCCGTGCCGCGGTCACCAAGTACTCCCGTGGTGGCAACGCCGCCGCCGTGCGGCGCGCCCAGGCGTGGTCCCGGCCGGTCTGCGACACCTCGTTCGCGGCGGGCGTGGCCGACATGCGCTGAGCCGACGCCTCCCCCCGACCCCGACCCGTCCCCCGCCGGCGCCACCCTCCCGGGGGACGACTCACCCGAACGCCTCACCTGCCGTCAACGCGCCGTCTCCCCGCCGTTACGAACCCGTCGTATCGTGCGCACCATGACGACAGGCGACAACTCCGGCCCCTCGCGGGCCACCGCCCCGGTGACGCAGGCCGTCGTCCTCGCGGGCGGCCAGGGCTCCCGGCTGCGGCCGTACACCGACGACCGGCCCAAGCCCATGGTCGAGATCCCCGGCACCGGGGTCCCCATCATCGGGCACCAACTCGACTGGCTCGCGGCGGAAGGCGTCACCGACGTCGTCGTCTCCTGCGGCCACCTCGCCGACGTCCTCCAGGACTGGCTGAAGACGGCCGAGCTGCCGTTGTCGGTGAGCACCGTGGTGGAGACCGAACCGCTCGGCCGCGGCGGCGGGTTGAAGTACGCCGCCGCCGCGCTCCCTCGGCCGGACGAGCCGTGGTACGCGGCCAACGGGGACATCTGGACGCGCTTCTCACTGCGCGCGATGGCCGACTTCCACGCCGAGCGCGGTGCCCTCGCCACGCTCGCGCTGGCCCGGCCCAACATCCCATGGGGCGCGGTGGAGACCGACGAGTTCGGCCACGTCCTCGACTTCATCGAGTCGCCGCCGTCGCCGTACCTCATCAACGCCGGACTCTACGTGTTCGCACCGGAGTTCACCGCGCTGCTGCCGGATCGCGGGGACCACGAGCGCACCACCTTCCCGCGGCTGGCCCGGGACCGCCGGCTCGCCGGTTTCCCCATCCCCCAGGGCGCCTACTGGCGGGCGATCGACACCGCCAAGGACCTCACCGAGGCCGCCAGGGAACTCGCCGGAGCCCGGGGCCTCGCCGACCCGGTCGGCTGACACCACCCGCACCACGGAACGACGAACGGTGGCCGTACCCCAACTCGCGGGGGTACGGCCACCGTTCCGCCGTCCGGTCAGGCGAGGCCGGGCGGGGTCGCGCGGTGGGCGCCGGGCATGCCGAGCAGCCACCCCGACGACGACTTGCTGCCGAGCAGGCCGCCCAGGGAGCCGCCGGTGGACGAACCGCTGCCGGACGGGCCGGGGTTGGCCGGGTTGACGCTGTGCGGCGCCGGGGCGGCCGGTCGCGAGGCCGGGGCGGGGCGGCCCGCGGTGCCCTGGTGGCTGGGGGCGTGGTGCCCGGTGCCGTAGCCGCCGGGGGCGCCCACGACGCCGCCCGGCCGGACGGAACCGGGCGCGCCGGCGGTCGCCGAGGTGTGCGGACGGGCGCCCGGGGACGATCCGGGGCGCGCGGACCTCCCCGTCGCGCCGGGGAGCCGCTGGTGGCGCGGGCCGAGGTGCCCGGTGCCGCCGATCTGCGGCAGCGGGGAGCCCGGCAGGTTGTTGGTGGGCAGGTCGGACGGCGGGGCCGGGGTGTCGAGGTGGGTCTTGGAGGAGCGCACGGCGCTGCCGAAGAGGGCGCCGACCAGGAGCGCGCCCCCGGCGACCAGGGTGGCCAGCACGACCCCGCGGCGCAGCACGTACCGGCGCAGCTCCCACAGCGGGGCCCGGGGCCCGAGGCGTCGCCACGCCTCGCCGGCCAGCTTGGCGTCCACGGAGTAGACCGGGGCGCCGGCGATGAGCAGCGGGCTCCAGGCGGCGAGGTAGATGAAGTCGGGCGCGTCGTAGACCGGTACCGTCTGCCAGCTCACGGTGACCAGCAGCGCCACCGACAGCAGCGCGCCCACCCCGGCGGCCACCCGCTGCCACAACCCCATGACGGTGAGCACACCCACGGTGACCTGGAGGAACGCCACCGTGAGCCCGGCCCCGACCGGGTGCGCCAGGGCCGTCGCGCGCAACGGCTCGGCGACCGACCAGGGGTGGAGCGCGGCCAGCCAGTGGACCATCGAGCCGCGCTTGCCGCCGTCGAAGTAGACCGGGTCGCAGAGCTTGCCCAGGCCCGCGTAGACGGAGATGCAGCCGAGGAAGACGCGCAACGGGAGGAGGACGACGCCGAGGTTCATCCGGCGGCCGGGGTACCAGGCGTGGCGCACCGGTTCGCCGCGTCGGCGTCCGCGCCGCGCCCCGGGGTCCCCGTACTCGTCCTCGTACACGTCCGCGTCGTCGGGGCCGCCGGGGTGCCTCGGGTACGACTCGGAGGGGGCGGGACGGCTCTGGCCGGGCAGGCCGTGGGGGGGCCGGTAGGCGATCTCCGAGGTGTCCTCGTCGTCGGCCGGGCGGCGGACCCGGCGGGCGCCGGCCAGCGGCGGGAGCGGACCGCCGACGACGGGCAGCCGCGGCGCGACGACGGCGGGGCGCACCGGCGGCAGGCCGTCGTCCGGCTCCTCGGCCGGGCGGCCCTCACGCAGGCGTTCGTCGACCCGGGGCAGGAGCTGGGTGGAGCCCGCGCTCCGGACGGCCTGGAGGAGCTGGGTGGCGGCCGGGTCGCCGGGGTCGGTGTGGCCGGTCCACACGACGGGTGCGGCGCGCCGCCGCGGCAGCCGGGCCTCGGCGGCCGACCGGACGGAGGTCGGGATGACCGGCAGCGGGGCGGTGTCCGCCACGTCGTGGCGCGGCCCGGGCGCGTTTGCGCCCAGCTTCACCCGGAAACTGGCATGGTTGACGATGACCTGGGCGGGATCGCTGGGGACCCGCACCGTGTTGAGCACGTCCTCGTCGAACCCGGGCGACCGTCCCCCCGTGGATGAGCGGGGTGTTCTGGTGTCCACACTCATCTAACCGAGTGACGGGCGGTTAGGACACTGCCTGACGCCGGTGTGAATGTCGGAGGCCCGTCAAGATCGCCAAGCCTCGCCGGAACCGCCCGCCGCCGGTCGCCGTCGGCGCCGGAACGTTCCGGCGCCGACGACCGTCAAGGCCGCGGTACGGGCTCAGCGGCGCGCGCGGCGGCGGGCCGCCTCGTACAGCACGACACCGGCCGCCACGCCCGCGTTGAGGGATTCCGCGCCGCCCGGCATCGGGATGCGCACGCGCAGGTCGCAGGTCTCGCCGACGAGGCGGGAGAGGCCCTTGCCCTCGCTGCCGACCACGACGACCACCGGGCCGTCGAGGACTTCGAGGTCGGTGAGGTCGACCTCGCCGTCGGCGGCGAGGCCGACGACGGTCAGCCCGGCCTTCTGGTACGCCTCCAGGGCGCGGGTGAGGTTGGTGGCGCGGGCCACCGGGACCTGGGCGGCGGTGCCGGCCGAGGTCTTCCACGCACCCGCGGTCATCCCCGCCGCGCGCCGCTCCGGGATCACCACGCCGTGCCCCCCGAAGGCGGCGACGGAACGGACCACGGCACCGAGGTTGCGCGGGTCGGTGACCCCGTCCAGGGCGACGATCAGCGGGGCGTCGGCCTGCTCGGCGGCGGCCTCGGTCAGCTCGTCGGGGTGGGCGTAGTCGTACGGCGGGATCTGCAGGGCGAGGCCCTGGTGGTTGAGGCCGCCGGTCATCCGGTCCAGCTCGACGCGCGGCGCCTCCATCAGCGGCACGCCGCGTTCGGTGGCGAGCTTGACGGCCTCGCGGACCCGGTCGTCGTTGTCGATGTACTGCTGCACGTACAACGCGGTGACCGGGATCTCCGCGCGCAGCGCCTCGACCACCGGGTTACGCCCCGCCACCAGCTCGGAGGCGGACTTGCCGCCCCGGCCGCCGGCGGCGCGGCGCTGCGCGGAGGCGGCCCGCTTGGCCTTGGCCTGGGCGACGCGCTGCTTGGGGTGGCCCTTGCGCATCTCGGCGGGCGGGGTCGGCCCCTTGCCCTCCAGGGCACGGCGCCGCTGGCCGCCGCTGCCGACCTGGGCGCCCTTCTTGGACGTGGTGCGGCGGTTCCGCCGCTGGCTGTTCCCGGCCATGGGGCACCTTCACTTCTTCCTGAACGAACAAAACGTTTGTGGCGGCCCGTCGGTACGGGCCGCGGGGGCGGACGCGGCCGGTCAGCCTCGTCCGCGCAGCGACCAGCGGGGACCGGAGGGGGTGTCCTCGATCTCCAGGCCGGCCTGCTGGAGCTGGTCGCGGATGGCGTCGGCGGTGCCGTAGTCCTTCCGGGCCCGGGCGGCCTGCCGCTGTTCGAGCACGAGGCCGACCAGGGAGTCGACGACGCCGTGCAGGTCGTCGCCGCGTTCGGAGCCGGCCCAGTGCGGGTCGAGCGGGTCGAGGCCGAGGACGGAGAGCATGGCGCGGACCTCGGCGAGGCGGGCGACCGCGGACTCCTTGTCGTCCGCGGTGAGCGCGGAGTTCCCCTGCCGCACCGTGGTGTGGACCACGGCGAGCGCCTGGGGCACCGACAGGTCGTCGTCCATCGCCTCGGCGAACGCGGGCGGCACCTCGGCGGCGGGCTCGACGGTCTCGCCGGCCTTCTCGGTGACCCGCTGGACGAACCCCTCGATGCGGGCGAACGCGGACTCCGCCTCGCGCAGCGCGTCCTCGCTGTACTCGATGGTGGAGCGGTAGTGGGCGCTGCCCAGGTAGTACCGCAGGACGACGGGGCGCCAGTTCCTGACCATCTCGGAGACGAGCACCGAGTTGCCGAGCGACTTGCTCATCTTCTCGCCGCTCATGGTGACCCAGGCGTTGTGCACCCAGTAGCGGGCGAAGTCGTCACCGTAGGCGACGGCCTGGGCGATCTCGTTCTCGTGGTGCGGGAAGACCAGGTCGATGCCGCCGCCGTGGATGTCGAAGGCGGTGCCCAGGTACTTGTGGGCCATCGCCGAGCACTCCAGGTGCCAGCCGGGCCGGCCGCGGCCCCACGGGGTCTCCCAGCTCGGCTCGCCGGGCTTGGCCGCCTTCCACATGGCGAAGTCACGCGGGTCGCGCTTGCCGGTCTCGCCCTCGCCGGAGGGCTGGAGCAGGTTGTCCAGCTCCTGGTTGGACAGCTCCAGGTAGCCGGGGAACGAGCGGACGTCGAAGTACACGTTGCCGTCGGCGGCGTAGGCGTGGCCGCGTTCGATCAGGCCGCGCATCATCTCGATCATCTCCGGCACGTGGCCGGTGGCCCGGGGCTCGTAGCTGGGCGGCAGGCAGCCGAGCGCGTCGTAGCCGGCGTTGAAGGCGCGCTCGTTGCTGTAGCCGATCGCCCACCAGGGGCGGTGCTGCTCGGCGGACTTGGCGATGATCTTGTCGTCGATGTCGGTGACGTTGCGGACGAAGGTGACGTCGTACCCGCGGTACGCGAACCACCGGCGCATGATGTCGAAGTTGAGCCCCGACCGGATGTGTCCGATGTGCGGGGCCGCCTGCACGGTGGCGCCGCACAGGTAGATCGAGACACAGCCCGGCACGAGCGGGGTGAAGTCACGTACCTGGCGGGCCTTGGTGTCGTACAGGCGAATAGTCACGGCATCCAGGGTAGTGGCCGCGGCGGGGTGCCCAGCGCCGATTCCGGCCGGGCTGCCCGAAAATCAGTTGCGCTGGGCGGTCCCGCCGGGCCGACCCGCGCCCCCGGCGGGGCCGTCGCGCGGGGTCAGCCCAGCGAGCCGACGACCTTGCGGGGGGCGATGCGGACGACCACGCGCTCGGCGTCGTCGACGGAGGCGGGGTTGAAGTCGCGGTAGTCCTTGCCGGTGTATTTGCGGGACAGCTCGTCGATGAGTTCCTGGCCGCCTTCGGTGGTGAGTTCGGCGGTGCCGCGGATCTCGGCGTAGGTGTAGGGGGCGTCGGCGGGCTGGACGACGACGGTGACGCGCGGGTCGCGGCGCAGGTTGCGTTCCTTGCGGCGGCCGACCGTGGTGGAGAAGAGCAGGTCGTCGCCGTCGCGCTTGACCCAGACCGGGGAGACCTGCGGGCTGCCGTCGGGCTGGATGGTGGCCACGGTGATGAAGACCGGGCTGTCGAGGAGCTTCTTGAGGGCGTCGGGGAGCGTGGCGGCCATGGACGGTCCTTCCGGTGCGTACGGGTGACGGGCGGCGCGCTGGGCCGCGTGGGCGGCCTGGCGGTACCCGTACCCGTACCCGTCGCGGGACACGCCCGCGGCCCACCCGGACGGCGGTCAGGACGCCGGAACGGGCGGCAGCTCGTGGACGAGGGCGGTGGCGACGGCGGCGAGCCCCTCGGCGCGGCCGGTGAGCCCGAGGCCGTCGGTGGTGGTGCCGGAGACGGAGACGGGGGCGCCGACGGCGGCCGAGAGCGCGGCCTGGGCCTCGTCCCGGCGCTTGCCGATCTTCGGACGGACGCCGATCACCTGGACGGCGACGTTGCCGATGCCGAACCCGGCCGCGCGCACGATGCGGGCGGCCTCGGTGAGCAGGGCGGTCCCGGAGGCGCCGGCCCACTCGGGGCGGTCGGTGCCGAAGTGGGCGCCGAGGTCGCCGAGGCCGGCGGCGGAGAAGAGGGCGTCGCAGGCGGCGTGGGCGGCCACGTCACCGTCGGAGTGGCCGGCCAGGCCGTACCCGGCGTCCTCCCACAGCAGCCCGGCCACCCACAGCGCCCGGCCCTCCTCGAAGGCGTGCACGTCGGTGCCGACGCCGATCCGCGGCAGCGGGAACCGCAGGGGTGCGTCAGTAGACATCGGCGGCCCTCCGGCGGGCGAGTACGGCTTCGGCGAGCACCAGGTCGAGCGGCCGGGTGACCTTGAACGCCTCCTCGTGGCCGGGGACCACGACCACCGGCAGGCCGAGCTGTTCGACCATCCCGGCGTCGTCGGTGGCGCCCTCGCCCTCGGCGGTGATCGTCCGGTGGGCCTCGGCGAGCACGTCGCGGCGGAAGCCCTGGGGGGTCTGGACGGCGCGCAGCCGGGCGCGTTCCGGGGTGGCGACCACCGGCTCGGGGTCGCCGGCGGCGCCGGGGACGACCTCCTTGACGGTGTCGGCCAGCGGCAGCGCGGGGACGACGGCGGGGGCGCCGGCGCGTACCGCGGCGGCCACCGCGTCCACCGTCTCCACCGGCACCAGCGGCCGGGCCGCGTCGTGCACCAGGACCACGCCGAAGTCGTCGGGGACGGCGGCGAGCCCGAGGCGGACGGACTCCTGGCGGGAGTCGCCGCCGGCCACCACCGTTATCTCCTTGGACTCCGGCAGGCCGTTGCTGTCGAGCAGGGCGCGCACCTCGGCGACGCCGTCGGCCGGGGCGACCACGACGACGAGGGAGACGGCCCGGGCCTGGATCAGGGCGCGGACGGCGTGCACCAGGATCGGTACGCCGCCCAGGGCGCGCAGCGCCTTGGGCGCGCCGGGGCCGAGCCGGACACCGCGTCCGGCGGCGGGGATGACGGCCGCGACCGCCGGTGTCGCGGGCGTGGGCGAGGTAGTCAGGTTTGTGTCCTTGGCCGAATTGGGTATCGCCTCAAAAGTGCCGGGCACCTCGTCACCGCGGCCCCTTCCGTGACACCGCGGTGGCAACTCCCCGCTGGGCGGGGCGGGCTGCCCGGGCCCGGCGCGCCGTTTCCGCGTACGCGAGCGATGCCGACGACGGCCGGTGTTCTCCGGCGCGACGCACGGCGCCGGTGACGCGTACGGCCCGCATCGGCATGATACGGGCCGTCGTGGGGCCGGACACGCCGCGGTGCCCGGTGGTCACCGGGCACCGCGGCATCGTTCACGTGGTCCGACGGCACGTGTCACGTCGTCGGAGGCGTCACGTCACTGCGTCACGTCGTGCGGCGGGGTGCGCACGGCGCGGCGTGTGGCGCCCGCCCCGGGCACCACGGTCGCCCGGGTCAGGACGCCAGGACCTCGTCGAGAAGGGCCTCCGCCTTGTCCTCGTTGGTGTTCTCGGCGAGCGCGAGTTCGCTGACGAGGATCTGCCGGGCCTTGGCGAGCATGCGCTTCTCGCCGGCCGACAGACCGCGTTCACGCTCACGGCGCCACAGGTCGCGGACGACTTCGGCGACCTTGATGACGTCGCCGGAGGCGAGCTTTTCCAGATTTGCCTTGTACCGGCGGGACCAGTTGGTCGGCTCCTCGGTGTACGGCGCGCGCAGCACCTCGAAGACCCGGTCCAGCCCCTCCTGACCGACAACGTCGCGTACGCCGACGAACTCCGCATTGTCCGCGGGCACGCGCACCGTCAAGTCGCCCTGGGCGACCTTGAGCACCAAGTAGGTCTTGTCCACGCCTTTGATCTGGCGAGTTTCGATGGCCTCGATCAGCGCGGCCCCGTGATGGGGATAGACCACGGTGTCGCCAACCTTGAACGTCATGTGACAGGTACCCCTTCCGTGGCTATCCAGGGTAACACGGGAACGGCCTCATCTGAATGGCGTTTTCGCAGGTCAGGGCATATCTCGGGGCTTGACAAGTGCGGCCGGATCGTGCTGGAGGGGGCGTCCGGCGCCAGGTATCCGCAGGTCGGAGCGGCTGTACGGGCACCGTGGAACACCGCTGTCACACGGCCGGGGGACGCTCTCGAAGGGGCGATTCATCCTGATTCGTCCGCCTCGCGAGTGTGGTCTTCCGCTACTCCGTTCGGAGAAGGGGCGGCGGGTTCACGTCGTTCCGCGCGCGCTTGGCGGCGCTTCGCACCCGCCGCCGCAGTTCGTCCCGGACAAGCGCCGGAGATCACTCGCGGCGTTCGCACGAAAACACGAATTACCCACCGCAAGAGTGATCCACATTTGGACACTTCTTGAATAACGGTGAACGAACGGCGAGGGGGGCGCAAGCGGTCTCCGATAATCGATCTTGAGCTGTACGCGCCACACCATTCGCGGCGGGTAATCACCGTCCGGCCGGCCGCCCGGTGGCCGGACGTGCCGACGGCCCGGCCCGGCGGAGCCGTCCACGAGGGTGGCACGGCCGCGTCAGGGGCCGCGCGAGTGAGGCGGGAGGCGCGAAGGGGTGGCCGGGTGCGGGCGCGTCAGGAGGGGTCGGTAACCTAAGCGCGCTGGAAGATCCTTAGTGCGGCTTTACACGGCGCCACCCGGGCACCGAGGCCGGCCGCCGCAACTAGCCCGCCACTCGTCAAGGAGATGCCGCCGCCGTGAGCCGCAGCCTTCGACGCGGCGCCCTCGCCGCCGTTCTCGCTCTCTCCGTCGTCCCGTTCGCCGCCGCCTGCGGGGCAGGTGACGACTCGCAGACCCTCCAGGTCCAGCCGAACGTCGTCTCGACCTCGGTCGGCGACATCCAGATCCAGAACGCGAACATCATCACCGAGCCGAACGGGAAGGGACCGGCCACGGTCACCGCCCGGGTCTTCAACAACAGCGCCTCGCCGCAGCAGCTCACCTCGATCAGCGTCGACGGTGTCAGCACCCCGGTGAAGCTGACCGGCCCGGACGGCAAGACCGGCCCGCTGACCGTTCCGGCCAACGGCGCGATCACGCTGGGCGGTGCGGGCAACCCCTCCGCCGTCCTCTCCGACAGCGCCGGTCTGTCCCAGGGCGACTTCCACAAGACCACCTTCTCGCTGAGCAGCACCGGTCAGGTGTCGCTCTCGCCGCTGGTGGTGCCGGCCACGCACTACTTCCAGACGTACGGCGCCAGTGTGGAGGCCACCCCGGCCCCCGGCGGCAGCGCCTCCGCCCCGGCCGGCAAGCCGTCGGGCTCCCCCTCGGGCAAGCCGGGCACCCCGGCCGGACACGGCGAGCACGGCCACGTGCAGCCGTCGTCCTCCGCCAAGGAGACCGTCAAGCCGTAACGGCCTCGTACCGCGCATAGGCGTCAGGGGCGCCCACCGGCCGGTGGGCGCCCCTGACGCCTGTGCGCGCCGGGCCGATCAGGGCTCGAACTTGTAGCCCAGGCCGCGGACGGTCACCAGGTAGCGGGGGGCGCCGGGGTCGGGCTCGATCTTGGCGCGCAGCCGCTTGACGTGGACGTCGAGGGTCTTGGTGTCGCCCACGTAGTCGGCGCCCCAGACCCGGTCGATCAGCTGCATGCGGGTGAGGACGCGGCCGGCGTTGCGCAGCAGCATCTCCAGGAGGTCGAATTCCTTCAGCGGCAGGTCGACCTTGCCGCCGCCGACGGTGACCACGTGGCGGTCGACGTCCATGCGGACCGGTCCGGCCTCCAGCGCGGCGGGGGCGACCTCCTCGGGCTCGCCGCGGCGGCGCAGCACCGCGCGGATGCGGGCGACGAGTTCGCGGGAGGAGAAGGGCTTGGTGACGTAGTCGTCGGCCCCTATCTCCAGGCCGACGACCTTGTCGATCTCGCTGTCCTTGGCGGTGACCATGATCACCGGCACGTTGGACCGGCTGCGGAGCTGGCGGCACACCTCGGTGCCGGGGAGCCCGGGCAGCATCAGGTCGAGCAGCACCAGGTCGGCGCCGTTGCGCTCGAACTCCTCCAGCCCGTCGGGCCCGGTGGCCGCGACGGCGACCTCGAAGCCCTCCTTGCGAAGCATGTACGACAGAGCGTCGCTGAACGATTCCTCGTCCTCGACAACGAGCACTCGGGTCACGGAAGGACCTCCGGGGCGGGGTGGATTCTGCGGGGGATTCTTCGGCTGTGGGGGGTGGTGTGCTGCCGCCGGGTCTCGGCGGCGCGCTGGTGGGAGGCGGGGGTGGCGTCGGTCTCCGCCGCCGTGGCGGGCGCGACGGGGTCGTGATGCCGGCCGGTGTCCTCGGGCCGGCCGGCGTCCTGGTCGTGGCCGGCGTCCTGGTTCTGGCCGGCGCCGGCGGCTTCGGGCAGGCGCAGGGTGAAGGTGGAACCCTGTCCCTCGGCGCTCCAGACGGTCACCTCGCCGCCGTGCGAGGCGGCGACGTGCTTGACGATGGACAGTCCGAGTCCGGTGCCGCCGGTGGCGCGGGAACGGGCCGGGTCGACCCGGTAGAAGCGCTCGAAGATGCGCTCCCGGTCGGCCGGGGAGATGCCCATGCCCTGGTCGGTGACGGAGATCTCCACCATGTTGCCGCCCGGGGCGTTGACCTTGCGGCCGGCGATGCCGACGCGGGTGTGGGCGGGGCTGTAGTTGACCGCGTTCTCCACCAGGTTGCCCAGGGCGGCGGCGAGCTGGCCGCGGTGGCCCCAGACGTACAGGTCGGGGGCGTCCACGGTGGCCATGGTGATCTGCTTGGCGTTGGCCGGGTGGCGGCAGCGGTCGACCGCCTCGGCCACCAGCTCGTCCACGGCGACCGGCTCGGCGTCCTCCAGCGGGTCGTCGTTCTGCACCCGGGACAGGTCGATGATCTCCTGGACGAGGCTGGTCAGCCGGGTCGCCTCGATCTGCATCCGGCCGGCGAACCGGGCCACCGCCTCGGGGTCGTCGGCGGCGTCCATGACCGCCTCGGAGAGCAGCGACAGGGCGCCCACCGGGGTCTTCAGCTCGTGGCTGACGTTGGCGACGAAGTCCCGGCGCACCGCTTCGATGCGGCGGGCCTCGGTGAGGTCCTCGACGAGCAGCAGCACCAGCCGGGAGCCGAGCGGGGCGACGCGCGCGGAGACGGCGAGCGCCTCGCCGCGTCCGCTGCGACGCGGCAGGTCGAGTTCGACCTGCCGTATCTCGCCGTCCCGCCGGGTCTCCCGGGCCATCTGGAGCATCTGGTCGACGGCGAGGCGTCCGCCGCGGACCAGCCCGAGGGCGTACGCGGCCGAGCTGGCCTTGACCACGGTGTCGCCCTCGTCGAGCACGACGGCGGAGGAGCGCAGCACCGACAGGACGATGTCCACGCCGGGCGGCAGCACCGCGTCGGTGTGCAGGGAGGTGCGGGTGGGACGTGCCTGTTCCCGCTCGCTCCAGCGGAAGGCGAGCACCGCGACCGCGCCGGTGCACACACCGCCGATCGCGCTGGCTGCGGCGAGCGCCGCGTTGACGTCCATGGCGTCAAGGTTAGGCAGGCGTTCGGTGTGCTCCACAGCCATCCGGGGGTGGACTCGAACACTCGTTGCCAAGAGTTCACCGTGGTGTCGGTGGTGGTTCACCCCCGATGTCCGGCCGGGTCGCGTGTTCCACGCACGGTGGGGTCAGCGGCCCGCAGGTGGCGGGAAGCTTGTCCCGTTCCGCCGTTCCGCCGTTGGGAGGCGGCACGGCCGCGGCCACGGAGAGGACTGGATCAATGCGTGACGCCTACCACGAGGAGCTCGACTCGATCGGTGAGGGGCTGGTCGAGATGGCCAGGCTCGTCGGCTCCGCGATCGGTCGCGCCACGACCGCGTTGCTCGACGCCGACCTGAAGCTGGCCGAGAGCGTGATCGCCGCCGACGAGAAGGTGGACGATCTCCAGCGCGACCTGGAGAACCGGGCGATCGCGCTGCTCGCCCGCCAGCAGCCGGTCGCCACCGATCTGCGCATCGTGGTGACGAGCCTGCGGATGAGCGCCGACCTGGAGCGCTCCGGCGACCTGGCCCGGCACGTGGCCAAGCTGGCCCGGCTGCGCTACCCGGTCTCCGCGGTCCCGCGGAACCTGCACAGCACGGTGCTGGAGATGGGCCAGCTCGCGCAGCGGCTGATGGCCAAGGCCGGCGAGGTGATCACCTCCAAGGACGTGGACGCCGCGCTCCAGCTGGAGGCGGACGACGACCGCATGGACGAGCTCCACCGCACCCTCTTCCAGCACCTGCTGGACGACCGCTGGCAGCACGGCATCGAGACCGCGGTCGACGTCACGCTCTGCGGCCGGTACTACGAACGCTTCGCCGACCACGCCGTCTCGGTCGCCAAGCGGGTGGTGTACCTGGTCACCGGCGAGCACGCGGACGAGCTGGCGCCGGCGGGGCAGGGGGCGGCGGAGGAGGGGTGAGGGTCCCGTCAGGGGCTTCCCCCTCCGGGGGACGGGACGCCCGGGCGGCCCGGGATGCCGGACGGGGCCCGGGCCACCGGGGCGGGATGCTTCGGGGGCCCGGGGTTGCGGAGCCACTGGGACGGTGTGCCGGGGTCTGCCGGGCGTCCGGGGTGGAGCGAGCGCCTGGCGGCGCCGGGGGTGGGGGCCCAGAGGGGACGAGCGCCTCGGGCGCCCGGTACGCCGTCGTGCGCCCTTGATGCGCCCCGGCGGGCGGCGGTTGACTGCCCCTGGCAGGCGGCTGTGCAGGCCGCTCGTCATGGCGTTCGCCCAAGCGTGCGCCAAGCGCCGAAGCGCCAAGGAGGGCATCGATGACGGACACGCCCACTTCGCCGACCCGCCACGAGCAGTCGTTCACCGACTCCGACCCGAGCCCCGACCGGATCCCCCTGCCGCTGCTGGCCGCCTGCGGGTGCGGGGCCGGCTGCGGCTGCGGCTGCCAGTCGGGCGGTGCGTGCCAGTGCGGAGGATGCTGCGGCTGACCCCGCGGTCCCCCGCGTGACGGAAGGGCTCCGGCATGGCGCCGGGGCCCTTTCGCCACGCGGGGAGGCGGGGATGTCGGCGGACTCGTGTCGATTGTCGTGACGTGTTCGGCGTCGTGCCACGGGGCTGTAACAGGCGATGACTTGCGCCGCTGTACATGCCAAGGTCGTTTCAGCCGCAGGTGGTCGCCCTCGTCAGGGGGGTGGGAACGGACTCATGGCCACCGGATCGGGCGACACGTCGAATGCGAAAGAGGGACACCATGCGTACCAGGACCGCTCGTTGGGGCCTGTCGACTGCCGTGCTCGTCGCCGCGGGGATGGCACTGACCGCGTGCGGACCCAACGACCCGACCGCCGCCGCGCCCGGCTCCTCCGCCGGTTCGTCCGCCGCCACCAGCTCCGCACAGGCCGGCGCGCAGACCCCCGGCAAGAGCGGTAACGGCTCCTCCCACGCCTCGTCGTCCGGCACCGCCAAGAAGCCCGGGGTGCGCTGCACCGACCAGATCAACTACGCGGGCGACTCGAGGTCCAACGCCGAGATCAACAGCATCGGCGAGCAGACCGGCCACTGCCCGGCGGTCTCCACCTCCGGCAGCGGCGGTGGTAGCGGCTCCGCCGACGCGGGCGCACACAGCGTCTACGTGGGCAAGCTGAGCTACCTCGCCCCCGGCAAGCTGCTCGTCAAGCCCGACACCGGCGGCCTGGACCAGGCGTTCTTCGTCTCCAACGCCACCGACATCCGCGGCGCGGCGGCGATCTGCGCCGACAACAACGAGGGCCACGTGACCATGGACAGCAACGGCTACGGCACCTCGAAGTGCACCGAGGAGCAGCTGGAGACGGCCGCGAAGACCGGCGCCGTGACCGTCCGCGTCACCATGAACCCCCACTCCGCCGGCGCCGAGTCGGTCGTGGAGAAGTACCACCAGTAAGCCCCCAGCGGCAGCGAAGAGCCCCCTCCCGACGGACGTGTCCGCGGGCAAGGGGGCTTGTTCGTGGGTGCCCTCAGGGTATTCGTCCATGACGGCGTTCGAGCGATGGTCCCTGGTAGCCGCGTTCGGCTCTTTGGGCGTGGGTGTGGTCGGCTTCGTCGCCCTGGCGTGGCAGCTGTTGATGCTGGCTCGCAGCACCAAGCAGGATCACGACAGGCGCCGTAAGCAGGCGACCATGGAGTTCCTCGCGGACAACATGAACCAGCGCAAGTCGCTGTTCGACGAGGGCATACCCCCGGAGCGCGATCACGCGGCCATCGAGGCGCTGATCGACCGCTCGATGTCGGGCGACGAGCGAGCGACGAAGCTGATCACGTCCTACCTCACGACCTTCAACCTCCTTGGCGCGGGCACGCGTTCGGACGCCTTCGATCGGCAACTGATCGACGACGCGTGGGGCGGCCTCATCATCTCCGTCTGGAACAACTACCGGCCCTGGGCCGAGGCGCAGCGGCAGGAACACGGTGAACCCCGCCTCTGGCGAAACCTGGAGTGGCTGGCGGGCCACATGACACCCCGCAGGGTCCTCCGGGACGGCGACGGCGACTGAGACGACGCCGTCGCGGCAAGAAGCCCCCTGCTCGCGGAGAAACCGCGGGTAGGTTGGCCTCCACCTCGGGTTGGGTGCGGGTTGGGTGCGCGTGTCAGGATGCCTGCGTGCGTGATTGGCAGTCGAGACAGTTGCATGCGCTGATGCGCTCCCTGTCCGGGCATGTCCGGGTCTACGGGCGTGTTCAAGCGGCGTCTGCCGCAACGGTCGAGGGACAGGTCTTCGCGCTGGCGAGGCAGGCGGACGCGGACTGGGGACACCTGGGCCCGAAGGGTTCGAGAAGTCTCCAGTCTCCGGACGAGGTGGCCGCTGCCCTGCACCCCGTTGATCCAGACACCGCTGTCGACCTGTTGGCCATGCTGTCTTCGCAGGATCTCGCGTACCGCGTGAGGCATCGTGATCCCGACCATGCCCGACGTGCTGCGGCCCAAGTCGCAGAACTGCTCGGGTACGGCACCAAGTGGTGGACGAACACCGAATATTCGGATGGTAGCCGGGGCTGGGACCCCGTGACGCGGTGCACCTTCGACGGCGTGGTCAGCGGAGTCGGCGCCGAGTACGTCATCTCTCTGCTCCAGGTCGCCGAGGACTGACCGTCGGTCCTCCAACCCGCCACGCCTGGATTCCTCATGCGTGCGGTGCGGTGATGGATCACGAAGGCCCGTCGTCCACCGCTCGCCAGAGCTTCCGGATCGGCCACGTAGCCCCCGCGCCCGACGACCCAGCGCAGCGAAAAGCCCCCTCCCGGCGGACGGACCGCGGGACAGGGGGCTTGTTCGCGGGGGCCTACTTCTTCTTCCCCTGGTTCTTCACGGCCTCGATCGCGGCCTTGGCGGCTTCGGGGTCGAGGTAGGTGCCGCCGGGGGTGAGGGGGTGGAAGTCGGCGTCGAGTTCGTAGGAGAGGGGGATGCCGGTGGGGATGTTGAGGCCGGCGATGTCGGCGTCGGAAATGCCGTCGAGGTGCTTGACGAGGGCGCGCAGGGAGTTGCCGTGGGCGGCGACGAGGACGGTGCGGCCGGCCAGGAGGTCGGGGACGATGCCGTCGTACCAGTACGGCAGCATGCGGCCGACGACGTCCTTGAGGCACTCGGTGCGGGGGCGCAGCTCACTGGGGATGGTGGCGTAGCGCGGGTCGTCGCTCTGGGAGAACTCGGCGCCGTCCGCCAGCGGGGGCGGCGGGGTGTCGTAGGAGCGGCGCCACAGCATGAACTGCTCCTCACCGAACTCGGCGAGGGTCTGCGCCTTGTCCTTGCCCTGGAGGGCGCCGTAGTGGCGCTCGTTGAGGCGCCAGGAGCGGTGCACCGGGATCCAGTGGCGGTCGCACGCCTCCAGGGCGATCTGGGCGGTGCGGATGGCGCGCTTCTGGAGCGAGGTGTGGACGACGTCGGGGAGGAGGCCGGCGTCCTTGAGCAGCTCGCCGCCGCGGAGCGCCTCCTTCTCGCCCTTCTCGTTCAGATTGACGTCCACCCAGCCGGTGAACAGGTTCTTCGCGTTCCACTCGCTCTCGCCGTGGCGGAGCAGGATCAGTCGGTACGGAGCAGCAGCAGCCATGGAAGTGAGCCTAATCGAAAAGCGCTGGTGCCACGGCGTCCGCCGTCAGTAAGCTGCGCTCAGCGGGTTTGCCTATTACAAATCGGTCGTTGCCAGCAACCAGGGGGAGAACCGTGCTCACCGCACCCAGACGCGCCATCGCCGAAACGGTATCCGGTCTGCCCCGGGCCTTCTGGTGGTTGTGGACGAGCACGCTGATCAACCGCCTCGGCGGCTTCGTGGTGACCTACCTGGCGCTCTACCTCACCGTGCAGCGCGGTTTCTCCGCCTCGTACGCGGGGCTGGTCGCCGCGTTGTACGGGCTCGGCGGCACCGTGGGGGCGCTGGTGGGCGGGGTGCTCAGCGACCGGATCGGGCGGCGGTCCACGATGCTGACGGCGCAGCTCGGGGCGGCGGCCACCACGGCGGTGCTGGGGCTGGTGACGCACCCGGTGGCGATCGCGGCGGCGGCCTGCGCGGTCGGGGTGACCTCCAACGCCTCCCGGCCCGCGGTGCAGGCGGTGATGGCCGACGTCGTCCCGGACCGGGACCGGGTGCGGGCGTTCTCGCTCAACTACTGGGCGATCAACATCGGTTTCGGGGTGTCGGCGGCGGTGGCCGGGGTGATCGCCGCCCACGGCTATCTGCTGCTCTTCCTGGGGGACGCGGCCACCACGCTGTTGTGCGCGCTGGTGGTCTTCACCCGCATACCGGAGACCCGGCCGGCGGCGGCCGTGGCGGCGAAGGACAAGCCGGCCGGGGAACGTCCGGCCGGTCTGTCCCGGGTGCTGCGCGACGGCCGTTTCATGGCCGTGGTCGGCCTCACCTTCCTGCTGGGCACCGTCACCCAGCAGGGGTCCAACACGCTCGCCGTGGCGATGGGCCGCTCGGGGCTGACGTCGGCCGAGTACGGCCTGGTGATCGGGGTCAACGGGCTGCTGATCGTGGTGCTCCAGATCCCGTTGACCCGGCTGATGCAGGGGCGGGACCGGGGGACGCTGCTTTTGGTGGCGTCGGTGCTGCTCGGCGGCGGGTTCGGGCTGACGTTCTTCGCCACGGCGCCCTGGTTCTACGCGCTGACCGTGGTGGTGTGGACGCTCGGCGAGATCGCCCACGCGCCCACCTCGATGTCGGTGGTGGCCGAGCTGTCGCCCGTCGAGGCGCGCGGGCGCTACCAGGGGATGTACTCGCTGGCGTGGTCGGCGGCGACGTTCGCGGGGCCGCTGGCGGGCGGGGTGGCGCTGGACCGGTGGGGGGCGGCGATGTGGCCGGCGTGCGCGGTGATCGGGGTGGTCGTCGGTGTGGGGTACCGGGTGCTGCTGCGTGGGCGGCGGGCCGCGGTGCGGGAGGGGGCGGTGGCCGCCGCCCAGGTGAGCCCCGGTGCCGCGACGGGTGACGCCGCGCCCCGTTGACCGGCGGTTCCCCGGTGCGGCTCAGGCGTCGCGGGTCAGGTGCGTGAACGCTTCGAGGTTGCGGGTGGACTCGCCGCGGGAGACCCGCCAGGCGTACTCCTTGCGGATTGCCGAGGCGAAGCCCAGTTCCAGCAGGGTGTTGAAGCTGCTGTCGGCGTTCTCCACGACCGCGCCGAGCAGCCGGTCGACCTCCTCGGGGGTGACCGCGGCCAGCGGCAGCCGCCCGGCCAGGTAGACGTCGCCGAGCTGATCGATGGCGTAACTCACGCCGTACGTACGGGTGTTGCGCTCCAGCAGCCAGCGGTAGAACGCCTCGTGGTTCTCGTCCGGCCGGCGCACCACGAAGGCGTTCACCGACAGGGTGTGCCGCCCGACCACGAACGAGCACGTGGTCGAGAGCTTGCGCGTCCCCGGCAGCTGGACGACGTACGTTCCGTCGCCCGGGTTCTCCCAGCTGAGCCCGGCGGCCTCGAAGGCTTCGGTGATCGCGGCATGAGGGTCCATGTGCCGATCGTAAGTCCGCTCGCGCGAGCCCGTGGGTCCGTACCGGTCAGGCGGTGACCAGGCCCCGCCGCCGTACGGCCGCCGCGTACACCTCCGCCGTGGCCGCCGCCACCGAGCCCCAGCCGAAGCCCTGGGCGTGCGCGTGGGCGCCGGCGCCGAGACGTTCGCCGAGGCCGGGTTCGTCCACGAAGCGGCGCAGCGCGCGGGCGTAGTCGGCCGGGTCGTGACCGGGGACGAGGACCCCGCTGTGCCCGTCGCGCACCGCCACCGGAAGCCCGCCGACGGCCGCCGCGACCACCGGCGTCGCGCACGCCTGCGCCTCGATGGCCACCAGCCCGAACGACTCGTTGTACGACGGCATCACCAGCACGCTCGCCGCGCGGTACCAGTCGGCGAGGGTGTCCTGGTCGACCGGGGGACGGAACCGTACGACGTCGGCGATGCCGAGCCGCGCGGCCAGCTTCTGCAGCCCCTCCGGCTTGGCCAGGCCGCTGCCGCTCGGCCCGCCGACCACCGGCACCACCAGCCGCTCGCGCAGCTTCGGGTCGTCCGCGAGCAGCAGCGCGACCGCGCGCAGCAGGATGTCGGGGGCCTTCAGCGGCTGTATGCGCCCGGCGAAGAGCGGGATCACCGCGTGCTGCGGCAGGCCGAGACGGGCCCGGGCGGCGGCGCGGCCGTCGGCCGGACGGAACCGGTCGAGGTTGACCCCGGGGTGGACGACGGCGACCTTGGAGCGGGGGGCGTCGTAGTGGCGGACGAGTTCGGCGGCCTCGTCGTCGGTGTTGGCGATCAGCCGGTCGGCCGCCTCGACGATCTGCGTCTCGCCGATGACCCGGGCCGCGGGCTCGGGCGTGTCGCCCTCGGCGAGCGCGGCGTTCTTGACCTTGGCCATGGTGTGCATGGCGTGCACCAGGGGGACGCCCCAGCGCTGGGCGGCGAGCCAGCCGACGTGGCCGGAGAGCCAGTAGTGGGAGTGCACCAGGTCGTAGTGGCCGGGCCGTTGGGACGCCTCGGCCTGCATCACGCCGTGGGTGAAGGCGCACAGCTGGGCCGGGAGGTCCTCCTTGGCGAGCCCTTCGTAGGGGCCGGCGTCCACGTGCCGGACGATCACCCCGGGGGCCAGTTCGACCCGTGGCGGCAGGCCGCCGGTGGTGGCCCGGGTGAAGATCTCGACCTCGATGCCGGTCTCGGCGAGGCGCTTGGCCAGCTCCACGATGTAGACGTTCATGCCGCCGGCGTCACCGGTGCCGGGCTGGTGCAACGGCGAGGTGTGGACGCTGAGCATGGCCACCCGGCGGACGCCGCCGCCCCGGCGCAGCCGCCTGGGGGTCCCGTGGCCGCGGACCCGTCTCCCGCCCAGGCGGGACACGTACTGGCTCACCGCGCTGCCTCCTTCTTCGCTCGGCTGTGCCGTCTCCGCGTGCGTTCCTCGGCGCCTCCGCGCGCGTCGCCGTGCCGTGCGCGTCCGCGATGCCGCGTGCGCCCACCCTGCTCAGGCGTGCGAGTGCCCCGTTCCCCTGTGTGCAACCGGGGAGGGTGGCGGGGCATTTCCGCTTTGCCAAAGCGTTATCCCCCCGCGGGACGGAGCATGGCCCCCGGGGCTACGCCGCCGCGCCCGGATCCCCGGGGCTCCGCCCGGGAGGGGGGGTGCGGGGCTGCGCCCCGACGACGGGCGGGGCGGAGGCCGGGCGGCCGGAGCCGTGTGCTGGCGGGATGCCGGGGGTTGCGCGGCCGCGTGCTGGCGAGGGGGCGCGGGGCCACGCCACGGGGTGGCACGAGCCGGAGCCGGGGCGGCGGGCCGCCGGGGAACGGGGCGGGCAACGGCGCCCTTCGTCTCGGGGGAGGGCGGGGGGATTTACAGTTCATCGCATGTCCGTCCGTGTTCCGCCGCAGCGTCGTCCCGTGGGGAGTGTGACGCGCGGCACGACCAATCCGAATCGGCTGCGGCGGATGGATCGCTGGATCGTGGCCGCGTACGGCGGGCGGTTGCGGGGGGCGGCCGATCCGGTGGCGGTGGATCTGGGGTACGGCGCGGCGCCGTGGACGGCGGTGGAGTTGCTGGGGCGGTTGCGGACCGTCCGGGCGGACGCCGAGGTGGTCGGGGTGGAGATAGACCCGGCACGGGTGGCCGCCGCCGCCCCGTACGCCCGGGCGGGGCTGACGTTCGCGCACGGCGGGTTCGAGGTGCCGTTGCCGCGGGGGCGCCGGCCGGCGCTGATCCGGGCCGCGAACGTGTTGCGCCAGTACGACGAGGGCCAGGTCGCCGAGGTGTGGGCGCGGTTGCGGGAGCGGCTGGCGCCGGGCGGGGTGCTGGTCGAGGGGACGTGCGACGAGATAGGCCGGCGTCACGTGTGGGTGGCGATCGGTCCGGAGGGGCCGCGCACGGTGACGTTCGCCACTCGGCTCGGTTCGCTGGTCCGCCCGTCCGACCTGGCCGAGCGGCTGCCGAAGGCGCTGATCCACCGGAACGTCCCGGGAGAGCCGATCCACGCGTTCCTGGCCGGTTTCGATCACGCCTGGTCGGCGGCGGCGCCGTTCGCCGCGTTGGGGGCGCGGCAGCGCTGGATCCGTTCCGTCCAGGCGTTGCGGGCGGCCGGCTGGCCGGTCACCGACGGGCCGGCGCGGTGGCGGCAGGGCGAGGTGACGGTGCGGTGGGACGCGGTGGCGCCGGGCGCGCGGGGCTGTCGTTTTCCGGGGGTTGGTGGGACCATCCGCGTCATGTGACGACCCGTCAGCTCTTGCGGAGGTGGGCGTGGTGCGGGTGCGGGGTGCGGTGGTGGCGTCCACGACGGTGCTGGCCTGCGTGGCCGGGCTCGCGGCGGGACCGGGGCAGGGGCAGGCGCTGGCCGCGCGGCCACGGACGATCGCCGACGTCCGCGCCGCCACCGACCGGCTGTACCGGCAGGCGGAGGTGGCCACCGAGGCGTACGACGCGGCGACCGAGCAGGTGGAACGGCAGCAACGGGACCTGGTGGCACTCGCCCGCGCGGTGGTCGCCGCGCAGGCGGACGCCGACCGGCTCACCCGGCGCCTCGGCGCGCTGGCCGCGGCCCGTTACCGTGCCGGGGCCGGACTCCCCGCCGGGGCCGGGCTGTTGCTCGCCACCGACCCGGAATCGTTCCTGGACGCGGCGGGCGTGGCCGAGCAGGGCGCCCGCGCCACCGAGGCGGCCGTGCTCCAACTGAGGCGGAAACAGCGCGACTTGGCGGCGTACGCCCATGCCGCGACGACGGGCTGGGAGCGGTTGACCGCGCAGCGACGCCGCCGGGCCGACGCCAGGCGCGAGGTGGAGTCACGGCTGCGGCAGGCCGAGGCGCTGCTGGCCACGTTGCGGGCGCGGGACCGGCAACGGCTGCGGGAGGCGGAGGACGAGGCGGCGTACCAGGCGCAGACGGCGTGGCTGCGCGGCGCCGCCGGGGCCCGGCCGGACCTGGACGCGGGAGGGGCCGGCGCCCTCGCCGCCCGCGCGGTGGCCTTCGCCACGGCGCAGCTCGGCAAGGCGTACCAGTGGGGGGCGCAGGGACCGGACAGCTACGACTGCTCCGGGCTCACCGAGATGGCCTGGGCCGCGGCCGGGGTCACCATCCCGCGGACGTCCCAGGAGCAGTGGGCCGGCCTGCCGCACGTCCCGCTCGACCGGCTGCGCCCCGGCGACCTCGTCATCTACTACCCGGACGCCGGCCACGTCGCCCTCTACGTCGGCGGCGGCGCCGTCATCCAGGCCCCCCGCCCCGGCCGCCCCGTCTCCCTGGCCGGCGCCGGCTCCATGCCGATCCTGGGGGCGGTCCGCCCTGGTTGAGGGGTGCGCCGGGGGCGGCCCCGGGAGGTGCAGGCCGGGGTGCGGGGACGCCGCCGGGGCGGGAGACGCGTCGGGCGGCCCCGGGCGCGTGAGGGGGGTCACTCGGGGGGCTCCCGGAGGGCTCCGGGGGGCGTGATCTGCGTCATGTCCAGATCAGCATGGGTACCCAAAAATCCCCTTGTCACGAGCGCATATGCCACGGGCCTGGTGCCAAGTGGCTCTCCCGCGCTTCGGGGAAGTGCCGCTATGGTCGCCTGGCAGTGCCGGTGTGGGACCGCGGAGGGGTCCGGTGGCCGGCCGGGCGGCGCCGTCACGGTGACCGCCACGCCCTCGGGGGAGGGAAGGAAGCAGTCATGTCCGCTACCGGGCGGTCCACCGACCGGCAGTCAGACCACGTCCAGGCGGTCGCGTCCGACCAGCGCGCCGCCGTCCGTACGGCACCGGTGCCGACACAGACCCAGGCACCGGCATCGGCCGGCGTCACCGCGGTGATCCCGGACGCGGACCGGGGCACCCGCGCGGTGACCGACCACGCCGGGGGCTGGGCCATGCCCCGGCCCGCCACGCCCGGCCTGCCCGCGCAGCGCGGGGCCGCCGTGCCGTTCACGCTGCTGGTGATCGGCGAGGATCCCACGAGTTCGTTCGCCGAACCGCAGTTGCAGGACGCGGCCGGCAACCGGGTCCGCATCCGGCGCGCCCGCAACCTCACCGAGGCCGACCGCCTGCTCACCGACGACGTGACCTGCGTCCTGCTCGACCTGGACCTCGACCACCCGGGCCCGGACGACCTCGCCGTGCTGCGCGAGGTGCTGCGCATGGCCCCGAACACCGCCGTGCTCGCGCTGGCCGGAGGCGAGGCCGACGCCGAGCTGGCCGCCGAGGCGGTACGCGTCGGCGCCCAGGACTACCTCTTCCGCGACGAACTGGACAGCTCGCTGCTCAACCGGGCCATGCGCTACGCCGTGGAACGCAAACGCGCCGACCGCGCCCAGCGCCAGCTCACCGAGACCCGGCTGCGCCACCAGGAGAACGCCCGGCTCGAACGCGGCCTGCTGCCCACCCCGCTGCTCGACGGCGCCGACGATCTGCGGTTCGCCGCCCGCTACCGTCCCGGCCGCAGCCGCGCGTTGCTCGGCGGTGACTTCTACGACGTCGTCCGCACCCCGGACGGCACCGTGCACGCGATGATCGGCGACGTGTGCGGACACGGCCCGGACGAGGCCGCGCTCGGCGTCGAACTGCGCATCGCCTGGCGGGCGTTGACGCTGGCCGGGCTCAGCGGCGACCGGCTGCTCGGCACGTTGCAGCAGGTGCTGGAGAACGAACGGGCCGACGAGGAGATCTTCGCGACCCTGTGTGCCCTGGACATCACCCCCGACGGACGTCACGCCGATCTGTATCTGGCCGGCCACCCGGCGCCGTTGCTGCTGCGCCCGGACCGGCCGTGCGAGCTGGTGCGGTACGAGCCCGGCGGGCCGGCGCTCGGGCTGCTGCCGCAGGCGGAATGGGGCTGCGGGCGGATCGGGCTGGGCGAGCGCTGGAGCCTGCTGCTCTACACCGACGGGCTGATCGAGGGCCGCGTCGGCCAGGGCACCGCCCGGCTCGGCACCGAGGGCATGATCGAGCTGATCGACGACGGCCTCGGCGCCGGGCTGCGCGGCGAGGAACTGCTGGACTCCGCGGTGACCGAGGTGCGCAGGCTCAACGGCGGCGAGCTGACGGACGACGTGGCCGTGGTGCTCCTGGAGCGCACGGCGCCCGCCCCCGCCTGACCCCGCACAGCCCGTCCCCGCGGCGCCATCGGCCCCCGCGCCCCGAGCGGCCTTGTCAGCCACGGCGGCGTCAGCGGCCTCAGTGGCCTCAGTGGCCTCAGCGGCGGAACGGACCGTACGGGCCGTCGCTGCTGCTCCCCCGCCGGTAACCGCCGCCACGGCCGGAGACCTGCCGGAGGGCGGGGCGTACGTCCACCATGTACACGATGGTGGCGACCAGCCCGATCACCGGCAGGAACGACAGCAGCGGGAATATGCCCATGACCAGGGCGGAGAGCCCCAGGATGACCAGCCAGAACGGCTTGGTCTTCTTGTCCGCCGCCCGGTACGCGTCCTCGCGGTGCACCGCCGCGTCGACGAAGGCCACCACACTGAAGACGAGCAGGGCCACGGACACCCAGCCGAGAATGTTGTAGAACCCCGCGATCAGCACGCCGTCCTCCACGTCGTCCATCGTGCCGGAGACCCCCGTCACCGCCACCGTAATGCGTCAACGAGCCGGGCACCCCGTCTGTGCCCGGCTCGCGGTATGACTTATTCCCGCCGGACCCGGCGGGGGATCTCACTCGGCGGCGGGGGACTTCTTCGCCGGGGCGGACTTGCGGCCGGTGGCGGGCTTGCGGGCCGCGGAACCGTTTCCGCCGGAGGCGGAGGCCGGCTCGTCGGCGGCCGGGTCGGAGGCGGGCTCCGGCTCGATCGCGACCGCGATGTCCTCGACCTGCTCGGCGGCCTCGCCGCGCCAGCCGCGGACGGCCTCGCGGCCCCGGTCGACCAGCCCGTTGTAGGTCTCGCCGGCCTTGACGGCGTACTCGGCGGCGCGGCCGACCTGCTGGAGGGCGAAGCCCTGCGCGGTGTCGCGGAACTTGCGCAGGTCGAGTTCGACGCCGCCGATCGCCTCGGTGATCTTCGCCTGGATCTCCTTGGCCTGCTTGGTCACCCGCTCCTGGACGACCTTGGGGTCGGCGGTCTTGAGCTTGTTGAGCCGCTCGGGGGCCTGGTCGCGCCACTTCTCCACCAGCGGCTGCACCTCGCGGAGCTTCTCCGCCGCGAGATCGACGGTGCCGGCCGCCGCGTACAGCGGGGTGGCGTCGGTCAGGGCCTTGCGTACGTTGTCGGTGATCGCCATGAGGGTCCTCCGGTACGGAAAATGGCGTTACGGGTGGTCTGTGGGGTGACGCGGGACCGCGTTCACCGGGGGTCGGAGCCGGGGGCGCCCTTCGCGGGTATCGCGCGCCGCACCCGGTTGCGCGCGGCGACCGTCTCGGCCACCGCGTCCGCCACGGCGTCGGCGACCTTGGCGGCGGCCTTCTTGGCGGACGTCCTGCGCGGGGTGGTGTTCTCCGGCGCGGGCGCCTTCTCCGGTGAGGCGGCCTCGTCCGGCGCCGGGGCGGGCCCGGCCTCCTCGGCGGCGCCGGGAACCGACGCGCCCTCGGCCCCGTTCTCCTTGCGGAACGACTCGTAGATCTGGAGCAGCACCTGCTTCTGCCGCTCGTTGATCGACGCGTCGGTGAGGATGGCGGTGCGTACCTGGATGCCGTCCGGGTCCCGTTCGTCCAGGATCCCCGCCTGGACGTAGAGCGTCTCGGCGGAGATCCGCAGCGCCTTGGCGAGCTGCTGCAGGATGTCGGCGCTCGGCTTGCGCAGCCCGCGCTCGATCTGGCTCAGGTACGGGTTGGACACCCCGGCCGCGTCCGCGAGCTGACGCAGCGACAACTGCGCGTTGCGGCGCTGCTCGCGCAGGTACTCGCCGAGGCTTCCGACATTCAGTGACGCCATGCCCCGACGGTGCCACGCCCTGCTAACTTTTGCAAGCACCCCGCTTGCAACCGTGTCGTTCCGGCCACGGCGACCGTGTGGTGACGCGCGGCGACAACGGTCACCACGGCCGGGGCGTATCGATGAGCCGAGCCCCCGCTCCGCACGGCTCGCCGCTTCACGCCTGTCATGGTCGGCTTCGACAGGAAGGCCGAGCCGGGGGTGGGGGTGGCCCTGGGGTTGGTCGATGTCGAATGGGCTGACGGTGACGGAGGACCGCGCCGGTCCCCGCCGAGTGCGGTGCACCGGGTGGGCCGCCGGACAGGCACGTGATCTCGTGAAGGGCGGTGGGTGGACGTGGCTGCCGACTGGGAATGGGACGACACGTTGTTCTCGGGCACAGCCGCCTACTACCGGCGTGGACGGCTCCCTTACGCCCCCGGGCTGACGGACGTGCTCGCCGAGGTTCTGACGCTTGACGGGCGAGGCCGTCTCATCGACGTGGGGTGCGGACCGGGCATCCTCGCCCTGAGTCTGGCGCACTTGTTCGGCGAGATCGTCGGCGTCGATCCGGACAGCGGAATGATCGCCGAAGCCACTCGTGAAGCCGCCGAGCGCGGAGTGGCCGGGAAGGCGCAGTGGGTTCAGGCCCGGGCCGAGGATCTGCCGGCGGGTCTTGGAACGTTCACCGTCGCGATCTTCGCCCAGTCCTTCCACTGGATGGATCGCGACCTGGTGGCGGCGACCACCCGGGAGATGCTCCAGCCCGGCGGGGCGCTGGTGCACGTCTCCGACGTGAAGACGCAGCCCCGAACCGTCGGCGGTCTTCCCCATCCGGCGGTGCCCTACGCGGCGATCGAGGATCTGGTCAGGCACTACCTCGGACCGGTCCGACGGGCCGGCCGGGGCTTGCTGCCGCGGGGAACGCCCGGCGGTGAGGCCGCGGTGCTCGCCCGGGCGGGGTTCGCCGGTCCTCAGCGCCATGTCGTTCCCGGTGGGCAGGCGCTGGAACGCACGGGGGACGACGTCGTCGCGGGGGTGTTCTCGATGTCGTTCTCGGCTCCGCATCTCTTCGGCACGCGCCGCGTCGAATTCGAGGCAGACCTGCGCCGATTGCTGCGGGAGGTCTCCCCGGCGGACCGGTTCTCCGAACGTCAGCCGGGCACCGAGGTCTTCGTCTGGTGGAACGACCCCGCCGAACCGGCGCCTCCGCCGGCCACGTGACCCTTCCGCGGAGGACAACTCAGGGCGGCGGCAGTTGTCACGCTCGGGGTTCGACACCGATTTCCGTGAGCAGGCCGCGGACGCGGTGTTCGATCTCGTCGCGGATCGGGCGGACGGCGTCGACGCCCTGGCCGGCGGGGTCGTCGAGTTTCCAGTCGAGGTAGCGCTTGCCGGGGAAGACGGGGCAGGCGTCCCCGCAGCCCATGGTGATCACCACGTCCGAGGACTCGGCTGCCTCCGTCGTGAGGATCTTCGGGGTCTCGGTGGAGATGTCGATGCCGACCTCCGCCATGGCTTCCACGACGGCCGGGTTGACCGTCCGGGCGGGGGAGGATCCGGCGGAGCGGACCTCGATGCGCCCCTTGCCGAGGTGCGTGAGGAAGGCGGCGCCCATCTGGGAGCGCCCGGCGTTGTGGACGCACACGAACAGCACCGAGGGCTTACGGGTTTCGGACACGGGCGGGACCTTCCGGGATGGCGGCCGTCAGGCCGGTTGTCGGTGAGGGGAAGAAGCGGCGTGCGGCGAGCGCGACGTGGACGAGGCCGATGAGGACGGGCACTTCGATCAGCGGTCCGACGACTCCGGCGAGGGCCTGTCCGGAGGAGGCGCCGAAGGTGGCGATGGCGACCGCGATGGCCAGTTCGAAGTTGTTCCCCGCCGCGGTGAACGCCAGTGTCGTCGTCCGCGGGTAGTCCAGGCCGGCCGCGCGGCCGAGCGCCATCGATCCGGCCCACATGAGGGCGAAGTAGACCAGCAGCGGCAGCGCGATCCGGGCGACGTCGAGCGGCTGCGAGGTGATGGCGTCGCCCTGGAGGGCGAAGAGCACGACGATGGTGAACAGCAGCCCGTACAGGGCGAACGGGCCGATGCGGGGGATCAGTTTCGTCTCGTACCAGGTGCGGCCCTTGGCCTTCTCGCCGAGGCGGCGGGTGAGGTATCCGGCGGCGAGCGGGATGCCCAGGAAGATCAGGACACTGCGGGCGATCTCCCACACGGAGATGTGCAGGCCGGTGGTCTCCAGTCCGAGCCAGCCGGGCAGGACGGAGAGATAGAACCAGCCCAGCGCGGAGAACGCGAGCACCTGGAAGACGGAGTTGAGGGCGACGAGGACAGCGGCGGCTTCCCGGTCTCCGCAGGCCAGGTCGTTCCAGACGATCACCATGGCGATGCACCGGGCCAGGCCGACGATGATCAGGCCGGTGCGGTACTCGGGCAGGTCCGGCAGGAACAGCCAGGCCAGGGCGAACATCACGGCCGGGCCGAGCACCCAGTTCAGCACCAGCGACGGAACCAGGAGGCGGCGGTCGCGGGTGACGGCATCGAGGCGGTCGTAGCGGACCTTGGCCAGCACCGGATACATCATCACCAGCAGCCCGAGCGCGATCGGCAACGAGACCTCGGTGACCGTCACCTTTGCGAGCGCCTCCCCGAGCCCCGGGACGAGGCGGCCCAGACCGAGGCCGGCGCCCATCGCGGCGAGGATCCACACGACCAGGTAGCGGTCGAGGAAGGACAGCCGCCCCGCCACCGGCCCCGCCGTGGTCCCGGCGGTCACGCGGGGGCCTCGACGGGCTCGGGAAGGGGCTGCCCGGCGGGGCGGGTGAGGATCCCGGCGAGCCGGTCGGTCATCTCCGGCAGCAGCCGGTAGTACACCCACGTCCCGCGCCGCTCGGAGGCGATCAGCCCGGCCTCGCGCAGGAGCTTGAGATGGTGGGAGATCGTCGGCTGCGACAGGTCGAACGCCGGAGTCAGGTCGCACACGCACACCTCGCCGCCCGCCCGGGAGGCGATCATCGACAGCAGCCGCAGCCGCACCGGATCACCCAGGGCCTTGAAGACCCTCGCCAGCTCCACAGCCTGATCCTCGGCCAGCGGCGCGGTCAGCAGCCCGGGGCAGCAGCCGTCCGGGCCGTCCTGCCCGAGCACCACAAACTCTTGATTCGACATGCCTCTATGTTGACGTTCTTCGATGCACCGCGCAAGCTTGCATCGAAGTCAATCGATACAAGCTGATCGAGGAGATCGTCATGTCCCGAGTCCAGCTCGCCCTCAACGTCGCCGACCTCGAAGGATCGGTGGCCTTCTACGCCAAGCTCTTCGGCACCGAACCGGCCAAACGCCGCCCCGGCTACGCGAACTTCGCCATCACCGAGCCCCCGCTCAAGCTCGTCCTCATCGAAGGCGAGCCCGGCCAGGACACCCGCCTGGACCACCTCGGCGTCGAAGTGACCACCACCGACCAGGTCACCGCCGCTACCGAACGCCTCAGGGAAGCCGGTCTGGCCACCTTCGAGGAGAACGACACCTCCTGCTGCTACGCGCTCCAGGACAAGGTCTGGGTCCACGGCCCCGGCCGCGAGCCCTGGGAGGTCTACGTCGTCAAGGCCGAAGCCGACGCCCTCGGCAAGGGACCGGCCCCGGCCGAAGGATGCTGTGCCGAGGATCAGCCGACACGGAAGTGGTGACAACTCGGCTGCGAAAAGAGGGTGCGGGATCACGGGCGGCGGAGGAGACGAGGACGGGAGGACGGCAGAGGGCACACAGCGCCGGGAGCGCGCGGACGCGGCGCGCAACCGCCGGGCGATCCTGCGCGCCGCCGAGGACCTGCTCGCGCGATACCGGCCCGAGCAGGTCTCCATGGAGCGGATCGCGGCGGCGGCCGGGGTCGGCAAGGGCACGCTCTTCCACCGGTTCGGCAGCCGCATGGGGCTGATGACGGCGCTGATGGAGGAACGCGCCCTGGCGCTGCGCGACCAGGTGGAGACGGGTCCGCCGCCGCTGGGTCCGGGCGCCCCGCCCCGGGAACGGCTGCTGGCCTTCCTCGACGCGGTCTGCGACGTGGTGGCCCGCAACAAGGGGCTGCTGGCGGCGCTCGGCCACGCCGCCGGCACGCACCGGCCGCAGCGGCCCGAGGGGGAACCGGACCACCCCGTCTACGACGCGTGGCACGGCCACGTCAGCGCGCTGATCGAGCGGGAACGCCCCGATCTGGACGCACCGATGGTCGCCCACATGCTGCTCGCCGCCTTCGCCAGCCCTTATCTGATGGGCTCGTTGGAGCGCGGCGAGAGCGAACGGGTGGCCGTAACGCTGCGCCGGCTCGCCGTGGCGGTGCTGGACGCCGCGCCCTGACCGCGTCCGCCGGGGCGGCGTTCAGCCGTGGAAGATGTTCCACCCGCCCCGGGCCGGGGGACGTTCACGCAGCGGGCGGGCGGGGGCGCCGGGCGGACGGACGCCGGGGACGGCCTGGACGGGACCGGTGCGGTGGAGGAGGACGACGCCGTCGCGTTGCCATATCCGCTGGTAGCCGTGGGCCAGGAGCAGGGCGACGTGGGCGCGTTGGCCGGCGGTGGAGTCGAAGGGGTAGGTGAGTTCGTCGGTGCGCAGCAGGACGTAGTCGGCGCCGCGGGGTACGGGGTCGGCGATGACGACGCGGGCGCGGGCGGTGAGGCGGGGGGCGACGTTGTTGTCGGCCGCGATGAAGGCGCCGGAGGGCACGCGGGCGGCGGCGTCGGCGAGGGCGCGGGCGCGCGGGGAGGGCGTCCAGGCGCCGGGGGAGACCAGCCCGGCGAGCCCGGTGGGCAGCGCGGCGGCCAGGCACAGCACGGCGGCGGCCGGGGCCCAGCGGCGTACCGCCCGGCGTTCCGGACGTTCCCGGCGCCTCCGGCGTTCCCCGCGGTGCAGGCGTCCCGCGGTCTCCACCGCCGCGACCAGCAACACCGGCCAGACGAAGGCGTCGTAGTGGTAGAGCACCGGCCAGTGGTTGGGGTTGTCCGACAACACGCGTTCGGCGATGAGCGGGAGGGCGCACCAGGCGGTGGCCGAACCGAGCGGCAGCAGCAACAGCGTGCCGAACAGCCAGGCCACCAGGGCGAGTTTGACCGGCGGATCGGCGGCGACGGTCAGCGGCAGCCAGGGGTGGGCCGCCACGTGGGCCACCGCGGCGCCGGCGTCCGGGCCGAGCCGGTCGTAACTCCAGTAGTACCCGGGCACCCCGCCCATCGCGGGCAGCACCCAGCCGATCGCGGCCAGCGAAGCCGCCGGACCCAGCAGGGCCAGCGCCGCCCCGGTCGCCGTCGTGGCGCGGTCGCGGGCGCGCCGGCCGCGCACGGCGAGGACGACACCGTAGACGCCGACCACGAACCCCAGGTCCTCCTTGGTGCAGCACAGCAGCGCCGCGCAGAGCAGGACACCACGATGGCGGCGGGCGAGCCCACGCTCGAACATCAGCAGCAACAGCGGTACGGCGAAGGCGACTTCGTGGAATCCGCGCCGGGACGCGGTGAGCAGCGGCCAGGCCAGCGCGTGGACGAGTCCGGCCAGGTCGGCGGCGTACCGGCGGGTGCGGGGCGAGGAACCGGCGAAACACCGGTCGGCGACGCGCCGCACGATCGGCACCCCGCAGGCGAAGAGCGCCGCCTGGACCACCAGCAGGGTGCGCGGGTCGTCCCAGAGCCGGTACAACGGCGCGAGCAGCGCGAGGATCGGCGAGAAGTGGTCACCGAGGAGGGAGAAGCCGGGCGGGAAACCGTGGTGGACGTTCTTGATCGGCGAGCGCGGCAGCCCGAAGTGGGCGTAACCGCGCACACCCTGATCGAAGATGCCCAGGTCGAAGCCGCCGAGCTTGACGACGGTCCATTGCTGGAGGCCGAGGGCGAGACAGACGGCGAAGCACAGGACCGTCAGCGCGAGACCGCGCGCCCCGGCCCCGCGCCACCATCCCCCGCCACCACGCGTTCTCCCCTCCGGGGAGGTACGAGGACCGGGCGGGCCCTCCTCCGGACCCGTACGGGGACCGGGCAGACCCTCCGCCGGACCCGCGCCCCGGCCGGGCGCCGCCTCGACCGCTCCCGTCCGCGCGCCGGGGATCCGCCAGCGCGTCCCCGTGCCCGGATCCGATCGCCGCTCGCCTTCGGCCGCGTCCTTCCGCACACCGGGAACCCGCCACCACGTCCCCGTGCCGGAGGCCGACTGCGGCTCCCCCTCAGCCGCACCTCTCCGCGCGCGCATCCGCAGCCACGTCCCCGCACCGGAGCCAGTCCGGGCGCCCGGAACCCGCCACCACGTTCCCGCACCGGAGCCAGCCCGCGCACCGGAACCCGTCCCCGCACCGGAGGTCTTCCGGGGCTCGCTCGCTTCCGAGCCGTTCCGCCGCTCCCCCGCGCCCAACGCCGGCAAGCCGGTCCCCCTATCTCCGCGGCCTTCCGCACGGCCGTGGTCGCCGTCGGCCGGATCCGTGAGCGCTGACGGTAGCCGACGGCGCCGTTCCCGGCGCGCGCCTTGGGGGGACGCGCCGGGGGCGGCGGTGGGCGGGGGCCGCCGGGTCAGGAGAGTTCGGCGGCGACCAGTTCGGCGATCTGGACGGCGTTGAGGGCCGCGCCCTTGCGGAGGTTGTCGCCGGCGCAGAAGAGGGAGAGGCCGTTGGCGACGGTCTCGTCCCGGCGGATGCGGCCGACGTAGGTGGGGTCCTGGCCGGCGGCCTGCTGGGGGGTGGGGATGTCGCTGAGGGCGACGCCGGGGGCGCCGGCCAGCAGCTCGTGGGCGCGCTCGGGGGTGATCGGCCGGCTGAAGCGGGCGTTGATCTGGAGCGAGTGGCCGGTGAAGACCGGCACCCGCACGCAGGTGCCGGAGACCAGCAGGTCGGGGATGCCGAGGATCTTGCGGCTCTCGTTGCGGAGCTTCTGCTCCTCGTCGGTCTCGCCGGAGCCGTCGTCGACGAGCGAGCCGGCCAGCGGCAGCACGTTGAAGGCGATGGGGCGGGCGTAGACCTTGGGGTCGGGGAAGGCGATGGCGTCGCCGTCGAAGGTCAGCTCCTTGGCGCGGTCGCCGGCCGCGGCGGCCTGCTCCGCGAGTTCGCCGACGCCGGCCAGGCCGCTGCCGGAGACCGCCTGGTAGGTGGCGACGACCAGGGAGACCAGGCCGGCCTCCTCGTGCAGCGGGCGCAGCACGGGCATGGCGGCCATGGTGGTGCAGTTGGGGTTGGCGATGATGCCCTTGGGGCGGTCGGCCACGTCCTGCGGGTTGACCTCGGAGACCACCAGCGGGACCTCGGGGTCGAGGCGCCAGGCGGAGGAGTTGTCGACCACGACGGCGCCGGCTTCGGCGACGCGGGGGGCGAGCACCTTGGAGGCCGTCTTGCCCGCGGAGAACAGGACGATGTCCAGGCCGCGGTAGTCGGCGGTGTCCGCGTCCTCGACCACGACCTCGCCGTCCCGCCACGGCAGCGTGCGACCGGCCGAGCGGGCGGAGGCGAAGAGCCGCAGCTCGTCCACCGGCAGGCCGAGGCCCTCCGCCGCGCGTTCGGCGAGTATGCGCCGCATGACCCCGCCGACCTGACCGGTCGCTCCGACGATTCCGACCTTCATTCGCTTCACCCTCGGTCTCTCTCGCTTTCAGGCTCTGGTCAAGGATGCCAAAGCCGGGCTCCCGGCGCGGTCGGCCAGGATGTGGACATGACGTGCGGCGGCCTCCACCGCCGCGGGGCTCGCGGGCAGCAGCGGCAGCCGTACGGCCGCCGTGGGGATGCGTCCCTGGGCGTGGAGGACGCCCTTGACCACCGTGGGGTTGGGCTCCGCGAAGGCGGCGGTGGCCAGCCCGGTGAGGACGCCGCCGAGGGCCCGGGCGTGGGCCATGTCACCGTCGCGCCAGGCGGTCAGCAGGCGGACGTAGGACTCGGTGGCCAGGTGCGCGGAGGCGAGGATGCCGCCGGCGGCGCCGAGCGCGAGGAGCGCGGGAGCGAAGGCGTCGTCGCCGGCGAGCACGGCGAACCCGGGCGGCGGGTCGGCCAGCAGCGCGACCGTGTCGGCGTCCACGGCGCCCACCGCCTGCTTGATCCCGGCGACACCGGGGAGCGCGGCGAGCCGCCGTATCGTGGCCTGCCCGACGGTGCGGCCGGTGCGGTAGGGGATGTTGTAGACGATCACCGGAACGTCCGGCGCGGCGGCGGTGACGTGGGCGTAGTGGGCGACGACGCCGTCCTCGGTGGGCCGGGTGAAGTAGGGGACGGGCACCAGCGCGGCGCACGGTGACGGCAGCGCGGCCAGGGCGCGTATCTCCTCGGCGGCGGCCCGGGTGTCGTTGGTGGTGACGCCGACGGTCAGCCGGGCCGAGCGCTCCCGGCAGACCCGGGCGGCCGTATCGGTCACCAGCCGGCGCTCCGCCGGGTCGAGCGCGGCGGGCTCGCCGGTGGTGCCGAGGGCGACGAGCCCGGTGGCGCCCCGGTCGAGGAGGTCGTGGGCGAGCGACTCCAGGGCACCGGCGTCCACCGAGCCGTCCGCGGCGAACGGCGTGACCAGCGGCACATGGATGCCGCCGGGAAAGCCTGGGAAGGTGGCGTCTGCTGTCGTCATGACACCACCATCACCCAGCGTGACCACTCAGGTCCAGTTAAATATTCTGCGGGTCAACGTGAAGCGATGCTCATCGATGAGCGTCACTCATCCGTCCCGCGAACGATCGGGTTCAGCGCACCCGGAACGCGTCCAGGTGGTCGGCGACCCACTGGGCGTACGAGCGGGCCGGGCGTCCGGTGATCCGTTCCACGTCCGAGGTGACCTCGGCGGCGGCGGGCCGGGCGCTCTACTCCAGCACGGCCTCGGCGACCGGACGCGGCACGCCCTGCTCCTCGGTCATCACGCGCAGCGCCTCCTCGTGGCTCAGCTCCTCGTAGCGCAGTTCGCGGCCGAGCGCGGTGCCGATGGCGCGCACCAGGTCGGAGCGCTTGAGCGAGGCGGGCCCGGTGACGACCGGGGTGGTGCCGAGCAGGCCGCCGGAGGTGTCGGTGAGGGCGACGGCGGAGACGGCGGCGATGTCCGCCTCGTGCACCGGCGACACCTCGGCCGCGTCGGACGGGCCGCGCACCACGTCACCGTGGCGCAACTGCTCGGCGAACTCCAGGGTGTTGGTGGCGAACATCCCCGCCCGGACGAAGACCCACGGCAGCCCGGAGTCGCGGATCGCCCGTTCCACGGTGACGTGCATCTTCGAGATGAAGTTGGACTCGTCGGCCTCGGTGTCGGTGACCGAGGAGGACGACAGGAGCACGAGGCGGCCGACGCGGGCCTCGACGGCGGCGCGCACCAGCGCGTGGGCGGCCTCCGGGCCGGTGGCGGCGAGGTTGAGGTGGAGCGCGTCGGCCCCGTCGAGCAGCGGCCCGAGCCCGCTGCCGGACGCGACGGCCCCGGCGAGGTCGGCCCGTACGACCTGGGCCCCCTCGGGGAGGGCGGCCCGCTCCGGGTTACGGGTCAGGGCGCGTACGGCGGCACCCCGGTCGAGCAGCTGGCCGACCAGCGGACGGCCGACGTTTCCGGTGGCTCCGATGACGACGATCACGGTGACTCCTCGGTATCGAACGACCTACTACGGGGGTGAGTTGATACCGGCGGGGTCCAGGTTCGCCAGCGATTTCGCGCGCCCTTCCGGCTGGCCGGCCGGGGTCCCCGCCGTCAGGCGCCGGTCAACGCCGACGGGGCGGCGTCCGTATCCCGGAGGGAGGCCGACAGGGCGCGGGCCTGGTGTTCGGTCATGCGGGGCGTCTCGTACGGGACGGCGTTGACCCAGCGCTGGGTCAGCCGGGCGACGCGTTCGCCGTACCGCTCGGCGGTGATCAGGTCACCGCGGTATCCGGCGTGTTCCGGACCCTGGTCGGCGTGACTCTGGCTCATCAGGCCGAGCCAGGAACCGAGCCGGTTCACGTCGTCGCGGGAGCCGCCGCTCCAGTTGTTGCCCGGCATGTCGCCCACACCGATCCACCGCATGCCCAACCGCGCGACGAAAACGCCCAGTTGCTCCAGCACCGTCAGCTTGTCGCCGCTCTGCGAGGCGGACATGGTGAACCCTGCGGCCAGCTTGTCCTTCCACGCCTGCGTGGTGAACGGGGTGAACGCGCTCCATGAACGCCTTGAACACCGCCGACACGCTGCCCATCAGCGTCGGGCAGCCGAGGACGATCGCGTCGGAGCGGTCGAGCAGCGCCAGCACCTCCGCGTCGTGCCAGCGGCCCGCGGTGACGTCCTCGGCCCGGATCTCGACGAGATGCGCCCGGGTGCCCGGCACCCGCCGCGCCCCGGCGGCGAGGTGTTCGGCCAGCACCCGGATGTGCCCGTGCACCGCGTGGAAGAACACCGTCACCGTGGTCACCGGTACGTCCTGCGCACGGTCGACGTCCTCGACCGTCATCGCTGCTCACCACTCCCGTTCGTGGGGGAATCCCGCGTACCCGGCCATCACGGCCCGCGTACGGCACGGCATCAACGCCGGACTTCGGCACGCAGCGACCGGTGACGCCGTTGGCCTGACCCCGTGGAGAGGATCGAACTCGAAGCGTTCGTCGCGGTCGCGGAAGAGCTCCACTTCGGCCGTGCCGCCGCGCGTCTGCACCGGGGGCAGCCCACCGTCAGCGACGCGGTGCGGCGGCTGGAGAGCAGCCTGGGCGGGCGGCTGTTCCACCGCACCAGCCGCCGGGTGTCACTGACGGATCTCGGCGAGGCGCTGCTGCCCGACGCCCACGCCGCCCTTGCCCAGCTGCGCCGTTTCCAGCAGCGCGGACGTTCCCTGGCCGCCGGGGACAGGGCCCGTACCACCCTCGTCGTCGCCCACGCCGAATACACCGGCCATCAGCTGCTGTTGCGCTGCCTGCCGCAGCTGCGCGAACGGTTCCCGGACGTGACGATCGTGCCGGAGGCCATGCCGACCACGGCCCAGCTGCCCGCTTTGCGGGCGGAGACGATCGGGCTGGGCATCGGCTGAGCGACCGACGGCGTCACCGGGGTACGGGCTCGGGTGCTGTCGGCCGAGCGGTTCATGGCGCTCGTCCCCGCGGCCCATCCGCTCGCCGGACGCGCCGAGTTGAGCGCGTCCGAACTGTCCGCCACCGGCCTGCTCACCTGGCCGCACCAGATCAACAGCGGTCTGTGCGACCGCCTGCTCGCCGCCTTCCACATCGGCGGGGCCGACCTGCGCATCATCAGGACCGCCGACAGCGTGCACGCCATCGCCGCCCACGTCGCCGCGGGCACGGGCGTCGGCATCACTGTCGGCTCCGCGCTCGACCAACAGCCGCCCGGCCTGCGCGTCATCCCGATCACCGGCCCGTCGACCACCGTCGACCAGGTCGTCCTCACCCCCGCCGAGCCGTCGCGGACCGCCGTGGCCCTGCGCGATCTGTTGTTGGAGGCCTCGGCGGAGGCGTCTTCCACCGGTCGCTGAGACGACCGGGACTCCGGGTCACCATGGCACCTCGCCCTCGTCGTCGAAGAAGCCGCCGGTCGGGCCGTCGTCGGGCAGGGTCGCCAGCCGGATGCCGATCGCCGCGCCCTGCTCCGGGGTGCGGACGCCGCGGAAGCCGTTGAGGTCGGTGGCGCAGTACCCGGGGCAGGCGGCGTTGATCAGGATGCCGGTGCCGCGCAGTTCCTTGGCGTACTGGACGGTGACGGCGTTGAGGAACGTCTTGGACGGCGCGTAGGCGACGGCGATCGGGCCCGTTTCGGCGCCGGGGGTGGACTGACGGGTCAGCGAGCCGACACCGCTGGACATGTTCACGATCCGTGGCGACGGCGAACGGCGGAGCAGCGGCAGCATCGCGTTGGTGACGCGGATGACGCCGATCACGTTGGTCTCCACGGCCGCCCGCACCACCGCGGGGCCGGCGGTGGTGGGCATCTGGGCCGAACCACCCGTGATAGCAGCGTTGTTGACGAGTACGTCGAGGTGTCCGGCGCGCTCCTCGATCAGCGCGGCGGCGTCGGCCACGCTCGCGTCGTCGGTCACGTCGAGCGGTACGCCGAACGCGTCGGCGCCGGCCGCCCGCAGCTTCGCCACGGCGGTCCCGCGCCGTTCCTCGTCCCGGGCGCCGACCCCGACCCGCCAGCCGAGGGCGCCGAGGCCGGCGGCGATCTCGTATCCGATGCCCTTGTTCGCGCCGGTCACCAGCGCGATGGTCTGTTCGCTCATACGGATCATCCTGGTCGGGCCCGGTGGAGGACGGCCAACACCGATCGGGTGGGCATCGATACCGCACGGGTATCGATGCGGGCTCGTACGATGTGGGCGTGGAGACCCGGGAGTTGCGGTACTTCGTCGCCGTCGCCGAGGAGTTGCACTTCGGGCGGGCCGCGCTACGGCTCGGGATCGCGCAGCCCCCGTTGTCGCGGGCGATCAGCCGGCTCGAACGGCGCCTGGGCGTCACGCTGCTGGAACGCACCAGTCGCGCGGTCGCCCTGACCGAGGCGGGGGCGGTGCTCCTCGCGGAGGCCCGGGCGGCGCTCGACGCGGTGGAGGCCGCCGAACGCCGTACCCGCCGCGCCGCGCACCCCACGAACGGCGTGGTCCTCGCCACGAAGGCCGGCGCCTCCGGCGACCTGCTGGCGGAACTCCTCGACGTCTACGCCGCCGAGCCCGACGCGGTCACCGTCGACCTGCTCCTGTGCGGGATCGGCGAGCAGGAACGCATGCTGCGCGACGGCCGGGCCGACGTGGCCCTGCTGCACCTGCCGTACGACGGCACCGCCGGATTCGACACCGAGGAACTACGCGTGGAGCGGCAGGTGGTGGTGCTTCCGGCCGGGCATCCCCTGACCGGACGCGACCACGTACGGATGGCCGAGGTCACCGATCTTCCCGGCCTGCCGGTACCGCGATGGCCCGGCCGTGACGGTACGTACCCGGACGGCCCCGGCCCGAAGGCCCGGGACCATACGCAACTGTTCCAGCTCATCGCGCTCGGCCGCGCCTGCTGGATCGCGCCGGAATCGTGCCGCACCCAGCTGCGCGAGGGGCTGGCCGCCCTCCCGGTCGTGGACGCGCCGCCCGTCACGACGGTGCTGGCATGGCCGCCGCAGAGCCGGTCGAGGGGGGTGGCGGGGTTGGTGAGGGTGGGGGTGCGGGAGTTCCGCGCGGGGCGCGGGGAGTTCTCGCAGGCACGAGGTACGACGACGGCGCGGTCCGGCGCGCGGTAAGAGTCCGGGCGCTGCCGTAAACGCATAGCTGTCGGACCACACCACTGCGACCATGCGACGGTGAACGCAGCACTTCCCGACGGGTGGACGATCGAGCGCGTGCGCTCCGTGTCAGGCGACCGCGAAGCGGCCGTACTCTCCCTCGACCGACTCGTTGTTGTCGAGGACTACGTCCGTGCCGACCGCACCCCCCTCCAGCCCGACGTCATCCTCTCCTTCCACAACCTGTGCCTCGTGCGAGACGAGGGCGACTGGTTCATAGGGCATCTCGGCGATGACGGCTCGGTGATCTGTTGGGCCTCCTACGGCTCCGGTTTGGAGGAAGCCATTCGGGGGTTGTGAACCAGGCTTCAACGGCAGAGGTGGGAGCTTCGCACGGCGCACGGGCGCGGGCCGGCCCTGCCCTCGTGCCCGACCGGTGGAGCGACCGCTGATCACCGTGTGCCCTCCGAGAACGAGGATGGCCGGGCTTGGTGGCGCAGCAACACGGCACCAGCGGGACCGTGTTCGAGTTCCAGATCGTGCGCGACCGGATCAGGCGTATCCGTTCCCTTTGAGCCTGGCCGGGGTCGCGTCCGGGGCGAACGCGTGGTGGAAGGTGAAGGCGTGCGGTGCGGGGTCGTGGTCATGGAGGTGTTGCAGCCTGGACACCCCGTCCCGCCAGGTGGGTATTGCGTCGTCGGAGACCCACCAGGCCACGTAGTTCGGGTGCCCCGTCCTTTCGAACCAGTCGTAACGCCTGTTCAGCGCCGCACGGTGCAGACCGGTGTAGATGGCGTCGAAGGCGGGACGCAGGCCGGTCCAGAGCGAGAGGGTCGCGGCCAGGGCGGTGGTTTCCCGCGTACGGCCCTTGCCGTACCAGGTCGGTACGGTGAACTCTCCCCACGCACCCCAGTCCGCCCCGAAGAGCACGCCCCGCTCCGCGTCCGCCGCTTCGGCATGCGCGAGGTACCCGGAGCGCTGACCGATCTCCCGGTAGACGGCCTCACCGATGTCGTAGAACTCGTCCGTGAGAGGTGCGGGATCGGCGAGAGGTGACTTCAGGACGCTGAATGTGTACAGCGCGAGATGGGGCATGCGTCTCTCCCTGGTTCGGTGGCTTACGCACGGGGATGAGGGTCCACGGGGCGCGACCAACTCGTCCCGCCGCGGGCGGGCGATCGCCGAGGACCAGGTGAAGGTAGCGGCCTGTGCGGGTCCTGTCGAAGTTGCGTTTTCCCTGTCCAAGTGGCCTCGCGGGGCGGCGGGCTGGCAGCGCTCCGCTTCGGCGATCGGTTCACCCGCCGTGCCCGTCCGCACCGCCTGTGTGCGGGTAACGCGTCCGCGCCCCGGGGGTCTCCTCCGGCGGTCAGCTTTCTTCGCGGTCCAAGGCGTCGAGGGTGGCGGGGTCGAGGGAGACGACCGGGTCGGGTGAGAGGTGTTGGGGCCAGGGCTTCAGGCGGACCGATCGGTGGCCGAAGTTGAAGAACCGGGCTTCGTCCGCGACGACTTCGCCACCGCGCTCGTACATCACCAGCAGCGGCTCGAACGGGTCGTTCGGGTAGGGCAGTTGGCCCTTGTGGACGTCACGCAGGGTGGCCCAACGCAGAATCGCGCGGAGGGCGTCCTCCGTGGAAATGCCGCCAACATTTTCCTCGATGTACCGCTCCAGCCTGGCGGCGAGATCGGGATTCGTGCGCACCGACGGCGCGATGCGTCCGGCGATGTCGAAGAAGGGCCATCTGTCGGTGCCACCCAACTCATTCACCCAGAGGGCAGCACGCCGAAGGTATTCACGCATCAATTTCGCGCGCGACACATTGTGCTGGATCGAGTTCTTACTGTCTCGCCAATCAATGACAAACAGACGTTCCAGCATCGCCTCAGCCAACTTGCCCCCCATTTCGTAGCCGCTTACGTAGGATGCCGGGCCACCGCCGGGTGAGATGACCGTGTGGCCCGCGATTGACGACGGCTCCGGCGGAGCCTCCTAATCCATCGGCCGCGCTTCGGGGATCCAGGCACTGTCGTCACCGTCGACATCGGGCGCCAGCCCGGCTTGGATCCTCATGCCTGCGAGAGCCCGCGTGAACACCGGCGGCCGTTGCCTCAGTTCGTGGGTGGCGTACTCGAAAGGTGCGACCGCGCGCTCTTCGCCGTCGTACCCCCGCACCCGCAAGACGGGTACGTCCCGTCCGGACGATGCCTCGGCAACGTCCCACCGAGCCCGTCCGGTATGCAGGGATGGCCTCGCTCAGGAACGCTGCCGTGCTGGTTGTCAACCAGATCCAGTCGTCCTCCTCAAGTTCGTCGAACGGCAGGGACTCGACGAATTGGTCCAGATACGGCAGAAGGCGCGGTGGATCAGCCTCCACAACGGTGCGATCGACCTCCAGCGCATCGGCGAAGGCGAGAAGACACTCGCGACTCTCCGATGCCCATTTTTCCAGCCTCCGCCGTTCCCGCTCCTCGTCCACCTGGCGCTCTCGTACTCGCTCCCCGCTCTACGACACCCCTACCGCTGAGAGCGGATCAACCGAAGTATCGGTGAGCGGTCCGCGGCGGCTCCTCGTCGCGCCACGACCTGAAAATGGAAGCCGCGACGACAACGAACTGTTCCACGCTTGAGGGAACGGCGTTCTCCACATACCCCACGCTCCGACTCAGGCGCATCTCCCCCTTGGGCCGGCCGTCGGCGTCACAAGGACGGATGGTTGCGGAGTCGCGATCCAAAACGACATATCCCGCAGCGTCGTAGGTCGCTTGCCAGGAATAGATGGCTGTTCCGACGTCCAGGTGTGTCCGGCGAATCTCAACAGCATATCCCATGGCACTTTCCCTGCGGCGGGATCAACTCTCTTCGGCATCCAGGGCGTCGAGGGTGGCGGGGTCGAGGGAGACGATGGGGTCGGGTGAGAGGTGTTCCTGCCAGGTCAGCGCGCGTACTACACGAGTACCGAAATTGAAGGACCGCGTCTCATCGGGCACGATTTCGCCACCGCGTTCGTACATGAGAATGAGCGGTTCAAAGGGGTCTGCGAGACGAGGCAGATGGTCTCCTTGAACGTCGCGCAAAGTTGCCCAACGCAGCGCCCAACGGCAGGCGTTCTCCGTGGAGAAGCCTCCGACGTTCTCTTCAAGATACCTCTCAAGCCTGTCGGCTTGGTCAGGATCCGCACGGACCGCAGGAGCGACACGACCGGCAATGTCGAAGAAGGGCCACCTGTCGGCGCCGCCCAACTCGTTCGCCCAGGTTGCGGCACGCCGCAGATACTCTGCCATCAGTGCCGTACGCGACGCCTCGTGACGGTTGAACCCTTCCATGTTCGACCATTTGATGGCAAACAGTCGCTTCAGTATGGTTTCAGCACAGTTGCCACTCATGCCGATTTCCACCATTTCAAGATAGAGTCGACCACTACGTCAAGGTTGGACAGATCGTCCGTCACTGGAGCACTGGGCGGCTCGATTCCAAGCAGTTTCCAATGCTTCAAGGTGCCCTCAAGTGTAACTGGCCAGCCGTTGAGAGACAGGGGAGACAGTTCGTGAGCCCCCACGTTCCCCCGGGAGTTCACGGGCTGAGCAACCCAACGACTCGGGTCGTCCGAGCTGTACGGTACCCCCGCCTCCATCAGGCGACCTTCGACATACTCATGGGCAATCAGCCCCCGAACCATCCCGATCGTGTTCGGCCGGACGTTCCAATTCCTTGCCTTGAGCCAGACGCTCGCCAACTCGTCGTAGGCATTGAAGTAGACGTTCCGCACCGTCTTGCCGGGGCCGAACTGGACGTCGTGTTTTTTGAGGAAGAGGTTTTCCTTGGCTCTGGTCACGATTTCGGGGGCGATGCCGCAGTTTTCGGCGATGCGCTCGACGTCGTCGGTCATGGCGCGGATGCGGTCGTATTTTTCCAGAGCGTCCGGGTCGCTCCGCGATTCGTACTCGGCGAGGAGGTCCGGCGGGTTTTCGGGAGGAACGGGTTCGGGGGTGAGGGGCGGTTCGGAGCCGGGCTCGGGTGGGAGGTTTTCCTCTCGCATGAGAGCGCCGAGGCGGGAGATTGCGACGTCTTCGCCGCCGAGTTCTCCTAATAATCCGGCGTCTGATAACGCGGGGACCATGCGGGGGCCGAGGCCCTTCAGCATGCCCTGGATGCCCTTGCCGAATCCGCCGCCGATGATGCCGAGCAGGGCGCCGATCTCGACGTCCTGCTCCAGGGTGTCGGCGTGGCGGAGGCGGTCGGGGTTGACGATGGCGTCGTAGCCGAGGGTGGTTGCCGCGCCGCCGGCGGCCATTTTGGCGATGGGGGTGAGGGCTTTCAAGGCGCGGCCGAGGGTGCCGAGGGATTCGAGGACGGCTTCGGCGGCGCGGTCGACGGTGCGGGCGGCTTCGGCGATGCGGGCGATCAACGCGGTGATCTTGACGGCGCGTTCGCCCGCCGCGAGGTTGGAGGCGACCTCGGCCAGCGGGCCGGTCAGCAGCGACAGCGGCAGCGCGGCGAGTTCGAACTCCAGGATCTCCGCGCACAGCTTGCCGATCTCGGAGATCAACTCGTGTGCCTGGTCGGCGAACCTGTTCAGCTGGTCGTGACCGTCATGGCACGCCTTCGCCGTCTTCTCGCACTGGTCGCGAACCTCCACCGCCCGGGCGTGGAAGGCGTCGGCCGCCCTGCCCTCCCAACGGAGATCGCCCAGGGCTTGGCCCACGTGCCAGTGGGCGTCGTCCAGCGCGTCCCCGAGCGCCTTCCAGTGACGGGCCACCTCGCGGATCCCGTCGGGATCCACCGCAGGGTTGGTGATGCCGATGAACTCCAGCACATCGGCCATGGAGTGCCCGATGGACTCGTTGATCTTGTTGATCCAGTGCAACGGGTTCAGGTCGACCACCGCAGCTACTCCTTGCCCCACGCCTCACCGCGAGCGAGTCGTCCACTCTGCGCAGCACGTCCGCGATCGTCGTCAGCGCGGTCGTTTCGTCGCCCCCGCTTGGCCGGCCCCGCGAGATGGGCCATCGCCGCCCGTATGCCCCGGGCCGCCGACTCCATCGACGCGTACTCGTTCTTCGGATCCGCCATCGTCCTACCCCTCACGAGTTTGATCGCGGTCTGACAACCGAGTGTAGTGAGGTGCCTACGGGAAGGCGGGGCTGGGGGCGAGCGGGAACGTCTCAGGGCGTACCGGCACCGGTACCGGCGAGGCGGATCACTCGAACGGGGGACGTGACGAGGCGCATGGTTTCGGACGGCGCCAGAGGGACGGGAATGGCGGCTCCGCGCACGGCGGCGGACACCGGTACCGCCGGTTTGCGTTCGGCCAGGCGGGGCCGGGACCTCGACGAGACGGCGCCGCCGACCACAGCGACTTGGTGGCGGGACTGGAGCAAGCAGCAACCATCTGCCGTTGCGTCGGCCCAGAGTTGAGTACGCATACTCATGCGCACCGCCGCCGGGCTCGGCAGCCTGCGACCATGACGAAGCCCCATTCGGAGCCGGAGCGCTGGCGCCCCTGGTCGCACCGAACGCACCGGGGCGTGGACCTCGCCATCGCGATTCCGCTGTTTGTGAGCTGCCCCGACTTTCGTAGAGTCCGCGATCGTGTGATCAAGCGGTCTGTGGGACTTGCTCCGGTCTCGCCCAGTACGCCTGTTCGTACTCGTCGGGTGGCAGGTAGCCGAGGGCGGAGTGGAGTCGTTCACCGTTGTACCACGCGACCCACTGGAAGACGGCCCGCTCGACTTCGTCGAAGTCCCGCCACGGGCCCTGATGCTCGATCAGTTCGGCCTTGAATGTGCCATTCAAGGCCTCGGCCATCGCGTTGTCGTACGAATCGGCGACGGAGCCCACGGACGCGGAGGCGCCGGCCTCGGCCAATCGCTCCGTATAGCGAATGGACACGTATTGCGACCCGCGGTCGCTGTGATGAATGAGGCCGGCGTCCTTCTTGATCTGCTGCCGCCACAGCGCCATCTCCAGTGCGTCCAGCGGCAGGTCCGTGCGCATGTGGGTGGCGGCCTGCCAGCCCACGATCCGGCGGGAGTACGCGTCCAGGACGAACGCCACGTAGACCCAGCCCGACCACGTGCGGATGTAGGTCAGGTCCGCCAACCACAGCTGGTTCGGCCGCTCGGCGGTGAACCGCCGGTTGACCAGATCCGGCGGACGCGGCGCGGTCGGCTCGGGGACCGTGGTGCGACGACGTTGCCCGCGGATGACGCCCTCGATCCCGAGCTCCCGCATCAGCCGCTCGACCGTGCAGCGGGCCACCGCGTGGCCGGCGCGGACCAGCGCGCGGGTGACCCGGCGGGCGCCGTAGGTGCGGCCGGAGTCCTCCCACGCGGCTGTGACCAGCGGAATCAGCTCTTCATCACGCAACCGGCGGGCGGACTTCGGTCGCGTCTTGCGCGCGAAGTACGTCGAGGGAGACAAGCCCAGCACCCGGCAGACGGGATCGACCCCGAGGCCCTTGTCTCGCAGGTGGTCGATCACCTGCTCGGCCTCGTCCGGGGACGGTCGATCTCCTGGGCAAAAAACACGCTGGCGGCCTTGAGAATCTCGTTGGCCCGCCTCAACTCGGCATTCTCTTTCCGGAGTTGCTTCAGCTCCTCCAGCTCGGAGCTGGTCAGGCGGTCGTCGCGCTCGCCGGCGTCGGCCTCGGCCTGGCGAACCCATGACCGCAGGGCCTCCTTGTGGATGCCGAGGTCGCGGGCGACATGCGTCACTGGGCGGCCGGTCGAGCGGACCTCGCGGACGGCGCGCTCGCGGAGTTCATCGGGGTACTTACGTGGTGCTGGCACTGCAGGTGGTTCTCCTTACGCCTGGATCGTAACCCAGGCTTCAAGGACTCCACGAAGATCAGTGCAGCTCACGCACCCCAGATAACCGCAGCGGTCGGGGAATCACACCCGAAGAGGTGACCCGCGCAAGCGCATGGTTCCAGGCGCCCCAAGACGGACGGGGACGGGCGGGGCCTCGGGGCGACGGTCGCTTCGAACGCGCGCGGCGGGCGGCGCCGCCAGCGCGGCGGGGGCTGCGGGGAAGTCACCCGAACGAGTGAGCCAGAGCACGCATGGTTTTTCACGTTGCCAGAGGGACGGGGACGCTCGCGCAGCGGTGGCAGTGGTGGGCGGAGGAGTTTCGGGGCAGGGGGTCGCGGCAGGAGGTGCATTCGGGGAGGGGGCCGGAGGGGTGGTGGGGGCGGGGAGGTTGGGGCGGAAGAGGGGGTTCGGTGCGGAGGCGGTGGGTGAGGAGGGCGGCCGGGGAGTGGATGAGGGGTGGGAGGGACGCCGTCAGGGCGGTGTGGAGGGCGGTATCCGGGAGGCCCGACGCGAGCCATCGCGCGGCCAACGGGGTCAGACGGGCGACGTCGAGGACGCTGAGGCTGAGGCGGGGGTCGTGGCTGCCCAGGTCGGTCAGCAGCGCGGCGGCGCGGACGCGTTCCGGCGGCATGGTCACGTCACGCTTCCGGACCCGGACCCGGGTCCGGCCCCCGCTCACGCTCCCGCTCCCGCTCCGGGACGACACCGTGGCGGAGCCGTCCGCCGGGGCGATCGGGCGGCCCCTCCCCCGCGACGCCCCGCCGCCCCGTTCGCCCCCACGCGTACGGCCCCGCGCGCCGAGCGACGTCCCGACGACAGCCACGTCAACTCCCCCGGGCGACAAGGGGACCCGCACGACGCGGCTCGCACGAGCCGACCTCCTCGCGGCGCGCTCACCGGTACGGGAACCTCCGGACGCCACGGGCTCCGGGCCACGGGCGACCCGGCGGCCGGCGGGCGGGCCGACGCGCTCGCCGGGGGATGCCGCGCGCTCTCGGCTACGGGGACGAACGCCTCGCTCCACGTGGTTGGGGGTGTTCCCCAACGTCTTCTCCACCTTGGTGGATCCGCCGACGGCCCGAGACGCCGGAGCGCCGAGTGTCGGGATACGGGAGGTCGGGGCGGTGCCGTGGAAGGCAGCGTCGATGACCGTCGGGTCGGTCAACGGAACGTTGCTCACCAGGACTTGGGTCGTCCAGCGGCCGGAGGCGAGGTCCTGACGGCGGCGGGTGTGGACGTAGCCTTCCGCTTCGAGTTGGCGGCGGGCGTTGCGGATGGTGGTGCGGCCCTCGGGCATTTTGGCGGCGAGGGAGGTGAGGGTTTCGCGGGAGCCGTCCGGCAGGGAGAGGGCCCATTGGAGGAGGCGGACGGCGCAGCCGGTCAGGCGGGGGTGGCGGATGAGGTCGTTGGGCGTCTGCGAAAAGAAGCGGGCAGGCGCGATAGCATGCTTCAACATCCCAGGTGCTCCTCTTCAGCACTTGGCGGTGCAGGCCCTCAGGTGGTGTTGCAGCACCTCTGAGGGCCGTTTGCGGTCTGTGAACGAACGGTTACTCTACCGGCGCGGTCGCGGCGAACGAGACGAAGGCGGACCAGGCGTCCGGGGAGAAGGACAGCGTCGGGCCGGACTTGTCCTTGGAGTCCCGCACGTGAACGGTGGACGGGCACGCCGCCACCTCGACGCAGTTGCCGCCCTGGTCACCGCTGTAGCTCGACTTGCGCCAGGCAAGGGCTACTTCGACGCAGTTGCCGCCCTGGCTGCCGCTGTAGCTGGACTTGAACCACGCCAGTTCCGTGCTCATAGTTCCTTCGCCACCTGTTCGATCAGACGCCTGGACTCTTCGGGGCTGGAAGCCTGTGCGCGGATGATCCCATAGCGCGCGGTCAGGTCGCTGACGATCTCCGGATCTTCGAACACCCGGCTGCCATGCTGGCCCTCCACATACGCCAGGTTGCGGCGGTCGTCGGTCTCCAACAGTACGAACGGCCCGTTGAGCCCCGCGTGCGTGTCGCGTTCCAACCGCATGAGCTGGATCTCGACGTTACGCTGCTCCGATACCTCCAACAACCGCTTCAACTGGGCTCGTTGCACCGCCAGCCCGCCGATCGGCCGCAGGATGGTAGCCATCTCCAGGACGAAGCTCAGCACCGGCGCAGGCCTTCGGTCGAAGATCACGTGACGCGCCAGTCGGCCCGCGACCCGTTCCTCGATCTGCTTGTCGTCCAGCGCCGGGCAATGCGCCGAGAAGACCGCCCGCATGTACTCCTCGGTTTGCAGCAAGCCCGGGATCACATGGTTCTCGTACGTATGGAGAGCGCGCGCCTTCTTCTCCAACTCCAAGAACTCCAGGAACCACTTCGGGTACGTCTCCCGCGACAGATGCTGCGCCATCTCCATCAGGAGATCTTCCGCCCCGAACACCTTCCCCGCCTTGAGGATGAACGCCTCGCTCGGCATCCGGTCCCCCGTCTCGATGGCCGCGACCAGCGACTTCGAGTAGTTGGTGAGCGCGCCGAGTTGTTCCAGGGACAAGCCCGCGCGCAGGCGCAAATACCGTACGCACGAGCCGAACATGCGCAGGTTGCTCGACCCTTGATTGTTGATCATGCCGACCGCACCTCCCCTTTTCGCGTGCGGTCAGGCTAAGGGCTGTCCCGTAACTGCTGGTCACGGGTGAGATGATCTGGCTGTGTCTGGTGTGATCACGGCGTCTGAGCCCTCCTGGATAGCCCCGTTCACTGGGCTGAGCCCGCGCCAGTTCGGCAAGCTGATCACCGCGCTCCGGCGTGAGGGTGTGGACCCGGTGCGCAAGGGTCGGCCATGGAGCCTGCCGCTGGAGGACCGCGTGCTCCTGATCGCCGCGTACTGGCGGACGAACCTGACCCTGCGCCAACTGGCCCCGCTGTTCGGGGTGTCCAAGTCGGCGGCCGACCGCATCATCGACCACCTCGGGCCCGCGCTCGCGCTCCAGCAGCGCAAGCGGTTCCGCAAGGACACCGTGCTCATCGTGGACGGCACCCTCGTTCCCACCCGTGACCACACCATCGCCGAGCAGTCCAAGAACTACCGGTACTCCACCAACCACCAGGTCGTCATCGACGCCGACACCCGGCTCGTCGTCGCGGTCGGCCGACCAGTCGCAGGCAACCGCAACGACTGCAAGGCGTGGGAGCTGTCCGGCGCGAAAGACGCCGTCGGCAAGACCACGGTCATCGCAGATGGCGGCTACCGGGGCACCGGCCTGGTCATCCCGCACCGCCGCGAGAAGGGCCAGACCGAACTCCCGGAATGGAAGGAGGAGCACAACGCCTCCCACCGCAAAGTCCGCGCCCGTGTAGAGCACGTCTTCGCCCGGATGAAGGGCTGGAAGATCCTTCGCGACTGCCGGCTGAAGGGCGACGGCGTCCAGCACGCCATGCTCGGCATCGCCCGCCTGCACAACCTCGTCCTTGCCGGGTGACGCAGAAACCAGCAGGCCACCAGACCCGTCAGAGATCATTTACGGGACAGCCCTTAGTGAGCGTCCTCGAATGCGGCGTGCGAATCGGCGAATCTCCACCCGTGACGGTGAATGCCCTACATGTGGGCGCTGATCACACCGCCGTTGCTGAGGACGACGTACGCGCCGTTGGCGTCGAGGCCGACGTCGTGCTGGTCGGTCTCCAGCGTGGCGTCCACCGAGCCGTCGTTGCCGATGATCTGCGCGCGGTAGCGGAGTTCGCCGACCTTGGTGACCTTGGCCTTCCAGCCGCCCGCGAGGTCGAAGGTGCCCGGTCCCTGGTGGCCGCCGCCCATCCAGGCGTGGACCTGGCCGTCCAGGGTGAGCACGACGAACATGTCGTTGGCGTCGAGTCCGGCGTCGTGCTGGTTGGTCTCCAGGGTGGCCAGGACGGAGCCGTTGTTGACGATCTTGGCGCGGTAGTGCTGGGAGCCGAGCCGGTAGATCTCGGCCTTGCTGCCGTCCGGCAGGGTCTGGGTACGGGTCGGGGACGTCGTCCCACCGTTGGTGGACGCGGTGCCCGCCGTGGTGGAGTGGTGGGTGCCGGAGGTCCCGCCCTGAGCGCTTGAACCGGTGCTGCCCGTACCGGAGGTGGACGTGGAGGCGGAGGCGTTCCCGGACCCGGCGGCGTTGCTCGATCCGGCGGGGTCGTTCGGGCCGCAGGCGGTCAGCGAGAACGCCGCGGCGGCGGCGATCGCGAGCAGACCGGCGGAACGGACGGTACGGCGAGCGCGGCGCGTGGTCATGGTGGAGCCCCCACGGGATGTCGGGATGCGGCGCCGCCGTCCGCTTCCGCGGGCGGCCGGCCGGATCAGCTGTTGGTTACATCCATGAGATGGCTCTGCGGGCGGCAATGGTTCTTGGGGTTCTGTCCGCCTTCGGTAACAAGGGATTCCGCTTCCGTAACAGCGAGGGGGCGGCCCGCGCCGTCGCGTTCCCGTACGCGACGGCGCGGAACGTCCCGGCACCTCAGAACGCGGCGCGGATCTCCCCGACGCGTACGCCGCCGCCGAGCAGCGGGGCGTCGGCTATGCGGTCGAGGACCGGGGCGTCGACGCCCATGGTGCGCAGGGTGCGGGCGAGGACGGGGCCGAGGGCGCGGGAGGCGCCGTCGTCGATCTTGAAGGCGAGGGCGCGGCCGTCCGGGAGGGCGACGGCCTGGACGGCCTCGGCGCCCATCTTGGAGAGGGTGCCGGGCAGTTCGCGCATGAGCCAGGTGTCGGGGCGGCGGGTGCCCGCGACGTACTCGGGGTGGGCGCGCATGGCGTCGGCGACGCGGCGGGCCGGGGTGCCGGGGTCGGCGGTGACGTAGGAGCGGAAGACGCGGGCGAGGCCGGTGAGGGAGATGGCCATGAGGGGGGCGCCGCAGCCGTCGACGCCGACGTGGTCGACGCTCTCGCCGCTGCGTTCCCGTACGACGTCGAGGACGAGGCGCTGGAGGGGGTGGTCCTGGTCGAGGTAGCTCTCGGTGGGCCAGCCGTTGCGGACGCAGGCCCAGAGCATGGCGGCGTGCTTGCCCGAGCAGTTCATGAGGATGGGCTTGCGGACGCCTCCGGCGGCGAGCCACGTCTCGGACTCGGTGGCGTCGAGGGGGAGGTCGGCGGGGGTGCGGAGGGCGGACTCGGGGAGACCGGCGGCGGCGAGGAGGCGGCGGACACCGTCGAGGTGAAACGTTTCTCCGGAGTGGCTGGCTGCGGCCAGCGCGAGGAGTTCGCCGTCCAGGTCGACCCCGGCGCGCAGGACGGCCTCGGCCTGCATGGGCTTGTTGCTGGAGCGGGGGAAGACCGGGGAGGTGACGTCGCCGAGGGCCAGCTCGACCTTGCCGTCCGCGTCGAGGACCACGAGGGAGCCGTGGTGGCGGCCCTCGGTGAAGCCGGAGCGTACGACCTCGGCGAGGACGGGGAGCTGGGCGTGCTGGTCAGGGACAACTGACGTCATCGTCGGCCTTCCGGGTAGGTGCGCCCGCCCTCGGTGGCGGGCGGGCGGCCTCCCGGGGGGTGGCCCCGGGCCGCCCGGCTAGGCGCCGGAGAGCAGATCGTCGATTCGTGCTTCACCTTCACGGTACCTGCGGGTGATCTCGGCGCTGCAACCGTCGACGGTCTCCTGGAGGCCACGGCGGCGGCGGGAGATGTCCTGCTCCAGGGCCTCCATGCGGGCGAGACCGGCTCGTAGCTCGGTGTCGGTGCGGGCGGAGAGGTCGGAGAGGCCGACGTCGTCCAGTATCCGATCGGCGAGCCGGCGGTATTCGGCGCCCCGGGGGGTGCCCAACGTCACGTGTCGGGCGGACTGGCGTACCGCGGAGGGGTCGTCGGTGAGGATCTCGGGAAGCCGGTCGAGCAGGGGCAGGGCGGCGGGGAGGACGACGGGGCGGCGGGGCGGCGGGGCCGGGCGTCCGGCTGGCGGATCGGTTCGCCTGGCCAGTTCGGCGCGGAGGATGTCGACGCGGCCCTGGAGGAGGCGGCGCAGGTAGGACAGGTCGGCTTCTTCCTGCTGGGCGTCGCGGCGCAGGGTGCGGAGCCGGGGCAGGGCGAGGGCGGTGAGATCGGTGAGGTTGGTGGGCGCGGAGCCGGTGGTGTGGGCGGTTCCGGTGCCGATGACGGTGGCGCCGGGGTCCGGTGTCCCGTTGACGGGATCTTGTGGCGTGGTCATTGCGTGGGCGTTCCCCTCCTCGGGCGGCACCGCACGGGCCCCCGGGGCGCCGCCTGGCACAGATCGTGCCACCGCGCCCGCACCCGGCGCAGCGTCGCCGCGCCCGAACGAGCGAGAATGGGCGCCATGCGTGCCGTAGCCCAGCGAGTGACCGAAGCCGCCGTGACCGTGGACGGCGAGACCGTAGGCAAGATCACCGGCCCGGGCCTGTGCGTCCTGGTCGGGGTGACGCACGACGACACCCCGGAGAAGGCGGCGCAGCTCGCCCGCAAGCTGTGGTCGCTGCGGATCCTGCCGGACGAGCGGTCGTGCTCGGACATCGACGCGCCGCTGCTGGTGGTCAGCCAGTTCACGTTGTACGGGGACGCGCGCAAGGGGCGTCGGCCGACGTGGAACGCCGCCGCGCCCGGCCCGGTGGCCGAGCCGTTGGTGGACGAGGTGGTGGCCCGGTTGCGCGAGCTGGGCGCGACGGTGGAGACGGGACGGTTCGGGGCGTCGATGAAGGTGTCGCTGGTGAACGACGGTCCGTTCACCGTGGTGCTGGAGATCTGAGCCGCGCGTCGGCGCTCACGGCGCGACGACGACCTCCTGGTTGGCGGGGACGGTGTCGGCGAGGAGTACGGCGTCGGCGGGGACGTTCCGCTTGACCAGGGCGAGGGCGATGGGGCCCAGCTCGTGGTGGCGGGCGGAGGAGGTCACGAAGCCGATCTGGCGGCCGTCGGGGCCGTCCTCGGCGAGGCGGACGGGGGCGCCGTGGCCGGGGAGCTTGACCTCGCTGCCGTCGAGGTGGAGGAAGACCAGGCGGCGCGGGGGGCGGCCGAGGTTGTGGACCCGGGCGACGGTCTCCTGGCCCCGGTAGCAGCCCTTGTTCAGGTGGACGGCGCTCTCCAGCCAGCCGACCTCGTGCGGGATGGTGCGGTGGTCGGTCTCCAGGCCGAGGCGGGGGCGGTGGGCCTCGATGCGCAGCGCCTCGTGGGCGAGGACCCCGGCGGGCGTTCCGGCGCGGCCGGCGAATGCCTCCAGTTCGGCGCGGGGCACGAAGACGTCCCGGCCCCAGGGCGTCTCGCGGACCGCCCAGTCGGCGGGGACCTCGGTGATGTTGCCCGCGGGGAGGTGGACGACGGCGTACGCGTCCCCGGCGTCGGCGGTCTCGACGCGGTAGAAGAACTTCATGCTCTCCAGGTAGGCGAGCAGGTCGCCCTGGGTGCCCGGTTCGACGTGGGCCCAGGTGGTCGTACCGTCGTCCACCAGGTACAGGGCGTGCTCGACGTGGCCGTGGGCGGAGAGGACGAGCGCCTCGGTGGCCTGGTGCGCGGGGAGTTCGCTGACGTGCTGGGTGAGCAGCAGGTGGAGCCAGGCCAGCCGGTCCTCGCCGGTGACGGTGACCACGCCGCGGTGGGAGAGGTCCACGAAGGCGGTGCCGTCGGCGAGCGCGCGCTGCTCGCGGAACGGGTCGCCGTAGTGGCCCGCGACCCCTTCGTCGGGGCTTTCCGCGGGGACGGCGCCGGGGAGGGAGAGCAGGGGACTGGAGGTCATGCGCTCCAGCGTACGACGTGGTCCCCGGCCGGTTCGCGGGTGCGGGAACGGGTCAGCCCCCGGCGGCGGAGCCGGCGCAGTCGGCGCAGCGGCCGAAGATCGCGAAGTGCTTCATGTCGGTGTCGAAGCCGAACTGCTGCCGGAGGCCGTCGATGAGGGGCTGGGCGACGGAGACGTCCGCCTCGATGACCGAGCCGCAGTCGCGGCACACCAGGTGCATGTGGTGGTGGCGGTCGGCGAGGTGGTAGGTGGGGGCGCCGTGGCCGAGGTGGGCATGGCTGACGAGCCCCAGTTCCTCCAGCAGTTCCAGCGTGCGGTAGACGGTGGAGATGTTGACGCCGCTGGCGGTGCGCCTGACCTCGGTGAGGATGTCGTCCGGGGTCGCGTGCTCAAGGGTGTCGACGGCTTCGAGCACGAGTTGGCGTTGCGGCGTCAGCCGGTAACCGCGTTCCCGCAGGTCCTTCTTCCAGTCGGTGGTCACCACCCGACCAGTGTAGGACCGCTGCGGGAACGGCCTACTTGAAGAAGGCGCCTACTTGCCTACTTGAAGAAGGCGATGCCGTCGTCGGGCAGGTCCTTGATGTCCTTGATCCACTCGGCCGGGGAGACGACCTTCTTGAGGTGGGCGGACATGTAGGGGCGCAGCGGGACCGAGGGGGTGGCCTTCTCGCCGACCCACATCAGGTCGCCCTTGACGTAGCCGAAGAGGCGCTTGCCGCCGGAGTACTCGTCGGCGGAGGCGATCCGGGCGACGGCGTCGGTGGCCAGGTCGATCTGCGGCTTGTTCTCGGCCAGCTCGCCGTACCAGATCTCGATGACGCCGCTGTCGCGGGTCATGACGACCTCGACCTTGCGGTCGCCGTCGACGCGCCAGAAGCCGCTCTCGCTCTCCAGCGGACGGACCTTGTTGCCGTCGCCGTCGAGCACCCAGGTGTGGGAGGTGTACTCCAGGAACGGGCGGCCGTCGTGGCGGAAGGTCACTTCCTGGCCGAAGTTGCACTTCTCGGCGCCGGGGAAGTCGAAGACACCCGCGCCCGCCCAGTCACCGAGGAGGAAGACCAGCGGGGCGATGTCCGGGTGGAGGTCGGACGGGATCTCGATCATCGGAACTCAGGCGATCTGTGAGTGGTTTCGAGGGGGCAGGTGCGCCCGGCCCTCAGCGCTGGCCCTGGAAGAGCTTCTTGAAGGAGAGCCCGGCGAAAGCGAGCACGCCGACGCAGACCAGGACGAGCAGGGCATCGAAGAAGTACTCCAGCACGGCGGCGCTCCTCGGGCAGGCTGATGGGTGACGCTAAAGGACCATGGCCGAGTCTAGTGGGCGGGTGTGCGCGGCGTAGGGTGGGGCCGTGACCAAGCAGCTCGTGATCAAGGTGACGGCCGGCGCGGACGCGCCGGAGCGGTGCTCGCAGGCGTTCACGGTGGCGGCGGTGGCCGTGGCCAGCGGGGTCGAGGTGTCGCTGTGGCTGACCGGTGAGTCGTCCTGGTTCGCGCTGCCGGGCCGCGCCGCGGAGTTCGAGCTGCCGCACGCCGCGCCGTTGCCGGAGCTGATCGACGCGATCCTGACCGGCGGACGCGTCACGCTGTGCACGCAGTGCGCCGCGCGCCGCGACATCACCGAGGACGACGTGGTCGAGGGCGTGCGGATCGCCGGGGCGCAGGTGTTCGTGCGGGAGATCATGGGCGAGGGCGTGCAGGCGCTGGTGTACTGAGCCTCGTCCGGTTCAGCGCTGGTCGGGGCCGGGTCCGGGGCCGGGTCCTCGGTCGCCGGGGTCCCGGTTGAGGCGGTCGCGGGCGGCCTTCTCCCGTTCCCGCCAGGTGTCGTCGGGCGGGTCGTCGCGCAGCCAGCTGTCGTCCGGCTCGTCCCACCAGGGGTCGTCCGGGCCACGCCGGTTGGCCACGATGGCGGCGCAGGGCGGGATGACCATGGCGACCACGCACATGGCCACGGCGGCGGGCACCGACCAGATCCGCACGACTCCCCAGGCCAGCACGAAGAGCCCGATGCAGACCCCCATCATCGCGAAGTACCGGTGACGGCGTCTCGCGTACATGCTTCCACGGTACGTCCGGCGGGCCGGGCGCACAGCCCGCGGGGCCGCACCCCGCCAGGCGTCCAACCCTGGGGTGCGGCCCCGTGGCCTCAACCGTGCCGTCAGACGGCGATGGCGACCTCCGCCAGACCGCCGCGCTGGGCGACCACCGTGCGGTCCACGGTGGCACCCGGCACCAGCGCGCGCAGCGTCCAGGTGCCCTCGGCGGCGTAGAAGCGGAACTGCCCGGTGGCCGAGGTGGGCACCTCGGCGGTGAACTCACCGGTCGAGTCCAGCAGGCGGACGTAACCGGCGACGGGCTCGCCGTCCCGGGTCAGCGAACCCTGGATGGTGGTCTCACCGGTCTTGGCGGACGAGGCGTCCGGGCCGCCGGCCTTGGCTCCACACATGGATGTCTTCCTTCGGGGCGAGGGGTGTCGGGGTTCAGTTGCCGGCGCCGAGCTCGATCGGCACGCCGACCAGCGAGCCGTACTCGGTCCACGAACCGTCGTAGTTCTTGACGTTGGCCTGGCCGAGCAGCTCGTGCAGCACGAACCAGGTGTGCGCGGAGCGCTCGCCGATGCGGCAGTAGGCGATGGTGTCCTTGGACAGGTCGACGCCCTCGCCCTCGTAGAGCGACTTCAGCTCCTCGTCGGACTTGAAGGTGCCGTCGTCGTTGGCCGACTTGGACCAGGGGATGTTGCGGGCGCTCGGCACGTGGCCGGGGCGCTGCGACTGCTCCTGGGGCAGGTGGGCCGGGGCGAGCAGCTTGCCGCTGAACTCGTCGGGGGAACGCACGTCGACCAGGTTGAGGCTGCCGATGGCCTTGACCACGTCGTCCCGGAAGGCGCGGATCGAGGTGTCCTGCGGCTGCGCCTTGTACGCGGTCCGCGGCCGGCTGGGGACCTCCGCGACCAGGTCGCGCGAGTCCAGCTCCCACTTCTTGCGACCGCCGTCGAGGAGGCGGACGTCGCGGTGGCCGTAGAGCTTGAAGTACCAGTACGCGTACGCGGCGAACCAGTTGTTGTTGCCGCCGTAGAGGACGACGGTGTCGTCGCCCGCGATGCCCTTCTCGGACAGCAGCTTCTCGAACCCCGCCTGGTCCACGAAGTCGCGGCGCACCGGGTCCTGGAGGTCCTGCTTCCAGTCGATGCGGATGGCGTTCTTGATGTGGTTCTTGTCGTACGCCGAGGTGTCCTCGTCGACCTCGACCACGACGACCTTGGGGTCGTCGAGGTGGGCCTGGACCCAGTCGGCGTCTACCAGGACGTCGCTGCGGCTCATGCTGTTCTCCTCCGGGGCAGTTGCGGCGGTGCTGAGGGGTGCGGGTCCGCCCCGGCTTCGCGGCGGGCGCCGGGCAGGCGGCGGGGGCGCGCGGAGGTGGCCGGGGTGGCGGGAGGGGACGCGGACGGGCGGGGAGGCCCGGTGGACGTGCGCCCGGCGGCGGCGGACGGGCCGCCGACGGGGAAGGGCGCGCCCCCTCAGGACGTACGACAGAGCATGGCGGCGACGCGGCACAGGTCGACTGCCCGCCGCTTCGTGAGGTCCGCCTGTCGCTTCATGGCCCCGATCGTAGGGAAGCCCGGGGGCGGGTGTCACCGGCGTGTCGTCAGGTGAGACGCGATCGTCCGAATGGCGGAACACTTTCCGTCGGACGCCGCGTCGGCGGGGGCGCGCGGGGGGCGCGTACCCCGCTGGAACGGTCCGTTCCGCGGAGGTCGGCCTGAGGGGCGGACGGTTTGTCTCAGCGGTCGGACGTGCGGGGGCGCCGTCCCGGCGGGGAGGCCGGGCGGCGCGGCCGACTCAGCCGGTCAGGGAGACGTTCTTGCCGGTGAGGGTGATCTCGACGCCCTGGAGGGTGGCGCGGATCGACGACAGCTGGATGCCGTGCGGCAGGCCGGACAGGCGCCGGGTGAAGTCGGTCTTGCTGCGCACCAGTTGGTCGAGGCCGGGGACGGCGTCGCCGCCGGGGATCTCCTGGGCGCGCAGCCGGACGGCGTTCCCGCCGTCGAGGCTGATCTCGCTGAGCACGCTGCGGTGGAGCGTCTGCCCGAGCACCGGCAAGGTGATGCTTCCGGTGACCTTGACCCGGCCCTTGCCGGAGGAGTCGGTGCCGCCGTAGGAGACCGAGACGCCGGAGGGGGCGGCCTTGGTCAGATCGGCGTAGGAGACGAGCGCGGTGCCGGAGGCGGTGTCGGCCACGGCGCTGGAGAAGTCGGAGTTGATGCGGACGTCGCGCAGGTCGGCGTCGAAGCGGGCGATGGTCAGCGGTCCGGTGGCGCCCTCCACCGTGGTGCCGTTGGGGTGCAGATCGGTCGCGCTGACCGTGACCTCGTCCAGGTTCTTGGCGAGGACCTGGGTCAGGAACGGGAAGCCCTTGACGGAGACCCCCGGCTTGGCGGAGAGCCCCTCGGCGCTCTGTATGCGGTCGGCCGCCTTGGACTCGGCGACGGAGAGCGCGATGCGGTCCGCGGCCACCAGCAGGCCGACCACCACCACGACCAGGATCAGCAGGATACGTATGCCACGCCGCATTGCGTCGCCCCCCAGGATTCGAGCGCCTTCGGTGTCCGTTCCCCCGCCGGTGAGCCTAACCCGACACCGCGAAGTGCCCGAGGAGGTACACCACGGGCGCGGCGGCGGCCAGCGGCAGGGCGACGCCCGCTGTGAAGTGGACGAACCGCGACGGCCAGTCGTAACTGGCCACGTGCAGCCCGATCACCGCGCACACCCCGGCCGCCGCGGCGAAGAGCACGGCGTGGGTGCCCAGCCCCATCAGGTGCGCACAGCCGTAACCGCTTCCCGCGGCGGCGGCCAGGGCGAGGACCACCGAGATCACGGCGGGCAACCGCACCGCCCGCACCACCGTCGCCACGGCCACCGCGCACCCGGCCACCACCACCGGGCGGTACCCCGCCGACGTCCCGGCCGCGGCGAGATGACCCGAGGCGAGCACGGCCAGCACGGTCGAGGCGGCCGTCGCCGTCAACGACGCCAGCCGTTCGTCCCCGTCCCCCCGGTGACGCATCTGCTGCACCAGGATGAGCAGGATCCACACCCCGAGCGTGCCCAGGATCACCGCCGGTGCCTGGCCGGTCGGCGCGGCCAGCAACCCGGCGTCGGCGGCCACCCCGGCGAGGAACGCCAGCGCGATGCCCTGCCGGGCCGGCCACATCCCGTTGAGCCGGAACCACCCGGCCGCCGTCACCGCCTGGAGCAGCACCGCCGCCACCGCCAGCGCCGGCCGCCCCAGCCACGCCCCGCCCGCGGTGAGCGCGGCGAGCACGACGGTCAGCAGGGCGGGCTGGATGCCCGGCGGGATGATCGGAGACCCGGTGCGAACGGTCGCCGCGGGGGCCGCGGTCGTCCCGGCGGCGGACTCCGGCACGGGTGCGTCCCCGGTGGCCGGCGCGGGCTCGGGCCAGGGCACGGCCGGGGGCGCCGGGGCGGGGGGGTGGCCGGGGTGTCCGGCGTACGGGTGCTGGTAGGGCTGGGCCGGGGGCAGGGGGGCGGAGACCTGGTGGCCCGCGTGCGTGCCGCCGTAGCCCGGGGCGGGCGGAGGCTGGGCGGCGTGGCGGCCGTGGGCGGGCTGCGCGCCGTTGTGGCCGGGGGCGGCCTGGCCGCCGGCGTGGCGGGGGGCGGACGGGGGCGGCTGGTGGTCCACGGGGGCACCGGACGGGTAGCCGTGCCTCGGCTGCCCGCCGTCGCCACCGGACGCGGGCTGCCCGTCGCCGTAGCCGGGGCCGGCGTGCCGAGGGGCGGGCGGGGGCTGCGGGGCGGCGTAGCCGTCACCGGGGTGGGAACCGTCGGCGGGGGGCCAGGGCTGGGGGTCGTTCCACTGCGGGGTGGTCATGGTGTGCGCCTCACCCTCCGGCGAACGGGGGGAGCACCTCGACGGTGCCGCCCGCGACGAGCTGGACGGACTCGTGGTCCCGGCCGCCCACCGGGGCGCCGTCGACCAGGAACGAGGAGCTGCCCAGTACGCGGGCGAACTCCCCCCGGTCCGCGTGGCGTTGGCGGGCCGCCGCGAGCGCGTCGGCCAAGGTCGCCGCGTGGTACGGCTCCTCGGCCACCCCGGCGGCGGCCTTCGCCGCGGCCCAATACCGGATCGTCCCCGCGGGCACGGCCCTCGCCGCGTCGCCGGCAACCATGGCGGCTCCTCCTGGTCGTGCTGGTCTGCTGGTCCGGCCGGGCCGTTCGTCATACGTCGTACCGGCGCTGCCGCGTCCATGATGACGGATGGCCCGCGCCCGCCGGCCCCGGCTCACCCGGTCCGCTCGGCCGCCCAGCGTCCGACGCGGGCGAGGAGCCCGGGGTGGGCGGCGTTCTCGGCGTGGCCGAAACCGGGCTCGATCCACAGCTCGGCGGCGTCCCCGGCGGCGTCCTTGAGCGAGTAGGGGTGGTCCAGCGGGAAGTAGCGGTCCCGGTCGCCGTGGACGATCAGCAGCGGGGTGGGGGCGATCAGCGGGACGGCGGCCACCGGGGAGAGCGGCACCGGGTCCCAGTCCTCGGGATGGATGCGGGTGCGCAGCCCGTACCGGGAGACCAGGCGGCCGGCCGGCCGGGTCACCGCCCAGTGGAGGCGGCGCATGGGCGCGGTGCCCCGGTAGTACCAGCGCGCTGGTGCACTGACCGCCACCACGGCGTCCGGCCGTGCCTCCGTGCGCCCCCCGACCGCCGCCTGCCGGAGCACCACCGAACCGCCCATCGAGAAGCCCACGGTGACCACCCGGCGGTAGCCGAGGGAACGGGCCCAGCCGACCGCCGCGTCCAGGTCGAGCACCTCGCGGTCGCCGACGGTGGACCGGCCGCCGGAGCCGCCGTGGCCGCGGAAGGAGAAGGTGACCACCCCCGCGACGTGCGCGAAGGCCGCCGCGGCCCGGCGTACCGCGGGGCGGTCGAGGGAGCCGGTGAAGCCGTGGGCGATCACGATCGCCAGGTCGCCGGTGTCCGTCGCGTCCGTATCGTCCGGTGCGGGACGGCGGTCGCGGGGACGGTGCCCGGCCTCGATCCGGACCCCGTCGTCCGTCAACAGCACGTGACGAAAAGCCCTCGTCCGGGTGGCGTCGTGACCACGGGACGTGATCGACGGAACACCCGGCGAGGCGGCTGCGGTCTCACCCGTGGACTCCATGTCGGCTATTCTCCTGGCCTGGAGGATCCGGGCAGCGTCGCCCCCGGGTCCTTTCGTGCTTTCTGCACGTCGCGTGCTTCCCGCACGCCGCCAGGGACGAGGAGGGTTCGGCACATGCGCACACCGAAATGCCCGGACGGACGGCAGAACCTGAACACGCGGGATGAACCTGGCAAACTTGCTCCATTGACCCCATCGACTCCATGGACAGCTTTGGACGGTCTCGCCGGCCAGCACACGCGACGCGGCCGGACGACCGACGGGAGCACCCGGTGAGTTCTCTTCTCCTCCTGACCAACGCCCTCCAGCCCTCCACCGAGGTGCTGCCCGCCCTCGGTCTGCTGCTGCACGGAGTCCGGGTGGCCCCCGCGGAGGGGCCGGCGCTGGTGGACACCCCCGGTGCGGACGTGATCCTGGTGGACGGCAGGCGTGATCTGCCGCAGGTGCGCAGCCTGTGCCAGCTGCTGCGGTCGACCGGCCCGGGGTGCCCGCTGATCCTGGTGGTCACCGAGGGCGGGCTCGCCGCGGTCACCGCCGACTGGGGCGTGGACGACGTCCTCCTCGACACCGCCGGGCCGGCCGAGGTGGAGGCGCGGCTGCGGCTGGCCATGGGGCGCCAGCAGATCGGCGACGACAGCCCGTCGGAGATCCGCAACGGCGACCTGTCGGTGGACGAGGCGACCTACAGCGCCAAGCTCAAGGGGCGCGTGCTCGACCTGACGTTCAAGGAGTTCGAGCTGCTGAAGTACCTCGCCCAGCACCCCGGCCGGGTCTTCACCCGCGCCCAGCTCCTCCAGGAGGTGTGGGGGTACGACTACTTCGGCGGTACCCGCACGGTGGACGTGCACGTACGGCGGCTGCGGGCCAAGCTCGGCCCCGAGCACGAGTCGCTGATCGGCACGGTGCGCAACGTGGGGTACCGGTTCGTGTCGCCGGAGAAGGAGAAGGGCGAGCAGCGGACGGCCGGGGAGGCGAAGGGCGGCGGCGGCGCGCAGCCGGCCGAGGCGCGCACCGGCGCGTCCCGTACCGCCGGTGCCCGCGCCGGTTCAGCGCGTACCGGCGGTAGCACGACCGGCGAGGGCGCCGGTCAGCCCGCGTAGACTGACGCGCGTGCCCAAGGTGACGCGTGACGACGTGGCCAGGCTCGCGGGGACCTCGACCGCGGTCGTCAGCTACGTCATCAACAACGGACCCCGGCCGGTCGCCCCGGCCACCCGCGAGCGGGTGCTCGCCGCGATCAAACAGCTCGGCTACCGGCCGGACCGGGTGGCCCAGGCGATGGCCAGCCGCCGTACCGACCTGATAGGGCTGATCGTCCCCGACGCGCGCCAGCCGTTCTTCGCGGAGATGGCACACGCGGTGGAGCAGGCCGCCTCCGACCGCGGCAAGATGGTGCTGGTCGGCAACTCCGACTACCTGGACGAGCGCGAGGCGCACTACCTGCGGGCCTTCCTCGGCATGCGGGTCTCCGGGATGATCCTGATCAGCCAGGGCGTGAGCGAGACCGCGGCGCTGGAGATCGACGCGTGGGACGCCCGGGTGGTGCTGCTGCACCGCAGGCCCGACGCGATCGACGACGTCGCGGTGGTCACCGACAACGTCGGCGGCGCCCAGCTCGCCGTCCGCCACCTGCTGGAACACGGCCACCCCTATGTGGCCTGCCTGGGCGGCAACGAGAAGACGCCGACGTTCGGCGACCCCGTCACCGACCACGTCGAGGGCTGGCGGCGGGCGATGCGCGAGGCGGGGCTGTCCACCGACGGGCGGCTGTTCGCCGCGGAATACAACCGGTACGACGCCTACCAGGTCGCCCTCCACCTCCTCGCCGGCCCCGACCGCCCCCCGGCGATCTTCTGCTCCACCGACGACCAGGCCCTCGGCCTCCTGCGCGCCGCCCACGAACTCGGCATCGACGTCCCCCGCGAACTCGCCATCGCCGGCTTCGACGACGTCAAGGAAGCCGCCCTCGCCGACCCTCCCCTCACCACCGTCGCCTCCGACCGAGAAGCCATGGCCCGCGCCGCGGTCGACCTGGTCCTCGACGACGGCCTCCGGGTAGCCGGCTCCCGCCGGGAGCGCCTGAAGCAGTTCCCGTCGAGGCTGGTCGTCCGCAGGTCCTGCGGCTGCGCGTAACGCGTACGCCTGCGGCGGGCTTGGGCCGGTACGGGGTACCGCGCGGCGACGCAGCAACGCCGGCGGCGGGCCCGCTCCGACGGGCACGATGCGTGCGGCGTACGCATGGCATCTGACGCGGGCACGCGCGACCGGGCGCCGGGCGCGGCGGGCGACGCCGTGACGCGTGCGCATTCGGCCTGGGGGTAACGGGGGGCTAAGTGGCGGGAGTTGGTCGGCGGGGCGGGCTTTATATCGGGCATACCTACTTCTGTCGGGCTTCTCAGCCGGCGCTCAGGGAACTCTCATGGAGCGCGGCGAGAGTCGTTGGCATGACACCGGACATGCAGGACAGCACCCAGCCAGGCAGTGGCGCGGCGGGCGCCTGGTACCCGCCGCGGCCCGAGTACCAGCCAGGGGCGGCGGGGCAGGACCCGGCCGTGCCGGAACCGCGGCGGCGGGCGCGGCGGCCGGTCGCGTTGCTGGTGGCGGTGGCGATCGCGTCGGGGGTCGTCGGGGGCGGCACCGCGGCGCTGATCGGCGGGGCCACGCACAGCACGGCCGCGGCGGCGCCCGTCGCGGGGGCACCCGTTTCGGCCAAGTCGGGCGGCAGCGTGGCCGCCGTCGCCGCCGCCGTCGGCCCCAGCGTCGTGGAGATCACCGCGGACTCCGGCGACGGCCAGTCCATCGGCTCCGGGGTGATCCTCACCGCGGACGGCACGATCCTCACCAACAACCACGTCGTCGCCGGCGCCGACAACGTCAAGATCGCGCTCAGCGACGGCCGTACCGCCACCGCGAACGTCGTCGCCACCGACCCGTCCAAGGACCTCGCGGTGATCAAGGCCAACGGGGTGAGCGGGCTGAAGGCGGCCCAGCTCGGCAGCTCCGCCGGTCTCGCGGTCGGCGACCCGGTGGTGGCCATCGGCTCCCCCGAAGGGCTCTCCGGCACGGTGACCAGCGGCGTCGTCTCCGCGCTCAACCGGGACGTGACGGTGCCGGTGGAGGACGGCTCCGGCAACTCCGACTCCAACGGCAACGGCAACGGCAACGGCAGCGACCGCTGGCCCTTCGGCTTCGGCGGCCACCAGTACAACGGCCAACTCGGCGGCGACACCACCACCTACAAGGCGATCCAGACCGACGCCTCGCTCAACCCCGGCAACTCCGGCGGCGCGCTGCTCAACATGAGCGGCCAGGTGATCGGCGTCAACTCCGCGATGTACGCGCCCTCCGGCTCCTCCGGCTCCGCCGCCTCCGGCAGCGCCTCGGGCAGCATCGGGCTCGGCTTCGCCATCCCCGTCGACACCGTCAAGGCGTTCCTCGACGCCCACCACATCGCCTACAACCGCTGAGCCGCAACCGCTGAGCCGTCCCGGAAGGAACCCGCGATGCCCCCCGTCACCGTGCGCGTCCGCGCCGTGCGCCACCGCCGCGCCGACGCCGGACCGGCCTGCCTCGGCCTCGCGCTCGCCACCGCCGTTCCCGCCCCGGCGGCCCGTGCCCGGGGCGCGGCCAAGCGGCGATCCGTGCGAGTCTGAACGGTGACGGCAGTGGAAGCAGCGGACGAAGAAGGCCGAGGTACACCCGTGATGAGCGCCGCCGACAACGGTGACCAGCCGTCCCGGATCCTGGTCGTGGACGACGAACCGGCGGTGCGCGAGGCGATCCGCCGCAGCCTGGTCTTCGAGGGGTACGACGCCGAGCTGGCCGCCGACGGCCTCGCCGCCATCGAACAGGTCGAGCGCTACCGCCCGGACGCCATCGTGCTCGACGTGCTCATGCCCCGCATGGACGGGCTGACCACCGCCCGGCGGCTGCGGGCGAACGGGGTCACCACGCCCATCCTCATGCTCACCGCCCGCGACACCGTCGGCGACCGGGTCACCGGACTCGACGCCGGCGCCGACGACTACCTGGTCAAGCCGTTCGAACTGGACGAGTTGCTGGCCCGGCTGCGGGCGCTGCTGCGGCGCAGCGAGTACGCCGCCCGCGCCGTCGCCGCGGGCACCCCGGCCGACGCCACCCTCACCTTCGCCGACCTGCGGATGGACCCGGCCACCCGGGAGGTCACCCGGGCCGGCCGCCCGGTCGAGCTGACCCGCACCGAATACACCCTGCTGGAACTCTTCCTCACCCACCCCCGCCAGGTCCTCACCCGGGAGCAGATCCTCAAGTCCGTGTGGGGCTTCGACTTCGAGCCGAGCAGCAACTCCCTCGACGTCTACGTGATGTACCTGCGCCGCAAGACCGAGGCCGGCGGCCTGCCCCGGCTGGTGCACACCGTGCGGGGCGTCGGCTACGTGCTGCGCGCCCCCGAGAGCAAGCCGTGAGACGACGGCCGTTCCGCTCGCTGCCGCTGCGGTCCCGGCTGGCGCTGCTGACGGCGCTGGCGGTGGCGGTCGCGGTCGCGGCGGCGGTCTTCGCGTGCTGGTTCATCACCCGGGCCGAGCTGCTGCGCGGACTGGACAACCAGCTCAAGGGGCAGGAGTTCGGCCCGCGCGACTACCAGCAGGTGTGCGGCTCGGCCCCCGGCTACGTCCCCAGCCCGTACACCGTGCGGGTGCTCCAGGGCGACGGAACGGTGTGCGCCTTCGCCAACCGGGCCACCCTGCCGGTCACCAAGGCGGACGTGGACGTGCTCTACGACGGGCGGGCGTGGGTGGCCTACGACACCAAGGACTCCCGCGGCACGCCGGTGCGCGTGGTGACCAGGCCGATCCCCTTCGCGCGCGACGCCGTCCTCTCCGTCGCCGCCCCCCTCTCCCAGGTCAACGACCCGCTGGGCCAGCTCGCCGTCATCCTCGCCGTGGTCGGCGGGGTCGGGGTGCTGGGCTCGGCGACGGCGGGGCTCGGGATCGCGCGGGCCGGGCTGCGTCCGGTGGACCGGCTCGCCGACGCGGTCGAGCACGTGGCCCGTACCGAGGACCTGACCGTGCGGATCCCGGTGGAGGGCGAGAACGAGGACGAGATCGCCCGGCTGACGACGGCGTTCAACTCGATGACCGCGCGGCTGGCGTCCAGCCGGGAACGGCAGCAGCAGTTGATCGCCGACGCCGGTCACGAGCTGCGGACGCCGCTGACCTCGCTGCGTACCAACATCGAGCTGCTGGCCCGCAGCGAGGAGACCGGCCGGCCGATCCCGGCGGAGGACCGCAAGGCGCTGATGGCGTCGGTGAAGGCGCAGATGACCGAGTTGGCGCTGCTCATCGGCGACCTCCAGGAGCTGTCCCGGCCGGAGGCCGTCCCGGGCAGCGAGCCCACCCAGATCGTGGCGGTGCACGAGGTCGCCGGGCAGGCGGTGCGGCGGGCCCGGCTGCGCGGCCCGGACCTGGTGCTGGAGACGGTACTGGAGCCCTGGTACGTACGGGCCGAACCGGCGTCGCTGGAGCGGGCGCTGGTGAACCTGCTGGACAACGCGGTGAAGTTCAGCCCGTCCGGCGGCACGGTGGAAGTGCGGTTGCGGCGTGGGGAGTTCACGGTGCGGGACCACGGTCCGGGAATCCCGGCGGAGGACCTGCCGCACGTCTTCGAACGGTTCTGGCGGTCGCCGTCCGCCCGCAGCCTGCCCGGTTCCGGCCTCGGACTGTCCATCGTGGCCCGTACCGTGGCCCAGCTCGGCGGGGCCGTCGCGCTCCACCCGGCGAAGGGCGGCGGCACGGTGGCCGTGGTCAGCCTGCCGGGGACGCCGGTCCCACCGGCGGAGCACGACTGACGGCCGACCGGCGGCGGCCCTCCGGCGGCACGACCTAGACTCTCGGCCATGACCGCCGCATCGACGCCGCCCTCCGCCCGCCGCCGGATCGAGACGCTGGACGAGCTGCCGCCGCCGGTGGCGCGGGACGTGCTGGAGCTGATCGAGCGCGCCGCGGTGTCGGACGGGCAGCCGGCCGTCTCCGAGCAAGGGCGGCTCAACCTGCGCGGCGGACCGCGCCCCGGGATCCGGCACCTGCTGGTCACCGACGACGGCGAGCTGGTCGGGTACGGGCAGCTGGAGGAGACCGACCCGGTGGAGGCGCCGGCCGCGGAGTTCGTGGTGGCCCCGGGCCATCGCGGGCGCGGCCACGGACGGGCACTGGGCCAGGCGCTGCTGGAGGCCTCCGGCAAGCGGCTGCGGGTGTGGGCGCACGGCGGCCACCCCGGGGCCCGGCACCTCGCCGTCCAGCTCGGGCTGTCGCTCTTCCGTGAACTGCGCCAGATGCGGCGTCCGCTGCCCGGCGAGCCGCTGCCCGAGCCGCGGCTGCCGCGGGGGATCACCGTGCGCGCCTTCCGCCCCGGCGAGGACGACGCCGCCTGGCTCGCGGTCAACGCCGTCGCCTTCTCCCACCACCCCGAGCAGGGCTCGCTCACCCAGCGCGACCTGGACGACCGCAAGGCCGAGCCGTGGTTCGACCCGGCCGGGTTCTTCCTGGCGGTACGGGAGGACGACGGCGCCATCGCCGGCTTCCACTGGACCAAGGTGCACGCCGCCGAACGCCTCGGCGAGGTCTACGTGGTCGGCGTCCACCCCGACGCCCAGGGCACCGGGCTCGGCAAGGCGCTCACCGCCATCGGGCTGCGCCACCTCGCCGACGACCGGGGACTGCCCACCGCCATGCTCTACGTGGACGCCGACAACGCCCCCGCGGTCAGCGTGTACGAACGGCTCGGTTTCACCACCTACGAAACAGACCTCATGTACCGCACGGAAGTCTGACTTTCACACACTCTTCGTCCAACACCCGTGTCGCCGCCACACCTCCAGTTGGCATCGGTGACGCCACTTTGACAGGGTGATCCCCTGGATCAAGCAGGTAACGGGGAAGGGTCGAGTAGTGTCCGATCTCAAAGTGACCAGTTCGGTGCTGAGTGATCTCAGACGGACATTCACCACGATCACGTCCCGGCTGGACACCGCGCGCCGCCAGCTCAGCGGCGTGGAGGGGCACGCCGCGGGCGAATCGGATCTCATCGACGCGCTGCACGAGTTCGCCGACGACTGGAAGTACGGCATCACCCAGATCGGCAAGCACACCGACAGCACGGTGCAGATGATCGACCAGATCGGCAAGACGTTCGATCAGGTCGACGTCGAACTGGCCAACAGTCTCAACAAGTCCGGGGGTAAGTGAGATGGCACGTTCGTTTCCCGCCCTCGGCTTCGATCCCACGCCCGGTGACGTCGACGAGACGCGCACCCTGGCCAAGCAGCTGTCGAACATAGCCACCGATCTCACCACCACGTACAACGAGATCTCCCGCGTCGACTGCACGGCCTGGCACGGCAAGGCGGCCACCGCGTTCAGCAACCACGTCTCGCACGACGTGCAGCCGCTGATCGGCAAGGCCAAGGACTCGTTCTCCGGCGCCGCCGACGCGCTGGCGGACTGGGCCGTCCGGCTCGCCGCCTTCCAGCACCGCGCCGACGACCTCGAACGCCGCGCCGCCGCCAAGCAGCAGGACGTCACCAGCACCGGCAACGCCCTCAACGCCCTGAAGGGCGACTCCTCCGGCGGGGACCACCCCGACCCGGCGGCCAAGAAGAAGCAGGACGACCTCAAGGACTCCCACAAGAGCGCCCAGCACGCGCTGGACTCGCTGCGCCAGGAGGCCGAGGACCTGCACGGCGAATACCGCCGCGAGGCCGTCCGCATCGGCCACCGGCTCCAGAAGGCCGGCCACATCGCCCCCGAGAAGCCCGGTCTGCTGCACTCCATCGCGCACGGCGTGGAGGAGGCGTGGGACGCCACCAAGGACTGGGTCAAGGAGCACGCCGACCTCATCAAGGTCATCAGCGACTTCGTCAGCGACCTCAGCGGCGTCCTGGGCATGCTGGCCATCATCACCGCGCCCTTCGAACCGCTCGGCGCGATCTTCGCCGGCGCGGCGGTGGCCACCAGCGCGATCGCCCTCGTGGGCCACCTGGTGGCCAAGGCGGGCGGGGCCAACGTCGGCTGGATGAGCATCGGCTTCGACGCGCTCGGCGCGATCCCGGGCATCGGCGTCTTCTCCAAGGGCGTCAAGGTGGTCGACGGCGCGGTGGCGGCGGGCCGGGCCGGCGAACTCGGCAACGGCTTCCGTGGCGTCACCACCATCGGCCGCAACATCGTCGGTCTCGGCGGCGACGCGGTGTCCGCTGCCAAGGAGTTCAAGCTGCCCAGCCTCGGGATGAGGTTCCTGGAGGGCAAGTCGATCGCGCTGGGCGGCCTGAAGGCCGGCGGCGTGATCAAGGCCGAGGGCTTCATGAACCGGCTCCAGCTGGTCTCCGAGGCCGGCTACCAGTACGGCCAGAGGCTCGGTGTCGGCGGTCTGAAGTTCGTCACCGGCGGCAGGGTGAACATCGACGCGATGAGCGGCCTGGGCCGCGGCATCGACGCCACCGTCAAGATCGCGCCGAAGCTCCTGTCCATCCCGGAGCACATCGGCGAGGCGATGCACCTGTACCGCGGTTCGCACCAGCCGGCCGCCGCGTAGGAAGAGACGAGCAGCCATGGACTGGTACCCCGCCGCCGGAGAGACCTCGCTGCTGCGCGGCCAGGTCTCGTTCGCCACGGGTTTCGCGGACCCGGTCAGCGGTATGCGCTGGTTCCGTGACCCGCAACGCCGCGACATCCAGCCGGAGTTGACCGGTTGGCCGTCCGGGCCGCAGTTCGAGCCGCACAGCAAGGCCGAGCAGACCATGGCGCGCGGCGCGCGGGGACTGGCCAAGGGCATCCCGCTCGTCATCGATACCGCGCTGCACTTCCTCGGGTCGAACGGCCCGCTTTTCGGCAACAAGATCGCATCCTCGCGCGGCGAGCCGCAGGACCCGGCCAACGAGGTCGAGGACTTCCCCGTGATGTGGGCGGCCCCCGGCACGTTGGCCCGTACCCTGCCGTGGCAGCTCGACCCGCGTCGGCGCCCGGAACGCCACCGTACGGAACTGGTCGTCACCGACCGGCGGTTGGTGGTCCTCGGCGTCGGACCCGACGTCCGCGCCCAGGCCGACGTGTTGTGGGAGGCCCCGGTGGACGCCGTGGCCGACGCGGTGGTCAAGCCGTTCAGCCACAACCAGGCCGACGTCCAGCTCGTCTTCACCGACACCTCGTGGGTACGGCTGAACGCGGGCCGGGCCGAGATGGCCGGCCGGATCGCCGGCGCCCTCACCCGGCGCCACCAGCGGACGATCGACACCGAGCTGACCGAGGCCCAGCGGCGCAAGGTGGCCGAACTGGTCGCCGCGCCGCCGCTGGAGGTGGCCAAGTCCTTCGGGCCGGTGCTGCCGGTCACCGAACCGCCGCGCCTGGTCAAACTGCCCAGCGGCATCCTCTCCGTGGAGATCGACGTACCGCTGTCGCGCGGCCCGAAGCAGACCCTCACGTTCTACCTCGACGCCGCCGGCACCCCCGCACTACCCAAGCCAGGTGACCTGTGACCACGACCGTCGCGCCCGAGAACACGAGCGGCGCGCTGCCGCCCATCCGCTTCACCGTCCCCACCGGCTTCCACAGCCTGCCGATCGCCGCCACCGAGGAGGAGCGCGACGAACTGGCCGCCCAGTTCGTCCGCGAGCTGTACCCCAACGGCGACGAGGCCCTGTGGACCCCGGCCGCGCCCTATTACGCGGCCGTCGGCGAACTGATGGAGAGCGCCGGCCTGGAATACTCCGCGATCGGCCTCTTCAGCAGCGAGGAGGGCGTCGCCCAGTGCTCCTTCTCGGTGCTGGCGTTCCCCTCCGACCACACCGACCCCGAGGTCGCCGCCAACGGCATCCAGGTCGTCCTCGCCAACGACCCCCTCAACCAGGTGCAATGGGTCGACCTGCCCTCCGGCCCCGCCGTCGCCTGCCTCACCGCCCACCAGATGCCACTGGCCCCGGAGATGACCGCCGACGGCCAGGAAACCCACCTGACCTCCGGCCAGATCCAGGTCTTCGTCCCCTTCCCCACCGGCCCCTTCACCGCGGTCTTCACGCTGAACACGCCGATGCTGAAGTACTGGGACGAGTTCTGCACCATGATGTTCGCCACCGTCGGCTCGATCAGCTTCGAGCCCGAGCCGGAGGACGACACCGAGCAGCCGGGTCCGGGCCCGGCCGGTGCCGAGCCGGTCGGCACACTTCAGAATTCCGGGTGGAAGTAACGTGGCCGGTGAACGCCCCAACCTCCGAGCCCTGGTGGGTCACGATCCGACCCCGGGCAACGTCGAGGAGACCCGCAGCCTGGCCCGTCAGTTGGACTCCTTAGCATCCGACCTGAGCACAGCCGTGGGCGAACTGGCGCTGATCGACATCGGCCAGTGGAAAGGCAAGTCGGCGCTCGCCTTCCGTGACCACGTCTCCCACGACGTTCAGCCGCTGATCGTCAAAGCCCAGCAGTCATTCGCCGGCGCCTCGAACGCGATGTCCAAGTGGGCCAGCCGCCTCCAGGGCTTCCAGGACGAGGCAGACGCACTGGACCGCCAGGTCGCCAGCCATCAAAACGTCTTGGACGCCGCCAACAAGGCAGCCCGCACACCGAGCCCCGCCCCGAACCCTTCGCCGTCCGGCAGCGACCATCCGGACAAGCAGAAGGAAGCCGCGGTCACCGCTGCCAAGGACGCTCTGAACAGCCTCAAGCAGCGGGTACTCGACCTGGAGCACGCTTATCGGCAGGCAGCCAAGGCCATCGCGGACCAACTCGTATCGGCCGGCCACATCTCGCCGGCAAAACCGGGGCTGCTCCACAGCATCCTGCACGGTGTCGAGAGCGCCTGGGAGGCGACCACGCACTGGGTGAAGGAACACGCAGAGCTGATCAAGATGATCGGTGACGTCCTGGGCACCATCTCGGCGGTGTTGGGGGCGATCGCGATCTTCACCGCTCCCTTCGAGCCGATCGGGGCCGTTTTCGCCGGCCTGGCCCTCGGTGTCGGCCTTGGTGCGCTGGGCGCGCACGCGCTGGCGAAAGCGGGCGGAGCGGATGTGTCGTGGTCCACGCTCGCCTTGGACACGCTGGGCGTACTGCCCGGCGTGAAGGGTCTCACCATGGGCGCCAAGATGGCGAAGGGCGCTTCGGCCGCGGAACGTGTGGCCGAGTTGGGCGGCACGGGGTTCAAGGCCGTGACGAAGGAAAGCAGGATCTTCAAACTGTTCGGCAAGTCGGTCGAGAGCGACTTCATCAAGGGAGAAGGCCTGGGCAACCGCGCACGCACAGCTGTCGAGGGTCAGCTTCAGTTCATGCGTGAGAACCAACTGGTCGGAACGAAGCTCATCAACCCCATCAGCCGGAAACTCGCGGGTTACGAATTCAAGGCGATGTCGACCGCCTCGCGGGCAGTGGACGGCGGAATCAAGATCGCTACCCACGCCATCACCGCGCCTCGCGAACTCATCAAGGACTGGAAAACCGTCGAGAAGTCCAATCCGATCGCAGTCCAGGATTTCAAGGTGGCATCGAAAGCGTTTGCCTGGGCCGCATCGGTGTGATGGCCATGGACACCACGGCCACGACCGAACACGAACTGACCGCGGCAGACCTGCCGCCACTCCTTCTCGCACTTCCCGCCGGCTTCCATCCGTTGCCCCTCGGCACCGAGGGGGCCGAACGCGAGGCCGCTGTATCGGCTTTGGTAAGAGAGATCTTCCCGAGAGGGAACGAAACCTTGTGGGCCGGCTTCGCCGGTGTGTACTCCGACACGGTCGAAATGATGCTCGACGCCGAACTGTCGTTCGCTGCCGTGGGGTTCTTCGACGTAGGTGACGGCAACGTGGGCCAGTGCAGCCTCACAGTCGCCGCCACCGTCTCCGGGCACGCTTCCCCCGAGACCGCCGCAGACGGCATCTGCGAGATACTGTCCAGGACATCGGAAGCCGAAGTGCAGCGTCTGGACCTGCCGTGCGGACCCGCCGTCCTCGCTGTCAGCGGCCGGGAAATCACCGTGGACGCGAGGGCGACGACGACCGGCGAGGACACGGTGGTGCGTACCAGGCAATTGCAGGTCATGGTGCCCTTCCCGACCGGTCCCTATCTCGCGGTGTTCACCATGGAGACACCCGCCATGCAGCACTGGGAGGACTTTTCCACAATGATGAGCGAGATCATGCGGTCGGTCGCCTTCCCGGAGCAGGATGCGGAGAATGCGGATGGCTGAGTACACGGGACCCGAGGAAGTGGTGCTGGGTCAGCAGCCCGTTTTCTTCAGCTCGAGGGACCGTTTCGGGCGAGCCGATCACCGGTCCTACCGGGATTTCAGACGGACCGACATCGAGCCTCATCTGCCGGGCTGGCCTCCGCGGCGTATGGACAACCCTGCTGTTTCGGTGACGAAGCAGACCGGGAAGTTCCTGGCCGAACTCGTGGGGGAAGTGCTCACAGGGCTCGCGGGGCCCTCGTCCGGCCGGAGGACGACCTCTCCGGACGAACGGGACACCCCGAACGAGGTGGACGACCTCGTCGTCATGTGGGCCGATCCGGGCACGGTCGCGCGGGACGCGCCGTGGCAGCTCGATCCGTCCCGACGGCCGCCCCGTTACCGGACCTTGCTGGTGGTCACCGACCGTCGCATCGTCGTGGTCGGGCGTCCCGGTGGAAAGGACGCCGTCGAGGGCGAGGAAGTGCTGTGGCAGGTGCCGCGCAGCCTCATCGCCCATGCCGAGGTGCGTCCGTTCGGAGGCGCCGACGGAGAGGATCTGCGCATTCACTTCACGGACGGGTCGTGGGTGCGGCTGGCCAACGGCGCCACACTGTGCAAACACCTGGAGGCGTTCCGGCGCTGACCCGCCAGGAACCCCACTCGCCCGATCACAGCAGGCTGGAACGAGGTCATATCCCCATGGACTGGTATCCCAACGCCGGTGAGACCTCGCTTCTGCGGTCCCGGATCTCGTTCGCGACAGGTTTCGCGGACCCGGTCAGCGGGATGCGGTGGTTCCGCGACACACAACGCCGGGACATCCAGGTGGAGGTGACCGGCTGGCCACCCGGCCCGCGGTTCGAACCGCACAGCAAGGCCGAGCAGACCGCGGCACGCGGCGCCCGCGGGCTGGCCAAGGGCATTCCGTTCGTCATCGACGTGGCGCTCCACTTCCTCGGGTCCAACGGCCCGCTCTTCGGTAACAAGATCGAGGGTGGGCGCGGGGAGCCGCAGGACCCGGCCGACGAGGTCGAGGACTTCCCCGTGATGTGGGCGGCCCCCGGCACGCTGGCCCGTACCCTGCCGTGGCAGCTCGACCCGCGTCGGCGTTCAAGGCAGTACCGCACCGACCTGGTCGTCACGGACCAGCGGCTGCTCATCCTCGGGAACGGGCCGGACGTGCACGCCCAGGCAGAGGTGTTGTGGGAGGCGCCGGCGGATGTCGTGGCCGACGCGGTGGCCAAGCCGTTCAGCGAGAATCACGGGGACTTCCAGCTCGTCTTCGAAGACGGCTCCTGGGTCCGACTCAGCGCCGGTGGCCCGGACCGGGTCGGCAAGTTCGTCGGCGCCCTCACCCGGCGCCACCACCAGGCCGACATGAGCGAGCTGACCGAGGCCCAGCGGCGCAAGATCGCCGAGCTGGTCGCCGCGCCCCCGCTGGAGGTGGCCAAGTCCTTCGGGCCGGTGCTGCCGGTCACCGAACCGCCGCGCCTGGTCAAACTGCCCAGCGGCATCCTCTCCGTGGAGATCGACGTACCGCTGTCGCGCGGCCCGAAGCAGACCCTCACGTTCTACCTCGACGCCGCCGGCACCCCCGCACTACCCGAACCAGGTGACCTGTGACCACGACCGGAACCCGAAACGCCGGCCGCGGCGGGCGTGTGAGCGGGGCGCGGATCTGGGAGCGGGGGCGGCTGGGAGGGCCGGGGCGGGGGGCCGCCTGGGCCAGGTGCGGGGTCGTGGTGGCGGCGACCGCGATCGGGGTGGGGGCCTGCTGGGTGCAGTGGGCGCACGCGAGCTGGACGGGCACCTGGGCCATCCTCGACCTGGTGCCCGGGGTGCTGGTGGCCTCGGCGGCGATGACCGCGGTGCTGTACTGGCTGCACGGCTCGGCGGGCCAGGTGATGCTCTTCCTGGCCGCCGCGCTGACGGCCGTCTTCGTCGGCGGGGTCACGCTGGGCGACGCCGTACTCGCCGGGCGGGGCACGGTCGCCCGGGCCACCGTGACCGACGCCGAGGGGCGCACCGACATCCGGGGCACCAGCTGGACCGACTGCCGGCTGCGGCTGCCCGACGGCACCCCGCTGGCGCTGCCGGTGCGCTGCGACCGGGAACGCCCCGGCGACACCGTCACCGTCACCACCGACCCGGGCGGCCTGGTGCCCCCCGCGCTCGGGGACCGCACGCACGTCGGCCCCGCCCTCCCCGGCCTGACCGGGGCCTGCGTGGTTGTCGCCGTCGGCTGCGCGGTCGCGGCCACGTGGAAGGGTGAACGGCAGCGGCTGCGCGGCGAACCGAGCCTCGCCGAGCGGTACAACCCCGGCTACTACCCCCGGCGCCGGTCCAGCCCCGGATACGGCAGCCGGCCCCGGCGCACCCCCGCCGACCTGGTCCACGGCGCCTGACCGGGGCCCCGCGCCGCAGCCCGCCGCTTTCCTGGCCGCCACGTCCCCGTTACCCGCGATTCAAACTCGCTTGCGACCATCGAGCCGATCGGCGTCCGGGTCGTTGGCGCAGGAGAATGGGGGAACCGGGTGCACAGCCGGATGCGGAGGAGGGTGTCGGCCTGATGTCTGCGACCAATCCCCACGCCGTGGAGTCCCCGGCCGACCACGCCCGGGTGCTCGGGGTGCCCGATCTCGACGGCGACGCGGACGAGCCGCCGCGGGCCGACGACGCGGAGCTGCCGCAGGGCCGCTTCCTGGACCGCGAGCGCAGCTGGCTGGCGTTCAACGAACGGGTGCTGGAGCTGGCCGAGGACCCGGCCACCCCGCTGCTGGAACGGGCCAACTTCCTGGCGATCTTCGCCGGGAACCTCGACGAGTTCTTCATGGTCCGGGTCGCCGGGCTCAAGCGGCGGATCGCCACCGGGGTCGCCACCCGTTCCGCCTCCGGCCTCCAGCCGCGCGAGGTGCTGGAGCTGATCTGGAACCGCTCCCGGGAACTCATGGCCCGGCACGCCGCCTGCTTCCAGAACGACGTCGCCCCCGAACTGGCCGCCGAGGGCATCCACCTCATGCGCTGGCAGGAGCTGACGGAGAAGGAGCAGGCCCGGCTGTTCACGCTGTTCCGGCGGCGGATCTTCCCGGTGCTGACGCCGCTGGCGGTGGACCCGGCGCACCCGTTCCCGTACATATCGGGGCTCTCGCTCAACCTCGCGGTGGTGGTGCGCAACCCGGTCAGCGGCCACCAGCACTTCGCCCGGGTGAAGGTGCCGCCGCTGCTGCCGCGTTTCCTGGAGGCCGGCGCCCAGCGGTACGTGCCGCTGGAGGACGTGATCGCGGCCCACCTCGAAGAGCTCTTCCCCGGCATGGAGGTGCTGGCCCACCACGCCTTCCGGGTCACCCGCAACGAGGACCTGGAGGTCGAGGAGGACGACGCGGAGAACCTGCTCCAGGCGCTGGAGAAGGAGCTGACCCGGCGTCGCTTCGGCCCCCCGGTGCGGCTGGAGGTCGAGGAGTCCATCGACCCGTACGTCCTCGACCTGCTGGTGCGCGAGCTGAAGGTCTCCGACGCCGAGGTCTACCCGCTGCCCGGACCGCTCGACCTGACCGGGCTCTTCGGCATCGCCGCGCTGGACCGGCCGGAGCTGAAGTACCCCACGTTCGTGGCCGGCACCCACCGCGACCTGGCCGAGGTGGAGTCGGCCTCGCCGCCGGACATCTTCGCCGCGCTGCGCGAACGCGACGTGCTGCTGCACCACCCGTACGACTCGTTCTCCACCTCCGTGCAGTCGTTCCTGGAGCAGGCGGCGGCCGACCCGGACGTGCTGGCGATCAAGCAGACGCTCTACCGCACCTCGGAGACCTCCCCGATCGTGGACGCGCTGGTCGACGCGGCCGAGTCGGGCAAGCAGGTGCTGGTGCTGGTGGAGATCAAGGCCCGCTTCGACGAGCAGGCCAACATCAAGTGGGCGCGCAAGCTGGAGGAGTCCGGCTGCCACGTGGTCTACGGGCTCGTCGGCCTCAAGACGCACTGCAAGCTGTCGCTGGTGGTCCGGCAGGAGGGCGACACCCTGCGCCGCTACAGCCACGTCGGCACCGGCAACTACCACCCCAAGACCGCCCGGCTCTACGAGGACCTCGGGCTGCTCACCTCCGACCCGCAGGTGGGCGCCGATCTGTCCGACCTGTTCAACCGGTTGTCGGGGTACTCGCGCCGGGAGTCCTACCGCAGGCTGCTGGTGGCCCCCCGGTCGCTGCGCGACGGACTGGTCTCCCGGATCACCAAGGAGATCACCCACCACCGGGCCGGCCACCCCGCGTTCGTCCGCCTCAAGGTCAACTCCATCGTGGACGAGGCCGTCATCGACGCGCTCTACCGGGCCTCCCGGGCGGGGGTGCCGGTGGACGTGTGGGTGCGCGGGATCTGCGCGATCCGGCCGGGGGTGCCGGGGCTGTCGGAGAACATCCGGGTGCGCAGCGTCCTCGGCCGCTTCCTGGAGCACTCCCGGGTCTTCGTCTTCGGCGGCGGCGGCGAACCGGAGGTCTGGCTGGGCAGCGCCGACATGATGCACCGCAACCTCGACCGCCGCATCGAGACGCTGGTGCGGGTGACCGACCCGGCGCACCGGGCCACCCTCAACCGGCTGCTGGAGACCGGCATGTCGGACGCCACCGCCTCCTGGCACCTGGGCCCGGACGGCAACTGGACCCGGCACGCCACCGACCCGGAGGGCCGCCCGCTGCGGCACGTACAGGAAATGCTCATCGACGCGCGGAGGCGCCGGCGTGGCCCAGCGACACCCTGACAGCGCGCGGCTCCCGGCGCCGCCGGAGACCACCGCGGGCGGCGTGCTCGCCGGGCACCTGGGCGACCACGCCGCCGAGTTCCTGCGCGCGCTGCGGCTGCGCGGCGAGGACGAGCAGGCGGCGATCGCGCTGCTGCGCGGCTCGGCCCGCAGAATCAGCGCCGCGCTGCACACCTACGAGGCGCTGGTGGACCCCGGCTGGGCGGAGACGCTCCGCGGCGAACTGCGCTGGCTGAGCACGCTGCTCGCCCGGGAACACCGGTACGGCGGCCAACTCGCCCGGCTGACGGCCGCGTTGCACCGGCTGGCCGACGGGGACGCCGCGGACCCGGCGGCCGGGCGGGGGCCGGTCGCGGTCGGCGCGGCCCGCGCCGGGGCGCTGCTGGAACGGCAGTTGACGCTGGCCCGGACCCGCGCCCACTCGGCGACGCTCCAGGCGTTCGGCTCGGCCCGGTTCCACGCGGTCGCCGACCATGTGGCGCTGCTCGCCTCGGAGTTGCCGCTCGTCCCGGCCGCCGGCGGTCCGGCCGGGCCGGTGCTGCTGCCGCTGGCGGAACGGGCCCACCAGCGGCTGACCGAGGCCGCCGCCGCGCTGCCGCTGTCCGCCGCCGGGCGCGCCTACAACGCCCACGCCACCCACGGCGCCCTCGCCGACCCGGCCGCCGCCGACCAGCAGGACGCCCCCTGGCACCGGGTACGGGCCCAGGCGCGGCTGTGCCGGTACGCGCTGGAGGTGGTCGACCCGCTGCTGCCCGGGGCCCCGGAGGCGAACCGGCTGCACGCCGCCTGGCGGGCGCTGGAACGCCACCGGGAGGCCGCCGACGCCGCCTCCGCCGCGGCCACGGCGGCCCGTACCCCGCGGATCACCCCGGCCACCGCCTACGCGCTCGGGGTGCTCCACGCCGACCAGCGCGCCGAGGTGGAGGCCGCCCGGCACGCGTTCGGCCGGATCTGGCAGAGTGTGGCGGTCCCGTTCCCGGAGGCGGTCACCGCCCCCTGACCACCGCCCGGAAGAGAACCCGTTGCCCAAGAGCTCCCCGATCCACGCCGCCGGTGCCGTGCTGTGGCGCCGCCCGCCGTACGGGGGCGCGCTGGAGATCGCGGTGATCCACCGGCCCCGGTACGACGACTGGTCGCTGCCCAAGGGCAAGCTCAAGCGCGGGGAGTCGGCGGCCGAGGCGGCGGTGCGGGAGGTCGCCGAGGAGACCGGGATGGCGTGCGTGCTCGGCCCCGAACTGCCGCCTTGCCGCTACCTGGTGGGCGCGCGCCCCAAGGAGGTGCGCTACTGGGTGGCCGAGGCGGCCGGCGGGGAGTTCGTCCCCGGCCGCGAGGTCGACCGGATGCGCTGGCTGCCGCCGGCCATGGCCCGCCTGCGGCTCACCCACGACCGTGACCGGCCGCTGCTGGACGCGGCGCTGCGTACGCTGAGCGGCATCGTCTGAACCAGTGCTGCCGCGCCGTCGTCGTACGCCACACCGACGGGCGAGGTTCACTCCGCGTTCACCGTTCCCCGTCGGCCACTTCACCTGTTCTGTCTAATTTCGGCCGTGCCGGTGGACGCGCGCCACCGGGACGACCGGTGGCGGCCACGTCCGGCCACGCCGGTGGTGAGCAGCACCACAACCTTGCTTCGCCGGGTGCCGGCGGGCTCCAGGAAGGAACACTCGAAGGTGAAGCTTCAGCGGAAGAGCGGCCTGCGGGCCCTGGCTGTCGGCGCGGCGGCTCTCTCCGGCGCCCTGGTCCTGACGGCCTGCGGCTCGGACAACAACTCCGGCAGCTCCTCGCCGTCCGGTCAGGCGTCGAACAACGCCGCCGGCAACATCAAGTGCGGTGGCAAGGGCAACCTGCTCGCCTCCGGCTCCACGGCGCAGAAGAACGCCATGGACGTCTGGGTCAAGAACTACATGCAGAGCTGTACCGGCACCCAGATCAACTACAAGGCGACCGGTTCCGGCGCCGGCGTCACCGAGTTCCTCCAGGGCAGCACCGCCTTCGCCGGCTCCGACTCGGCGCTCAAGCCCGAGGAGGTCGCCAAGTCCAAGTCCGTCTGCAAGGGCGGCGAGGCCATCGACCTGCCGATGGTCGGCGGCCCGATCGCGGTCGGCTACAACGTGCCGGGCGTGGACAACCTGGTGCTCGACGCGCCCACCCTGGCGAAGATCTTCGACTCCAAGATCACCAAGTGGGACGCCCCGGAGATCAAGAAGCTCAACCCCAACGCCAAGCTGCCGTCCACCTCGATCCAGGCGTTCCACCGCTCCGACGAGTCCGGCACCACCGACAACTTCACCAAGTACCTCAAGGGCGCCGCCCCGGCCGACTGGTCCTACAGCGGCGGCAAGGCGTGGCAGGCCAAGGGCGGCCAGTCGGCGCCGCAGTCCTCCGGCGTGGCCTCCCAGGTCAAGCAGACCGCGGGCGCCATCGGCTACTTCGAGCTGTCCTACGCCACCGCCAGCAACATCCCCACCGTCAAGATCGCTACCGGCGCCGCCGCCCCGGTCGAGGCCTCCTCCGACGCCGCCTCCAAGGCGATCGCCGACGCCAAGATCACCGGCACCGGCAACGACCTGGCGCTCAAGCTCAACTACGCCACCAAGACCGACGGCGCCTACCCGATCGTCCTGGTCACCTACGAGATCGCCTGCGACAAGGGCAACAAGCCGGAGACGCTGGACGCCACCAAGGCGTTCCTGTCCTACCTGGCGAGCGACGACGGCCAGAAGGGGCTGAGCGGCCAGGGCTACGCGCCGCTGCCCGCCGAGATCGCCACCAAGGTGCGCACCGCCGTCTCCGCGCTCTCCTGACCCACCGCGGCCGGCCCGCCACCCGCGCGGGCCGGCCGCCGCCACCTATCCGGTGCACCGCCACAGGGGCCGTCACCCCGCCAGACCGGAGCTGAGCTCGATGGACACCTCACCGACCGACACCCTTCCGCCACCGGCCCGGCAGCCGGGCCGCACCCGCCCGGGCGACCGGATCTTCCTCGGGCTCTCCCGGGGCTCCGGCATCCTGCTGCTGGCCCTGATGGCCGCCATCGCGGTCTTCCTCACCGTCCGCGCGGTCCACGCGATATCCCTGGACCACGGCAACTTCCTGACCACCTACGAGTGGAACGCCAACGCCAACCCGCCGGTCTTCGGCATCGCCGTGCTCGCCTACGGCACGGTGGTCAGCTCGGTGATCGCCATGATCATCGCGGTGCCGGTCTCGGTGGGCATCGCGCTGTTCATCACGCACTACGCGCCGCGCCGGCTGACCACGCCGCTGGCCTACCTGATCGACCTGCTCGCCGCGGTGCCCAGCATCGTCTACGGCCTGTGGGGCGCGCTCTTCCTGGTGCCGCACCTCCAAGGGCTCAACCTGTGGCTCAACGACTACCTGGGGTGGACCGGCGTCTTCCACAAGTCCGACCCGGCGAGCGCGGCCCGTTCGCTGTTCACCGTCGGCGTGCTGCTGGCCATCATGATCGTGCCGATCATCACCAACGTCAGCCGTGAGGTCTTCCGCCAGGTGCCCCGGGCACACGAGGAGGCCGCGCTGGCGCTGGGCGCCACCCGCTGGGAGGTGGTCCGCACCGCGGTGCTGCCGTTCGCCCGCTCCGGGATCATCTCCGCCTCCATGCTGGGCCTGGGCCGGGCGCTGGGCGAGACGATGGCGGTGGCCACCGTGCTCTCCGCCTCCCCGGTGCTCACCCTGCGCCTGCTCGACCCGGCCGGCGGCACCTTCGCGCAGAACATCGCCGCCAAGTTCAGCGAGGCCGGCGACTTCGGCCGGGACGCGCTGATCGCCTCCGGTCTCGTCCTGTTCGTGATCACCCTGCTGGTCAACGGTGCCGCCCGGCTGATCATCGCCCGGCGCCGGGAGTACTCGGGAGCCGCCGCGTGAGCGCCGCCGTCACCGAACGCCGGGCCACGGCGCCCGCCCACTCGCTGCTCTCCCAGCGCCGGCTGCCCCGCTGGGCCCCGGCCGGGATCGCGGTGGCCGCCATCGTCCTCGCGGTGGTCATCGGGCTCGCCGCCGGGCTCACCAGCCACGTCCAGTGGGGGCTGATCGCGCTGGCGCTCTTCGTGGCCGGCACCTACCTGGTCACCGCCCGCGTCGAAGGCCGCCGGCAGGCGCGCGACCGGGTCGCCACCAGCGCCGTGTGGGCCTGCTTCATCCTGGCCGTGGTACCGCTGTACTCGCTGGTGCAGACCACCATCAGCAAGGGCGTGAAGGTCCTCGACGGATACTTCCTGGGCCACTCCATGGCCGGCGTGGTCACCACCCAGCCCGGCGGTGGCGTCTACCACGCCGTCATCGGCACCCTGGAACAGGTGGCGCTGGCCTCGGTCATGGCGGTGCCGGTCGGTCTGCTCACCGCCGTCTACCTGGTCGAGTACGGACGCGGCCGGCTGGCGAAGTGGGTCACCTTCTTCGTGGACGTGATGACCGGCATCCCGTCCATCGTGGCCGGCCTGTTCATCCTGGCCTTCTGGATCATCATCCTGGGGTTCGGCTACTCCGGCTTCGCCGGTTCGCTGGCGCTGGCGATCCTGATGATGCCGGTGATCGTCCGCTCCACCGAGGAGATGCTCAAGCTCGTCCCGAACGAGCTGCGGGAGGCGTCGCTGGCGCTGGGCGTGCCCAAGTGGCGCACCATCCTCAAGGTGGTCCTGCCCACCTCCGTCGGCGGCATCCTGACCGGCGTGATGCTGGCGGTGGCCCGCATCGCCGGCGAGACCGCCCCGGTGCTGCTGCTGGTCTTCGGCAACCAGCTGATCAACAACGACCCGTTCAACGGCGCCCAGTCGTCGTTGCCGTACTACGTCTACGAGCAGTACGCCAACGGCAACGACGCCTCGTTCGACCGGGCCTGGGCGGCGGCCCTGGTGCTGATCGCCTTCGTGATGATCCTCAACCTGGTGGCCCGCGGCATCGCCCGCTGGAAGGCCCCCAAAACAGCCGGCCGCTGAGCCACCCGACCCCGAAGAGAAGTGATCCCCATGGCCAAGCGCATCGACGTCAGCGGCCTCTCCGCGTACTACGGCGGCCACAAGGCCATCGACGACATCTCGATGACCGTCGAGCCGCGTTCCGTGACCGCCTTCATCGGCCCCTCCGGCTGCGGCAAGTCGACCTTCCTGCGCACCCTGAACCGCATGCACGAGGTCACCCCCGGCGGCCGGGTCGAGGGCAAGGTCCTCCTGGACGACGAGGACCTGTACGGCAGCGACGTCGACCCGGTCTCGGTCCGGCGCACCGTCGGCATGGTCTTCCAGCGCCCCAACCCGTTCCCCACCATGTCGATCTACGAGAACGTCGCGGCCGGCCTGCGCCTCAACGGGGCCGCCAAGGGACGCAAGAACCTCGACGAGATAGTGGAGAAGTCGCTGCGCGGCGCCAACCTGTGGAACGAGGTCAAGGACCGGCTGAACAAGCCGGGCGCGGGGCTCTCCGGCGGTCAGCAGCAGCGGCTGTGCATCGCCCGGGCCATCGCGGTGGAGCCGCAGGTGCTGCTGATGGACGAGCCGTGCTCGGCGCTGGACCCGATCTCCACGCTCGCCATCGAGGACCTCATCGGCGAGCTGAAGGAACGGTTCACGATCGTCATCGTCACCCACAACATGCAGCAGGCGGCGCGGGTCTCGGACCGCACCGCCTTCTTCAACCTGGCCGGGGTCGGGCAGCCCGGCAAGCTGGTCGAGATCGACGACACCGAGCGGATCTTCTCCAACCCCTCGGTGCAGGCCACCGAGGACTACATCTCGGGCCGCTTCGGCTGAGCACGCTGCGGCCGGACCCGACCGCCTGTGCGGTGCTGCATGGCGGTGCCACCGCACAGGCGACGGGCCCGCCCCCCGGTCGGGGGCGGGCCCGTACTCGTCCTCGCGCGCGATCCGCGGGCGGGGTCAGACCGCCAGGTCCACGATCCCGTAGACCACCGCGGCCACCGCGGCGGCGGCCGGCATGGTGATGAACCAGCCCAGCACGATGTTCTTGGCGACCCCCCAGCGGACCGCCTTGACCCGCTTGGTGGCGCCCACGCCCATGATCGACGAGGTGATGACGTGGGTGGTGGAGATCGGCGCCTTGAAGATGTACGAGGTGATGTAGAGGATCGCGGCCGAGGTGGTCTCGGAGGCGAAGCCCTGCGGCGGGTCCAGCTCGATGATCTTGCGGCCGAGGGTCCGCATGATCCGCCAGCCGCCCGCGTAGGTGCCCAGCGAGAGCATCAGCGCGGTGACGATCTTGACCCAGATCGGGATGGAGTTGCCGGACTGGGTGCCGGAGATGGTGAGCGCCATCACCACCACACCCATGGTCTTCTGGGCGTCCTGGAGGCCGTGGCCGAGCGCCATCGCGGCGGCCGAGACGGTCTGCGCGGCCCGGAAACCGCGCTTGGCCTTGTGCGGGTTGACCCGGCGGAAGATCCACAGGATCACCACCATCACCAGGTAGCCGACGATCAGGCCGACCACCGGCGAGAGCACCATCGGGATGATGATCTTGTCCAGCACACCGCTCCAGTGCACGGTGACCGAACCGGCGAGCGCGGCGCCCACCAGACCGCCGAAGAGCGCGTGGCTGGAGGAGGACGGCAGGCCGAAGTACCAGGTCGTCAGGTTCCAGACGATCGCCCCGACCAGCGCCGCGAACAGGATCGCCATGCCGTGGCCGCCGGCCGGTGTGGCGATCAGCCCCTTGCTGACCGTCTGGGCCACCCCGCTGCCCAGGAAGGCACCGGCGAGGTTCATCACCGCCGCCATGGCCAGCGCCGCCTTGGGGGTCAGCGCCCGGGTGGAGATGGAGGTGGCGATCGCGTTCGCGGAGTCGTGGAAGCCGTTGGTGTACGTGAAGAAGAGCGCGACGCCGATGACGACGACGAGTACAAAGGTGTCCACGCCGGTCAGGACTCCTTGACCGCGATGGTCTCTACCGTGTTGGCGACGTGTTCGAAGGCGTCCGCGGCCTCTTCGAGGACATCCACGATCTGCTTGAGCTTGAGCACGTCCATGGCCTCGTACTTGCCGTTGAACAGGTGCGCCAGCAGCTTGCGGTGGATCTGGTCGGCCTGGTTCTCCAGGCGGTTGACCTCGATCCAGTACTCGGTGAGGTTCTGCATGGTGCGCAGGTTGGGCATGGCCTCGGCGGTCAGCTCGGCGGCCCGGGCGAGCACCTCGATCTGCTGCTCGACGCCCTTGGGCAGCTCCTCGATCTGGTAGAGGACGACCAGGTCGACGGCCTCCTCCATGTAATCCATGATGTCGTCGAGGGAGCCGGCCAGGGAGTAGATGTCCTCCCGGTCGAACGGGGTGATGAAGGACGAGTTGAGCTGGTGGAAGATCGCGTGCGTCGCGTCGTCGCCCGCGTGCTCGGCGGCGCGCATCCGGTCGGCGATCTCGGAGCGCGCGGAAGAGTCCGCCCCGAGCAGTTCCATCAGTAGCTTGGATCCGGTGACGATGTTGTCCGCGGATGCGGCGAACATGTCGTAGAAGCTCGTCTCCCTGGGGGTCAGACGAAGGCGCACTGGGGGTCCTCGGGTGCTCTGGGGTCGGTCTCGATGATGCTAGGCGCATCATCCGGCCACTGCGAACCGGCGTTCCCCAGTGTCGCCCATAGGGCAGAGTGCTCCATACAGGTGGGTCGCACATCGAGCCGATTCGGTATCATATACCGCAGGGGGGTATAAGCATGGGCAACCGTGGAAGCCGCGGGCCAAGCGACGAGCGGAGGACGCCGCGATGACGGTCGACGAGGCGGTACAGCAGCCGGCGGAGAACGCGGGCGGCCCCGAGGGCACGCCGTGCCACGGCGCTCCGCAGGGCCCGCACGGCTACAGCAAGCAGAAGGACCAGCACCTCAAGCGGCTCCGCCGCATCGAGGGCCAGATCCGCGGCCTCCAGCGCATGGTCGACGAGGACGTCTACTGCATCGACATCCTCACCCAGGTCTCCGCCGGCACCAAGGCGCTCCAGTCCTTCGCCCTCCAGCTCCTCGAGGAACACCTGCGCCACTGTGTCACCGCCGCCGCGGTTCACGGCGGCCCGGAGGCCGACGCGAAAGTGGCCGAAGCCACAGCGGCCATCGCCCGCCTCCTCCGCACCTGACGGCTCGCGCCGGGCGGAGCGGGAACGGGTGCGCCCGTTGGCCCCGGGGGGCGAGCCTGGGGTGCGCCCGGTTGCCCCGGGGGTGGCGGACTCCTGGGGGTGCGCCCGGTTGCCCCGGGGACTCCCGCGGGGTGCCCCCGGACCCGTCGCCGGCGTTGCCCCGACGCCCCCCGCCGAGGTGGCCGGCTCGCCCGGTTCGGGTTGCCGGGGTGGCCCCGGCGGCCCGCTGCCCGGTGGGTGGTTGGTGGGTTTTGGTTTGGTTCGGCACCGGGGTGGTTCGCCTTCGGTGCGTTTCGGGTCGGGGGCGCGCCGGGGGTGACTCCTCGCTCCAGGTTTCGTCGTCGGCTTTCCCCCGCCCCGCTGGGTCGCTGCGGGGACACCCCCGACACACCCCCTCCTGTCCGGTTGGCGGGTGCCTCTCTTCGCGGGAAGGGGTGAGTAAGGAGGTTGGGGTCACCCCGATCTCCTTCTCACCCACCCCGTGCCGCAGCGCGGAACGAGACCGGACGGGGGCGTGCAGGGGTGTCCCCGCAGCGACCCAGTAACCGGAGCGCAACCGTGGCGGATACGCGGAGCGAGGAGTCACCCCGGAGGGCCCCCGGACCCCAGGCAGACAGTGCGCACCCCGCACTGTACGAACGCAGCCACGGGTGGGCGGGGGGAAACGTCCGTGACGGCAACCACGACGAGACGGAGACCGGGGGCACCCGGGGAGGTAATGGCTGACCGCCAGCGCGAGCGAACCCGCAGACAGTGCGCACCCCGCGCTAGACGAGTACAGCCACGGGTGGGCGGGGGGAAACAACTGTGACGCCAGCCACGACGAAAGGGGACCGGGCGCACCCCGAGGACGTGATGGCTGACGGCCAGCGCCGGCGAACCCTCAGGGGGTGGGGCGGCGGGACTGGGTGGGGACTTTGGCGGGGGCGCGGCTGACGTCGAGAACCTCGTCGATACGGGCCGCGGACAGCCGTCCCTCGCCGACCGCGGTGGCCGCGATCATGAGTTCGCCGCACCACTCGATCTCGGCGAGCGCCACGAGGTCCTGCTGGTCCATCGCCTGCGGTCCGGGCGACGATGCCACGTGCACCACCTCCTCGTCCTAGCGCGCTGGATTTCCAGGCTAGGCAAGGGCCCGTCCGCGCCGCATGACACGTACGGACCATTTCCTCAGCCCTGCGGGGAAACGATCATGCCGGGATAGGTGTCGGCCGCGCGGGGCAGCGCGATCCGGACGGGGACGCCGAAGTCGTACACCTCGGTGACGGAGGTCACCGTCATCCGGTGGCCGTCCGGGGTGCGGTAGGTGAAGACCTCACGCAACCGCCGGGGGCGCCCCCGGGCGTCGAGGGCCACGTCGAACGGGACGGGGGCGCCGGCGAAGGAACGGATCGCGGCGGGCGGCCGGGTGATGCCCCGGTAACGCCACAGCACGGCGCCCGCCACCCGTTCCGTCCCGGCCGGGGCGGCCTCCCGCACCCCGCCGAGCAGCCGGGCCGCCGCCAGCGGATCGGTGGCACCCCCGGTGACCAGGTCGCCGTCGGCCAGCCGCGCGGTGTCCACCCGGAGCCACTTGTCCCGGGGGACGCCGGCGCCTCGGTGGCGCAGGTAGAGCGCGCCGGGGGCGACGACCTCGGTGACCGGGCCGGGCTCGGGGGCGCCGGGCGGCAGCACCACGGTGAGGGCGCCGCGCCCGGCCACGTAGTCGAACGTGCCGTCACCGGTGATCGTGCGGGGCGACCCGTCCCCGGCCGTCACCATCGTGGTGCGGAACCGCGAGGTGCCCGAACGCACCAGCGCCGCCGCGGCGCCCGCCACCGACTGCCGCGCGGCGGCCGACGGACGGTCCTGGGCGCCGGCCGCCTGCCCGGTGCAACCGCTCAGCGCGACGAGCGCGGACACCGCCGTCGTACCGATCCCCATGGCGGCCACAGCCGCCCGCCTCCGCCGCCGCCACGCCATGGCCGCCACCCCCGGGGGAGATCCGACATGAGTCGTTTCCCGGTTAACGACCGGCCCCGGGGCGCCGTCACGCCCCGGGTATACCGTGGTCGCGTGCTACCCCGGCCCGCGGGCCCCGTCGCCCGCACCGACCACCGTCCCGCCGACGCCCCCTCCGGCACCGCCGCCGACCAGGCCCACCGCACCACCACCGCCGAACGCGGCGCCTTCGCCTTCGCCCGGTGCTCGTGCGGCTGGCAGGGCCCCGCCCGCCGGGCCCGCGACCGCGCCCGGCGCGACGCCGCCGAGCACACCGCCCGGTGACCGCCGCCCCGCCCCGGGTCGTGGTCGCCGGAGAGGCCCTCATCGACCTGGTCCCGCACGGCACCGGCGCGCTCGCCGAGCTGTCGCCACGGCGCGGCGGCGGACCGTACAACACCGCCGTCGCCCTCGGCCGGCTCGGCGTGCCCACCGCGTTCTGCTCGCGCGTGAGCACCGACCCGTTCGGCGAGGCGCTGCTCGACGGGTTGCACACGGCCGGGGTGGACACCTCGCTGGTGGGACGCGGCCCGGAGCCGACCACGCTGGCCGCCGCGACGCTCGGCGCCGACGGCTCGGCGCGCTACACCTTCTACGTCGAGGGCACCGCCGACCGGCTGTTCACCGCGCCCGCCGCCCTGCCGCCGACAGTGCGCGCGGTCTGCCTGGGCACCTGCTCGCTGGTGCTGGAGCCGGGGGCCACGCAGTACGAGGGGCTGCTGCGGCGCTGCGCCTCGGCGGGCCTGCTGACCATGGTGGACCCCAACGTCCGGGCGGCGATCGTGCCGGACGAGGCCGCCTACCGGAAGCGGTTCGCCTCCTGGCTGCCGGAGGTCACGCTGCTGAAGGTCTCCGCCGAGGACGCCCGCTGGCTCACCGGCGCCGACGACCCGGCCGACCCCGCCCGCCACTGGCTCACCCAGGGCCCGCGGGCCGTGGTGGTCACCGACGGCGCCGCCGGCATCACCGCGTACACCCGGCACGCCGGAACGGTACGGGTGGCCGCCGTCCCGGTGCCGGTACGGGACACCATCGGGGCCGGCGACACCGTCAACGCCGCCCTGCTGCACTGGCTGGCCGGCCGGAACGCGCTGGACGCCGACGCGCTGGACGGGCTCGGCCCCGACGACTGGCGGGCGGCGCTCGGCCACGCCGCGCGGGCCGCCGCGATCACCTGCGGCCGGCCCGGCGCCGATCCGCCGTACGCCGCCGAGCTGGGCTGAGCCGCGGCTGGCCGGGCTCAGGCCGCCAGGTCCTTGTCGGCGGCGGTCGGCTCCGGGTACGGCTCGCCGCGCACCCCGGCCGTACGGGGCCGCCCCGGCGCCCGTACCAGTACGGCGGCCCGGCCCCGGCCCACCGCCGCCGCCAGCGGGGCCAGCGCCAGCATGGCCAGCGGGGCGAGCAGCAGCGAGGTGGCGGTGCCCAGGGCGAAGCCGCCGATCACGTCGGTCGGGTAGTGGGTGCCCATGAAGACGTACCCCAGGCCGTCCAGCGCGGCCAGCGCGATGGCGGCGAGGCCGGTCCTGCGGTGCACCATGAACAGCCCGACGGCGACCGCCATGGCCAGCGTGGCGTGGCCGCTGACGAAGGAGAACCCGGTGCGGCCGGGGACGAGCACGGTGAGCTGGTCGTGGTCGACGACCGGGGCGCGGCGGGCCACCAGCGACCGCACCGGCACGCTCAGCAGCACCGCGAGCCCGGCCGACAGCACCGCCCAGGCCACCCCGGCGACCGCGGCCGGCGCCCCCGCGCCCTGCCGCCGCGCCACCCGCCACCAACACCAGGCCAGCAGCGCCGCGAGCACCGCGAGCACCCCGTACTCGGCGCCGAAGGTGACCACCTGACGGAACCACCCCGGACAGTGCCGGGCGACCCCGTTGACGAGGTAGAGCAGTCCGACATCGGGGTTGGAGCCGTCCAACGCGAGCTCAGCCATCCAGAGCACCCCTCACCGGTTGTCGTGATCCCCGCGCGCCCAACCCCCGCTGATCGCACCGTCCGGGTCGTCAATCCGCGTACGACGACCGCGTACCACTCGTTCGCTTCCCATTGAACGAGGTTTCCGGTGGCACGGGTTCCGCTCTCACCGGATGATCACCAGGAAGTTATCGAAGGGAGACCGCAGCCGCCACGTCGGGGTCCAAGCGTGACGCAGCGTCAACGCGCCCTGGGGCGGGGGCGCGCCGCCGCCGTCAGGCGCCGGGCGCGGAGGCGGCCGGACCCTGCCTCGGCAGCGCCAGCGCCCCGTCCTGGGTCACCCGGGTCGCCCCGAAGTAGTCCGCCCCGTCGATCGGGTCGAAGCGGATCACGGCACCGGTGTGCGGCGCGTCGATCATGTAACCGCCGCCCACGTAGATCCCCACGTGATGGATGCTGCGCGGATCACTCAGGTCATGCGCGAAGAAAACCAGGTCGCCGGGGAGGAGTTCGTCCCGTTTCGGGTGCGGCCCGGCGTTCCACTGGTCGTTGGCGACCCGGGGCAGCTCGATGCCCACCGAGTGGTAGGCCGCCTGGGTCAGCCCCGAGCAGTCGAACCGGCCGCCGTCGTCCGCCGTCCCGGTGCCGCCCCACAGATACGGGGTGCCCAGCTTCGACTGCGCGAAGTAGATGGCGCCGGCCGCCTGCTGGGAGGGGGCCACCGGGGTCACCGGCGCGGTGAAGCTCTGCGCCAGCGCCTTGATGTTGCGTACGTACCCTTGCGTCTCGGCGTAGTGGGGGACGCCGTCGGCGCGGAGCACCGGGTCGAGGCCGGCGTTGTAGGCCGCCAGCATGTTGGCGGTGGTGTCACCGGAGATGCCGTGCACCTCCTTGGCCAACTCGCAGTCGTAGGCGGCGGCGGACGGGATGGCGTCGGCCGGGTCCCACACGTCGGCCTTGCCGTCCCCGTCGCCGTCGACCCCGTAGGTGGCCCAGGTGCCGGGCATGAACTGGGCGATGCCGAGCGCCCCGGCACCGCTGCGGGCCGCGGGGTCCCACCCGGACTCGCTGTACAGCTGGGCGGCGAGCACCGGGGGGCTGAGCTGGGGGCACAGGTTGCCCCACTTCTCCACCAGCGCGCTGTACCGGGCCGGCACCGCCCCCGGCGCCAGCCCCACCGCACGGCCGCCGCCGAGCAGCGACGAGGCGGCCGAATAGGTGCCGATCACCAGCAGGGCGACAAAGGCGAAGCCGGACCCCACCGCGATGGTGACACCCAGCCAGACTCTGTGCCCGCGCGCCCGCCTGCCGCTCATCCCACCCTCACCCCGCTCCCGGATCGTTGCTCTGCGCTATTACCCGTGATACACACAGTAAGGTCCGGCGCCCCCATCGGACACCGGCATGGGCCCCAGTGTGGACGCCCCGTCGCGCATCCCACGGGGAATCCACCGAGAATGTCGCTCGGTCGACATCCGCCAGCGGCATTGTCGGCCAATATAGAGTCTGGCCCCTTGCGCCCCTGCGAGGGTCCCAACTGATCATGCGGGGCGGTGAGTTGTTCATGTTCCTGGCAGCCTCGAAGGGCGACATCAACACCATCATCGGTGGAATCGCACCAAACTGGGGTCCCTTCGGCAACCTTGGGAACGAAGCACGGGTGATGGTGGAAGTCGTGATGGCCGTCGCCATCCTGCTGTGTCTGGCCATCGCCATCTGGGGTGCGGCCAAACAGCGGATCGGCGCGACGGCCCTGCGCGATACGTTCAGCGCCGAGCAGGGTAAGGGTCTGATCATCGCCGGACTGACCGGCGTGTTCATCATCGGATCCCTCGGCACCCTGTTCACCATCGTGTACGGGATGGCGGTCTAGGGCGGCGGCCGAGCCGAGCGCCCCCCGCGCACCCGTACACCCCCCTGGGCCCGTCCCCGGCCCCGACACCCCCACTTAGGCTGCGTGCTGATGCCCACTCATCCGAGCCACCGAGACCCCGGCGACGATCACCCCGACGCCACGACGCGCACCCGGCTGCCCGAAAGCACCGCCGGTACGGCGGCCCGCCGCCCGGCCCGCGTGTCACGGACCATGGTGACGGTCGTCGGGATCGTCGTCCTGCTCATCGCGGCGTTGGCCTTCGCCAACCGGCAGGGCGGCGGCTCCGGCAGCGCGGCCTCCGGCTCCGACGCCACCGGCGGCTCCGGCAAGGCCCCCGGCCCCGCCGCCACCGCGCCCACCGGACAGCGCCCGGTCACCACCAAGACCTCCGGCATCGCCACCGGCTTCCCCGGAACGGCCGAGGGCGCCCAGTCCGCCGCCGCCAACTACGCGGTGGCGCTGGGCGGTGACGGGATGTTCGACGCGGCACGGCGGAGGGAGATCGTGGGGGCGGTGTACGACCCGGCGGTGGCGAACGCGACCATCGCCCGGCTCGACAAGACCTACACCGACGCCGGCCTGCTCAAGCGCGTGGGCCTCACCCCCAAGGGCACCGCGCCGGCCGGCCTCACCTTCGTCTCCCGGGCCACCCCCGTCGGCACCAAGCTGGACGCCCTCGGGAACGGCACCGCCAAGGTCGAGGTCTGGTGTTCGTCGTTGTTCGGCCTGGCCGGTGACGGGTCGACGAACCCGGTGTCCGAAAGCTGGTACACCACCACGTTCGACCTGCGCTGGGCCGACAATGACTGGAAGGTGACCGGCTTCAGCCAGAAGGACGGGCCCACCCCCGTCGGCCGCGACCAGACCGCGTCGACGGCCAAGGAGATGACCGATGCGGTCAACGGGTTCGGAGGGTTGACCTATGCCCGCTAGTCGCCGTCACCCCGGCCCCCGCCGCCTGGCCACGGTGGCCTCGGCGTTCGCCGCCGTCCAGTGCGCCGCCCTGGTCCTCGCGGCACGGGTGGCGGCGGCGCCCACGCCACCCCCGCTGCCCCACCCGTCCAGCAGCACCGGCACCCCCTGCGACCTGAACGGCCCCGCCGGGTCGGCCATGTGCGGCAAGGGCACCGTTCCCTCCCTCCCCGACTCCAACCCTCTCGACCCGCTGTCCTCGCTGGCCAAGGGGTGCGCGGAGGCGGCTTCGTGGACGATCGGGAAGCTGAGCCACGCGGTGACGGCGACGTCGCAGGTGGACTTCACCAACGCCTCGTTCCTGCGGCAGTACGCCGTGGTGTTCGCCGCGTCGACGATCCTGACGCTGGTGCTGTGGCTGCTGGCGGTGGCGAAGCGGGCGGTGCGGGGGGTGCCGCTGACGGAGGCGCTGAGCGAGGCCGTGGGGTTCCTGTGGCTGACGGTGCTGGCCTCGGCGTTCACCCCGCTGGTGCTCTACACCCTGGTCTCCGCGGTGGACGCGGTCACCTCGGTGATCGCCACCGGCACCACCACCCACTCCGACGTGTTCTTCGGCTCCTTCGCCGCCGCCCTGAAGAAGGGCAACGACATCGGCGGCGGACCGATCATGCTCATCGTGGTCTCGCTGGTCTCGGTGCTCGCGGCCGGCGTGCTCTGGCTCGAACTGGTGATCCGTGCCGCGCTGCTGTACGTCGGCGCGCTGCTGGGCACCGCCGTCTACTCCGGCCTGGTCGACAAGAACATGTGGCACCACGTACGCCGGTGGGCCGGGATCATGATCGCGGTGATCCTGGTCAAGCCGGTGGTCGTGGTGGTGCTCTCGCTGGCCGGGGCGCTCTCCGGCTCGGGCGGGCCGTCCTCGTTCTCCGCCGTCGTCTCCGGGCTCGCCATCATCCTGCTGGCCATCTTCGCCAGCGCCATGATCTACCGGTTCGTCCCCGGCTTCGGCGACGACGTGGTCAACGTCCGCAACAACCGCAAGGCGTCCGCCGAATCCCCGGCCGCCGCGGTGATCTCCTCCCCCGCCGCCCTGGTCAAGCAGGGCATCAAGACGCACAGCAGCCGCGGCGGCCAGGAACAGTCCGCCGCGGGCAACGCCCCGCAACCCGCGGGGGCCGTCTCCGGCGGCCTGGCCGCCCACAGCTCCCGCACCGGCAACCCCGGCAAGGCCACCCCTCCGGCCGCCCCCGCCGCTCCAGCACCGCGCACGTCAGAACGTAAGAACGGAGGGGGCACGCCATGACCACACAGCCGGTCGGCCAACGCCGGACCTACCTGATCGGCAAGGCCCGGCCCAACGCCATCGTCGGCAAGAACCGGGAGACCGGCGAGATCGTCCTGATCGTCGTCGGCGCCGCCCTGGGCATGCTGTGCGGGCTGGCCATCCCCTACCTCCCGCTGCGCATCCTCGGGCTGATCACCTGCCCGCTGCTGGCGTTCGCCGCCGTCTTCCTGCCGTACCGGCACCGCACCTTCTACCGCTGGTTCGAGATCAACCGCAGCTACCGCCGCACCCTGCGCAACAGCGCCACCTACCGCTCCGGCGCCATCGAGGCCGGCACCCGGCTCGACGGCCGGGAGATCGAGGTCGGCCCGCCGCCCGGCATCGGCCGCGTCACCTGGCTCACCGCCCCCTTCGGCCCCGACGAGATCGCCGTCCTGCTCCACCTCGACCGGCGCACCGCCACCGCGGTGATCGAGATCGAGGGCCCCGGCGTCGGCCTGCGCGACAGTGAGGACCAGGAAGCCCTGGTCGAACGGTTCGGCACGCTGCTCAAGCACGTGGCCAACGGCGACGGCTTCGTCACCCGGCTCCAGATGCTCGCCCGCACCCTGCCCGCCGACCCCGACGCCCACGCCAAGGACGTCGCCCAGCGCGGCGCCGACGACGCCCCCGGCTGGCTGAAGTCCTCCTACGACCAGCTCCAGTCGATGGTCTCCACCTCCTCCGAGCAGCACCGCGCCTACCTGGTCGCCTGCATGCACTACACCCGCGAGCTGGCCGCCGAGGCCGCCGCGATGTCCCGGGCCACCGGCCACACCAGGGACGAGGGCCTGGCCATCGTGATGGCCCGCGAACTCAACGACATCTGCGCCCGGCTGGCCGAGGCCGACATCCGGGTCCGCCAGCCGCTCGGCCAGGCCCGGCTCGCCTCGCTGCTGCACTCCATGTACGACCCCGACCACCCCATCGACCACATCCAGGCGATGTCCCGGCGCAACGCCTGGCCGGCCGAACTCGACGCCACCGAACCGACGTTCCTCCAGGCCAAGACGCGCGAGTCGGCCACCCGGGCGCCCTGGTGCCACGCCACCGCCTGGGTCAAGGAGTGGCCGCTGACCCCGGTCGGCGTCAACTTCCTCGCCCCGCTGCTCGTCCACACCCCCGACGTGATCCGCACCGTCGCCGTCACCATGGACCTGGAGCCCACCGACGTCGCCATCGAGCGGATGCTCACCGAGAAGACCAACGACGACGCCGAGGCGAGCCGGGCCGCCAAGATGAACCGGGTGGTCGACCCGCGCGACATCGCCCACCACAGCCGGGTCGACCAGCGCGGCGAGGACCTCGCGGCGGGCGCCGCCGGGGTCAACCTGGTCGGCTACATCACCGTCTCGGCCCGCTCCCCGGAGGCGCTCGCCCGCGACAAGCGCACCATCCGCGCCTCCGCCGGGAAGTCGTACCTGAAGCTGGAGTGGTGCGACCGCGAGCACCATCGGGCGTTCGTGAACACCTTGCCGTTCGCCACCGGAATCCGTCGGTAAGGAGCCCAAGCATGGCCTCGCTGGATCCGATCGCCGCCCTGACCGACGCCTTCACCAGCTTCCTGTTCGGCAAGGTGGAGACCACCCGGCTGCCGGTACGCACCTCCACCGGCCAGGCCCAGGCGGTCTACCTGCCCACCGCCGCCCCGGGCCTGGGCGACTCCGGAGTGATCATCGGCCGCGAGGTCTACAGCGGCAAGGGCTACATCTACGACCCGTTCCAGCTCTACGGCCAGCAACTCCCCGCCCCCCACTGGCTGGTGCTCGGCGAGTCCGGCAACGGCAAGTCGGCGCTGGAGAAGACGTACGTCCTGCGCCAGCTGCGCTTCCGCGACCGGCAGGTCGTCGTCCTGGACGCACAGGGCGAGGACGGCGTCGGCGAGTGGAACCTGATCGCCCAGCAGCTGGGGATAACCCCCATCCGGCTGGACCCGATGGCCGCCCTCGACGGCGGTATCAAGCTCAACCCGCTCGACCCGGCGATCACCACCACCGGCCAGCTCGCGCTGCTGCGGACGATCATCGAGGTCGCCATGGGCCACGGGCTGGACGAACGCGCCGGCTTCGCGCTGAAGGTCGCCCACTCCTACGTCCACCACAACGTCACCGACCGGCAGCCGATCCTCACCGACATCGTCGACCGGCTGCGCCACCCGGCCGCCGAGTCCGCCGAGTCGATGAACGTCGACATAGAGGACGTACGGGCCTGGGGGCTGGACGTGGCGCTCGTCCTCGACCGGCTGGTCGACGGCGACCTGCGGGGCATGTTCGACGGGCCGACCACGGCCGGGATCGACCTGGACGCGCCGCTGATCGTCTTCGACCTGTCGCACATCGACCGCAACTCGATCGCCATGCCCATCCTCATGGCCATCGTCGGCGTCTGGCTGGAACACACCTGGATCCGCCCCGACCGGGTCAAGCGGATCTTCCTGGTGGAGGAGGCCTGGCACATCATCAACAGCCCGTTCGTGGCCCAGCTCTTCCAGCGGCTGCTGAAGTTCGGTCGGCGGCTGGGGCTGTCGTTCGTCGCCGTCGTCCACCATCTGTCCGACGTGGTGGACGGCGCCGCCGCCAAGGAGGCCGCGGCCATCCTCAAGATGGCCTCCACCCGGACGATCTACGCCCAGAAGGCGGACGAGGCCCGGGCCACCGGACGCGTCCTGGGGCTGCCCCGGTGGGCCGTGGAGATCATCCCCACGCTCACCCCGGGCATCGCGGTGTGGGACGTCAACGGCAACGTGCAGGTGGTCAAGCACCTGATCACCGAGGCGGAACGGCCGCTGGTCTACACCGACCGGGCGATGACCGAGGCGTCCACCGGACCGGCCGCCCGGGAACGCACCGCGGACGAGGTGACGTTGGGCAAGCAGCTCGCCGACGACGTGGTGGCGTGAGGTGGCGTGACCCGTGACCCCTCCGACGCGCACCCGCCGGGAGGGCGGCATCCCGGACGGCCTGCTGGTCTTCCTGATCGGCTTCCTGCTCGCGGTGACGGTCCTGGTGTGGACGGCCACCGGGCTCGCCGGGCTGTTCGCCCACGGCCACTGGCCGGACTCCCTGTACTTCACCCACACCCCGCAGGCCATGCGGCAACTGGTGGTCTCCCCCAAGAACGTGGCCGCCGCCTGGCCCGACGTCCGCCCCGCCGACCTGCCCGGCCCCGGACTGCTGTGGGGCATCCTCATCAGTGAGCTGATGGTCCTGCTGGTACTCCTCGGCTTCGGGGTCGGCACGGTGAGCCGGATGCGCGCGGTGCGGGCGGCCCGCCGCAACGCCGCCGCCCCGCCACATCCGCCGGCCCCGCCCGCGCCGCTGCCGCCGCCGGTGGCCGCCCCGGCGTACGCGGCGGGTGTCCCCAGCGGCGCCCCGGCTCCGACGGCGACGGGTACTGGCGCATCCGAGCCCGCGCCGACCCCACGGCAGCCCGTCGAACAGGCACCGCAGCCGCTGGTGGAGCAACCCCCGCCCACCATCCCCACCGGCCAACTCGACGGCTCCTACGTGCTGTTCACCGGACACCACCCGGACCGTGGCGGCGAGGCCGTGGAACCGGTGGTGCTGGCGGCCCCCGGCCCGGTCGTCGTCACCTGCCCCGACGCGCGGCTGTGGGAGCGTACGGCGGCCGGACGGGCGGCGGTCGGCCCGGTACACCTCTACGACCCCGAGCACCTGGTGGACGCCCCGGAACGGCTGCGCTGGGCCCCGCACAGCGGCTGCGAGGACCCCTCGGTCGCCACCGCCCGCGCCCGGGCGCTGCTCGCCCCGTTGCGCACCCACGACGTCACCGCCAACGACGCGGCGGCCACCTTGCTGCGCTGCTGGCTGCACGCCGCCGCGGTGGACGGGCTGCCGTTCCGCCAGCTCCACCGCTGGGCGGCCGGCTCGGGGGCGGCGGAACCGGTACGCATCCTGCGCACGGCACGGGAGGCGGCGTCGGGGTGGAGCGGCGAGCTGGAGGCGACGCTGCACGCCCACCCGGAACGCCGGGACACCGCGCAGGAGGCGGTGCGTCAGACGCTGGCCGGGCTCAACTCCGTGCACATCAGGGACGCTTGCACGCCGGCGCGAGGTGACCGGTTCGAACTGGAATCGTTCGTGCGCGACCGGGGAACACTGTATGTGGTGGGCGAGCCGCGGGAGGATCCGCGCTCCCGCCCGGGTGCGATGCCGTTGCTGACCGCACTCGTGTCAAGCGTGGTCGAGCACGGCCGGCGCATGGCCGCAGGGTCATCCCCCGGCCGGCTCGACCCACCAATGACCTGCGCCCTCGACCAGGTCGCCGCGCTCGCCCCGCTGCCCGAACTCCCCGGTCTGATGGGCCAGGGCCCCGCGCTGGGCATCGTCACGCTGGCCGTGCTGCGCTCTCAGGAGCAGGCCCGGCACCGCTGGCCGACCCGGGAGGCCCCGTCGATCTGGCGTACGGCCACGGCCTGCGTCACGGCGGACGGCTGAGGGCGCGTCGGCCCGGTGGCCCGCCCGGCTACGGATGCTCGGAAGCGTCCAGCGGACGGTCCAGCGCCAGCTCGAAGCCGGTGAGGGTGGGGTCCGGCGGATGCGGGGCGGAGACCCCCGTCTTGGCGAACCCCAGGCGGGTGTAGAAGGAGAAGGCCCGCGGGTTCCCGTCGCTGCACCACAACCTCACCCGCGCGATCTCCGGCCGCCGCCACGACCATTCCACCCCCGCCCGCACCAACGCCTCGGCCGCCCCACTCCCCCGGTGCTCCGGGAGGACGTACATCCCCACGACGTGCGTCTGCGGCACGGGATAACGGGCCTCGGTCTCCACCAGGACGGTGGCGGTGCCCACCCACGCTCCGGTGGACGGTTCCACGGCCACGAAGGTGGTGTTCCCGGACGCCCGGCGCTGCCAGAACTCGTCGGGGTGGCCGGCTTCCTGCTCGTACGTGCTGGCGAAGGCCGACCGGGCGATCGGATCGCGCAACGCCGTCAACCGCAGTGCCTTGGCCTTCGCCCACTCGCTCGGGCGGGCCGGCCGGATGTCGTAGTCCATCCAGGCATGGTAAACGCGAAAAGGCCGTTGGCCCGTACCGGATGACACACGGTACGGGCCAACGGCCCACAAATTGTTCGGCGGCGTCCTACTCTCCCACGGGGTCCCCCCCGCAGTACCATCGGCGCTGAAAGGCTTAGCTTCCGGGTTCGGAATGTAACCGGGCGTTTCCCTAACGCTATAACCACCGAAACACTATGAAGTAAACAACCAGACCACACAACACACCCTACACGGGGATTGTGACGGTTTTTCGTTACCTCAGAACCTACACAGTGGACGCGAGCAACCTATGGACAAGCCCTCGGCCTATTAGTACCGGTCAACTCCACCAGTCACCTGGCTTCCATATCCGGCCTATCAACCCAGTCGTCTACTGGGAGCCTTACCCCATCAAGTGGGTGGGAGCCCTCATCTCGAAGCAGGCTTCCCGCTTAGATGCTTTCAGCGGTTATCCCTCCCGAACGTAGCCAACCAGCCATGCCCTTGGCAGAACAACTGGCACACCAGAGGTCCGTCCGTCCCGGTCCTCTCGTACTAGGGACAGCCCTTCTCAAGACTCCTACGCGCACAGCGGATAGGGACCGAACTGTCTCACGACGTTCTAAACCCAGCTCGCGTACCGCTTTAATGGGCGAACAGCCCAACCCTTGGGACCGACTCCAGCCCCAGGATGCGACGAGCCGACATCGAGGTGCCAAACCATCCCGTCGATATGGACTCTTGGGGAAGATCAGCCTGTTATCCCCGGGGTACCTTTTATCCGTTGAGCGACGGCGCTTCCACAAGCCACCGCCGGATCACTAGTCCCAGCTTTCGCTCCTGCTCGACCCGTCAGTCTCACAGTCAAGCTCCCTTGTGCACTTACACTCAACACCTGATTGCCAACCAGGCTGAGGGAACCTTTGGGCGCCTCCGTTACCCTTTAGGAGGCAACCGCCCCAGTTAAACTACCCATCAGACACTGTCCCTGATCCGGATCACGGACCCAGGTTAGACATCCAGCACGACCAGAGTGGTATTTCAACAACGACTCCACCCAAGCTGGCGCCTGAGCTTCACAGTCTCCCACCTATCCTACACAAGCCGAACCGAACACCAATATCAAACTGTAGTAAAGGTCCCGGGGTCTTTCCGTCCTGCTGCGCGAAACGAGCATCTTTACTCGTAATGCAATTTCACCGGGCCTATGGTTGAGACAGTCGAGAAGTCGTTACGCCATTCGTGCAGGTCGGAACTTACCCGACAAGGAATTTCGCTACCTTAGGATGGTTATAGTTACCACCGCCGTTTACTGGCGCTTAAGTTCTCAGCTTCGCCCTGACGAATCAGAGCTAACCGGTCCCCTTAACGTTCCAGCACCGGGCAGGCGTCAGTCCGTATACATCGCCTTACGGCTTCGCACGGACCTGTGTTTTTAGTAAACAGTCGCTTCTCGCTGGTCTCTGCGGCCACCCCCAGCTCACCGTGCACGACGGATCACCAGGAATGGCCCCCCTTCTCCCGAAGTTACGGGGGCATTTTGCCGAGTTCCTTAACCATAGTTCACCCGAACGCCTCGGTATTCTCTACCTGACCACCTGAGTCGGTTTAGGGTACGGGCCGCAACAGCACTCACTAGAGGCTTTTCTCGACAGCATAGGATCATCCACTTCACCACAATCGGCTCGGCATCAGGTCTCAGACTATGTGTCATACGGATTTGCCTGCATGACGTCCTACACCCTTACCCCGGGACAACCACCGCCCGGGCTGGACTACCTTCCTGCGTCACCCCATCGCTCACCTACTACCACGTTGGACCGGCGGCTCCACCACTCCCCCTCACTCCGAAGAGATCAGAGGCGGCTTCACGGCCTTAGCATTCGAGGATTCAGCGTTGGCGCACTGCCACGGGTACCGGAATATCAACCGGTTGTCCATCGACTACGCCTGTCGGCCTCGCCTTAGGTCCCGACTTACCCTGGGCAGATCAGCTTGACCCAGGAACCCTTAGTCAATCGGCGCAAGAGTTTCCCACTCTTGTATCGCTACTCATGCCTGCATTCTCACTCGTGAACCGTCCACAACTACCTTCCGGCGCTGCTTCACCCGGCACACGACGCTCCCCTACCCACCCACACCCTCGTTGGAGGTATTGTGTGAGTGACACGACTTCGGCGGTGTACTTGAGCCCCGCTACATTGTCGGCGCGGAATCACTTGACCAGTGAGCTATTACGCACTCTTTCAAGGATGGCTGCTTCTAAGCCAACCTCCTGGTTGTCTCTGCGACTCCACATCCTTTCCCACTTAGCACACGCTTAGGGGCCTTAGTCGATGCTCTGGGCTGTTTCCCTCTCGACCATGGAGCTTATCCCCCACAGTCTCACTGCCGCGCTCTCACTTACCGGCATTCGGAGTTTGGCTAAGGTCAGTAACCCGGTAGGGCCCATCGCCTATCCAGTGCTCTACCTCCGGCAAGAAACACACGACGCTGCACCTAAATGCATTTCGGGGAGAACCAGCTATCACGGAGTTTGATTGGCCTTTCACCCCTAACCACAGGTCATCCCCCAGGTTTTCAACCCTGGTGGGTTCGGGCCTCCACGAAGTCTTACCTCCGCTTCACCCTGCCCATGGCTAGATCACTCCGCTTCGGGTCTTGAGCGCGCGACTGACTCGCCCTGTTCGGACTCGCTTTCGCTACGGCTACCCCACACGGGTTAACCTCGCCACGCACCGCAAACTCGCAGGCTCATTCTTCAAAAGGCACGCAGTCACGACCGCCAAGCAAAACCTGACGGCGACGCTCCCACGGCTTGTAGGCACACGGTTTCAGGTACTATTTCACTCCGCTCCCGCGGTACTTTTCACCATTCCCTCACGGTACTATCCGCTATCGGTCACCAGGGAATATTTAGGCTTAGCGGGTGGTCCCGCCAGATTCACACGGGATTTCTCGGGCCCCGTGCTACTTGGGTGGCTCTCAAGCAAGCCGCTGATGTTTCGACTACGGGGGTCTTACCCTCTACGCCGGGCCTTTCGCATGCCCTTCGCCTACACCAACGGTTTATAACTCGCCGACCGGCCGGCAGACCGGTCAAGAAAGCTCCCACAACCCCGCCTGCGCAACCCCTGCCGGGTATCACACACAAACGGTTTGGCCTCATCCGGTTTCGCTCGCCACTACTCCCGGAATCACGGTTGTTTTCTCTTCCTGCGGGTACTGAGATGTTTCACTTCCCCGCGTTCCCTCCACACTGCCTATGTGTTCAGCAGTAGGTGACAGCCCATGACGACTGCCGGGTTTCCCCATTCGGACACCCCCGGATCACAGCTCGGTTGACAGCTCCCCGGGGCCTATCGCGGCCTCCCACGTCCTTCATCGGTTCCTGGTGCCAAGGCATCCACCGTGCGCCCTTAAAAACTTGGCCACAGATGCTCGCGTCCACTATGCAGTTCTCAAGCAACGACCCATCCCCCACACCCAACACCTCACGGCGCCTTCGGCGAGACCGGTCTCCATGTCCGAGGGGACTCATCGTTCCCTCAGGACCCAACAGCGTGCCCGACACCACCCCGCTCAAGGACCACGTTCCACGCCGAAGCAGTACTAGTGCCCATCACAAGGCCATGCCGAATAGTCAACGTTCCACCCATGAGCAACCGTGCGAGACACTCGCTCGCATCCGGCTATGTGCTCCTTAGAAAGGAGGTGATCCAGCCGCACCTTCCGGTACGGCTACCTTGTTACGACTTCGTCCCAATCGCCAGTCCCACCTTCGACAGCTCCCTCCCACAAGGGGTTGGGCCACCGGCTTCGGGTGTTACCGACTTTCGTGACGTGACGGGCGGTGTGTACAAGGCCCGGGAACGTATTCACCGCAGCAATGCTGATCTGCGATTACTAGAGACTCCGACTTCATGGGGTCGAGTTGCAGACCCCAATCCGAACTGAGACCGGCTTTTTGAGATTCGCTCCACCTCACGGTATCGCAGCTCATTGTACCGGCCATTGTAGCACGTGTGCAGCCCAAGACATAAGGGGCATGATGACTTGACGTCGTCCCCACCTTCCTCCGAGTTGACCCCGGCAGTCTCCCGTGAGTCCCCATCACCCCGAAGGGCATGCTGGCAACACAGGACAAGGGTTGCGCTCGTTGCGGGACTTAACCCAACATCTCACGACACGAGCTGACGACAGCCATGCACCACCTGTACACCGACCACAAGGGGGCACCCATCTCTGGATGTTTCCGGTGTATGTCAAGCCTTGGTAAGGTTCTTCGCGTTGCGTCGAATTAAGCCACATGCTCCGCCTCTTGTGCGGGCCCCCGTCAATTCCTTTGAGTTTTAGCCTTGCGGCCGTACTCCCCAGGCGGGGAACTTAATGCGTTAGCTGCGGCACGGACAACGTGGAATGTCGCCCACACCTAGTTCCCAACGTTTACGGCGTGGACTACCAGGGTATCTAATCCTGTTCGCTCCCCACGCTTTCGCTCCTCAGCGTCAGTATCGGCCCAGAGATCCGCCTTCGCCACCGGTGTTCCTCCTGATATCTGCGCATTTCACCGCTACACCAGGAATTCCGATCTCCCCTACCGAACTCTAGCCTGCCCGTATCGAATGCAGACCCGGGGTTGAGCCCCGGGCTTTCACATCCGACGCGACAAGCCGCCTACGAGCTCTTTACGCCCAATAATTCCGGACAACGCTCGCACCCTACGTATTACCGCGGCTGCTGGCACGTAGTTAGCCGGTGCTTCTTCTGCAGGTACCGTCACTTGCGCTTCTTCCCTGCTGAAAGAGGTTTACAACCCGAAGGCCGTCATCCCTCACGCGGCGTCGCTGCATCAGGCTTTCGCCCATTGTGCAATATTCCCCACTGCTGCCTCCCGTAGGAGTCTGGGCCGTGTCTCAGTCCCAGTGTGGCCGGTCGCCCTCTCAGGCCGGCTACCCGTCGTCGCCTTGGTAGGCCATTACCCCACCAACAAGCTGATAGGCCGCGGGCTCATCCTGCACCGCCGGAACTTTCCACCCCAGGGCATGCGCCCTAAGGTCGTATCCGGTATTAGCCCCGGTTTCCCGGAGTTATCCCAGAGTGCAGGGCAGATTGCCCACGTGTTACTCACCCGTTCGCCACTAATCCACCCCGAAGGGCTTCATCGTTCGACTTGCATGTGTTAAGCACGCCGCCAGCGTTCGTCCTGAGCCAGGATCAAACTCTCCGTGAATGCTTCCGGGCTATCCCGGTGACACAGTCACGAGAGCGGCACGGGCCGGAGGAATAATCCGGTCCGTGCACAGCGTCCTCGCTGTGTTTTCTTCAAAGGAACCTCATCCATCCAGGCCGTCAGGCCTGGCGGACGGGGTATCAACATATCTGGCGTTGACTTTTGGCACGCTGTTGAGTTCTCAAGGAACGGAAGCTTCCTTCGTTGCCGTTTCCGGCCCCTCCGGGCTTTCCCTTCGTTGTCTCCAGCTTATCAGATCCTTTCGGGCCCGATCCCCGCTGGCGGGGTTTTGCCTTTTTGGCCTCTCGGCCCGTCCGGCGTGATCACTACTTTAGCGGATTTCCCCGGCGGCTCATAATCGAGCCGCTTGGAACGAAATTCGGCATGCCGAATTCGCCCCGGAGGGAAGGTCGTGCGGTAGTGGTTTGCCGCTCGAAGCGGCGTAAGTGGCTGCCGTCAGACGGGGTCCGCCCGTGGCAACCGTTCGACTGTACACCACACCGGAGAGAGCGACAAGGCGCGACATGGCCGTCGCCGGGCGCTACTCTCGGTCCATGACTTCGCGTGCGCTCACCCATCTGTGGTGGGCCGCCTGACGGCGGCCCACGCTCAGCGCATGCGATCCAACGGCCGCCGCTTCCGGCGGCCGTTCGCGTATCCACTCTCACTCCCGGCCCCGCAGGCGGCGGCTCCCACGGTCCGGCCGACGAACCGGCGGACAGACGACGGAGACGGGAGACGACGGAGATGACGCGGATCTTCAGCGGGGTCAAGCCCACCGGACACCTCACCCTGGGCAACTACCTCGGGGCGGTGCGGCGTTGGGTCACGGTGGACCAGCACCGGGCCGAGGCCCTGTTCTGCGTGGTCGACCTGCACGCTCTCACCATCGACCACGACCCGGCCCGGGTGCTCCGGCTGAGCCGGCAGGCGGCCACCGTCCTGCTGGCGGCCGGGCTCGACCCCGAGGTGTGCACGCTCTTCGTCCAGAGCCATGTGGACGAGCACACCCGGCTCGCCTACCTGATGGAGTGCACGGCCACCGACGGCGAGATGCGGCGGATGATCCAGTACAAGGAGAAGACCGCCTCCGAGCGGCAGCGGGACCGCGGCGTACGGCTGTCGCTGCTGACCTACCCGGCGCTGATGGCCGCGGACATCCTGGCGTACCAGGCGGACGAGGTGCCGGTCGGCGACGACCAGACGCAGCACGTGGAACTCGCCCGGGACCTGGCGGTGCGCTTCAACCAGCGGTACGGGCACACCTTCATCGTGCCGCGCGCGGTGAACCCGCCAGTGGCGGCGCGGGTGATGGACCTCCAGGACCCCACCGCCAAGATGGGCAAGTCCGTCGGTGCCACCCCGGGGATCGTCTATCTGCTCGACGAGCCCGACGCGATCCGCAAGAAGGTGATGCGCGCGGTGACCGACAGCGGCACCGAGGTGGCGTACGAACCCGAGGAGCGGCCCGGGGTTGCCAACCTGCTCGACATCCTCGCGGTCTGCACCGGCGACCGCCCCGAGGAGCTGGCCGGCGGTTACGACTCGTACGGCGCCCTGAAGAAGGACGCCGCCGAGGCCGTCGTCGAACTGCTGCGACCGCTGCGGACCCGGCACGCCGAGCTGTGCGCCGACCCGGGGTACGTGGACGGGGTGCTGCGGGCCGGGGCCGAGCGGGCCAGGGCGATGGCCCGGCCGACGGTGGACGCGGCGTACCGGGCGATCGGGCTCATGCCGGCGTTGTGAGGGGGGCGGGCGGGTCAGCCGTTTCCGGAGGCCAGCTCGCGGCTGCGGTCGCGGGCGGCCTCCAGGGCGGCGAGCAGCGCGGCGCGGACGCCGTGGTTCTCCAGTTCGCGGATGGCGCTGATGGTGGTGCCGGCCGGGGAGGTGACCGCCTCGCGCAGCTTGACCGGGTGCTCCCCGCTGTCCCGGAGCATGACGGCGGCGCCGATGGCGGCCTGCACGATCAGGTCGTGGGCCTGGGCGCGCGGCAGGCCGAGCAGGATTCCGGCGTCGGTCATCGCCTCGACCAGGTAGTAGAAGTACGCCGGGCCGGAGCCGGAGAGCGCGGTGGCCGCGTCCTGCTGGGACTCCGGCACCCGCAGCGTCTTGCCCACCGGCTTGAAGATCGCCTCGGCGCGGGCCAGATGGGCCTCGGTGGCGTGGGTGCCGGCCGAGATCACCGACATGCCCTCGTCCACCACCACCGGGGTGTTGGGCATGACCCGGACGACCGGGGTGCCCTCGGCGAGCCGCTGCTCGAACAGGGTGGTCGGGACGCCCGCGGCGGCGCTGATCACCAGGCGGTCGGCGGGTACATGCGGGGCTAGCTCGTCCAGCAGGGCCGACATGTCCTGCGGTTTGACGGTGACGATCAGGGTGTCGGCGGCCTTGGCGGCCTCCGCGTTGCCGACCGCTTCGACGCCGTACCGGGCCCGCAGCTCCTCGGCGCGCTCCGGGCGGCGGGTGGTGACCAGCAGGTCGGAGGGGGACCAGCCGGCCCGGATCATGCCGGACAGCAGCGCCTCACCGATCTTGCCGGCGCCGAGGACGGCGACTTTCTGCGTCATGGCGGATCTCACCTCGTGGTGCGTACGCGGTACCAGTTGCTGCCGTCATCCTCGCACCGGGGACGGGCCCGGGGCGGGGCGTTCCACGTGGTGGTCGCGGGTTCAGCGGCGCTTGCGCTTGCGGGCGGAGGGGTTGCCGGCGCGGCGGCGTTCGTACTGCTCCCGGGCGCGCTCGTACTCGGCGCGCAGCAGCTTCTCGCCGGGGGCCTCGATCAGGCTGCGGACGAAGTAGGCGAGGAGCGAGCCGACGAAGCCGATCAGCAGCAGGCCGCGGCCCTCGGGGGGCGCGCCCTCGGGGCGCCGTACGTAACCGTCCCAGGTGCGGCGGAACGCCAGCAGCGTGCAGACGGCGAGCGCCACTACGAAGAGGACGTTCACCACGGTGCCGACGGCGGCCGACTGGAAGCCCTGGTAGGCGAAGCGCAGCAGCAGGGCGCCGGCCGCGGCGGCGATCAGCGAGCCGGCCGCGACGCCCGCCCGGCGCAGCGCGTACCCGCCATCGTGGTGGAGCCAGGTGGTGCCGAAGAACCGCAGGGGTTCCGGACGCGGCTCCCCGCCGTCGGGCCGCTGGGTCTGCTCGGATTCGCTCACACCGGCCATTGTCCCCGACCCGGCCGCGGTCCTCCCCGGAGGAGCCCGGGGAGGACCGGCCGCGGTGCGTCAGTCAGCCCAGCTTGCTCACGTCGCGGACGGCGCCCTTGTCGGCGCTGGTGGCCATGGCGGCGTACGCCTGGAGGGCGGCGGAGACCTTGCGGTCGCGGGCGGCCGGACGGTACGCGCCGGCCAGGGCGGCGCGGCGTTCGGCCAGCTCGGCCTCGGGGACCAGCAGCTCGATGGCCCGGGTGGGGATGTCGATGCGGATCCGGTCGCCGTCGCGGACCAGGGCGATGGTGCCGCCGGCCGCGGCCTCCGGGGAGACGTGGCCGATGGAGAGCCCCGAGGTGCCGCCGGAGAAGCGGCCGTCGGTGATGAGCGCGCACTTGGCGCCGAGTCCACGGCCCTTGAGGAAGGAGGTCGGGTAGAGCATCTCCTGCATGCCCGGACCGCCCTTGGGACCCTCGTAGCGGATGACGACGACGTCGCCCTCCTCGACCGTCTTGTCGAGGATCTTCTCGACGGCCTCCTCCTGCGACTCGCAGACCACCGCCGGACCCTCGAAGGACCAGATCGACTCGTCGACGCCGGCGGTCTTGACCACGCAGCCGTCCACCGCGAGGTTGCCGTGCAGGATGGCGAGGCCGCCCTCCTTGGAGTAGGCGTGCTCGACGTCCCGGATGCAGCCGCCCGCGGCGTCGGTGTCGAGCGACTCCCACCGCTCGGACTGCGAGAACGCGCTGGCGGAACGGACGCAGCCGGGGGCGGCGTGGAACAGCTCGACCGCCTCCGGGGAGGGGGAGCCGCCGCGGATGTCCCACTTCTTGAGCCAGTCGGCGAGCGAGGCGCTGTGCACGGTGTGCACGTCCTCGTTGAGCAGCCCGGCGCGGTACAGCTCGCCGAGGATCGCCGGGATGCCGCCGGCCCGGTGGACGTCCTCCATGTAGTACGAGCCGTTGGGCGCGACCTTGGACAGGCACGGCAGGCGGCGGGAGAGGGCGTCGATGTCGGACATCGAGAAGTCCAGCCCGGCCTCCTGGGCGGCGGCGAGCAGGTGGAGGATGGTGTTGGTGGAGCCGCCCATGGCGATGTCGAGCGCCATGGCGTTCTCGAACGCGGCCCGGGAGCCGACGTTGCGCGGCAGGACGGTGGCGTCGTCCTGCTCGTAGTAGCGCCGGGTGATCTCCACGACGGTGCGGCCGGCCGCCTCGTACAGCGCCTTGCGGGCGGTGTGGGTGGCGAGGACGGAGCCGTTGCCCGGCAGGGAGAGGCCGATCGCCTCGGTGAGGCAGTTCATCGAGTTGGCGGTGAACATGCCGGAACACGAGCCGCAGGTCGGGCAGGCGTTCTCCTCGATGAGGGCCATGTCCTCGTCGGAGACCGCGTCGTTGGCGGAGTCGGCGATCGCCGAGATCAGGTCGAGCTTGCGGACCGTGCCGTCGACGAGGGTGGCGCGGCCCGATTCCATCGGGCCGCCGGAGACGAAGACGGTGGGGATATTGAGGCGCATGGCGGCCATCAGCATGCCCGGGGTGATCTTGTCGCAATTGGAGATGCAGATCAGCGCGTCCGCGCAGTGGGCCTCGACCATGTACTCGACGGAGTCCGCGATCAGGTCGCGGGAGGGCAGCGAGTAGAGCATGCCGCCGTGGCCCATGGCGATGCCGTCGTCCACGGCGATGGTGTTGAACTCACGCGGCACGCCACCGGCCGCCTTGACCGCCTCGGAGACGATCCGCCCGACCGGCTGGAGGTGGGTGTGACCCGGTACGAACTCGGTGAAGCTATTGGCGACCGCGATGATCGGCTTTCCGAAGTCCTCCCGCGCCACGCCTGCGGCGCGCAGCAGCGCTCGGGCTCCCGCCATGTTGCGACCGTGGGTGACCGTACGTGACCTCAACTCGGGCACGGTAGCTCCACTTCTCTGAGTTCTCACCGGGATCCGGCCTCGGGCCGGATCCCTCCGAGGGTACGCCGGGTGGCCGCGATGCGGACGGGCGTTCCACGATGTGTACACGCTCGCGCTGGCGGTCAGCCATTACTCCGTGGCCGGTTCGCCCGTTTCAGGTTTCCGGGGTGGCCCCCGTTCGCCCCTGCCCGGTGGGGGGTTGGGGTGGGTTTTGGTTTGGTTCGGCACGGGGCCGGTTCGCCTTCGGTGCGTTGGGGATCGGGGGCGCGCCGGGGGTGTCCCCGCAGCGACCCAACAGCCGGAGCGCAACTGTGGCGGATACGCGGAGCGAGGAGTCACCCCGGAGGGCCCCCGGAAACCCAGGCAGACAGTGCGCATCCCGCGCTATACGCGTACAGCCACGGGTGGGCGGGGGGAAACAGCTGTGACGATAACCACGACGAAGCGGAAACGGGCGAACCCCGAGGGGGTAAGGGCTGAGCGGCAACGTCAGCGCGTGGTGACCAGGTGGAGGCGGGTGAAGGCGAGCGCCTCGGCGAGGTCGGCTTCGCGTTCGGCGGCGGACATCGCCCTCCGGGTGTTGACCTCCACCACCACGTGGCCCGAGAACCCCCGGCGGGCAAGGCGTTCGAGGAGTTCCGCGCAGGGCTGGGAGCCGCGGCCGGGGACGAGGTGTTCGTCCTTGGCGGAGCCGTTGCCGTCGGCGAGGTGGACGTGGGCGAGCCGGTCGCCCATGCGGTCGGCCATGTCGAGGGCGTCGTTGCGGGCGGTGGCGGTGTGGGAGAGGTCCACGGTGAAGTGGCGGAAGTCCTCCTTGGTGGGGTCCCAGTCCGGGGCGTAGGCGAGCATCTCGCGGTCCCGGTAGCGCCAGGGGTACATGTTCTCCACCGCGAAGCGGACGTCGGTCTCGTCCGCCATGCGCCACACGCCGCGTACGAATTCCCGGGCGTAGGCGCGCTGCCAGCGGAACGGCGGGTGGACGACGACGGTGGAGGCGCCGAGGCGTTCGGCGGCGGCGCGGGCGCGCTGGAGCTTGGTCCACGGGTCGGTGGACCAGACCCGCTGGGTGATCAGCAGGCAGGGCGCGTGCACCGCGAGCACCGGGATGCCGTGGTAGTCGGAGAGCCGGCGCAGCGCCTCGATGTCCTGGCTGACCGGGTCGGTCCACACCATGACCTCGACGCCGTCGTACCCGAGCCGGGCGGCGATCTCGAAGGCGGTCGCCGTCGACTCCGGGTAGACCGAGGCGGTGGACAGCGCGACCTTGGCGTCCGGTACGCGTACCGTACGCCCGCCCGTCCGGGCCTGGTGCGCCGTGGGGTCCACTGGGTCAGCCACGGGGAACAGCGTACGGCGGCCCGTCAGCCGTACGGCACAGCGCTCCGGGGCGACGTGACCGGTCACACACCGCCGGGCTCAGCCGGCCGGGGCCATCCGGTCCAGGCGGCGCAGGATGACGCCCTCGCGCAGGGCCCACGGGCAGATGTCCAGTTCGGCCACGCCGAACAGGTCCATGGCGCCCTCGGCGACCAGCGCGCCGGCCAGCAGCTGGCGGGCGCGGCCCTCGGAGACGCCGGGGAGCCCGGCGCGTTCCCGTTCGGTCATGGCGGCGAGCCGGGGCACCCATTCCTCCAGCGTGGCGCGGCCGAGGGCGCGCGGGGCGTAGAGCCCCTCGGCGGAGCGGGCGGCGCCGCAGATCCGGGCGAGCTGCTTGAACGTCTTGGAGGTGCCCACCACGTGGTCGGGGCTGCCGAGGCGGGCGAACTCGGCGACGACGCGGCCGATTTCGGCGCGGACGTGTTTGCGCAGCGAGCGGACGTCCTCGGTGGCCGGCGGGTCGCCGGGGAGCGCGGCGGCGGTGAGCCGGCCGGCGCCCAGCGGCAGCGACACCGCCGCGTCCGGGTCCTCGTCCATGCCGTAGGCGATCTCCAGCGAGCCGCCGCCGATGTCGAGGACGAGGAGCTTCCCGGCCGACCAGCCGAGCCAGCGGCGGGCGGCCAGGAAGGTGAGGCGGGCCTCGTCCTCGCCGGAGAGCACGGTCAGCTCGACGCCGGTCTCCTCGGCGACCCGGGCGAGGACCTGTTCGCCGTTGGTGGCCTCGCGCACCGCGGAGGTGGCGAACGGCAGGATCTCCTCCACGCCCTTGTCCTCGGCGACCTGGCGGGCCTCGGCGATCTGCTCGGTCAGCCGCGTCACGCCGGTGGCGCCGATGGCCCCGTCCTCGTCGAGGAGTTCGGCCAGGCGCAGCTGGGCCTTGTGGGAGTAGGCGGGCAGCGGGCGGGCACCCGGGTGCGCGTCCACCACGAGCAGGTGGACGGTGTTGGATCCCACGTCGAGCACTCCGAGTCGCATGGCATGACGCTAGCAATCCGGCGCCGCGCGGTGGCCGCGGTCGCCCGTCCGAGGACCTACCCTGGGCTGCGTGGTGAAAGCGGCTGAGCAGGGATCCGCCGGGCGGCGGAAGGACCGGGCACGGGAGAACGCGGTGTCCGACGAGGTGGGGCTGGACTTCGCCCGGGCCTGGGTGGAGTTCCCCGACCCGGAGGACGACGAGCAGGTCTTCCGTTGCGACCTGACCTGGCTCACCTCCCGCTGGAACTGCGTCTTCGGCCGTGGCTGCCAGGGCATCGAGGCGGGCCGGGCCAGTGACGGCTGCTGCACGCTGGGCGCGCACTTCTCCGACGAGGACGACGAGGCGCGGGTGGCCAAGCACGCCGCCCGGCTCACCCCCGCGCTGTGGCAGTACCACGCCACCGGCACCGGTCCGGACGGCTGGGCCGAGGTGAACGAGGACGGGGACCGGCAGACCCGCCGGGTGGACGGCGCCTGCGTCTTCCTCAACCGGCCGGGGTTCGCCGGCGGTGAGGGGTGCGCGCTGCACACGCTGGCGCTGCGCGAGGGGCGCGAGCCGCTGGAGACCAAGCCGGACGTGTGCTGGCAGCTGCCGATCCGGCGCACCTACGAGTGGGTGGACCGCCCCGACGACACCCGGGTGCTGGTGGTCTCGATCGGCGAGTACGACCGGCGCGGCTGGGGTCCGGGCGGCCATGACCTGCACTGGTGGTGCACGGGTGCCACCTCGGCGCACGGGGCGAGCGAGCCGGTGTACGTCTCGTACCGGCCGGAGCTGACTGAGCTGATGGGGGCGGCGGCGTACGCGAAGCTGGTGGAGGTGTGCGAGGCGCATCTGGCGTCGCGCCTGCCGATCGCGCCGCATCCGGCGGATCCGCCGCGTAGCTAGCGCGTACAGCGCGTTCAGCGCGTTCCGGACGCGGAGGGGTGGCCGGCCGGGGAGGCCGGGCCGGCGGGCGGGGTGCTCGGCGGGGACGAGGACGGCGGGGGCGCGGGGGTGTGGCCGCGGCCGTCGAGGGTGACGACGGTGGCGCCGGGTTGCAGGGCGATGCGGGCGTGCCAGGGGCCGGGGGGCTCGGCCTGGTGGTCGACGGTGACGAGGACGGTGACGGGGCGGCCGGGCAGGAGTTCGCCGCCGGTGGCGCTCAGTCGCAGCCAGGGCGCGGCGGTGGTGGCCGACCAGCGCAGGGGCGTTCCGCCGTCGTCGGTGAGGGTGAGCACCGTGTCGGCGCCCTGCGGGTGGACGGTGACGGTCAGGCGTGCGGGGGCGGTGGACGGCCGGGTGGCGCCGGGTGGCGCGGCGGACGGCGGGGCGGTGCCGGTGGCGGGTGACGGCGGGCCGGCGTCCGCGGTGGCCGCCGAGGCGGGGCCGGGGGCGCCGCCGGCCGGCCCGGGGCGGCGTGGCCGGGCGGGGCGGGAGCGGTCGGCGCGGGGGTAGGGGTAGGTGTCGCCGTTGTCGGACCCGGTGGCCGAGACGGAGGCCTCCTGGTTGTCGGCGGTGTGCGGGGTGCCCCGGTAGGCGGCCCACAGGGCGAGGGCGGGGGCGGCGACCACGGCGGCGACCACGGTGGTGGTGACGGCGCGGCGGCGGAACAGGGCGCGGCGTCCGGCGCGTTCGTCGTCGTCCTGCGGGAAGCCGTGGCGGTCGAAGCGGGGCACGGCGCGGCGGCCCCGGCGGCGTTCGTACGTGGTGGAGCGCAGCGCGCGGCGGGAGCGGGCGAGGGCGGCGGCGAGTTCGGCGCGGGGCGCTTCGACGACGGCGAGCACGGCCGGGGTGGCGGTGCCCGGCCAGGGGCCGCCGGCCATCGCCTGTTCGGCGGTGAAGCGGCAGGCGGGGCATTCGTCGACGTGCCGGACGAGGCCGCGGTGGAGGGTGCCGCCGAGCAGGACGTGGGTGTCGCCGGCCAGGCGGGCGACGGCGGGGCAGCTGCCGAGTTCGACGACGGCCAGCGCGATGCGGGTGCGTTCGATCTCGCAGGCGGCGCTGGAGACCAGGGCGCGGGCGGTCTCCCGGTCGGTGCCGAGGACGGCGGCGACCTCGCGTTCGGTGAGCTGGTGGCGGACGGCGAGTTCGACGGCGCGGCGTTGTTGCGGGGTGGTGCCGGCGGCCTCGGGCCAGGCGAGGGCGGCCAGTTCACGGCGGCGGGCCTCGGCGCCGGCGGTGAGCGGCGCGGTGGCGTGGCCGGCGGCCCCGGCGGTGCTCTCGGCGGTGGGGGCGGTGCCGGGCGCGGCGGGGGCGAGGTGGCGGGCGCAGGCCCAGCGGGCGAGGGCGTAGAGCCAGGCGCGGCGCAAGGAGGCGTCGCGCAGCCGGCCGCGGTGGCGTTCGGCGACCGCCAGGGCGTCGGCGAGGGCGGCGACCGCGGTGTCGTGCTCGCACAGGGTGGACAGGCAGTAGGTGAACAGCCCGTCCAGGTACGGCTCGTCCGGGGCGGCCGGCTGCGGGGGCAGGCCACCGGGCGCCTGTCGGGTCGCGCGCGGCACCGCCCGGTGGGCGCCGGTGGCGTGGTGGTGCGACGGGGTGTGCTCGTGCCTGCTCATCACTGGCCGACGGTAGGGCGGGGATTCGCGCCCTCTCACCCCTCAGCGCCAGCTTTAACCCTTTCGGGTGTACTACCCCCTCGAAAGGGGACAGTGCGGCCATCCATCCGTGCGATTCACCGTGTCCCGCCAGGCCGCGCCACCCGTCCGCCCGGGCGCTCGCCACGGCGCGCGTGGTCTCCGGCGCTCCCCGGGCGTCTCCCCGGTTCCCGTACCCCGTTGTCGTACCCCGCCGATACGGTGGCTGCCATGGCTGCCCGAACGCGTACCGCCTCCAAGGACCGACCGTCGTACCGCTGCTCCGAATGCGGCTGGACGACGGTGAAGTGGCTGGGCCGGTGCGGGGAGTGCCAGGCGTGGGGCACGGTGGAGGAGGTGGGCGCCCCGGCGGTGCGCACCACGGCGCCGGGGCGGGTCACCACGCCGGCTCGGCCGATCGGGCAGGTCGACGGCAGGCAGGCCACCGCGCGGCCGACCGGGGTGGCCGAGCTCGACCGGGTGCTCGGCGGCGGGCTGGTGCCCGGGGCCGTGGTGCTGCTGGCGGGCGAGCCGGGGGTGGGCAAGTCCACGCTGCTGCTGGACGTGGCGGCCAAGGCGGCCGGGGAGCAGGCCCGCACCCTCTACATCACCGGCGAGGAGTCGGCCGGGCAGGTGCGGCTGCGGGCCGACCGGATCGGCGCCCTCTCCGACCACCTGTACCTGGCCGCCGAGACCGACCTCGCCGCGGTCCTCGGCCACCTCGACGACGTCAAGCCGGCGCTGCTGGTGCTGGACTCGGTGCAGACGGTGGCCTCGCCGGAGATCGACGGGGCCCCCGGCGGCATGGCGCAGGTGCGCGAGGTGGCGGGGGCGCTGATCCGGGCGTCGAAGGAGCGCGGCATGTCCACGATCCTGGTGGGCCACGTCACCAAGGACGGCGCGATCGCCGGGCCGCGGCTGCTGGAGCACCTGGTCGACGTGGTGCTCCACTTCGAGGGCGACCGGCACGCCCGGCTGCGGCTGATCCGCGGGGTGAAGAACCGCTACGGCGCCACCGACGAGGTCGGCTGCTTCGAGCTGCACGACGAGGGCATCACGGGGCTGGCCGACCCCTCGGGGCTCTTCCTGACCCGGCGTGCCGAGCCGGTGCCGGGCACCTGTCTGACCGTCACGCTGGAGGGGCGGCGCCCGCTGGTGGCCGAGGTGCAGGCGCTCACCGTGGCCTCGCAGATCCCCTCGCCGCGCCGGACCACCTCGGGGCTGGAGACCTCGCGGGTGTCGATGATGCTGGCGGTGCTGGAGCAGCGCGGCCGGATCCACCAGATCGGCAAGTGCGACATCTACAGCGCGACGGTGGGCGGGGTGAAGCTCTCGGAGCCCTCGGCCGACCTGGCGGTGGCGCTCGCCCTGGCCAGCGCGGCGAGTGACACCCCGTTGCCGAAGAACCTGGTGGCCGTCGGGGAGGTGGGGCTGGCCGGGGAGGTCCGCCGGGTGACCGGGGTGCAGCGGCGGCTGGCGGAGGCGGCCCGGCTGGGGTTCACGCACGCGCTGGTGCCGCCGGACCCGGGGCGGGTACCGGCCGGGATGCGGGTGACGGAGGTGGCCGACGTGGGCGAGGCGCTGCGGGTGCTGCCGCGTGGTGCGGCCCGCCGGACGGCGCGGGAGGCCCCACGGGAGGAGGAGCGTCGCCGGTAGACTTTGCCCTGGTCTCGCCCGTCCGGGCATTCGTACGACCGGAGGAGAGCAGTGGCAGCCAACGACCGGGCCGGAGGCACCTCCCAGGCCCGCAGGGCCGTGGGGGAGGGTTCCGGCAGGTCCGGCTCGGGGTCGGCGCCCTCCGGCGCGGCGGGCGCCGAGAGCCTGATGCGGTCCTCGCTGAGCGCGGTGGCGCCCGGTACGGCGCTGCGTGACGGGCTGGAGCGGATCGTCCGCGGCAACACCGGCGGCCTGATCGTGCTCGGCATGGACAAGACCGTCGAGTCGCTGTGCACCGGCGGTTTCGTCCTGGACGTGGAGTTCACCGCGACCCGGCTGCGCGAGCTGTGCAAGCTGGACGGCGCGGTGATCATGGACAAGGACATCACCAAGATCCTGCGGGCCGGGGTGCAGCTCGTCCCCGACTCCACCATCCCCACCGAGGAGACCGGCACCCGGCACCGCACCGCCGACCGGGTCAGCAAGCAGGTGGGCTTCCCGGTGGTCTCGGTGAGCCAGTCGATGCGGGTGATCGCGCTCTACGTGGACGGGCAGCGCCGCGTCCTGGAGGACTCGGCCACCATCCTGTCCCGGGCCAACCAGGCGCTGGCCACCCTGGAGCGTTACAAGCTGCGGCTGGACGAGGTCACCGGCACCCTGTCGGCGCTGGAGATCGAGGACCTGGTCACCGTGCGGGACGTCACCGCGGTCGCCCAGCGGCTGGAGATGGTCCGCCGGATCGCCACCGAAATCGCCGAGTACGTGGTGGAGTTGGGCACCGACGGACGGCTGCTGTCGCTCCAGCTCGACGAGTTGATCGCCGGCGTGGAACCGGAGCGCGAGCTGGTGGTCCGCGACTACGTGCCGGAGCCGACCGCCCCCAGAGCTTCGCCTGGGAGGGGCCCCCAGCGCACCCGCACGGTCGGCGACGCGCTGGCCGAGCTGGACGCGCTGCCGCAGAGCGAGCTGATCGAACTGACCACGGTGGCCCGGGCGTTGGGCTACACCGGCTCCCCCGAATCGCTCGACACCGCGGTCAGCCCGCGTGGTTACCGGCTGCTGGCCAAGGTGCCGCGGCTGCCGAACACGGTGATCGAGCGGCTGGTGGAGCACTTCGGCGGGCTCCAGAAGCTGCTGGCCGCCAGCGTGGACGACCTCCAGATGGTGGAGGGCGTCGGCGAGGCGCGGGCCCGTTCGGTCCGCGAGGGGCTGTCGCGGCTGGCGGAGTCGTCGATCCTGGAGCGGTACGTCTGACCCGCGGGGTGCCCGGTCGGCGCCGCGCGGACCGGCCCGTTCAGTTGCGCCGGTCCGCTTCCGTACGCCGGGCTCAGTCCGCGCTGAGGACGAACGAGGTCTGCGCGGTGGCGACGTCGCCGACCGCGGCCTTGGCCTTGTAGGTGCCCGCCTTCACCACCTGGGCGCCGCCGGTGGGGGTGGCGCAGTGCGGGGCGCCGGTCTCGCGGTTCCAGTAGGCCACGTAGGTCACCGAGCCGTGGGCCGGGACCTTGAGCAGGTAGGGGCTGCGGCCGGGCGGGCAGTCGTCGGAGGCCCACACCGGGTGGCCGGAGGCGTCCTCTATGGTCAGCACGGCGGCGGTGGCGCCGAAGTCCAACTTGCACGAGTCGTCACCGGAGTTGGCGGCGATCAGCTGGAACGTCGGGCGCTGGCCGGGGGCGTAGCTGCCGTGCAGGCTCACCAGCCGCAGTTGCGTGCGGCCCGGGGTGCAGGCGGGCAGCGGGGAGTCGGGCGGGAGCGGTCCGCCGCCGCCCGGGCCGCCGGAGCCGCCGCCCGTACCGGAACCGCCGCCGGAGCCCGTGCCGACACCCGAACCGGCGTCACCGGTACCGGAGTCGGCCCCGGACGAGCCGGAACCGCCGCCGGTGTCCCGGCCGCCGGGGCGCGCGGTGATACCGGTCTGGCTGGTGGACGGGCCGGGGGTGATCTCGGGCAGCGGACTGCGACCGCCGGGGCCGTGCGCCGAGGGCCGGCCGCCGTCGGAGGAGCCGCCGGAGGTGACGGCCCACACGATCAACGCGACGACGAGCAGGAAGAGGAACAGCACAACTGCCCGTCGCCGCCAGTAGATGGAGGAGGGCAGGGGGCCCACCGGGTTGCGCACATTGCCCACGCCACAAACTCTATGGGAGAGCGGGGCCCGCCCCGCGCATCACCCGCCGCAACTGGCGTAACACTTTGCAGCTCTTCATACTGTCCGACACTGACGGTGATCTTCGGTCACGCCCGGCGACCAGCGGTGTCGGAGGCGTGTGCGAGGATCGGGTGGAGATGACCACCGAGACCGCGCCCCAGTCCGCCGCCGGCACCCCGGTCGGCGTCCCCTCCGCCCGGCGTGCCGACCCCGCCGACGAGCACTCCGCCCTCCACCTCGCCGTCATCGGCTGGTTCGACGCGCACGCCCGCGATCTGCCCTGGCGGCGGCCGGAGGCGGGGGCGTGGGCGGTGATGGTCAGCGAGTTCATGCTCCAGCAGACCCCGGTGGCCCGGGTGCTCCCGGTGTACCAGGAGTGGCTGGCCCGCTGGCCCTCCCCGGCCGACCTCGCCGCCGAGCCGCCCGGGGAGGCGGTCCGCGCCTGGGGAAGGCTGGGGTATCCGCGCCGGGCGCTGCGGTTGCACGCCGCGGCCACCGCGATCAGCGAACGGCACGCCGGACGCGTCCCGGCCGGCCACGACGAGCTGCTGGCGCTGCCCGGGGTCGGCGAGTACACCGCCGCCGCCGTGGCCTCGTTCGCCTTCCGGCAGCGGCACGCGGTGCTCGACACCAACGTCCGCCGGGTCTTCGCCCGGGCCGTCACCGGCGTCCAGTACCCGCCGAACGCCACCACGGCGGCCGAACGGCGGCTCGCCCGCGGCTGTTGCCGGACGACGACGCCACCGCGGCCCGCTGGGCGGCGGCCACCATGGAGCTGGGCGCCCTGGTCTGCACCGCCCGTACCCCGCGCTGCGGCGGGTGCCCGATCGCCGAGCGCTGCGCCTGGCGGCTGGCCGGCTCCCCGGCGCACGACGGACCGCCGCGGCGCGGCCAGAGTTACGCCGGCACCGACCGCCAGGTGCGCGGCAAGCTGCTCGCGGTGCTGCGGGACGCCCCCGGCCCGGTGGCCCAGGCCGAGCTGGACGCGGTCTGGGACGACGAGGTGCAGCGCGCCCGGGCGCTGGACGGCCTGGTCGCCGACGGGCTGGTGGAGCCGGTGGCCCAGGGCGTCTACCGGTTGCCGCAGTCCTGACCGGCGCCCCGCCGCCTGGGGCGAAGCCTCCCAGGTGAAGACGGCGTGGACGAGCGGTGAGGATCGGGCGCCCACAGTGTGTCCCGAGGCCGCGGGTTCCGGTTGTTACACAACCGACGGGTTCCTGTGAGCTCGCTGTGCGCTCCCGGCCGGTGGTTCCGCAACAGCGCCTCCGTACCGTCCTGTCACGTCATCGCGTCCCGTCCGGCCCGACCAGCCGGGCGCCCAAGGGCGCGGTGCGGCTTACGGACACGTTGGCTTGGAAACGGGACGGATGGAGGCGGCTGCCATGGCGGCGAGCACGACGATCGACGACAGCGCCGGGCTGGACTTCGAGGAGTACGTGCGCTCCCGCCAGGAATCGCTGCTGCGCAGCGCCCGCCGGCTCGTCCCCGACCCGGTGGACGCCCAGGACCTGGTCCAGACGGCGCTGTGCCGGACGTTCCCGCGCTGGGACCGGATAGCGGACAAGGGCCTCGCCGACGCCTACCTGCGCCGCGTCATGATCAACACCCGTACCGAGTGGTGGCGGGCGCGGAAACTGGACGAGGTCCCCACCGACAACCTCCCGGACGCCAGCATCGACGACGGCACCGAGCAGCACGCGGACCGGGCGATGCTGATGAACGCCCTGCGGGTGCTGGCGCCCAAGCAGCGGCAGGTCGTCGTCCTGCGCCACTGGGAGCAGATGAGCACCGAGGAGACGGCGCGGGCGCTGGGGATGTCGACCGGCACCGTCAAGAGCACCCTGCACCGCGCCCTGGCCCGGCTGCGTGAGGAGCTGGAGCAGAACGACTTCCCCGGCGCGCGCGCCCAGCGGGAGCGGCGGGAGGCCGAGGAGGCGGAGCGGGCCCGGCCCGCCGCCACGCCCACCCCGCTGCGTACCGGCCGGGCCCGCGGGCCGCTGCGGGTCCCGGCAGCGAGGGAGGGCGCGTGCGCCGCATAGGCCCGGTCAGGTTCGCGCTGTGCGCCGCCGCGCTCGCGCCGCTGGTGCTCGTCACCGGTTGCGCCGAGGGCGGCGGCGTACGCGTGGAGGGGCCGGCCCCGACCTCGGTGAAGACGTCGGTCTCCCCGTCCCCGCGTCCGTCGGCCAGCCCCCGCAACGTGGACGCGCTGGCGCTGCTCACCAACGACCCCAAGGTGGGCACCAGCACCAAGGGCGCCCTCAAGCCGTGCGGCGGCCACGAGTACCCCATCGACACCTCGTACGGCGATGTCACCGGGAATTCCATGCCCGATGTGGTGATAAATGTCTCGACCTGTGGGGATGGCGTAGGACTCGGCAGCTATGTCTACCGCATGGAGAATGGCCAGTACGTCAACGTCTTCGAGGACGAGCAGCCGCCGGTGACCATCGACATCGACAAGGGGGACCTCGAACTCACCCGCCTGGTGTACAGCAACGACGACCCGGTGTGCTGCCCCTCCGGCGAGGACGTGATCACCTACCACTGGACGGGTACCCGCTTCGCGGAGATCTCCCGCACCCACAGCGACTACGGAAAAAGGGCGAATGGCTGACACGCACGTGCTTTTCGTGGAGGACGACGACGTCATCCGCGAGGCGACCCAGCTGGCCCTGGAACGTGACGGCTTCCAGGTGACCGCCGTGCCCGACGGGATCGTCGGGCTGGAGGCGTTCCGCGCCCAGCGGCCGGACATCGCGCTGCTGGACGTGATGGTCCCCGGGCTCGACGGGGTCAGCCTGTGCCGCCGGATCCGTGACGAGTCCACGGTGCCGGTGATCATGCTCTCCGCCCGCGCCGACTCCATCGACGTGGTGCTCGGGCTGGAGGCGGGGGCCGACGACTACGTCACCAAGCCGTTCGACACCGCGGTGCTGGTGGCCCGGATCCGCGCGGTGCTGCGGCGCTTCGGCCACGCCGGGCGCGGCCAGGAGACCGAGGGCGACCCGGCGCAGGACAGCTGCCTGCGCTTCGGCGACCTGGAGATCGACACCAACGGCATGGAGGTGCGGCGGGCCGGCCGGCCGGTCTCGCTCACCCCGACCGAGATGCGGCTGCTGCTGGAGTTCTCCGCCGCCCCCGGCTCCGTCCTCTCCCGGGACCGGTTGCTGACCAGCGTGTGGGACTACGAGTGGGGCGGTGACACCCGGGTGGTGGACGTCCACGTCCAGCGGCTGCGCACCAAGATCGGGCAGGACCGGATAGAGACCGTGCGCGGCTTCGGCTACAAGCTCAGGGCCTGACCGGCGTGCGTTGGAACCTCCGGGTGGGTCTGCGCTGGAAGCTGACCGCGGCGATCGCCGTGGTCTCGGCGCTGGTCGCCCTCGCGCTCGCCGTGGTGGTGCACGACGCGGCGCGGTTCAGCATGCTCAGCAGCGCCCGGGACGTGCAGGACACCCGGGTGCAGATCGCCGCCCGGATCTACGACTCCACGCACCGCCCGACGTTCGGCGCCAAGTTCAACGACCCCAAGCTGCCGCCGCCGCTGAAGGCCGCGGCGGCCAAGGGGCTGCGCGCCACCTACGTCCAGCAGACCAGCGGGGCCCCGGTGATCTGGGCGTCGATGCCGATGCCCAACAACAAGGTGCTCTCCATCAACAGCCGGTTCACCGACCGCACCGCGGTCCTGGACGACCTGGACGGCGTGCTGATCGCCGGGGCGGTGGCGGTGGTGCTCGCCGGGTCGGCGCTGAGCGTGCTCATCGGCGGCCAGCTCTCCCGGCGGCTGCGCAAGGCCGCGGTGGCCGCCCGCGAGGTGGCCGACGGCACCCCCGGCATCCGGGTGCGGGACGCGCTCGGCAGCCGGGTACGGGACGAGACGGACGAGCTGGCCCGGGCGGTGGACGCGATGGCCGACGCGCTCCAGAAGCGGCTGGACGCCGAGCGCCGGGTCACCGCCGACATCGCCCACGAGCTGCGCACCCCGGTCACCGGGCTGGTCACCGCCGCCGAGCTGCTGCCCCCGGGGCGCCCCTCGGAGCTGGTACGCGACCGTGCCCAGGCGCTGCGCACCCTGATCGAGGACGTGCTGGAGGTGGCCCGGCTGGACGGCGCCGACCAGCGTGCCGACCTCCAGGAGGTGGCGCTGCCGGAGTTCGTCAAGCGCCGGGTGCGCGGGCTCGCCCCGGAGGCCGTGGTGGAGGTCCGCCGGGACGCCTGGGTGCTCACCGACCCCCGGCGGCTCGAACGCATCCTGGGCAACCTGCTGGCCAACGCCTGCCGTTACGGCAAGCCGCCGGTCGAGGTGATCGTGGACGGCCCGGTGCTGCGGGTGCGGGACCACGGCCCCGGGTTCCCGGAGGTGCTGCTGCGGGAGGGGCCGAGCCGGTTCCGTACCGGCAGCAGCGACCGCGCGGGGCAGGGGCACGGGCTGGGGCTGACCATCGCCACCGGGCAGGCCCGGGTGCTCGGCGCCCGGCTGGCGTTCCGCAACGCCGACCCGGAGGACGCCGGGGGCGGCGCGGTGGCGGAGCTGTGGCTGCCGGAGAGCACGGAGGCCGTCCGGACCGCTCAAGCGGCCGGGACGACCTCGGTGCCCGGGGTCGCGGCGGCGGCCGAACCGCCGTCGGGTCCGGCGGACGACGGCCGCTGAACGGGGGTTACGGCGCGGCCGGTTCGGCCAGTGCCTCGGCCGGTACGGCGGCCTCGCCGGCCGGGGCGTCCCCGGCCGTCCTGGGGCCGGCGCCGCGCAGCGGGATCTCCTTGACGAACAGGGCGGCCACGAAGGCCAGCGCGGCGGTCACCGCGCCCCACAGGAAGACCGCGTGGGTGCCACTGACCACGGCGTGGAAGTAGGCGTCCTTGACCGGGGCCGGCATGTGCGCGACACCGTCCGGGGTCTGCTGGGCGTGGCCGGAACCCGCCTTGCCGGCCGCGGCGCCGAGCCGGGCGGTCATGGTCCGGGTGACCTGGTGGGTGAAGAGGGCGCCGAAGAGCGAGACGCCGAAGGAACCGCCGATGGTCCTGAAGAGCGTGGCCGAGGAGGAGGCGACGCCCATGTCCTTCAACTCCACGCTGTTCTGCGCCACCAGCATGGTGATCTGCATGAGGAAGCCCATGCCGGCGCCGAGCACGGCCATGAAGACCCCGGAGACCAGCCGGGTGGAGTGCACGTCCAGGGTGGACAGCAGGTACAGGCCGACCACCATCAGCGCGCCGCCGGCGATCGGGAAGACCTTGTACTTCCCGGTGGCCGTGGTGACCCGGCCGGCGATCAGCGAGACGGCCATCATGGCCAGCAGCATCGGCAGCAGCAGCAGACCGGAGTTGGTGGCCGAGGCGCCCTGCACCGTCTGCTGGTAGAGCGGCAGGAAGGTCATCGCGCCGAACATCACGAAGCCGACGATGAAGCCGATCACCGTCATCAGCGAGAAGTTGCGGCTGCGGAAGATGCCCAGCGGCATGACGGGCTCGGCCGCGCGGGTCTCCGCGAAGAGGAAGGCCACGATCGCCAGCACCCCGGCCACCAGCAGCGAGACGATCACCGGCGAGCCCCAGGCGTACTCGGTGCCGCCCCAGGTGGTGATGAGGACCAGGGCGGTGATGCCGATGGTCAGCAGCAGGGCGCCCAGGTAGTCGATGCGGCCCTGCGCGCGCTTCCTGGGCAGGTGGAGCACGGCGGAGATGACGAAGAGGGCGACCGCGCCGAGCGGCAGGTTGATGTAGAAGCTCCAGCGCCAGCCCCAGTTGTCGGTGATGAAGCCGCCGACCAGCGGGCCGCCGATCATGGCCAGCGCCATCACGCCGGCCATCATGCCCTGGTACTTGCCGCGCTCGCGCGGGGGTATCAGGTCGCCGATGATCGCCATGACGCCGACCATCAGTCCGCCCGCGCCGAGGCCCTGGATCGCCCGGAAGGCGATCAGCTGGCCCATCGACTGGGAGAGGCCGGAGAGCGCGGAGCCGATCAGGAAGAGCACGATCGACGTCATGAAGACGCCCTTGCGGCCGTACATGTCGCCGAGCTTGCCCCAGATCGGGGTGGCGGCGGCAGTGGTGAGCGTGTAAGCGGTGACCACCCAGGACAGATGGTCCATCCCGCCCAGCTCACCCACGATCGTGGGCATCGCGGTGCCGATGATCATGTTGTCCAGCATCGCCAGCAGCATGGCGATCATCAGCCCGAGCAACACCACGCGTACGCTGCGCGGCTTCCTGCCGGCGGGCGGGGACTGCGTTTGAGACATGGCCGAGCTCCCCCCGGAGTGGCGGCACTTACTTGCCGCCCGACTAGTCAGTGATCCGCCGAGAGTAGGCGTGGCGCCGGGGAGGCGTCAACTTGTTTACTTCCGCGTACCCCCCGCGCGCCTTGGCGCCGGAAATCGTATGAATTGCTCGCCCGGAAAAGCGGAAAGGGCCGCTCCCTTTCGGGAGCGGCCCTTTTACCGTGCTACGGCTCAGACGTCCTTGGAGAGGTTGGGGCCACTGCCGCCGCTGCCGGCCGCCTCGATGGGCGGGGCGTCGGCGACGGTCACCTTCTCCTCACCGCGGAAGGTGAACTTCTTCTCCTCACCCTCGCCCTCGGTGCCGACGACCACGATGTGACCGGGGCGCAGTTCGTTGAAGAGGATCTTCTCGGAGAGCTGGTCCTCGATCTCGCGCTGGATCGTCCGACGCAGCGGCCGGGCGCCCAGGATCGGGTCGTAGCCCTTCTTGGCGAGCAGCTTCTTGGCCTCGGGGCTGAGCTCGATGCCCATGTCCCGGTCCTTCAGCCGCTCGTCGACGCGGGCGATCATCAGGTCGACGATCTGGATGATGTCGTCCTCGGTGAGCTGGTGGAAGACCACGATGTCGTCCACACGGTTGAGGAACTCGGGGCGGAAGTGCTGCTTGAGCTCCTCGCCGACCTTGGCCTTCATCCGCTCATACCCGGTCTTGACGTCACCCGCGGCGGCGAAGCCGAGGTTGAAGCCCTTGGAGATGTCCCGGGTACCGAGGTTGGTGGTCATGATGATGACCGTGTTCTTGAAGTCCACGACCCGGCCCTGGGAGTCGGTCAGCCGACCGTCCTCCAGGATCTGCAACAGCGAGTTGAAGATGTCCGGGTGGGCCTTCTCGACCTCGTCGAAGAGGACCACGGAGAACGGCTTGCGGCGCACCTTCTCGGTGAGCTGGCCGCCCTCCTCGTAGCCGACGTAGCCGGGGGGCGAGCCGAACAACCGGGAGACGGTGTGCTTCTCGCTGAACTCCGACATGTCGAGCTGGATCAGCGCGTCCTCGTCGCCGAAGAGGAACTCCGCCAGCGTCTTGGACAGCTCGGTCTTACCGACGCCGGAGGGGCCGGCGAAGATGAACGAACCGCCGGGACGCTTCGGGTCCTTCAGGCCGGCCCGGGTACGCCGGATGGCCTGGGAGAGCGCCTTGATGGCGTCCTTCTGCCCGATGACGCGCTTGTGGAGCTCGTCCTCCATGCGCAGCAGACGCGAGGACTCCTCCTCGGTGAGCTTGAAGACCGGGATGCCGGTGGCGGTCGCCAGGACCTCGGCGATCAGCTCCTCGTCCACCTCGGCGACGACGTCCATGTCGCCGGCCTTCCACTCCTTCTCCCGCTTGGTCTTCGCGGCCAGGAGCTGCTTCTCCTTGTCGCGCAGCGACGCGGCCTTCTCGAAGTCCTGGGAGTCGATGGCCGACTCCTTCTCCCGGCGCACGTCCGCGATCTTCTCGTCGAACTCGCGCAGGTCCGGCGGGGCGGTCATCCGGCGGATGCGCATCCGCGAGCCCGCCTCGTCGATCAGGTCGATCGCCTTGTCCGGCAGGAAGCGGTCGGAGATGTAGCGGTCGGCCAGGGTGGCCGCCGCGACCAGCGCCGCGTCGGTGATGGAGACGCGGTGGTGGGCCTCGTAGCGGTCCCGCAGGCCCTTGAGGATCTCGATGGTGTGCGGGAGCGACGGCTCGGCGACCTGGATCGGCTGGAAGCGGCGCTCCAGGGCCGCGTCCTTCTCCAGGTGCTTGCGGTACTCGTCGAGCGTGGTGGCGCCGATGGTCTGGAGCTCACCGCGGGCGAGCATCGGCTTGAGGATGCTGGCGGCGTCGATCGCGCCCTCGGCGGCGCCCGCACCCACCAGGGTGTGGAGCTCGTCGATGAACAGGATGATGTCGCCGCGGGTGCGGATCTCCTTGAGGACCTTCTTCAGGCGCTCCTCGAAGTCACCGCGGTACCGGGAGCCGGCCACCAGGGCGCCCAGGTCGAGGGTGTAGAGCTGCTTGTCCTTCAGCGTCTCGGGGACCTCGCCCTTGACGATGGCCTGGGCCAGCCCCTCGACCACGGCGGTCTTGCCGACGCCGGGCTCGCCGATGAGGACGGGGTTGTTCTTGGTACGGCGGGACAGCACCTGCATGACCCGCTCGATCTCCTTCTCGCGCCCGATCACCGGGTCGAGCTTGGTCTCGCGGGCGGCCTGCGTCAGGTTGCGGCCGAACTGGTCGAGCACCAGGGAAGTGGACGGGGTGCCCTCGGCGGGGCCGCCGGCCGTGGCCGACTCCTTGCCGCCCTGGTAACCCGACAGGAGCTGGATGACCTGCTGCCGCACCCGGTTGAGGTCGGCGCCAAGCTTCACCAGCACCTGCGCGGCCACGCCCTCACCCTCGCGGATCAGGCCGAGCAGGATGTGCTCCGTACCGATGTAGTTGTGGCCGAGCTGGAGGGCCTCACGGAGCGACAGCTCCAGGACCTTCTTGGCACGAGGGGTGAAGGGGATGTGGCCGGACGGGGCCTGCTGGCCCTGGCCGATGATCTCCTCCACCTGCTGGCGGACCGCCTCAAGCGAAATGCCGAGGCTCTCCAGGGCCTTAGCGGCGACACCCTCACCCTCGTGGATCAGACCCAGGAGGATGTGCTCGGTGCCGATGTAGTTGTGGTTGAGCATCCGGGCTTCTTCCTGAGCCAGGACGACAACCCGCCGCGCGCGGTCGGTGAACCTCTCGAACATCGTTAATCGCTCCTCAGAGCGGTCAGGCAGATCGGGGCCGGTCCCCTCCCTGTCCTTCCGCATGCTAGTCCCGGCGAGCGGGACAGCTCACTTCAACCGTCGACACCCGTGCGGGGCTTCCTGCCCCGTACAGCCGACAACAGCTCCAACCCGATGGTGCGAGACGATGTTCCCGCAGGCCAGGCGGATGAACCTTTATCCAGTACGCCCATGGCGAACGCCCTGCTCAGCGACACGCCAGCCCGATTCCCGTAGGTACCCGTCCCTTGGGGCCGATGTCCCTCTCGTTGCCTTTCCCCACACCTTTTTCCTACCCGCACGGCGGGAGGGTCCATGCGGCGCACAACCGCTGCTCCGCTACCAGCGAACAACCTTGCGCCGGAGCCCGCACCACCGTGCGCCGGAAATTCCGCGTCGCGCTTTCACTACGGTACGTATCCGCTGACGCACCGTTCGTAACCCTTGCGCGGAACGGGAGTTGCTCCGGACATGGAGAACGACGCGGTGGAGGAGGCGGCCGTCCGGCTCTGGTACGAGCGGGAGATGGGCTGGCCGGTCACGGGCGGGCGGCCGGCCGGGCTGGTCACCGGGGTGCGCTTCGACGTCCTGGACGTACCGGCCGCCGCGGGGCGGGCGGTGCTGCGTCGCCTGCCCCGCACCGGTCCGGCCGCGCTGGCCGGCGACCGGATCTGGCTGCTGGTGGCGGCGGGCGGCGCCGAGGAGCTGCCCGGGCTGCTGGACTGGCTGGACTGGGGCGGCGTGGCGCTCGACCTGACCGCCCGGGGTGCCGGTGACCAGGTGCGCGCCCCCGCGCTCCCGGGGCGCCCCCCGCACCGCGGCGGGCCGGTGTGGCTGCGTCCGCCCGTGCGCGGGTGCGCGGTGGAGATGACGCTGCCCGCGCTGACCCTGGCGTGCGGCCCCGCCGGTCCGGCGGCCGACGGCCCGGTCGGGCTGGTGCCGCTGGTCGGCGTGGTGGCGACCGAATGCCACCGGAACCGGCTCTTCCCGGCGGATCCGCCGGGCTCCACACCACCGCGCGCGCCGGTATCCGCCCCCGCGTGCGTACCGGCGCCCCCGATGGCGCGCGGTCGGCTCCGGCCGCGTGCCCTCATCTGAACGTGCCGTGCTCCCCCGCCGGCCGGACCGCGGTACGCCGTCGCCCCGCGTACCCCGTGCCGTGCGCCGGACGGATCAGCCGTGCGCCTTCTCGTACGCCTCGCGGATGCTGGCGGGGACCCGGCCGCGGTCGTTGACCTCGTAGCCGTTCTCCTTCGCCCAGGCGCGGATCTTGGCGGTGTCGGCGCTGCCGGCGGCCGGGCGCGCGGCGCGGCCACGGCCACGGGAAGCACGGCCGCCGACCCTGCGACCGGCTTCCACGTAGTCGGCGAGCAGGCCGCGCAGCTTGTCCGCGTTTTCCGTGGAGAGGTCGATCTCGTACTGAGCGCCGTCGAGAGCGAACGTGACCGTCTCGTCGGCCTCGCCGCCGCTGATGTCGTCAACGAGAAGGACCTGGACCTTCTGTGCCACGGGCTTCCCTTTCATCGATATGGTCCGGGGAGACCCCGGGATAAAGCAGTACGGGTAAAAGGAAACCGCTTTTCCGCGGAAAACTCAAACCCTTGGACGAGGAGAGACCGCGCACCTGTACGGCCGACGCGCCTTCCGAGTGCGCGATTCGGACATACGGCATAGGCGATCACAGTTGCAAGAGCATCCGGGTGTTGCCCAGGGTGTTCGGCTTCACTCGTTCGAGGTCGAGGAACTCGGCGACGCCCTCGTCATAGGAACGGAGCAGCTCGCTGTAGACATCGGTGTCGACCGGGGTCTCGCCGATCTCCACGAAGCCGTGCTTGGCGAAGAACTCCACTTCGAAGGTGAGGCAGAAAATGCGCCGCACTCCCAGCCAACGGGCGGTCTGCAACAGCTTGCCGAGCACCTGGTGGCCGACGCCCTTGCCGTGCTGGTCAGGGCGGACCGCGAGGGTACGGACCTCGGCGAGGTCCTCCCACATGACATGGAGCGCGCCGCAGCCGACCACCTCGGCGTCCATGTCGCGCTCGGCCACCCAGAACTCCTGGATGTCCTCGTAAAGCGTCACCGTGGGCTTGTCGAGCAGGATCCGGTCGCGGACATACCCGTCCAGCAACTGGCGCACGGCCCGCACATCGCCGGTCCTGGCCCGGCGGATCGTGACGTCATTCGAGACTTCGCGGCTTGTGGACATAGCCGGACGTTATCGCCCGGGACCTTCCGGGGCGGCGGCGGGTTCATCGGGCGGGGCTTCGGGCTGGACGATGCGCGAGGCGTCCCGCAAGGCTTCCCGCTGTTCCGGCGACATCATGCTGAAGAACTGGACGAGGGCGGCGGCCGGGTTGTCGCTGGCCGCCCACGCCTCGTGCATCAGTGCGGCCGAGTAGGCGGCCCGGGTGGAAACCGCCTCATATCGATAGGCCCGGCCTTCGTGTTCCCGGCGCAGCCAGCCCTTGTGATGCAGGTTGTCCATTACGGTCATCACCGTGGTGTAGGCGATGGACCGTTCCCGCTGCAGGTCCTCCAGGACTTCACGGACGGTGACCGGGCGGTTCCACTGCCACACCCTGGTCATGACCGCGTCTTCGAGATCTCCCAATGGCCGGGGCACACCTGAATACTAGTGGCAAATGTCTGGTTTGCCGCTTTTATTCGTTCAGCTGTCACGGGCCGGGCCGGCCGGGCCCTGCTGCTGGGCGCCCTCGGCGCGGGCCAGCGCGGCGTCGACCAGCGCGTCCTCCTTGGCCTTGTTGGCGCCGCCCTGGTTCTTGATGATCGTCACGACCAGGGCGGTGAAGGCCACCGCCATCACGATGGGCGGCAAGAGCGCGGAGACGTAGTCCACGGTTCGCTCAACTCCTTCTCCGGGCGCGAACGGGCCTCACCAGAGTAGCCAGCGCGGCCGGGTCCGCCCGCGCAGGGTCGCCCGGCGGGTCCCCGGCCGCGGTCAGACCACCGCGCGACCGCCCGGCACCGGCCGGACCCGCTGCTGCGGCGGCGGCTCACGGCGCCGGGGCGGGAAGACCTCGGCGGGGGTGGGCACCTTGCGGTCGCGTTCCGGGGCGGACGGGCGCGCCGGTCCGGCGGGCCGGCCCGGCTCGGACGGCTGGGCCGGGGCGGAGGGCTCCTCGCGGGCGGGCCGGGCCGGGCGCCCCGGACGCGGCGCGGCGCCGGGGGACGGACGGCGCTCCGGGCCCGGCTCGTCCTCACCGCGCTCCCCCGCCACCGGCGCCAGGGCCGAGCCACCCCGGCCGCGCCCGCGTCCGCCGGGCAGCGCCAGCAGCCGTACCCGGGGACCGGGGGTACGGCCGGCGAACCGGTCCCTGACCGCCCGTTCGGCCAGCTCCTCGCAGCGGCGCCGGACGCCCTCCCGCCGGCAGGACTCGGCAGGGGTGCACGGCAGCCGGCACAGCCGGCGGACCGCGGCGAGGTCGTCGGGCGCGGGCGGATAGCCGTGGTCGAGCGCGGCGGCGAGCCGGTCCAGGTAGTCGGCGGCGGTGCCGGGCAGGGCGTCGCGGTAGCGGGCGAGGTCGGCCAGGAGGAAGGCGCGCAGCCGGTCGCCCTCGCGCACCGCCTCGTCCACCGCCGCCGTCAGCCGCGCGTACTCGTGCGCATCGGCGGCGGGCACGTCGTCGGGCGCGGTACGCAGGGCCACGGCGAGCGCGCGGCGGAGCACTCGCAGCTCCTCCGCGCTGAACGCCATGCCGCCTCGGGGTCCGTGTGGCGTGGGCATGCGCCGACTTTACGTACTAAACGGACAAACGTGGCGGATTGCGCCGCTGCGGTGTGTCTGCCGGCCTCCCCGGCCGGGGAGGCCGACGGCGCCGGGTCAGGAGACCGAGACGTTCCGCTCGTACACCAGGCGCAGCCCGATCAGGGTCAGCCACGGCTCGTGGTAGTCGATGATGGACGCCTCGCCGAGGACCAGCGGGGCCAGCCCGCCGGTGGCGATCACCGTGACGTCGTCCGGGTCGTCCGCCAGCTCCCGGGCCATCCGCTCGCCGATGCCGTCCACCTGGCCGGCGAAGCCGTACAGGATGCCGGACTGCATCGCCTCCACCGTGCTCTTGCCGATCACGCTGCGCGGCCGGGCCAGCTCGATCTTGCGCAGCTGGGCGCCACGCACCCCGAGGGCGTCCACCGAGATCTCGATGCCGGGGGCGATGGCGCCGCCCACGTACTCGCCGCGCGCGGAGACCGCGTCGAAGGTGGTCGCGGTGCCGAAGTCGACCACGATGCACGGGCCCCGGTACAGATGGGCGGCGGCCAGCGCGTTGATGATGCGGTCGGCGCCGACCTCCTTGGGGTTGTCCATCAGGATCGGCACCCCGGTCTTGATCCCCGGCTCCACCAGCACCGAGGGCACGTCGCCGTAGTAGCGCCGGGTCACCTCGCGCAGCTCGTGGAGGACGGAGGGGACGGTGGAGCAGATCGAGATCCCGTCGATCCCGTCCCCCAGCTCGTCGCCGAGCAGCGGATGCATCCCCATCAGGCCCTGGAGCAGCACCGCCAGCTCGTCCGCGGTGCGCCGCGCGTCGGTGGAGATCCGCCAGTGCTCGACGATCTCCTCGCCGTCGAAGAGCCCGAGGACGGTGTGGGTGTTGCCGACGTCGATGGTGAGGAGCACGGCTCAGCCCGCCCGCAGGTCGAGGCCGATGTCCAGGACCCGGGCGGAGTGGGTCAGGGCGCCCACCGCCAGGTAGTCGATGCCGGTCTCGGCGTACGCCCGGGCGTTGTCCAGCGTCAGCCGGCCGGAGGACTCCAGCATCGCGCGCCCGGCCACCAGCGCCACCGCCTCGGCGGTCTCGGCCGGGGTGAAGTTGTCCAGCAGGATCAGGTCGGCCCCCGCGTCCAGCACCTCCCGCACCTGGTGCAGGGTGTCCACCTCGACCTCGATCGCCAGGTCCGGGAACTCCTCGCGGACCTTGCGGAACGCCTCGGCCACCCCGCCGGCCGCCACCACGTGGTTGTCCTTGACCAGCGCCGCGTCCGACAGCGACATGCGGTGGTTGACCCCGCCGCCGCAGCGCACCGCGTACTTCTGGAGCGCCCGCAGGCCCGGGGTGGTCTTGCGGGTGTCGCGCACCCGCGCCCCGGTGCCGGCCAGCGCGTCCGCCCAGGCCCGGGTGGCGGTGGCGATGCCGGACAGGTGGCACAGCAGGTTGAGCGCGCTGCGTTCGGCGGTGAGCAGGTCGCGGGTACGGGTGCGGACGCTCAGCAGCACCTGGCCGGCCTCGACCCGGTCGCCGTCGGCGACGTGCCGCTCCACCTCGAACTCCTCGGTGCACACCACGGAGAGCACGGCCTCGGCGATGTGCAGCCCGGCCACCACGCCGGCCTCGCGGGCGGTGAAGTCGCCCACCGAGACGGCCTCTTCGGGGATGGTGGCCACCGTGGTGACGTCCACCCCGTGGTCCAGGTCCTCCTCGATCGCCAGGTGGGCGATGTCCTCGACCTGGACCGGGTCGAGCCCGGCCTCGACGATCAGCTGGGCCAGGTCGGGGTCGAGGCCGCACTCCAGCGGGTCCAGGTCGTACGCGTCGTCCCCGCCGCAGCCGCAGGAGTCACCGCAGCGCGCAGCGCTTCCGTCAAGGGTGGTGGGCGACGGGTGGGCGCAGCCACCGCCCGCGGTGACCGGGCTCTGGCCGGGACGGCCGATCTGGAGCAGGGGGAGGTCGGGGTTGCTCATCAGCGGTGCTCCCTGGAAGGGGTGGTTACGGGTGGGAAGTCGGCGGCCGGGGTGGGCGTGACGGTCAGCGTCCGCTCCGGGCCGAGACGGACGACCAGGTGGCGCCGCCAGGTGTCGTCGTCGCGCTCGGGGAAGTCCTCCCGCCAGTGGCAGCCGCGGGTCTCCTCGCGGCGGCTCGCGGCGGCCACCAGTACCCGGGCGACCAGGCAGAGGTTGGTCGCCTCCCAGGTCTCCACGCACGGCTCGGCGGTCTTGCCGTCCCGGGCCAGCTCCTCGGCGGCCCGGTCGTGCAGCCCGGCCAGGGCGGCGGCGGCCCGGTCGAGGCTGGCCGCGCTGCGCAGCACACCCGCGCCCTCGGTCATGATCCGCTGGATCTCGTACCGGGCGGCGTGCGGCAGCAGCGCGTCCCGGGCCGGGGCGGGGGCCACCGCGGGGCCGGGGCGGACGGTGCGCGAGGTGATGTCCGCGGCGATCCGCTCGGCGAACACCAGCCCTTCCAGCAGGGAGTTGGAGGCCAGCCGGTTGGCGCCGTGCACCCCGGTGCAGGCCACCTCGCCGCAGGCGTACAGGCCCGGGACGGTGGTGCGGCCGTGGCGGTCGGTGCGGACGCCGCCGGAGGCGTAGTGGGCCGCCGGGGCCACTGGGATCGGCTCGGTCACCGGGTCGATGCCGTGCGCGCGGCAGGCGGCCAGGATGGTGGGGAAGCGCTCGGCCCACATCCGGGCGCCGAACATCCGGCCGTCCAGGTACATGTGGTCGGTGCCGGTCTCCTGCATCCGGCGCGTGATGCCCTTGGCCACGATGTCGCGCGGGGCCAGTTCGGCCAGTTCGTGGCGGCCCACCATGAAGCGCGTGCCGTCGGCGTCCACCAGGTGGGCGCCCTCGCCCCGGACCGCCTCGGAGACCAGCGGCTGCTGCCCCTCGGCGTCCGGGCCGAGCCACAGCACGGTCGGGTGGAACTGGACGAACTCCAGGTCGGAGACCTCGGCCCCGGCGCGCAGCGCGAGCGCCACCCCGTCCCCGGTGGAGACCGGCGGGTTGGTGGTGGCCGAGAAGATCTGGCCCATGCCGCCGGTGGCCAGCACCACGGCCGGGGCGCGCACCGCGCCGACGCCGTCGCGCCGCCCCTCCCCCATCACGTGCAGGGTGACCCCGGCCGCGTGTCCGTCGGCGTCGGTGAGCAGGTCGAGGACGAGGGCGTTCTCCACGGTCTCGATGTCGCTCGCGCGGACCGCGGCGACCAGGGCGCGGGAGATCTCGGCGCCGGTGGCGTCCCCGCCGGCGTGCGCGATACGGCGGCGATGGTGGCCGCCCTCGCGGGTGAGGAGGATCTCGCCGGCCGCGGAGGTGTCGAAGCGGGCGCCGGTGCCGATCAGCCGCCGTACGGCGTCCGGGCCCTCGGTGACCAGCAGGCGTACCGCGTCCTCGTCGCACAGGCCGGCGCCGGCCACCAGGGTGTCGTCCAGGTGCTGGCCGGGGGTGTCGCCGTCGCCCAGGGCCGCCGCTATGCCGCCCTGCGCCCAGCGGGTGGAGCCGTCGTCGAGGCGGGCCTTGGTCACCACGGTGACCTTGGCCCCGGCGGCGGCGCACCGCAGCGCGGCGGTGAGGCCGGCCACACCGGAGCCGACGACGACCACGTCGGCGTCGATGGCCCAGCCGGGCGCGGGGGCGTTGAGTCGTATGCCGGTCATCGAGCCGCTCCGAGCTCCGCCTGGCGTGGTCGGTGCGCGACGTCCGGCGGGAATTCCAGGGGGATGTTGTCGATCAGTCGGGTGGTGCCCACCGTGGCGGCGACCGCGAGGACGGCGGGGCCGGTGTGGTCGTCGGGTGCCTCGGTGAAGTCGGCGGGGTCGATCAGCGCCAGGTAGTCCAGGCCGACGCCGTCGGCGCCGAAGAGCACGTCCGCCGCCGCCGCGCGGACCGCGGCCGGCCCGTGCGGCACGGCGTCGCGGCCGGCGAACAGGGCGCGGGAGAGGACGAGGGCCCGGGTGCGCTCGGCGGCGGTGAGGTAGCGGTTGCGGCTGGAGAGCGCGAGGCCGTCGGGTTCGCGGACGGTGGGGACGGCGGCTATCTCCACGCCGAAGTTCAGGTCGGCCGCCATGCGCCGGATCAGGGCGAGCTGCTGGGCGTCCTTCTGGCCGAAGAAGGCCACGTCGGGCCGGGTCAGGTGGAGCAGCTTGGCGACCACGGTGAGCATGCCGTCGAAGTGGCCGGGGCGGGAGGCGCCCTCGTACCGCTCGCCCATCGGTCCGGCGGTGATCCGTACCCGCGGCTCGCCGCCGGGGTAGACCTCGGCGACGGAGGGCGCGAAGACCACGTCGGCGCCGGCCGCGCGGGCCACCTCCAGGTCGGCGTCGAGGGTACGGGGGTAACGGTCGAGGTCCTCGCCGGGGCCGAACTGGAGCGGGTTGACGAAGACGGTGACCACGACGCGGCCGTCGGGGACGCGTTCGCGGGCGGTACGGATGAGCGTGGCGTGGCCCTCGTGGAGGGCGCCCATGGTCATCACGACGGCGACGCGGGGGCGGCCGGCGGGGTTCGGGGACGGGACCGCGGCGGCCAGTTCCCGCGCGGTGCGCACCAGTTGGGTCATGCCGTACCTCCGTCGGCCGGGCCGCCGTCGGCCAGGACGCCGAGCAGCGCCTCGGCGGCTTCCGCCTTGAGTGTTCCGTTGGCCAGCGCCCGGTCGGCGGTGGCCCGTGCCATGGCCAGGTAGGAGGCCACGGTCTGCGGCGCGTGCCGGCGCAGCTCGGTGATGTGCGCGGCCACGGTACCGGCGTCGCCGCGGGCGACCGGACCGGTCAGCGCGTCGTCGCCGGAACGCAGCGCGTTGTCCAGGGCGGCGCCGAGCAGCGGGCCGAGCATCCGGCCGGGGTTCTGCACGCCGGCCGCGGTCAGCAGGTCGCGGGCCTGGGCGACGAGGGTGACCAGGTGGTTGGAGCCGATCGCCAGCGCCGCGTGGTACAGCGGGCGGACCTCCTCGGGGATCCACTCCGGCTCGCCGCCCATCTCGACCACCAGCGCCTCGGCGGCCAGCCGCAGCTCCTCGGGGGCGGTCACCCCGAACGGGCAGCCGGCCAGCCGCTGTACGTCCACGGCGGTGCCGGTGAACGTCATCGCCGGGTGGATCGCCAGCGGCAGCCCGCCCGCCCGGCGCGCCGGATCGAGCACGGCCACCCCGTGGCGTCCCGAGGTGTGCACCACGAGCTGCCCGGGGCGTACCGCGCCGGTCTCGGCCAGACCGCGCACCAGGTCCGGCAACGCGTCGTCGGGCACGGTCAGCAGCACCAGGTCCGACATGGCCAGCACCCGCGCCGGGTCGACCAGCGGCACCTCGGGCAGCAACGCGGCGGCCCGGCGCCGGGAGGCGTCCGAGACGCCGGACGCGGCCACCGGCCGGTGGCCGGCCAACTGCAACGCCGCGGCCAGCGCCGGCCCGACCCGCCCGGCGCCGACGACGCCGACAGCGAGCCGCGCCGGCCGTGACCCGGCGGACGTGGTGGGGCGGGGGGTGTTCACCGGCGGTGCCTTCCGTTCCAGTCCTCGCGGGGTACCGGACGTCACTGGCCCCCCATGCTACGTGAGCCCGTCCGCCCCCTGTCGGGCGGCGGACGGGCGGTACGCCGGAGTTGCCCGGTGCCGCCGGGCGGGCGGTTGGGCTCACCCCCGCGCGCCCCGGGCGGAGTACGGGCGCGCTGCCCCCGGACCGCCGGGCGGGCGGGTGCCGCCACGGATGCCCAGTCGGGGGCAGCCGCCCTAGATGATTGAGTCCAAGGGGTGTCGTCGCTATCAGAGGCGGTTCAGGTCAGTGCATGAGTGCGGGCGCGGATTCGGTACCGCCGTCGCCGGTGGCTTCTGCCTGGGTGGGGGGCTTGGCGTTGACCAGGACGGCGGCCAGGAGGGCTGCGAGGAGGAGGACGGCGACGGACCACCAGAAGCCGGTGGTGTAGCCGTGGACCAGGCCGTCCAGCTGTACGGCTTGGGTGGTAGTGCGTCCGGCGAGGTAGCCGGCGGTGGCGGAGGCGGCGAGGGTGTTGAGCAGGGCGATGCCGACGGCGCCGCCGATCTGCTGGGCGGTGTTGACCAGGGCGGAGGCCGCTCCGGCGTCCTCGGGGCGGACGCCGTGCGTGGCCATGGAGACGGCGGGCATGAGGGCGGCGCCGCTGCCGAGGCCGAAGAGGAGGACGCCGGGCAGGACGATGGCCAGGTAGTTGGTGTGCGGGGTGATGAGGGTGAGCAGGGCCATGCCCGCGGCCGCGGTAATCAGGCCGGAGAGCATCACGGTGCGGGGCCGGAAGCGGATCGAGGCGCGGGCAGCGAGTTGGACGGCGCCGATGATCATGCCGAGGCCCATGGGGACGAAGGCGAGGCCGGTCTTGAGGGCGGAGTAGCCCAGGACGGTCTGGAAGTAGTAGGTCAGGAAGAGGAAGTCGGCGAAGAGGGCGACCACGGTGAGCCCGGCGACGAGGAAGGCTCCGGCGCGGTTGCGTTCGGTGACGATACGCAGGGGGAGCAGCGGGTCCTTGGTCTTGGTCTGGACGAGGACGAAGGCGGCGAGCAGGACGACGGCGGCGATGCCGGGCACGACGGTGAGGGGGGCGGACCAGCCGGCGTGCTCGGCGTTGGCGAAGGCGTAGACCAGCAGGGCCAGGCCCGCGGTGGACAGAACGACGCCGGGGATGTCGAGGCGGGTGCGCGGGCCGGCGGCCTTGATCTCGGGGATGACGCGGGCACCGCCGATGAAGGCGACGGCGGCGATGGGCACGTTGACGAGCAGAGTCCAGCGCCAGGTGGCGTACTCGGTGAGCAGGCCGCCCATGACGACGCCGAGGACGCCGCCCGCGCCGGCGATGGCGCCGTAGATGCCGAACGCCTTGGCGCGCTCCTTCGGTTCGGTGAACATCGAGGCCAGCAGGGAGAGGGCGGCGGGGACCAGGAGCGCGGCGAAAGCGCCCTGTCCGGCGCGGGCGATGAAGAGGGCCGGGCCTCCGGTGGCGGCGCCGCCAATGGCCGAGACCACGGCGAAGCCGGCCAGACCGGTGAGGAAGGTGCGCTTGCGGCCCCACTGGTCGGCGATCTTGCCGCCGAGCAGGAGTAGGCCCCCGAAGGCGAGCGCGTAGGCGGTGATCACCCACTGCCGGTTGGCGTCGCTGATGCCCAGGTCGGCCTGGGCGGTAGGCAGGGCGATGTTGACGATCGTGCCGTCCAGGGCCGTCATGAGCTGGGCGATGACGATGAACGTCAGCGCCTGCCAGCGGCGGGGGTAGAGGTGGGTCTCGGGCGTGGACATGGCAGTGGGGTTCCTCTGAGTCGGCTTCGGTGCGTGGCGGGGCGCGTGGGGGTGGCGGACGGTCGCGCCGTCCTCGCCCCTCTCTGTGGTCACGGGTATTGCTCACGTTTTCCGTGACTCCAACGCTAAGCGCACGTCACGGAAAAACGCAAGCTGTACCATGAGGGCATGAAGGAGACCGAGCGCGTCGATGTCGCCCTGCCCCCCGCCCCAGGCGCCGACCGTCACCTGTCCCTGGACTTCGCGGACAGTGTGGCGACCCTGCCTGGCGACCAGGGGTACGACCTGCTGGCCGTCCCCGACTCCGCCGTGCGCTGGCTCGCCGACCACGACCTGGCGCAGCCCGACGTGGAGATGCACGCCGTGTGCGCGCAGCGCATGCGAACGCTGCGTGAACACGTACGCGCCCTGTTCGCAGCCCACGTCGAAGGCATCGTCCCGCCGGACCGGTCCGTACGCGCCTTGAACGAGGCGCTGACCCGCGTGCCCGCCGTGCCCACTCTCGCCTGGGATGCGGCACAGGGTGCGCACCGCGTCCAGCCGCACCCCACCTCCCAGGCCGTGGACCACGCCTTCGCGCTCCTGGCGGCCGACGCGGCAGACCTGCTCACCGGGCCGGACGCTGATCGCCTCGCGGCCTGCGGCGCCCCGTCCTGCGACCGCTTCCTGGTGCGCACCCACGGCCGCCGGCATTGGTGCTCCACTCGGTGCGGCGACCGCGTCCGGGCCGCCCGAGCCCGCCGGAGCAGCACGACGGAACACGTTAAATAGTCGAATATTCGGTTACTCTGTGTGGCGTGGATCAACATGGCGGACGGGTCAGGACATGCCCTCAGTGGTCGTACGCGATCAGCGACCGCTTTACCGGCTGATCGGTCTTGTCGTTGTGCCAGACCACCGCGGTCAGTGCCAGGATGCGCGACAAGATCCGCACCACTACCCCGGCGGGGCTCTTGCCGCCGTGTCGTTCCAGGTCCAACTGGCCCTTGAAGGTCTGGTTGATCGACTCGATCACCTGGCGCAACGGCTTGAACAGGTGCGCCCCGGACCGCTCGGCCTCGCCCCTGCGGGCCGGGCGCAGCAGCACCAGGTGACGCTCCGCGAGGTCGAGCTCGAACTCGCGGCCGTAGTAGTTCTTGTCGCCGATGATCGTCTGGCCGGGATGGCTCGCCGCGACGTCGGGCGCGGTGTCGAGCATGTCGCGCAGCGTCTCACGCTCGTCGGCCTTCGCGCCCGTAAGCGCGAAGAGCACCGGTAGCCCGGAAAGGGTGCACACCAGGTGCAGCCGCAGGCCCCAGAAGTAGCGCGAGTGCGACGCGCAGTAGCCGTACTGGGCCCAGCCGGCCAGGTCCGAGCGCTTCGCGGTCTCCCGTGAGCAGCCGCAGCCGACGGGGGTGGAGTCGACCACCCACACGTCGTCGCTCCACAGCGTCGTGTCCGTGGCCAGGATGCGGATCATGCCTGTGAGCAGGGCGGACGCGGCGCGCAGCCGCTTGTTGTAGCTGGACTGCTGGGGCACATAGGGGAACAGGCGGGTGAAGTCCCGGCGGACCCGGCGCAGCCAGCGCCGCTCGGAGGTGTAGCCCAGCAGCGCCGACAGCACCGCGAGCGTGAGCAGCTCGGCGTCGCTGAGCGTAGGCGCGATGCCGACCTTGGGCCGGACCGGGGCCAGCCACGGGGAAGCCTTCAACTCGTCGTCGATGCGGGCGTAGAGTGCCGTTGCGAGGGTGTCCAGGTTGTTCGTCACAGACTGACCATGGACGCCCTCGCTCCATGTCCGCAGGCGAACCCTTGGACTCATTCATCTAGGGGGCCCGGGGCCGGGCGTGTCGGGCGCGCCCGAGCGGGCGAGGGCAGCGCCCCGGCGCGATGGGGCACTCACGGGGGCCGTGAACGGGCGCGGCGTGGAGGAGTCGCCGTACGCGGTGCGGGGCTACGGCCCAGGGCACGCCTTGGACCCGGGTCGGACGGAGCGACGCGTGGGGGCCGCCACGGGCTCCCGGACGCAGGCAGCCGCGCGGGAACGGTTCGGGCACGCCGAAAGCGCGCGAGCGGGCCTGGTCGGCGCGGCCCATCGCACCCCGACACGGGCGAGGACCGCCAGCCCCCGGCACCCGGGAACCCGCGGCAACCTCCAAACACCGCAGCCCCCAAGCCCGGGCAACCAGGCCCGGACCGGCGCACCCGAAACACGCGAACAGGCACGGCCGGCACGGCCCACCACACCCCGACACGGGCGGCGATCGCCGGCCCCCGGCACCCGGGAACCCGCAGAAACCTCCGCACGCCGCAGCCCCAAGCCCGGGCAACCAGGCCCGGACCGGCGCACCCGAAACACGCGAACGGGCACGGCCGGCACGGCCCACCGCACCCCGGCACGGGCGGGGACCACCGGCCCCCGGCACCCCGGCACCCGCCCCCGCCCCCGCGCCCGGGAACCCGCGACCCCCGCGCTCGGACGGGCCCCTACGGCGGCCGGCGGGAAACCCGGAGGCCGATCGGGGGAAGGGTGGGGCATGATCGGCGGCATGGAGACCACGGGCGGGGCGGAGCGGCGGAGGCGGGCGTGGCGGGGGGCCGCGCGGGTGTTGGGGCCGGTGCCGGAGACGATCGGGGAGCGGCTGGCGCGGCTGGCGGAGGGGGCCGGGGAGGCGGCGGGGCGGATCACCGACTTCTACGGGGACGGGGTGGTCGCCGAGGTCGAGGAGAAGGTGGCGGAGTTGCTGGGCACCGAGGCCGCCGCGTTCTTCCCGACCGGGACGATGGCGCAGCAGGCCGCGCTGCGCTGCTGGGCCGGGCGGACCGGCAACGAGGTGGTCGCCCACCACCCGCTGGCCCACCCCGAGGTGCACGAGGACGACGCTCTGCGGGCGCTCACCCGGCTGCGTACCGTGCGTCCGACGACCGAGCCGCGGTTGCCCTCCGCCGAGGAGGTGCGGGCGGTGCCGGAGCCGTTCGGCACGCTCATGGTCGAACTGCCGCTGCGGGACGCGGGGTTCGCGCTGCCGTCCTGGGAGGAGTTGACGGCGACGGTGGAGGCGGCACGGGAACGGGACGCCGTGGTGCACTTCGACGGCGCGCGGCTGTGGGAGTGCGCCCCGCACTTCGGGCGGACGCTGCCGGAGGTCGCCGGGCTCGCCGACAGCGTCTACGTGTCGTTCTACAAGTCGCTGCGCGGGATGTCCGGCGCCGCGCTGGCCGGCCCGGCGGCGTTCGTCGAGGAGGCGGTGGTGTGGCGGCACCGTTACGGCGGCCAGGTCTTCCAGCAGTGGCCCGCCGCGCTGGACGCGCTCGCCGGGCTCCGGGACGAACTGCCCAGGCTGCCCGGGTACGTGGCGCACGCCAAGGTGGTGGCGCGGGCGCTCGACACGGCGCTGGCCGAAGCGGGCGAGCCGTGGTTCCGGGTGCACCCGTACCCCCCGCACACCCACCAGTTCCAGGTGTGGCTGCCGTACCCGGCGGAGCTGCTCACCGAGGCCGCGGTGCGCCAGGCCGAGCGGACCGGCACCGCACTGTTCCGTACCTGGTCCGCCCCGGGGGCGGCGCCCGGGGTCGCCATGTCCGAGGTGACGGTCTCCGGGCCCGGTCACCTGGGGTGGACGCCGGAGGTGGTACGCGAGGCGGTCGGGGACTTCCTGGCGCTGGTGCGCGACCTCGCCGGGTGAGGAGGGGGAGGAGGGTGAGGGCGGCCGGCCCGGTCAGCCCACCGCGCCGCCGCCCGCGCGCACCAGCCCGGTCTCGTACGCCAGCACCACCGCCTGCACCCGGTCGCGCAGCTCCAGCTTGGTGAGGATGCGGCCGACGTGGGTCTTGACGGTGGCCTCGGAGAGCACCAGCCGCCGGGCGATCTCGCCGTTGGACAGGCCCTGCGCCACCAGCAGCAGTACCTCGCGTTCGCGTTCGGTGAGCCGGCCCAGTTCGGCGGAGACCGGCTCGCCGGTGTGCGGCAGCAGCGGGGCGAAGCGGTCGAGCAGCCGCCGGGTGGTGGAGGGCGCCACCACCGCGTCCCCGCTGTGCACCGCCCGGATCGCGGCGAGCAGTTCGGCCGGCGGCACGTCCTTGAGCATGAAGCCGCTGGCCCCCGCCTTGAGCGCGGCGAAGGCGTACTCGTCCAGGTCGAAGGTGGTCAGGATGAGCACCTTGGGGTTGCCGGTGCCGGCGGCGTGCTCGGCGCCGCCGCAGATCCGCCGGGTGGCCTCGACGCCGTCCAGCTTGGGCATCCGGACGTCCATCAGCACCACGTCGACCTCGCTGCGGCGCAGCACGTCCAGCGCCTCGGCGCCGTCGCCCGCCTCGGCGACGACCTCCATGTCGGGCTGAGCCTGCAACACCATGCGGAAGCCGGTGCGCAGCAGCATCTGGTCGTCGACGAGCATCACGCGGATCGCCATGGGGTCAGGGCCTTTCGGTAGCGGCGGGGGACGGCGGGTCGGGACGTCCTAGCGGGCGGGCTTGAGCGGCAGGGCGGCGCTGATCCGGAAGCCGCCGCCGGGCCGGGGGCCGGTGCACAGGGTGCCACCGACCATGGCGATCCGCTCGCGCATCCCGATCAGCCCGTGCCCGAGCCCGTCGGCACCGCCGGATTCGTACAGCTCCTGGCGGGCGCCGCGGCCGTCGTCCTCGATCAGCATCCGCAGTTCGGCGTCGCCGTAGGTGAGGTGGACGGTGGCCTGGGCGCCGGGGCCGCCGTGCTTGCGGGTGTTGGTCAGCGCCTCCTGGACGATGCGGTACGCGGTCAGCTCCACCCCGCTGGAGAGCGGGCGCGGGGTGCCGGCCACCTCGAACTCCACCGGCAGCCCGGCGCCGCGGACCTGCTCGATGAGGTCGCCGAGCTGCTCGACACCGGGCTGCGGGACGTACTCGCCGCCGCTGTCGTCGGAGGCGCGCAGCAGCCCGAGGAGGCGCCGCATCTCGGCCAGCGCCAGCCGCCCGGTCTGCGAGATGGTGCCCAGCGCCTGCTTGGCCTGCTCCGGGGAGGCGTCGAGCACGTAGGCGGCGCCGTCGGCCTGGACGACCATCACCGAGACGTTGTGGGCGACCACGTCGTGCAGTTCGCGGGCGATCCGGGCGCGTTCGGCGGCCACCGCGGCCTTGGCCTGCGCCTCGCGTTCGCGTTGCAGCCGTTCGGCGCGCTCCTCCAGCTGCGCGTAGTACGCCCGGCGGGTGCGCAGGCTGTCGCCGATCACCCAGGCGAGGACGAACGGGACGGTGAGGAAGACGACGGAGGCGGCGCGGTAGCCGACGGCCTCGTAGGCGCTGGGCCACCGCAGCTCGGCCAGCGGCGCCGCGCACAGCGAGGCGACCAGCGCCAGCCGGCGGGCCCAACGCGCCCCGGTGGAGGCGACCGTGTAGACGATCACCAGCATGGCCAGGTCGGAGGCGTTCACCCCGCCGTCGACCACCAGCTGGCCGACGCCGGCCGCCACCGCCAGCAGCAGCATCCACTCCGGCCACCGCCTGCGCAGCCACACCACCACGCACAGCGCGATCCCCTCGGGGATGATCAGCGCGCGATGGGTGCGCGAACCGGGCAGCGCCACGATCGTCAGCGCCGACAGTCCGAGCAGGACCACGGCCCAGAAGCCGTCGACCATCGTCGGGTGCCTGCGGAGAAAATCGTAGAGACGCTGCACGTAACCCAGAGTAGGCAGGTGGGCCGGGTTCCGGGGTCAGCCGGTAGAGCGATCTCGTACACCGTGCGTACTGCTCAGGGTGGACATCGGCGCCCGGGTGCGGCGGATAGCGTGGGGCGGTGACGACGCGGTGGTGCGGGTGGCGGGAGGCCACCGGGCGGGCGCTGTACGGGCCGGGCGGGTTCTTCCACCGCCCCGAGGGCCCGGCCGGCCATTTCCGCACGTCGGTGCAGGTTTCCCCGCACTTCGCGGCGGCCGTCGCGGAGCTGCTGGTACGGGTCGACGCGGCGCTGGGCCGACCATCGCGGCCGGCCTTCGTGGACGTGGGCGCCGGGCGCGGGGAGCTGCTCACCGGCGTGCTGCGCGCGCTCCCCGCCGAGCTGGCCGCGCGGGTGGTGCCGTACGGCGTCGAGCTGGCCGCCCGCCCCGCCGGGCTCGACCCGAGAGTGCGCTGGACGGCCGAGGTGCCGCACGGCGTCGAGGGGCTGCTCTTCGCCAACGAGTGGCTGGACAACGTCCCGGTGGAGGTGGCCGAGGCGGACGAGGCCGGGGTGGCCCGGCTGGTGCTGGTGGCCGAGGACGGCAGGCAGCGGCTGGGCGACCCGGTGGCCGGCGCGGACGCGCGGTGGCTGGCGCGGTGGTGGCCGATCGCCGGGGACCCGGGGGCGCGCGCGGAGATCGGCCGGCCCCGGGACGCGGCCTGGGCGGCGGCCACCGGCTGCCTGACGCGGGGGCTGGCGGTCGCCGTCGACTACGGCCACGTGCGCGGGCGGCGCCCGTACGGGGGGACCCTCACCGGGTTCCGGGAGGGGCGCGAGGTGCCGCCGGTGCCGGACGGTTCGTGCGACCTGACCGCGCACGTCGCCTTCGACGCCTGCGGTTCGGCCGACGCCACGTTGACCACGCAGCGCGCGGCGCTGCGCGCCCTCGGGGTCGGCGCCGCCCGGCCGCCGCTGGCGCTGGCCGGAACGGACCCGGCGGGGTACGTCCGCGCCCTGGCCGCGGCCTCCCGGGCGGCCGAGCTGACCGACCCGGCCGGGCTGGGCGGCTTCGGCTGGCTGATCGAGGGCGTCGGGCTGCCCGCGCGGATCCCACCGGCCGGGGACGACGCCGCGGCGGGCTGAGACACTGGTGGGCATGACGGAGACGACGGTCGGCATCGGTGGCGCCGCGGAGGGCACCGACATGGTGCTCAACATCGGCCCGCAGCATCCCTCGACGCACGGCGTGCTGCGCCTGCGCCTGGTTCTCGACGGCGAGCGGATCAGCCACGCCGAGCCCGTCATCGGCTACATGCACCGCGGCGCGGAGAAGCTGTTCGAGGCGCGGGACTACCGCCAGATCATCATGCTCGCCAACCGGCACGACTGGCTGTCGGCGTTCTCCAACGAGCTGGGCGTGGTGCTGGCGGTGGAACGCATGCTGGGCATGGAGGTGCCCGAGCGCGCGGTGTGGACCCGTACCCTGCTCGCCGAGCTCAACCGGGTCCTCAACCACCTGATGTTCCTCGGCTCCTACCCGCTCGAACTGGGCGGGATCACCCCGGTCTTCCACGCGTTCCGGGAACGTGAGGAGCTGCAGAACGTCATGGAGGAGGTCTCCGGCGGCCGGATGCACTACATGTTCAACCGGGTCGGCGGCCTCAAGGAGGACCTGCCGGCCGGCTGGTCCGGGCGGGCCCGGCAGGCGGTGGCCGCGGTGCGGTCCCGGATGGACGTCTTCGACCGGCTGGTGCTGGGCAACGAGATCTTCCGCGGCCGGACCCGCGGGGTCGGCGTGCTCCCCGCCGCCACCGTGCACGCCTACGGGGTCAGCGGCCCCCTCGCCCGCGCCTCCGGCGTCGACTTCGACCTGCGGCGGGACGAACCGTACCTGGCCTACGGGGAGTTGGCGGACACGCTGAAGGTGGTGACCCGGGAGGAGGGCGACTGCCTGGCCCGGTTCGAGTGCCTGCTGGAGCAGACGCACAACGCGCTCGACCTCGCCGACGCCTGCCTGGACCGGCTCGCCGAGCTGCCGCCCGGCCCGATCAACCAGCGGCTGCCCAAGGTGCTCAAGGCCCCCGAGGGCCACACCTACGCCTGGACCGAGAACCCGCTGGGCGTCAACGGCTACTACCTGGTCTCCAAGGGCGACAAGACGCCCTACCGGCTCAAGCTCCGCTCGGCCTCGTACAACAACATCCAGGCGCTGGTCGAGCTGCTGCCGGGGACGCTGGTGGCCGACATGGTGGCGATCCTGGGGTCGATGTTCTTCGTGGTGGGCGACATCGACAAGTGACCGCCGCGCGCCTCAGGAGTGCGCGCGCAGCTCCCGCAGGTCGAGCTGTTCGGTCTCGTCGTGCGCGGTCAGGTCGATGACCTGCTGGTCGTCCTCGGCCTCGACCGCGGCCTCGTCGGCGTCCCGGCCCGCGGTGTGCTCGGCGTAGGCCTCGTCGCCGACGACGTCCGCGAGGTCCCGGGCCGGGTCGGACTTCCGCAGGCCGAAGTAGTCGAAGCCGCCGGCCGGGGCGGCCGGGCGGCGTCCGGCGTACGGGAGGACGGCGGAGGCGACGGCGGGCACCAGCGCGGGCGGGGTGGCCGCCTCGGAGGTGTGCGCGTGGGCGGCGGGGTCGTCGGCCTGATCGGCCTGGTCTGCCTGGTCGGCTTTCGCGGCGGGGGCGGCGTGGCGGCCGGTGGCGCGGCCGAGGTTGCGCAGCGCCTCGGCGGCACGGGCGAAGGCGGCGGGGTCGAGACCGGCCGGGCCGGAGGTGAGCGCGGTGCGCGGTCCGGCGGCCAGTTCGAGCTGGCGGCGGCTCTCCAGGGCGCGGGCGCGTTCGCTCTCGGCGGTGGCGTACCGCCGCAGCAGCTCGGCGTGTTCGCCGCGGAGCCGGGACAACTCGGCGCGGCGGGCGCGCAGTTGGCCTTCGAGGCGGCGGCGGATCTCGCGGGACTCCTCGGCGTCGCTCTCCAGCTCGGCTATGCGCTCGTCGGTGCGCCACTCGTCACGCAGCCGGGCCGCGGTCAGCTCCGCGACCCGCTTGCCCGCCGCCCGGTCCCAGCGGCGCAGCAGGAACGCGCCGGTGCACGCGGCCACCGCGGCGGCCCCGACGAGCGCGCGCAGAACGACACCGTGGTCACCGGCGGGGCTGAACCAGGCACCGGCGGCGACAGCCGCGGCGGACCCGGCGACCGTCAGCGGGGGAAGGAGCCGGTGCAGCGGGGGTGAATGGCGGTGTCGTCCTCGAGGCATGGCTTGAAACTTAGCGTGCGAAAGCCGGTTCGGGGGAGGCGACAGTCCGATTTGGCACAGCCTGTTGCATCACAGTCGCATTGCGGTCGAGTTCCGGTACGCAGGGCATCCGGGCCGACACCAACCGTCCACCGGGAATTCCCCGGCGGAAGAAGAAATGGATCTTGAACGGGGGCCGGGCGGGCCCCCGTTCACGATCGTGCGGGTCAGCGGTGGCCGGTGGTCACCCCTTGAGCAAACCCTTGGACTTCAGATAGTCGGCGGCCACGTCGGAGGGCTTCTTGCGTTCGGCGTCCACCTGCCGGTCGAGTGCGGTGAGATCGGCGGTGGTGAGCACCTTGGTCACCTTCTCCAGCGCGGCGGCGACCGCCGGGGACCCGGCGTGCCCGGCGTTGACCACCGGCAGCAGGTTGTCGGCGTTCTGGAGCTTCTTGTCGTCGTCGAGCAGCACCAGCCCGAACTGGTCGAGGGTGGCGTCGGTGGTGCTGACCAGTACCAGCTGGTCGGTGCCGTCCTTGACCGTCTGCTTGGCCTGCGGGGTGTCCACGCCCTTGGGGTCGATTCCGGTGACGTCTATGCCGTAGGTCTTCTTCAACCCCGGTTCGCAGAACGGCCGTTGCGGGCATTCGTCACCGGCCGCCAGTTTCACCGGCAGCTTGGCCCGGCCGAGATCGCTGAGCGTCTTCAACCGGTGTTGCTCCGCAAAGGATTTGGTGACGGCGAACGCGTTCTGGTCGACCGCCTCGCCGGGCGGCAGAACCTTCAGGCCGCGTGCCTCGGCGAGCTTGGCCAGCGCGGACACGGTGGCCTTCACGTCGGATGAGGCGACCGGCTTGGCGCCGGAGCCGTTCTCCTTGGCGTTGAGGAATTCCGCGAGGGTGGCCGCGTACTCCGGCACGATGTCGATCTGGCCCTTCTCCAGGGCCGGTTCGTAAAGCTCGCGGTTGCCGAGCGTCTTGACCGTGGTGCCGTATCCGGCGTCGCCGAGGACCTTGGCGTACAGCTCCGCGAGGACCGTGCTCTCGGTGAACCCGCCGGCGCCGATCACCAGGGAGCCCTTGGCCCCGGAGCCGCCGGAGGCCGCGGAGGACGCCTGCCCCTGCTTCTCCAGGCTCTTGCCGCCGCCGCAGGCGGTCAGCCCCGCCGCCAGCGCGACCACGGCCGACACCGCGCGCACGGCGTGCGCGGCCCGCGCGGAGCGAAGTGGGTTGCTCATCGGATTGCCCATCTACTCGGTGTTCCAGTGCGTGGTGCCACGGTGGCGGTGTCCCGGCCCGGCCGCCGCCGGGGCGGCCGGGGGGCGGTCGCGGTCAGGAGGCGGTGGCCGCCTCGGCGGTGCGGCCACGGCGGACCCGGCGTTCCGCCCGGCGCCGGTGGCGCAGCGGGTCGGCGAACCGCTGGGCGGCCACGAAGACCGCCTCGACCAGCAGCGCGAGCACGGCCACCAGCAGCGCGCCGGCCACCACCTGGGCGGTGTCGTAACGGTTGAAGCCGGCCGTGATCACCCGGCCGAGACCGCCGCCGCCGGGGAGGGCGGCCAGCGTGGCGGTGGCCACCACCTGCACGGCCGCGGTACGCACCCCGGTCATGATCAGCGGGAAGGCCAGCGGCAGCTCGACCCGCCACAGCAGCTGGCCGCCGGTCATGCCCATGCCGCGGGCCGACTCCACCACGTCCCGGTCGACCTCGCGCATACCGACGTAGGCGTTGGTGAGCACCGGCGGCACGGCGAAGAGCACCAGGGCGATCACCGTGGGCCACTGCCCGTACCGGCCCAGCGGGCTGAGCACCAGCAGCACCAGCACCGCGAAGGTGGGCACCGCCCGGCCGACGTTGGACAGGTTGACCGCCAGCGCGCCGCCCCGGCCGACGTGGCCCAACCACAGGGCGACCGGCAGCGCGAGGACGCAACTGATCACCAGGCAGACCACGGTGAGGTAGAGGTGTTCGCCGAGGCGGTGGACGACCCCGTCGGTGCCCGCCCAGTGGGCCCCCGTGGTCAGCCACGTCCAGGCCCCCGAGACCGCGCCCATCAGACGGCCGCCTTTCCGGTGCCCGCGGTACGCCAGGCGCGCGGCCGAAGACGGCGCGCGCGGCCACGGTGACGCGTCCACGGGGTGAGCAGCCGCTGCACGGCGAGCAGCAGCAGATCGGCGGCGACCGCCATCACCACGCAGATCACCGACGCGGTGAGCACCTGCGCCTTGAACAAGCTGTTCATCCCCGTGTAGATCAGGTTGCCCAGGCCGCCGTAGCCGACGATGGCGCCCACCGTGGTCAGCGAGACCGCCGAGACCGTGGCGATGCGCAGCCCGGCCATGACCGCGGGCAGCGCCAGCGGCAGCTCCACGGTGAACAGCAGCCGCAACGGCCCGTACCCCATGCCGCGGGCGGCCTCCCGGGCGTCCTCGGGGACCGACTCCAGCCCCGCGAGTATGTTGCGCACCAGGATCGTCAGCGAGTAGAGGACCAGGCCGGTGACGACCACCGAGGCCGACACCCCGAAGACCGGCAGCAGCAGCGAGTACATCGCCAGCGACGGGACGGTGTACAGGATCGTGGTGAACGCCAGCACCGGGCCCGCCGCCGGCTTCCAGCGGCGGGCCACGAGCGCCAGCGGGAACGCCAGCAGCAGCCCCAGCGCCACCGACACCGCGGTGATCCACAGGTGCTGCACGGTGGCCGCGGTCAGCTCGTGGGCGCGTGAGCGCACGTACTCGCCGCAGATCCAGTCGTTCGCAGCCAAACAGTCCTGACCAGCCATCGCGCGACACCTCCCCCGTTGCGCGAATTCAACGCCCGCTCGTTTCGACAATTTCTTCGACGTCCGCGAGCCTAACCCGGGGCACCGACAATCGGCAGAACCGCGGCGCGACGGCAACACGACCGTCACACCGACGCCCGGCGCGGTCACCGGGACGACGGGGTACGGTCGGCAAGGGGCGGTCACCGCCGAAGCGCCGCCGCCCGGCCGGACGAGCCTTGTCGACAGTGGGGACCCATGATCCGTTTCGAGCACGTCACCAAGCGCTACCCGGACGGCACCACCGCCGTGGACGATCTGTCCTTCGAGGTCGCCGAGGGCGAGCTGGTCACCCTCGTCGGACCGTCCGGCTGCGGCAAGACCACCACCATGAAGATGGTGAACCGGCTGATCGAGCCCTCCGAGGGGCGGATCCTGCTCGGCGGCGAGGACATCGCCACCCTCGACCCGGTGGAGCTGCGCCGCCGCATCGGGTACGTCATCCAGCAGGTGGGGCTCTTCCCGCACAAGACGGTGCTGGAGAACACCGCGACCGTGCCCAGGCTGCTGGGCGGGCAGCGGCGGGCGGCCCGGGAACGGGCGGCGGAGCTGCTCGACCTGGTCGGCCTGGACCCCGCGGTGCACGGCGACCGCTACCCCGACCAGCTCTCCGGCGGCCAGCGGCAGCGCGTCGGGGTGGCCCGGGCGCTCGCCGCCGACCCGCCGGTGCTGCTGATGGACGAGCCGTTCGGCGCCGTCGATCCGGTGGTGCGCGAGCGGTTGCAGTCGGAGTTCCTCCGCCTCCAGCAGCGGGTGCGCAAGACGGTGCTCTTCGTCACCCACGACATCGAGGAGGCGGTGCGGCTCGGCGACCGGATCGCGGTCTACGGCTCCGGACGCATCGAGCAGCTGGACACCCCGGCCACCGTGCTGGGCGCCCCCGCCACCTCCTACGTGGCCGACTTCGTCGGCGCCGACCGGGGGCTGAAGCGGCTGTCGGTCACCCCGATCGAGCCCGACGACCTCGAACAGCCGCCGGTGGTCCGGCTGGACGACCCGGCCGGGGCCGCCGCCGCCCGGCTGCGGGGCGAGGGGGCGCGCTGGGCGGTGGTCCTCGACGCCGACGGGCTGTTGCACGGCTGGGTGGCCGCCGAGACGCTGGGCGACGGCGCGGTACGCGACCACGCCCGGCGGATGGACGCCTGGCTGCCGGTGGGGGCGACGTTGAAGCAGGCGTTCAGCGTGATGCTCCAGCACGACGCCGGGTGGATCGCGGTGCTCGACGGGGCGGGGGGCAACCGGTTCCGCGGCGTGCTCACCCCGGCCCGGCTCCACGCGGCGCTGCGCCGTTCCATCGACGCCGACGCCCGCGACGTGGCCCGGGCCGAGGTGGAGCTGGACTCCGTCCCGACCGTGTGACCAGGGCGGGTCAGGCCCGGTCGGCCGCGGGCGGGCCGTCGTCCTCGTCGTCGGGGAGCCGGCACACCCGCTCCAGGAAGAGCGCGGCGGCGACCACGGCGGCGCCGGCCACCACCGCGAGCCCGGCGTAGACGGCCTGGTCGCGGCGGGCCGGGACGTCCAGCTCGGAGAGGACCAGGAAGACGCAGGCGCCGCCGTAGACCCCGGCCACCAGCGCCGCCACCAGGGCGCTGGCCTGGCCGAAGACCACCGCCCGGGCGGCGAGCAGCGGGTCGACCCCCTTGGCACCGGGACGCCGTTCCCGCTGCGCGCGCAGCCGACCGCGCAGCGACAGCGCGGTGGCCGCCAGCACGACGGCGATCAGCGCCAGCACGATCGGCGCCGCCACCGGAACGCTCGGCAGCGTGCCCAGCGCGTTCCACAACCGGGAGCCGGCCCACGCCAGCACCCCGGCCACCACGAACAGCCCGACCAGCACCCGGAACCGCAACTGCTTCAACGAGCTCTCCTCACCCGAGGCCGCCGCCCAGCCGCGGCCGTCTCGGTGCCAACGACTATTCCGGCAGCCGGAGTTCCAGATCCGCACGGCGAGTGACGCCCTCGACACCGGCGGCGGCGAGCAGCTTGTCCACCGGGCCGTGGCCGGGCAGCTCCGCCTCCGGGTCGACGTCGTGCCAGGGGGCCAGCACGAAGGCCCGCTCGTGGGCGCGCGGGTGGGGCAGGGTGAGCGTCGGGTCGTCGCTGACCACGTCCTGGTAGCTGACGATGTCCACGTCGATGGTGCGCGGTCCCCAGCGCTCGTCGCGGACCCGGACGAACGCCTCCTCGATGGCGTGCGCCCGCTCCAGCAGCGAGGAGGGCGGCAGCGTGGTGCGCATCAGCACCACCGCGTTGAGGTAGTTGGGCTGGCTGCCCGGCTCGACGCCCCACGGCTCCGTCTCGTACACCGGCGAGACGGCCTTGACGCGCGCCCCCGGGGTGTCCGCCAGCGCGTCCACCGCGCCCTGGAGGGTCTCCATGCGGTTGCCGAGGTTGCTGCCGAGCGAGATCACCGCCCATTTGGGGTTGTGCAGCGTGGTGTCCGCGGCGTCCACCTGCTGTTCGACGGAGGCGGGGACCGGCTGGACGGTGGGGTCGGAGCTCACGGGCGCCTCCTGTGGATGGTGACGGTCACGTCGTCGAACGGAACGGTGATGGGGGCCTGGGGCTTGTGCACCGTCACCTCCACCTCCTGCACCACCTCGTGCTTGAGGCACTGGTCGGCGATGCGCTGGGCGAGCGTCTCGATGAGGTCGACCGGCTCGCCCTCGACGACGGCGGTGACCTCCTCGGCCACCACGCCGTAGTGCACGGTCCTGGTCAGGTCGTCGGTGGCGGCGGCCGGGGCGGTGTCCACCCCCAGCACCAGGTCCACCACGAAGGTCTGGCCCTCTTCCCGTTCATGGGCGAAGACGCCATGGTGGCCACGGGCCTTCAAGCCGCGCAGCGCGACACGATCCACGAACATCCTCCTGCCGTCGGTCACCGGGGCGGCCTGTCGGAAGCTACAAGCCGAAGCCGCGACTCGAATCTACCTGCGAGCACCGACAACCCGTGCCGACGGGTCCGCCTGGGCCGTCGCGACCGGGACCGGCGCATATGCAGCCGCCCTTACCCGGCGACGCACGGTCCACTCCTCCCTTGGGCTCTTCTTGGCTCGAACGGGTGGCCGCTCACAGCGCGGAGGAGGTGCCGCCGTCCGCCTCGTCGCCGTCCTCGCCGTCGTCCTCCTCGTCCTCGGCCATCACCGGCGAGCCGTGGTGCGACCACAGCCGCCAGCCGTCCTCGGTGCGGCGGAAGACGTTGGTGGCCACCACCAGCCCGCCGATCAGATCCCCGGCCGAGCCGTCCGGGCCCGCCGGACCGCCGCTGAGGATGTTCTCGCTGCAGGTCAGCAACGCGGTGTCGCCGGCCACCGTGATCTCGACGTCGGTGAGGAAGAACTGCATGTAGTCGGTGTTGGCCATGATCAGCGCGTAGGAGCGCAGCACGTGGCCCCGGCCGCGCAGCACCGGCCAGCCGGGGTGGACCACGCTGACCGAGTCGGCCAGCGCCCCGTCCAGCAGGACGGACTCCAGCGCCCCGAGGTCGCCGTTCTCCACCGCGTCGTAGAACGCCTGGTTGACCCGTTCGACCTCCTGCTCGTCGGTGCGGGCGGGCTGGGAGGTCACGTGGCCGCCTCGATGGCCCGGGCCACCCGTACCGCGTCCGCGGTGGGGCGCACCTGGTGGACGCGGACCGCCCAGGCGCCCTCGCGGGCGGCGATGGCCGAGACGGCGGCGGTGGCCGCGTCGCGTTCCCGGGCCGGCGGCAGGTGGCCGTCGCCGCCGGCCAGCACCCGGCCGAGGAACCGCTTGCGGGAGGCGGCCACCAGCAGCGGCCGGCCCAGCGCGCGCAGCGCGTCCAGCCGGGCCAGCAGCGCCAGGTCGTGCTCGGCGTCCTTGGCGAAGCCCAGCCCCGGGTCGAGCACGATCCGCTCCGGGTCGACCCCGGCCCCGACGACCGCCTCGAAGCGCTGCCGCAGTTCGGTGACGACCTCGCCGACCACGTCGCCGTAGCGGGCGCGGGAGACCATGTCGATGCTGTGGCCGCGCCAGTGCATCACCACGAAGGCGGCCCCGGTGGCGGCCACCAGCGGCACCATGCGCGGGTCGGCCAGTCCGCCGCTGACGTCGTTGACCAGCACCGCCCCGGCCTCGACCGCCCGCTCGGCGACGGCCGCGCGCATGGTGTCCACGCTCACCACGGCCCCGGCCGCGGCCAGCTCCCGGACCACCGGGACCACCCGGCGCAGCTCCTCCGCCTCGTCCACCCGGCTCGCGCCCGGACGGGTCGACTCCCCGCCGACGTCCACCAGGTCGGCCCCGGCGGCCACCAGGTCGAGGCCGTGCTTGACGGCGCGTTCCGGGTCGAACCACAGACCGCCGTCGGAGAAGGAGTCCGGCGTGACGTTGACCACGCCCATCACGGCACAACGGTCCCAGTCGGGCAGCCCCGCCACTCGGCCTCGCAACGTACTCATGCCTAGAGCCTAGGCCGTGCGCGACGGCCCAGGCTCTCGGCAGGGGGGCGCGGCGGGACGCCGCCGGGGTCAGGCGGCCTTCCCGCCGACCGCGGAGACCCGCTGGTGCTCGGGGTGGGCGCAGGCGCGCGTCTTCGGCTCCCGGCTGACGAACGGGATCCAGCGGCGCACCCGGGCGGGGAGTTCCAGGGTGATGAACGCCTCCGCCTGCATCACCGCGAAGCCGATCCGCGGCAGGTCGCGGTTGTTGGGGAAGACCATGAAGCGCGGCTCCCACTTCGGCTGGAACTTCTCGTTGAACTTGTACAGCGACTCGATCTGGAACCAGCGGGAGAGGAAGACCAGCAGCCCGCGCCAGAACCGCAGCACCGGGCCGGCGCCGATCCGCTCACCGCGGGCGAGCGCCGAGCGGAACATCGCGAAGTTGAGCGAGACCCGGGCGATGCCCAGCTCGGGGGCGTGCTGGAGGGCGTGCACGATCAGCAGCTCGTTCATGCCGGCGTCGGCGCTGCGGTCGCGGCGCATCAGCTCCAGCGAGATGCCGTCCTTGCCCCACGGCACGAAGTGGAGCACCGCCTTGAGGTCGCCGTGCGGGGACGGGTCGTCCTCGATCGTCTTGTGGGCGGTGACCACCACGCAGTCGCCGTCGCGCGGGTCGCCGAAGCGGCCCAGCGCCATGGAGAAGCCGCGCTCGGTGTCGGTGCCGCGCCAGTCGGCCGCCGCCGCGCGGACCCGCTCCCGTTCCTCCTCGGTCAGGTCGGAGACCCGGCGCATCCGGCAGCTGTAGCCGTTGCGCTCGACCCGCTTGACCATCTGGCGGACGTTGCGCATGGCGCGGCCGGCCAGCGAGAAGCCGGCGGTCTCCACGATCGCCTCGTCGCCGAGTTCGAGGGCGTCCAGGCCGGTCTCCCGGGTCCACACCTCGCCGCCGGTCTCCGAGCAACCGACGACCGCCGGGATCCAGGCGTGCGCCCGGGCCTCCTCCATGAAGCGTTCGATGGCCCCCGGCCACGCCTCGACGTCGCCCACCGGGTCGCCGCTGGCCAGCATGACGCCGGAGATCACCCGGTAGCAGATGGCCGCCTTGCCGGTCGGCGAGAAGATCACGCTCTTGTCGCGGCGCAGCGCGAAGTGGCCGAGGGAGTCGCGTCCGCCGTGCTTGGCCAGCAGCTCGCGCAGCCGGTCCTCGTCCTCCTCGCTGAGCTGGGCGGTGGGGTGCTCGGGGCGCAGGATCAGGTAGGCGGTGGTGAACAGGATCAGGAAGCCGAGGCCGCCGAGGGAGTAACCGACGATGTCGGCGACCCGGTCGGAGGTGTAGTGCACCGGCCCGCCGAAGCCGAAGAGGCCGTACAGGACGGTCAGGCACCGGTCGACGATGCCGGGGTTGCCGCTCTCGGTGCTCGGGTGGGAGCTGACGATCAGCAGGCCGACGCCGAAGCTGACCACGGTGAGCACCGCGAAGTTGAGCAGCGCCCGCCACCGGGTGCGCGGGTCCGAGAGGGCCGCGAACTCACTCTTATGGGTGAGCAGCAGGGCGAGCAGGACCACCGTGAGGGCGGCGTTGGCCGGCGAGAGCCGGTGGTGGAGCAGCTCGGTGACGACGCCCACCGGCAGCAGCACCACCGCCGCCGCCCACGCACGGCGCTTACGCCGCTTCAGACCGTGTGCGAGCATCAGCAGCAGGAGGCCGACGATGATCGACGCGGCGGCTGCGATGCTGCTCACCGCCCCCGGCAGATACCCCGCCCAGGTGTGCACCCGGCTATGGCGCAGCCGGGGGATGATCCCGGTGGCCAGGTCGAGAAGTCCGATGAGGGCGCAGACGGTGCCCACGAGCGCGGGCGCCTTGGAACCCAGGGTGAGACGCGGGCGTCGCTGCCGTGTGGCGGACGACTCAGTCATCGATGCCGCCCCCCGACGCAACCCCATTGAGGCAAACGGCATCTTTGTGTGCAGACATCGGTCTCCCAGCCCCGATAAGCGGATCTTCCAGCCTGTGGCCCGTCAGTGCGAGCGCTGTGTGCCCTGTAGGACGGGACCTCGGGTGATGAGGTTCCACTGTCGGAGCGACGGCGGCCGGTAAACCGAACGGAAAGCGCCTCATGGGTCTCACGAGCAAAAAACTCCTGGTCCTGGTCATCGTGCTCGCGGTGGCCGTGTTCGTCGCCACGATCTGGCTGTGGCCACGGTTGTCCCGCAAGGGGTTCAAACCGATAGCCGGGCGTGTCGGCCTGCTCTTCGGCGGGCAGGTGGCGATCCTGGCCGCGCTGGGGCTGGCGATCAACTCGTACTTCGGTTTCTACGCCTCGTTCGCCGATCTGTTCGGCACCCAGCAGGACCCCGGCCAGGTGGTGGACTACACGGCCAACGGCGGCGGTGGCAAGAACGGCCTGGAGCACGTCGGCTTCCAGGGCGTCGGGGTGCCCGGCGGCGGTTCGCCGGCCAAGGCGGGCCGCATCGAGAAGGTGCAGATCAAGGGCGAGAAGACCGGGATCACCACGCCGGCCTACGTCTACCTGCCGCCGCAGTACTTCCAGAAGGCCTACGCCAAGCAGCACTTCCCGGCCGCGGTGATACTCACCGGCTACCCGGGCACCGCCGAGTCGCTGATCACGCGCATGAAGTACCCGCAGACCGCGACCGAGCACATCCAGCAGGGCCGCATGCAGCCGATGATCATGGTCATGCTGCGCCCCTCGGTGGTGCCGCCGCGCGACACCGAGTGCATGGACGTGCCCGGCGGCCCGCAGGTGGAGACGTTCTTCACCAAGGACCTGCGGCAGTCCATCTCGGCCAACTACCGGGTGGGCACGGCCGCGGTGAACTGGGGCATCATGGGCGACTCCACCGGCGGCTACTGCGCGGTGAAGATGACCATGCGGCACCCGGACGCGTTCTCCTCCGCGGTCTCGCTCTCCGGCTACTACAGCACCCACAACGACCCGACCACGGGTGACCTCTTCGGCGGCAGCGCGCAGCTGAAGAACGAGAACGACATGATGTGGTGGCTCAAGCACAAGCCGGCCCCCAACGTGTGGGTGATGGTGACCAGCAGCAAGGAAGGCGAGTGGAACTACAGCCGCACGATGGCCTTCATCAAGGCGGTGAAGGACCCGATGCAGGTCTCCTCGATCATCCTGCCGAGCGGCGGCCACAACTTCACCACGTGGAACCGTGAGCTGCCCACCGCCATCGACAAGCTGGCCCAGCACCTGACGCAGTAACCCGGAGCCCACCGGGGCGCAACCGTTCCGACGCGGCCAGGAAGGCATCGCCTTCCTGGCCGCGTCGCCTTTGCCGGCCGGACGCGCTCAGCGGGCCAGTATCAGGCTCATCGCCTCGGCGCGGGTGGCCGGGTCGCGCAGCTGGCCGCGGACGGCCGAGGTGGTGGTCTTGGCGCCCGGCTTGCGGATCCCCCGCATCGACATGCACATGTGCTCGCACTCGACGACCACGATCACGCCGCGCGGCTCCAGGATGTCCATCAGCGAGTCGGCGATCTGGGTGGTCAGCCGCTCCTGGACCTGGGGGCGGCGGGCGTAGACGTCCACCAGCCGGGCCAGCTTGGACAGCCCGGTGATCTTGCCGGTGGTGGCCGGGATGTAGCCGACGTGCGCGACGCCGTGGAAGGGCACCAGGTGGTGCTCACAGGTCGAGTAGACCTCGATGTCCCTCACCAGCACCATCTCGTCGTGACCGAGGTCGAAGGTGGTGGTCAGGACGTCCTCCGGACGTTGCCACAGCCCGGCGAAGATCTCCTTGTAGGCGCGGGCCACCCGGGCGGGGGTCTCCTGGAGGCCTTCCCGGTCCGGGTCCTCGCCGACCGCGAGCAGCAGTTCGCGGACGGCGTTCTCGGCCCGCTTCTCGTCGAACTCGCCGGCAGCGTTACCCGCGTCGTTCAGCGTCACCGGGTCGGTCATGTGCGCCTCGTTCCTGGTCCTCGTCCCGGCGGGTCCGGATGAGCGCCCGCACGCGGATACGGCGAAGCCGTGCCCCCAAGGCTAGAACCCTGGGGGCACGGCGTTCATTCCGGGCCGGTCCGCCGGACGGGCGGAGGCGGGCAGGTCAGCTCTCGCCGCCCCGGTTCTCCTCCGGCAGCTCGACGGTGTCGGCGGGCTGCTTGACCGTGGAGACGGTGGGGGCGACGCCGTTGGCACCGGTGGCGCCGTTGGTCAGCGCCAGCTCCCGCGGGGAGAGCACCGGCGGCCGGGTGGAGGGGGTGCGGCGCGGCGAGCCCGTCCAGGCCGGCCGCGGCGGACGCTTGACCACCGGCTTGAAGATCTCGGCGATCTCCTCCTTGTTGAGCGTCTCCTTCTCCAGGAGCGCCAGCACCAGGTTGTCCAGGACGTCCCGGTTCTCGACGAGGATCTCCCACGCCTCGTTGTGCGCGGTCTCGATCAGCTTCTTGACCTCTTCGTCGACGAGGCCGGCGACCTCCTCCGAGTAGTCCCGCTGGTGGCCCATCTCGCGGCCCAGGAACGGCTCGGAGTTGTCGGTGCCGAACTTGATCGCGCCGAGCCGCTCGGTCATGCCGTACTGGGTGACCATGGCTCGGGCGGTGGCCGTCGCCTTCTCGATGTCGTTGGCGGCGCCGGTGGTCGGGTCGTGGAAGACCAGCTCCTCGGCGGCGCGCCCGCCCAGCATGTAGGCGAGCTGGTCGAGCATCTCGTTGCGGGTGGTGGAGTACTTGTCCTCGTCCGGCAGGACCATGGTGTAGCCCAGCGCCCGGCCGCGGGACAGGATGGTGATCTTGTGCACCGGGTCGCTGTTCGGAGAGGCCGCCGCGACCAGGGCGTGGCCGCCCTCGTGGTACGCGGTGATCTTCTTCTCCTTGTCGGACATGATCCGGGTGCGCTTCTGCGGACCGGCCACGACGCGGTCGATGGCCTCGTCCAGCATCTTGTTGTCGATCAGCTTCTTGTCGCTGCGGGCGGTGAGCAGCGCGGCCTCGTTGAGGACGTTGCTCAGGTCGGCGCCGGTGAAGCCGGGGGTACGCCGGGCCACCGCCTGCAGGTCGACGTCGGGGGCGACCGGCTTGCCCTTCTGGTGCACCTTGAGGATCTCCAGGCGGCCCTGGAGGTCGGGGCGGTCCACCGCGATCTGCCGGTCGAAACGGCCCGGGCGCAGCAGCGCCGGGTCGAGGATGTCCGGCCGGTTGGTGGCCGCGATCAGGATGACCCCGCCCTTGACGTCGAAGCCGTCCATCTCGACGAGCAGCTGGTTGAGCGTCTGCTCGCGCTCGTCGTGGCCGCCGCCGAGGCCCGCGCCGCGGTGCCGGCCGACGGCGTCGATCTCGTCGACGAAGACGATCGCCGGGGCGTTCGCCTTGGCTTGCTCGAACAGGTCGCGGACCCGGGAGGCACCGACGCCGACGAACATCTCGACGAAGTCGGAACCGGAGATCGAGTAGAACGGCACCCCGGCCTCACCGGCCACGGCGCGCGCCAGCAGCGTCTTGCCGGTGCCGGGCGGGCCGTAGAGGAGCACGCCCTTGGGGATCTTCGCGCCGACGGCCTGGAACTTGGCCGGCTCCTGGAGGAACTCCTTGATCTCCTGGAGCTCCTCGACCGCCTCGTCGGCCCCCGCCACGTCGGAGAACGTGGTCTTCGGGGTGTCCTTGGTGATCAGCTTGGCCTTGGACTTCCCGAAGTTCATCACCCGGGAGCCGCCGCCCTGCATCTGGTTCATCAGGAACAGGAAGACCACGACGATGAGCACGAAGGGCAGCAGCGAGAGCAGGATCCCGACGAACGGGTTCTGCTTCGACGGCGAGACGGTGTAACCGTCGGTGAGCTTGCCGTTGTGCGCGTCGTACTGGGCCTGGAGCTGCTTGGCGAGGTCGGCGGCCTGCGTCTCGCCGACGTAGCTCGCCTTGATCTTGTCGCTGCCGGCCACCTTCTGACCGGGGGCGAGCAGGACCGAGATGGTCTGCTCGTCACCGGTGGTGATCTTGACCGACTTGGCGATGCCGGTGTCGATTGCGTTGACGACCTGGCCGGTGTCCACAGTCTTGTAGCCGCCCGTCGAACCGACGACCTGCATCAAGACGACCACGGCGAGGACGGCCAGCACGATCCACATGACCGGCCCACGGAAGTAGCGTTTGACGTCCATCCATGCGGGGCGAGAACGCCCCGTCCCTCCTGCCATAGTGAGAGCACCCCGGCCATGACGGCCGCTGTGCGCCAGCTAGGTGTATGACCCGACCTTCGGACGGTACCTCAGCATTGTCACCCGACGACGCCGAGGACCGTTAACAAACCCCTCTTCCCTTGCTCCAACGGCAGGAAACCGCGATCCGTTCCAAGGGGGCCGCATCCAGTGTGCGGTCAGCCGCCGTAGACGTGCGGCGCGAGGGTACCGACGAAGGGCAGATTGCGGTACTTCTCCGCGTAGTCCAGCCCGTAGCCCACGACGAACTCGTTGGGGATGTCGAAGCCGACGTAGGTCACGTCGATGGCCACCTTGGCCGCCTCGGGCTTGCGCAGCAGCGTGCACACCCGCAGCGAGGCCGGGCCGCGCGAGGTGAGGTTGGACAGCAGCCAGGACAGCGTGAGCCCGGAGTCGATGATGTCCTCGACGATGAGCACGTGCTTGCCCGCGATGTCGGTGTCCAGGTCCTTGAGGATGCGGACCACGCCGGAGGACTTGGTGCCGGCGCCGTAGGAGGACACCGCCATCCAGTCCATGGTGACCGGGGTGGAGAGCGCCCGGGCCAGGTCCGCCATGACCATCACGGCGCCCTTGAGCACCCCGACGATCAGCAGGTCCTTCCCGGCGTAGTCCTTGTCGATCTCGGCGGCCAGCTCGGCCAGCTTGGCGTCGATCTCTTCCTTGCTGATGAGCACCTTCTCGAGGTCGGTGCCCATGTCCTTCTCGTTCACCCGCGCTACTTCCTGCAAGGGCCCTGCGGCTCGGTACGTCAGGGGGCCTCGGTCGCCCGCCGGAAGACCAGTCTGCCATTGCCGCGCCGCGCCTCGACGCCCCCGGGCAGGTTGATGGGGCCCTGACCTCGCCAGTCGGTGATCAGCCGGTCGGTCTCCTCGACGTGCCGGGCGAAGAGCGAGCCGCTCGGGCTGCCCGCGCCGACCGCCGCCGCCCGCAGCACCCGGCGGCGCACCGCCACCGGCAGCGCCCGCAGCTTGGCCACCTCCAGGGCGCCGTCCGGGTCCCCGGCCACCCGGGCCTCGTGGCCGGCCGCCGCCGCCCACTGGTCGAGCGCGTCGGCGTCGTCCCGGAAGAGCTGGGCGGTACGGGCGAGGGAGGCGACCACGCCACGGCCGAGCGACTTCTCCAGCACCGGCAGCGCCTCGTGGCGGACCCGGGCACGGGTGTAGGACGGGTCGGCGTTGTGCGGGTCCTCCCATACGTCGATGCCCTGGGCGAGACATGCCTGGCGGGTGGTGTCGCGGTCGAGGAGCAGGAAGGGGCGGCGGTAACGGCCGCCGGGGCCGGAGACGGCGGCCATGCCGGACAGCGACCGGGTGCCGGAACCGCGGGCGAGCCCCAGCAGCACCGTCTCGGCCTGGTCGTCGCGGGTGTGACCGAGCAGCACGGCGACCGCGCCGAGGGATTCGCTGGCGGCCGAGAGCGCGGCGTAGCGGGCCTCCCGGGCGGCGGCCTCCGGCCCGCCCTGGCGGCCCACGGTGACCCCGAGCGCCTCCACCGGGTCCAGCCCGAAGGCGCGCAGCCGGGCCGCCACGTCCAGCGCCCGGGCGGTGGAGCCGGACTGGAGACCGTGGTCGACGGTGACCGCGCCGGCCCGCAGCGGGAGTTTGCGGGCCTCGAAGGCGAGGGCCGAGGCCAGCGCCATCGAGTCGGCGCCGCCGCTGCACGCGGCGAGCACCAGGGGACGGCTCTGCGACGCGCCCGGACGGGCGTGGTCGTGGAGCACGTCGTGGAGTACGCGGCGGACCGCCAGGCGTATCGCGGCGACCGCAGGATGGGGACCCATGTCCATTCCCTCCTGAGAGAACACACCCCTGCCCGGCAACGTTCGGGAGGCGTGAGCGGGTGACGGAGCGTAGCTGAATGGTGACAGATACGACGTGTTACCCGAGCATCGCACGCCTACCCGACCGACATGGTCCCTCGGACGGGTGAACTACGGGGCGCGCGGGGATCAGGTTTCCGACCTGCGGTGCACCCTGGCGATCCACTCCGCCGGTTTGGCGATCTCCGTCTTGGTGGGCAGCGTGTTGGGCGAGGTCCACACCCGGTTGAACCCCTCCATGCCGACCTGGTCGACCACGGCGCGTACGAACCGCTCGCCGTCCCGGTACTGGCGCAGCTTGGCGTCGAGGCCGAGCAGCCGGCGCAGCGCCTGGTCGAGGCGGCCGGCCCCGGAGGCGCGGCGGCGCTGGAACTTCTCGCGGATCTCGGCGACGGAGGGGACGACCTCGGGGCCGACGCCGTCCATCACGTAGTCCGCGTGGCCCTCCAGCAGCGACATGACGGCGGTGAGCCGGGCCAGGATCTCCCGCTGGGCCGGGGTCTGCACCAGCTCCACCAGGCTGCGGCCCTCGCCCGGCGGCTCCTCCTCGCCCCGCGAGGCGACCAGCGAGCCGACCGCCTCGCGCAGCCGCTCCAGCAGGGTGACCGGGTCGATCTCGGTCTGCCCCAGGAACTCCTGGATCTCCGACTCGATGTGGTCGCGCAGCCAGGGCACCGCGGAGAACTGGGTGCGGTGGGTCTCCTCGTGCAGGCAGACCCACAGCCGGAAGTCGTGCGGTTCGACGTCGAGCTCCCGCTCCACGTGCACGATGTTGGGCGCCACCAGCAGCAGCCGGCCGGTGCGCGGGACGCCGGGGGCCGGGTCGGCCGGGCCCGCGGGCAGGTCCCGGGCGGCCGGGGCGAACGTCTCGTACTGGCCCAGCACCCGGGAGGAGAGGAACGACAGCAGGGCGCCGACCTCGACGCCGGTGACCTTGCCGCCGACCGCGCCGAGCACCGCGCCGCCGGGCAGCGGGCCGCGCCGGGTCCGCATCTTCTCCAGCAGCGGGCGCAGCAGCTCACGGAAGCCGGCCACGTTGGCCTTGATCCAGCCGGGCCGGTCGACCACGAGCACGGGGGTGCCGTGCTGCTGCCCTTCCGGTCCGCCGATGCCGTACATCCGGGTGAACGCCCGGACGTGCTCCTCCGACGCCTGGGCGTGGCGGCGCAGCTCGGCGACGACGGCGCGGGCCTCGTCGCGGCTGACTTCGGGCCCGGGGCGTACCAGGCGGGTCGCGGTCGCCGCCGCGAGGTTCCAGTCGACCATCTCGGCACCACCGATGCTCGTCATGGCTTCACGGTACGTGGCGCACCGGGGTTTTGGCTGCGGTGCGCCCGGGGCGCGGTGGCCGGCGGGGCGTGCAACCGGCACCCGGTGGCCGCCCGTCGGGGCTGCGCGACACCGCTGGATACTGGTGATGAGAGACTTGGCTGCCAGAATCATGTGCTGATCATGCTTGGAGGAGCCTTGGAGTTCGACGTCACGATCGAGATCCCGAAGGGTTCGCGCAACAAGTACGAGGTGGACCACGAGACCGGTCGTATCCGCCTGGACCGCCGGCTCTTCACCTCGACCAGCTACCCGGCGGACTACGGCTTCGTCGAGAACACCCTCGGCGAGGACGGCGACCCGCTGGACGCGCTCGTGCTGCTCGACGAGCCGACCTTCCCGGGCTGCCTCATCCGGTGCCGCGCGATCGGCATGTTCCGGATGACCGACGAGGCCGGCGGCGACGACAAGCTGCTGTGCGTCCCGGCGTCCGACCCGCGGGTGGAGCACCTGCGTGACATCCATCACGTGAGCGAGTTCGACCGGCTGGAGATCCAGCACTTCTTCGAGGTCTACAAGGACCTGGAGCCCGGCAAGTCCGTGGAGGGCGCCAGCTGGGTGGGGCGCGCCGAGGCCGAGGCCGAGGTGGAGCGTTCCGTCAAGCGGCTGGCCGAGTCCGGCAAGGCGCACCACTGACGTCCGCCTCCCGGCGGCCCGGCGGACCCCCGCGAGAACGCCGCTCGCGGGGGTCTTCGCGTCCCGGTGGACGTACCCCGGTCAGAAGCCCCGGGTGCGCTTGGCGGCGCGGCGCGGTCCGGCGCCCAGCGGCACCCGGATGACCATCCGGGCGATCTCGCCGCCGAGGTTGACCCCGATGGCCACCGCGAGCGCCAGCGCCACCGCCTTGGCCAGCGAGGCGACTCCCTGCACCTGCCGGCCCTGGGTGAAGGCGAGCAGCCCGAAGTAGGTCGCGCTGCCCGGCAGCAGCGGGCCGATGGCGGCGGTGACGTAGGGCAGCGCGGAGGCGTAGCGGTACCGGGAGAGCAGCTGGCCGAAGAGGCCGACGAGGCCGGCGGCGACCGCGGTGGCCGCGATGGCGTTGAGCCGGCCCTGCTGGGTGAGGCTGCCGTAGGTGACCCAGGCCACGCCGCCGTTGAGGGTGACCACCGGGAGCACGCCGCGTTCGCACTGGAGCAGTACGGCGAAGGCCAGGGTGAGCACCATGGCGGCGAGCAGTTGCACCGGCGGGTCGTGGAAGGCGCCGAGCGCCTCCTCGGGGTGGAGCTGGGCGCCGACGGTGACGCCGACGTAGAGCACCATCGACACCCCGAAGACGATGCCGATGATCAGGTAGAGCACTTCCAGCAGCCGGGCCGAGGCGGTGATGTAGAAGCCGGTCAGCCCGTCCTGCACGCCGGCCACCAGGGCGCGCCCGGGGATGAGCGCGTAGAGCCCGCCGGTGATCACCGCCGAGGACTTCACATGGCCGCCGCCGGGCAGGTGGTGGCCGAAGAGGGTGATCAGCACGCCCAGCGCGGCGGCCGGCATGGCGGCGGAGACGAACTGGTAGAACTCCGGCAGCCCGCGTCCGGCGCACAGCCAGGCGAGCCGGTCGCCGAGCATGGCGCCGACGGCCGCGGCGGCGAAGACCGTGGGGCCGCCGCCCACCAGCATGCTGGCCGCGCCCGCCAGCACCCCGGCGGCGAGGGTGAGCAGCCAGCCGGGGTACGGATGGCGGTTGCGGCGGATCTCGGCGAGGGCGCGGTAGGCGTCCTCCAGGGTGGCCTCGTGCGCGGTGATGTCGTCGATGAGCCGGTAGACGGCGGCGAGCCGGGTGTAGTCGGTGCCCCGGCGGCGTACCGTCCGCGAGGCGCTGACCGGGTCCTCGACCAGCGAGGGCTGGTAGGTGATGGACAGCAGGGTGAAGGTGACGGTGGGCTCGACGCGGTCGAGGCCGTAGGCGTGGGCGACGCCGAACATGGCGGCCTCCACGTCCTCCGCGCCCTCGCCGCCGGCCAGCAGCAGTTCGCCGATGCGCAGCGTCAGGTCGAGGATGCGGGGTACCGGCGGCCCTTCGGCCTCGGCCTTCTCGGCGGTCTCCGGCGCCGGGCGTTCGGCCACCGGCATCCGCAGCATGGCGCGCATCCGGTCCTGCCAGGGGGCGTCCCGGGCCAGCCGGACCACCGGGATGCCCTCGGGCGGGGTGAAGGCGGGCGGGGGCGCCGGGGCGGTGGCGGAGGCGCCGGACGGGGGCGCGAAGGCGGACCCCTCGGGCTCGGGCGGCGGCGGCAGCGGTACGCCCAGCGGCGGGGTGAAGGCGGAATGCGCCTCGTCGGATTCGGGCTTGGCGTCCTGCGCGCCCGGAGCCGGGTACTCCCCCGTCCGCTCGCTCTCCCTCACCTGCACCGCTCCCTCGCCCCGGCCTGCCCCGGGGCACGCGTCGTCCACTGCCTCGAACTTTACGGACAGTGTGGCGGGTGCCCGAAGGGGGCGGCGGGTAAGCGTTGCGGCGGCTGGGGCCGGTGGGGTCAGCGCTTGCCGGCGCGGTGGCGGCCCCGCCCCGGCGCCTGGCGCGGCGCGGGGACGGTGCCGTGGGCGGCGGGGGCCGGGGTGCGGGCGGCCCTGCGGCGGGCCCGCAGGTATTCGATGGCGATCGGGACCACCGAGACGAGGACGATCACGATGAAGATCGCCTCGATGTTGTCGCGGACGAAGGCGATCCGTCCCAGCAGCGAGCCGAGCACGGTGACCCCGGCGCCCCACAGCACGCCGCCGACGCAGTTGAAGGCGATGAAGGTGCGGTAGTTCATCCGGCTGACGCCGGCGATGATCGGGGTGAAGGTGCGGACCACCGGTACGAAGCGGGCGAGCAGGATCGACTTGGGGCCCTGGCGCTCGAAGAACTCGTGGGCCTTCTCCACGTTCTCCTGCTTGAACAGCCGGGAGTTGGGGCGGCGGAAGAGCGCGGGGCCGACCTTGCGGCCGAACAGGTAGCCGGTCTGGTCGCCGAGGACGGCAGCCACCGCCACCAGGGCGCACACCATCCACAGCGGGTAGTGCAGGTACTTGTGGCCGGCCACCAGCATGCCGGTGGTGAACAGCAGCGAGTCGCCGGGCAGGAAGAAGCCGATCAGCAGGCCGGACTCGGCAAACACGACCACCAGGATGCCGATCAGTCCGAAGGACTGGATCAGCTGGTCGGCGTTGAGCCACGCGGGCCCCAGGGCGAGGGTCGTCACAGGTGGCGTGCTCCTGGTCGTCGGCCGTCGGCGAGGGCCTGGGCGGTCGGGTCGCTTCCCCCCGGTAGGAACGCGCTGCGGCAACCGGGGGTTCCCCCCGAGCGTACCGGCGGCGGGGCCGGGCAGGATTGGGCCCATGGGAATCGACGACTACGGTGGCGGCCCGCAGCCGCACACCGATGTGCTGGTGGTCACCACCAACGACGTGCCGGGCCACACCGTGGAGAAGGTGATCGGCGAGGTCTTCGGCCTCACCGTGCGCTCCCGCCACCTGGGCAGCCAGATCGGGGCGGGGCTGAAGTCCATGCTCGGCGGCGAACTGAAGGGGCTCACCAAGACCCTGGTGGAGACCCGCAACCAGGCGATGGCCCGACTGATCGAACAGGCCCGCACCCGCGGTGCCAACGCCGTCCTCGCCATGCGCTTCGACGTCACCGAAGCCGCCGACATCGGCACCGAGGTCTGCGCCTACGGCACCGCCGTCGTCCTCGCCCCCCAGGCGTGACCCCCAGGGCCCGGACAGCGTGCCCCCCCCGAGCGCCGCCCCCCGTAACGCCGCCCGCCCCCCGTAACGCCGGACGACCAGGCTCAGGACGCCTCCGGTCGCCGGACCGTCCGGCGCCGGGCGGCCGAGGCCGGGCCGCTGAGCACCCGGCGCCAAAGGGACGCCCCAGCCCGGGCACCGGACGCTCCCGGGCGCCATACCGGCACTGGGGCACGGCACCGCCCGCGCGCCGGACGCCTCGCGTCGAACGGGCCGGTGGGTCCGGACGGGCGGACGGCGCCGACAAGCCGGCCCCTGGCCGGACGGCCAGAGGCCGCCGGGCCCTCCCGGGCGTTGGACGGGCCCCGGCCCCCGGCGCGGGCCCGGGCACCGGGCCGTCCGGCCGGACGGCCCGGCTCTCAGGCGTGGCGGGACGCGTTGGCGACGATCGCGTCGTGGACGTACGTGGCGAAGCCGGGGCGCATCGCTTCGAAGAAGGCGGCGAAGCGCTCGTCGGCGACGTACATCCCGGCGAGGCCGGTGTGGATCTCGTAGGAGCAGTCGTAGTGGTAGCGGGAGATCTGCTGCCGGTGCTCCTCGGCGAGGTCCATCGCGGCCTCGCCGTCGGCCGGGGCGCCGGAGGCGGCGAGGGCGACCATGCGGCGCCCCCAGTCCTCCTGCTCGGCCTTGATCCGCAGCCAGTCCTCCTTGGTGTAGCGGGCCGCCCGCTCCTGCGACTGGCGGTACGCCTCGGTGTGGCCCCAGCGCTGCTGGACCTCGTCGGCGTACTGGTCGGGGTCGTGCTCCCCGAAGACCTCGAACTTCTCCTCCGGGGTCAGGTTGATGCCCATCTTCTTCGCCTCCATGGCTCGTTCCACCGCCGCCGCCATCCTTTCGAGCTCCTCGATCCGGTCGGTGATCAGCCGGTGCCTGCGGCGCAGGTGCTCGGTGGGATCGGTGTCCGGGTCGTCGAGGAGGACGGCGATCTCCTCCAGCGGGAAGCCGAGTTCGCGGTAGAAGAGGATCTGCTGCAACCGGTCGAGGTCGGCGTCCCGGTAGCGCCGGTGTCCGGCGGCGCTGCGTCCGCCGGGGCGCAGCAGCCCGATCTCGTCGTAATGGTGCAGGGTGCGCACGGTCACCTTGGCGTACCGCGCCACCTCGCCGATCGCGTAGTCCTCCATCGTCCTGCCTTCCTCGGCCCGCCGCTCACGGCGCTGACGAGCTCCACGATGGGTCCTCACGCTACGTGAGGTGCAAGCCCGGTTCCGGCGGCCGGGGGCGCCGTGGAGGTGGCTGGTTTTTTTCGGTTGCCCGAGGCAACAGATGGAACGTGCAACTAACCAGGCGTACGTTTGATCACGCGGCCCGCACCGGGATGCGCGGGCCGGCCACGGGGTAGAGCCGCGCCCCGATCCTCGGGGCCGCCGACCGGAGGAGGCGACACCGCCCATGTGCGGGATAACCGGCTGGATCTCCTACGACAACGACCTCACCCGCCAGCGGGGCACGCTGGACGCGATGACCGCGACGATGACCTGCCGCGGCCCGGACGCCGGAGGCGTCTGGCTGGACGAGCACGCCGCCTTCGGCCACCGCAGGCTCGCCGTCATCGACATCGAGGGCGGCAAGCAGCCCATGAGCGTCGAACGGGACGGCCGCACCATCCTGGTGACCACCTACAGCGGCGAGATCTACAACTACCGCGAACTGCGCGACGAACTGACCGGGCTCGGCCACCACTTCCGCACCAGCAGCGACACCGAGGTCGCGCTCCACGCCTACCTGGAGTGGGGCGAGGAGTTCACCGAACACCTCAACGGCATGTACGCCTTCGCGCTGTGGGACCCGCGCACCGAGGAGTGCCTGCTGGTACGCGACCGGATGGGCATCAAGCCGCTCTACTACCACCCCACCCCGGACGGCGTGCTCTTCGGCTCCGAGCCCAAGGCGATCCTCGCCCACCCCTCGGTGCGCCCGGTGGTGGACGCCGAGGGCCTGGCCGAGCTGGTCTCGTTCACCAAGACCCCCGGCCACGCGGTCTACAAGGGCATGCGCGAGGTACGCCCCGGGCACCTGGTGAGAATCCGCAGGCAGGGGCTGACCGAGCGCCGGTACTGGGCGCTGGAGGCCCGCGAGCACACCGACGACCTGGACACCACGATCCGTACCGTGCGCGGGCTGCTGGACGACATCGTGGCCCGGCAGCTCATCGCCGACGTGCCGCTGTGCACCCTGCTCTCCGGCGGCCTGGACTCCTCGGCGATCACCGCGCTCGCCGCCCGCGGGCTGAACGCGGCCGGACGCGGCCCGGTGCGCTCCTTCTCGGTCGACTTCGTCGGGCAGACCGAGAACTTCAAGCCCGACGCGCTGCGTTCCACCCCGGACGGCCCGTACGCCCACGCGCTCGCCGAGCACGTGCGCTCCGACCACCGGGACATCGTGCTGGACCCGGAGTCGCTGATCGACCGCGGCAACCGGGCCGCCGTACTGCGCGCCCGCGACCTGCCGATCGGGCTCGGCGAGGGCGACACCTCGCTCTACCTGCTGTTCAAGGCGATCCGTGCGCAGTCGACGGTGGCGCTGTCGGGCGAGTCGGCGGACGAGGTGTTCGGCGGCTACAAGTGGTTCCACGACCCGGAGGCGGTGGCCGCCGACACCTTCCCGTGGCTGGTGGGCGCCGGGATCGGCAACTTCGCCGGGGACAAGACCGGCACGAGGGAGGCGCTGTTCGACGACGGGCTGCTGGCCAAGCTCGACCTGCTGGACTACCGGCAGCAGCGGTACCGCGACGCGCTGACCGAGGTGCCCTACCGGGACGGCGACACCGGGCTGGAGCGCCGGATGCGGGAGATCTGCTACCTGCACCTGACCCGTTTCGTCCAGGTGCTGCTGGACCGCAAGGACCGGGCCAGCATGGCGGTGGGCCTGGAGGTGCGGGTGCCCTTCTGCGACCACCGGCTGGTCCAGTACGTCTTCAACACCCCCTGGTCGATGAAGACCTTCGACGGCCGGGAGAAGTCGCTGCTGCGCGCGGCCACCCTCGACGTGCTACCGGAGATGGTCGCCCAGCGCGTCAAGAGCCCGTACCCCAGCACCCAGGACCCGCGGTACGTCAGCGCGCTGCGCGGGGAGCTGCGGCAGTTGATGGCCGACAAGGACGCCCCGGTGCGGCCGCTGCTGGACGCCGGAGCGGCCCAGCAGGCCGTCGAGGCCCAGGACCAGAGCTTCCGCAGCAGCACCGAGCTGGTGCTGGCGATGAACGCGTGGCTGCGGGACTACGGGGCGACGCTGGAGCTGTGACGCCCCGGGCCGGATCGCCACGGTGATGCCACCGGGCGGACCGCCGGCCGTCACCGTCAGGTCACCGGGCGGGGCTAACCTCCCGGCGGGCAGCTGCGGACCCGATGCGAGAACCCCCGTGCGCAGGTGGTGCACGGGGGTTCTCCGTCCGGCCGGATACCGGTCAGACCCGGCGGTGGGCGGCGACGGGACCGCCGTCCAGGAAGGGGCCGAGGCGTCCGGAGCGGGCCCGGGCCACGATCGGCCCGCCGACCCGGCCCAGCGGCACGGTGAACGCCGCCGCCAGCACCAGGCCGACCACCGCGCCCACGGCCACGTCGTGCGGGTAGTGCGCGCCCACCCAGACCCGGGAGGCGCCCATCAGCACCGCCGCGAGCAGCGCCACCCGGCCGATCTTGCGGTTGGCCAGAAAGAGCGCCAGCGCGGCGGAGAAGGCGACCACCGTGTGGTTGCTGGGGAACGCCCAGTCGTTGGAGGCGGCGCAGGCCTCCAGGTGGAAGGTGTGCGGGATCTGCCGGCACGGGCGTACTTCCTTGACGACCGACTTGAGCAGGTCGTTGACGACGTACGCGAGCACCACGACCACCGGCGCGCTCAGCACCCGGGCCATGGTGACCGGGGGCTGCCGGCGCGCCGACCACCAGGCGAGCACCATGAAGACGGCGAAGATCACGATCCCGTAGGCCGACCAGTCCTTCACCACGGTGTCGAACCAGCCCGGAGCGCTCCGCGCCCACCCGGTGACCTCGGAGAACAGCCCGCCGTCGATCTGCGAACCGTCGAAAGCCAGATTACTGAGGGTGCTGTGGGCCACATCGGCGGTGGGCAATGCGAGCACGAGCGGGGTTCCTCCGATAATCGACGAGGGCGTGCCCGGTCCGACCCGCCCCATACGTCTACAGGCTCGTAGACTGTCCGCCAACTGTAGTCGACGGCAAAGGGGACGGAATCCGTGACGGACATCGCACGCCGCCCGGCCGGCGAACTGGAGGCAGAGGTGCTCGCCGCCCTGTGGGCCGCCCGCACCCCGCTGACCCCGCCGCAGGTCCAGCAGTCGCTGGGCGGCACCCTGGCGCGCACCACGGTGGCCACCATTCTGGCCCGGCTGCACGACAAGGGAACGGTGGTGCGCACCCGGACCGGGCGCGCCTACGCGTACACCCCGGCGGTGGAGGACGAGGCGGCGCTCGCCGCCCGCCGGATGCACACCGAGCTGGAGAAGGGCGACGACCGCTCCGGCGTGCTGGCCCGTTTCGTCTCCCGGCTCTCCCCCGACGACGAGCGGGTGCTGCGCGGACTGCTGGCCCAGGCCGGCGGTGCGGGCGGACCCGCGGACGAGGCCGGGGGCCTGCGGTGACCTGGGCGGTGTGGGCGCCGCTGCTGGCACCGCTGCTGGCGGTGCCGGCCGCGCGGCGGCTCGCCGACTTCCTGCCGCCCCGGGCCGCGGCGGCGCTGCTGACCGCCACCGCCGTGCTGCTGGCGCTGCTGAGCGCCGGGTCGCTGGCGCTGCTGACCGCGGCCGGGCTGCTGCGGCTGCCGGTGGTGGCCGCGCTGGGCCATCTGTCCGCCCCGCTGATGCGCCGGGACAACCCGGTCGCGCTGCCGATCGGGGTGGCCGCCGCGCTGACGCTCACCGTCGCGCTGGCCGCCGCGCTGCACACCGCGCGGCGGCACCGGGCCGAGCTGTCACGGGCCGCCGGGTACGCGGCACGGCACGGCGGCGCCGGTGATCTGACGGTGCTGCCCGACCCGGGCGCGGACGCCTACGCGCTGCCGGGGCGGCCGGGCCGGGTGGTGGTCACCGCCGGGATGCTGCGCGAGCTGGACCCGCGCGAGCGCGCGGTGCTGCTCGCCCATGAACGCGCCCACCTGCGCGGCCGCCACCATCTGCTGCTGATCTGCACCGACCTGGCGGCCCGCCTCCACCCGGCGCTGCTGCCGCTGCGCGAGCCGCTCTCGTTCCATCTGGAGCGGTGGGCGGACGAGTCGGCGGCCGACGCCGTGGGGGACCGGCGGCTGACCGCCCGCGCGGTGGGCCGGGCGGCGCTGGCCGCGTCGGCGGCGCCGGCCCGGCGGCGGCCGGCCGCGGCGCTGGCGGCCGGGGCGGGTCCGGTGCCGCGCCGGGTCGCGGCGCTGCTCGGTACCGAGCAGCCGGGGGCCCGCCGGACGGCGTCGGCCCCGGGACGGTTCGCCGCGGCGGGCGCCGCCGTGCTCGCCGCCTGTGTGCTCGCCTCCGGCGTCAGCGCCCTGGAGGCGGCCCAGGAACTGCACGAGAACATCGAGTCGGCGCAGAGCGTCGAGGTGGCCCACGACCACCCGCACGACCCCGCCGGGCACCGGTTCGCGCCGCCGGAGAGCCGGTGATCCGGTTTCCGCTCCGGCGGTGCCGCCGGGACGGAACGTCTACACTCTTGTAGACCGTTCCGTTGACCGCCGCAGGAAGGCGCGAATGAACGTACTCACCCACGGGTCCCAGCTGGCCCTCAATCCGCTGGATCCCAACTCGCTGCTGTCGTCGTTCGGCGCCGTCGGCGTCCTCGTGGTGCTCTTCGCCGAGACCGGGCTGCTGGTGGGTTTCTTCCTGCCGGGTGACTCGCTGCTGTTCACCGCGGGGCTGTTCACCACCACCGGCTCCACCGCGGTGCTCCACCTGCCGCTGGGCTGGGTGCTGGCCGCCGCCGCGGCCGGGGCGCTGCTCGGGGCGCAGACCGGCTATCTGATCGGCCGGCGCGGCGGACCGGCGCTGCTGGCCCGGACGAAGAACCCCAAGCTGCACCAGGCGGTGGAACGCTCCGGTGAGCTGCTGGCCAAGTACGGCTACGGCAAGGCGATCGTGCTGGCCCGGTTCATCCCGCTGGTGCGCACCGTGCTCAACCCGATGGCCGGCGCCCTGGGCGTGCCCGCGTCGACGTTCACCACGTGGCAGGTGGTCGGCGGGCTGCTGTGGAGCCTCGGGGTGACGCTGGCCGGCCACGCGCTCGGCTCGACGATCCCCAACATCGACCACTACCTGCTGCCGATCGTGGCGCTGGTGGTCGTGGTCTCGCTGATCCCGGTGGCGCTGGAGATCCGCCGGGCCCGGCGCGCCCCGGCGGGCGGTTCCTGACCCCGGCGGGGGCGTCCGCACCGGTTGCGTACCGGCCCGGACGCCCCATCCCGGCCGGCTACAGCAGCGGGGACCCGCCGCGCAGGAAGGCGTCGCCGTGCCGGGCGATGTGCGCCTCCACCGCGGTGAGCGCCTTGTCCACCTCCTCCGGCGAGCCGGAACCCCGCTTCTCGGCGTAGTAGGCGGCGCCGAGCTTGCGCAGCAGCTCGTGGCCGGCCCGGGCCGCCTGCACCTCCTCCACCTTCTGCTTCCCCGCGTCGAGTCCGCGCTGGGCGGTCTCCTTCGCGCGGTCGAGAAAACCTGCCATCGCGTTACCTCCATCGGGTGCGGTACCCCTGGAACGAACCCCGCCCGGCACGGGGTTCCGCCGCCGTGCAACTGATGTTTGCCCCCGGTTTTGGGCGGAACGCTTCCGGCTGGGCCCTCGTAAGGGTGATACTCCGACGGAGAGCCGGATCATCCTCCGGCGACCGGACGAACCGAAGAGCCGTGAGAGCGAGGCTGCTGCCAGATGTTCAGGAACGGGCTCGAGCCGTGGCACATCATCCTCGTGGTGGTGGTCTTCATCCTGCTTTTCGGGTACAAGAAACTTCCCGAAGCCGCCCGTGGCCTGGGCAAATCCCTGCGCATCCTGAAGTCCGAGACGCGGGCGATGCGGGACGACCACTCCTCGGAGACCACGAGCGAGGACGGCTCCGGCACCGCACGGCCGGGGGCGCTCGGCTCACCGCAGGCGCCCGCCGCCGAACGCGCCGCCGAGCAGCCCAAGGACGAACGGCGCACCGCCTGACGCCCCCCGTCCACCCCACCCTCCGGCGCACGCGCCGACGACGCGCGCCCCACGTCCCCCCGGCGCTCCCCCAGCGACCGGCGCGTCCCCGTAACCGGGCCGGGGCCCCGCGTAGTTAGCGGTACGAAGCCTCCGCACGGTCCGTAGCGGGCCGGTCCCAGGGAGCCGCCATGGACGAGCCGGAAGAGCACCGTCCCACCCGGCGCCGGCTGGTGCTCGCCGGGCTCGCGCTGGGCGGGGCCGCCGCTGCCGCCGGGATCGTGGCGCGCCGCTCCGCCGGGGCCGCCCCGTCCGCCCAGGGCCACGGACACCCGGCCGCCGGGTCCCGTTCCGGCGCCGTGGACTTCGCGGCGGCGAGCTGGCGTCCGGCGAGCACCGCCAACTACACGGCCGCCGACCGCCCGCACAGCCACCCGATCGACCTGGTCGTCGTCCACGTCACCCAGGAGACGTTCGACAACACCATCCGGGTCTTCCAGGACCCGGCGCACGCGGCCACCGCGCACTACGTCGTCCGCTCCGCCGACGGCCGCGTCGCCCAGTGCGTACGCGAACGCGACATCGCCTGGCACGCCGGGAACTGGGCGTACAACACCCGCAGCGTCGGCATCGAGCACGAAGGCTGGGTCGACCGGCCGGAGTTCTTCACCGACGCGATGTACCGCGCCTCGGCCGCCCTGACCGCCGGCGTCTGCGCCCGGTACGGCATCCCCCGCGACCGCGACCACATCATCGGCCACAGCCAGGTGCCCGGCACCGACCACACCGATCCGGGCCCCGGCTGGGACTGGGCGCGCTACCTGCGGCTGGTCAACTCTTCGGGACGGTGACGCGGATCTTCGACTGGCCGTGCGGGCGCTTCTCCCAGTCCGCCATGAACGTCGCCTCCAGCCCGTGCCGGGCGGCGAGCCGCACCAGGGTCTCGGTGCGGTAGTAGAAGTCCTCGCGCAGCACGTGGTGTTCGGGGCCCTCGGTGCGGTCGAAGGTGAAGTCGAAGAAGCCGCCGGGGGCGAGGACGCGGCCCACGTGCGCCAGGCACTCGTCGATGACGGTGATCGGCGAGTGGGAGAAGACGCTGTGCGCGTGCACCACGTCGAAGTGGTTGTCGGGCAGGAAGTCGAAGGTCAGGTCGTGGGTGACGGTCAGGTAGGGCAGCTTGTCCTGGAGCCCGCGTTCGGCCACGGTCTTCTTGGCGGCGATGAGGATGTCGGGCGAGATGTCCATGCCGTAGTAGTGGCCCGGTTCCAGCAGTTCGATGAAGCGCCAGCCGGCCCGCAGGTTGCCGCAGCCGATCTCCAGCATCCGGTGGTGCGGGGCGAGGCCGTGCTCGCGCAGGTAGTCGAACTGCATCCGGCCCAGCGCCAGCCAGCGCTCGTGGCTGCGGCTGCCCACCGCCGCCTCCGGGCTGCGGGCGGCGTCGGAGGCCATCACCGCGCGGTAATAGTCCACATGGTTGGGGTACTTCACACGCAGCCAGCTGTCCCGGGCGGTGCGCTTGACGTAGGGCACGATCCGCTCGGGGTTGCGGACGGCGTAGCGGACCTTGTGGGTGATGGCGCTGCGGTTGACGCGCAGTTTCCTGGTGGCCACGGCGGCTCCTTCGGTGTCGGGGGTACGGGGTGTGGGGGTCAGGCGAACCGGCGGCGCAGCCGGTGGACGGTGACGATGAAGAGGAGGACGGCGGCGCCGAGGTAGGCAGTTGTCGCCAAGGCCGGGAACGGCCGGAAATCGCCGTGAAAGGCAGCACCGGTACGTGGCCGGGCGGCCGGGCCCACCGCCGCCAGCAACTGCCGTGCCCCGGGGACGGCGACCAGCGCGCAGGCCATCGCCGGCAACGTACCGCGCAGCAGCAGCCCGGCGCAGGCGCCCACGGCGAGGGCGAACAGCGCGCCGGCCACCGCGACCGCCACCGCCCCGGCGCCGGGCGGCGGTCCGCCGCCGAGGACGGCCAGCGGCGCCCGCCACCACTCCAGCAACGCCGTCAGCGCCCCGGAGCCGACCGCGGCGCACCCGGCGGCCAGCGCGAACCGGGTGGCGAACCAGCGCACCGGACCGACGCCCTGCGCCAGCGCCACCTGGTACGTACCGGTCTCCAGCTCCCGGCCGAGCAGCGGCGCGCCCCAGAAGACACCGACCAGCACCGGAACGGCGACGGTGGTGAACCGGTCGAGCACGGCGAGCGGACCCCGGTCGCGGCCGAGGAGGTCGAGCGCCCGTGGGTCCGCGCAGCCGCCGGACCTCCGGCACGGCACGAGGTGCTGGACGTCGATGGCGACCACCAACCCGGTACGGCGCCAGGTCACCCACACCGCGCACCCGGCCACCACCAGCGCGGCCACGGCGACGAGCACGCGCTGCTGGCGCCAGGCGAGCCACCCGGTGCCCCTCACGCGGCCCGCCCCACGGCGGCGGCCGGCTCGGTCACGTCGCTCAGCTCGCGGACGGAGAGCAGCACGGTGGTGCCGCGCCGGGCGTGATCGGCCAGCACCGGTGCGAGCAGGTCGCGCCGGGCGGCCGGGTCCAGGCCGGTCAACGGCTCGTCCAGCAGCAGCAGTTCAGGCCGTTTACCGAGAGCGAGAGCGAGGGCGACCCGGGTCCGCGCGGCGGGCGGCAGGGCGCCGACCCGGTCGCCGGGCCCGATGCCGGCCGACCGCACCACGGCGTGCGCGGCCCGGTCGTCCCACCCCCGGTTGAGCTCCCGGCCCAGGCGCAGCGTGTCGGCGACGGTGAAGTGCGGGTAGAGCGGGGCGTCCTGCCCCACGAAGGCGCACCCCCGACGGGCCCGCGCACTGCCCGGCGCGGCCCCGACCACCGTCAACCACCCGGTCGTCGGCCGCGACAGCCCGGCGGCGAGCCGCAGCAACGTACTCTTCCCCGCCCCGCTCGCCCCCGCCAACACGACGATCTCCCCGGCCGGCACCACCAGATCACACCCCCACAGCACCCAACGCCCACCCCGGTGCCGGTACCCCAGCCGAACGGCGTGCAGCGCGGCGGGTCCGGAGCCGGTGCGGTGGCGCCCGGACCCGGCCGTCCAGACGGTGAGTCGGCCCCGCCGCGCGGCGGGCACGGTACGAGGTGTCATGGGCGGGGGTCGCCGGGGCGCAACAGGCCGACGTCAAGGGCGCGTTGGACCCGGCGGGCGAGTCGCGGGCGGGCGGCGACGCCGCCGCGCCGGTCGAAGCGGAACGCAGTCATCTCCACCCCATTTCACTAATCGATTAGTGGAATGATGGTGTGAGGTGATCGCGGGGTCAAATCGGGTCGTGGGGGCCGTGGCGGGCCACCGGCACGGCCCCCGCCGGGTGGTCAGCCGTCGGAGGCGGGTCCGGGCTTGGTGTGGAGGACTTCGCGGGCCTGGTCCGCCGCGCGGGCGATGCTCTCGGAGACGAAGGCGACGAAGCGGGCGATGTTCTCCAGGCGGGCGCCGGCCGGGGTGGCGGGGCCGAGGACGCCGACGCCCTCGCGGGCGACCTCGGCGAGGTGGGCGGTGCCGCGGGCGCTGGCCATCATGGACTGGTACCAGACGTCGTCGTCGACGACGTAGCGCTCGCGGCGGCGCTCGTCGCGCTCCCGGCGGACGAGCCCCTGGCTCTCCAGGTACGCGACCGCCTTGGAGATCGACGCGGGGCTCACCTGCAGGCGCTCGACGAGTTCGGACGCCGTGAGGCTGCCCGCGTCGCTGAGGCAGAGACAGGAGAGCACCCGGGCCATCATCCTGGGCGTGCCGGACTGTATGAGGACGGTGGTGAACGTCTCCTCGTACGCGCGCACCGCCTCCGCGTCGCGACCGTGGGTCCGCCCGGCCACCTCCGGCCCGCGGGACGCGGCCTGCCGGCGTCGGCGGGCGCGGTGTTCTGTGGCGCGGTGGGCGAGGTCGGCGCGGTAGGCGGTGGGGCCGCCGTTGCGCATGACCTCGCGGGTGATCGTCGAGGTCGGACGGTCGAGGCGCCTGGCGATCTCCGCGTAGGCGAGGCCGTCGGCCAGCCCCAGCGCGATCTGCTGGCGTTCCTGCTGGGTGAGCCTGCCTCCCGGCATCACGGTCTCCTTCGTGCTCGCGCGTGGCCCCGTCGCCGCGAGCATAGCGTTCATCGCTATTCCATTGCAACGATCGGGACGAGTGACGTTGCGTTAGCCGATAGACCGTTGCAACGATTTCACGCACTTGAAGTGCACTAACGCCATTTCTATGCAACGGACTTGTTGCCACATCGGTGAAGACAACGTAGCGTTCACGTCATCGGAAACAACGAGTCCAAGGAGCGCACGATGCAGAAGTTCGCCACCGCCGCCCCCGTCACCGCCGTCCTCGACGTCCCCGCGGGCCGCGTCCAGTTCATCGCCGCCGACCGCGCCGACACCACGGTCGAGGTCCGGCCGGCGAACGCCGCCAAGGGCCGCGACGTGAAGGCGGCGGAGGAGACCACCGTCGAGTACGCCGACGGCGTCCTGCGGATCCGTACCGAGCGGAAGAACCAGCACCTCGGCCCCTCCGGCGCCGTCGAGGTGACGGTGCAGCTGCCCGCCGGCTCCCAGGTCGAGGCACGGACGGACGCCGTCGAGCTGCGGGCCGTCGGCCGCCTCGGGGACGTCGCCTTCCAGGGCGCGTACCGCCAGATCAAGATCGACGAGGCCGCCGCCGTCCGCCTCACCGCGGTCGACGGCGACGTGGAGATCGGCCGGCTCGGCGGCCCCGCCGAGATCAGCACCTCACGGGGCGACATCCGGATCGCCGAGGCCGTGCGCGGCACCGTCGAACTCACCACCCAGTACGGCGACATCTCGATCGGCGCCGCCGCCGGGGTCTCCGCCTCCCTGGACGCCGGCACCTCCTCCGGCCGCGTCAGCAACACCCTCAAGAACGACGGCACCGCCGGGCTCCGGATCCGCGCCACCACCGCCGGCGGCGACATCACCGCCCGCGGCCTGTAAGGCCACCGCGGCGCAGGGGCGGCGCCCGTCCGACGGTGACCGGACCGCCGGCTGACCAGGCCACGCCCCCGGTACCAACGGGTCGGGCGGCCCCGAAAGCGAGCCGATAATGGCTTGAAGCCGCCCCCTTCTAACGTTTCCCCCAAGAGCCGGAGAGCTGAAAACAGGGGGAAAAACACATGCGCTCCACCGCTGACGCCACCATCACGCGGATCTTCGCCGCCCTGGCCTTCACCACGCTTTTCGCGGGCCTTTCCCAGACCGTCGCGGCCGGTCACTTCCCGGCGTCGGCCCCGCATGTCGTGGCCGGTTCGGTCAGCCCGGACAACCAGGACTGGATCTGATCCGGACGTTCGGATCCGTGACCGTTCCCGGAAGGAAACGATGAGCTCCAGCAGCCTCGACAGCGCGGTTTACGGGTTGTTCACCACCCACGCGCTGCATCTGGCCGACAAGCACGGTGTCCTCGCCCATCTGATCGCGCACGGGCCGTCGGACCCGGCCGCGATCGCCGCCGCCCGGGGGATCGACCAGGAGACCCTGGAGCGGCTGCTGATCGTGCTGGCCGCCGCCGGGCTGATCCGGCGCGCCGCCGACGGGGCCTACGCGCCGGTGGCCGAGCTGGTGCCGTTCCTCGACCCGGCCGACCCGCGCTACCTGGGCGGCTTCGTACGCCACTTGGTGGAGAACACCGCCGGGCAGCTCGGCCGGCTCGACGCGTACCTGGTGCGCGGCAAGGCCGCGGTCGACGCCGGGCTGCCGTCCCCGTTCGAGAGCATCTACCGGGACGAGCAGGCCACCGCCGACTTCCTCGAAGCGATGTGGAACCTCAGCTTCGAGCCCTCCCGGGAACTGGCCGCGCTGGCCGGGCTGGAGGGGACCGGTCACCTGGTGGACGTGGGCGGGGCCAGCGGCGCATTCGCGGTCGCCGCGCTCACCCGTTACCCCGAGCTGCGGGTCACCGTCTTCGACCTGCCGCAGGTCGCCCCGCACCTGGCGCGCACCCGGGACGCCCACGGGCTGGACGGGCGGCTGGAGTTCGCCCCCGGCGACTTCTTCACCGACGAACTGCCCGCCGCCGACTGCGTCTCGTTCGGCTACATCCTCTCCGACTGGGAGGACGAGTTCTGCGTCGAGCTGCTGCGCAAGGCGTACCGGGCGCTGCCGCCGGGCGGGCGGGTGCTGGTGATGGAGCGCCTCTTCGACGAGGACGGCGGGCCGCTGCCCACCGCCGCGATGAACCTGTCGATGCACGTGGAGACCCGTGGCCGGCACCGCACGGCGGCCGAGTACGCGGGGCTGCTGACCGCGGCCGGCTTCACCGGGGCCGCCACCCACCGCTCCACCTGGGACAAGCATCTGGTTACCGGGAGACGATCATGACGACTCAGGAAGCCGGCGCGGTGCCGGTGGCCGTACCGGAGGGGACGCGGCCGGCGCCCGCCGGCTTCGTGCTGTCCGGGCGCGGCCTCCAGGCGGCGGCGGTGCAGCGGCGGGCCGGCCGGGCCGCGCTGGACGCCGCCGAGAAGGCGGCGCTGGCCGGCCTGTACCAGGAGGCGGTGGCCGGCGGCGCCGATCCCGAGGCGGAGACGCTGGCGCTGCTGACCCGCCCGTTCCGCCAGGACCCGGTGGTGCCCGAGTACTACCAGTACACCTGCGCGCACGTGTACGCCTGGTTCCTCGACCACGATCCGGCCGACCCGGTGGGCGGCGCCCTGCTGGCGCTCCACACCACGCTGGCCGACCTGCTCGCCACCGAACGGGCCGGGCATCCGGAGCCGGGGCGGGCGGAGCACATATCCGAGCGGGTGGCGCGGCTGACGGAGCTGCTGGCGCGGCTCGGCGAGGTGCCGGCCGGACGGGCCCCGGGTGCCACGACGGCGGCCCTGGTGGCGGCGGCCGAGGCCGACCCGGTGATCGCCCGGCGCTCCGCCCGGCTCGCCGAATGCACCCGCTTCCCGCGTTCCGACCGGGCCGAGGAACACGTCTTCCTGCGGTCGGTGCAAGCCAGCGAGCTGCTGTTCTTCCTGATCCGGCAGGTCGCGCTGGAGGCCTGCGCGGCGCGGGACACCGACCCGGCCGCCGCCGCCTGGTACCTGGAGCTGGGCCGGCACTGCGCCGAGGTCCTCCAGGGCGTCTTCCACACGCTGCTGACGCTCAGCCCGGCCGGCTTCATGACCTTCCGGGACGCCACCGGCGCCGCGAGCGCCGTGCAGTCGCTGAACTACCACGCCATGGAGATCGCGGTCTACGGCTACGACCCCCGCAAGGCGCCGGTGTTCGCCTCGATCGACCACCTCACCGCGTTCAACTCGCCCGAGGTACGCGACTTCCGGCCGCTGTCCACCACCATGGCGGACGCCGCCGACGAGCGGCTGCGCGAGGCGTGGCACCGGCTGGACCGCCGGTTGTCGAAGTGGCGCGGCTCCCACTACCGCTTCGCCCGCACCTACCTGCCGGCCGGCACCAAGGCGTCCGGCGGCACCGAAGGGGCGGCCTACGTGAAGAAGTTCGTCAAGAAGGACCACTGCCGCCCCGGCGACGACCCGGTCACCGCACGCCCGCTGCTCTCCGGCTTCCTCCACCGCTGAGCCGCCGCACGCCCGTGAAGACGCCGGAGCCGGCCCGTACCAAGTACGGGCCGGCTCCGGCGTCTTCGGGTCGGTCCGGGTCAGCGGGCACTCGGGGTGGTACGGGCCAGTTCCAGCAGGAGCAGCCCGAGCGCGGTGCCGCGCTGTCCGAACGCCGAGTGGTAGCGCAGCAGCATCTCGTTCTCCCGGGCCAGGTCGCCCTGGGACAGGCCGGCCGCGCGGCGCAGCGGGCCCAGGTCGCCCAGGGCGCGGCTGCGTTCCCGGACCAGGCCGATGATGCTGCGGTCCAGCTCGGCGATGTGTTCGTAGCGGGCGGTGATGTCGGTGTCGGTCACAGCGGTCATACCAGACCTCCAGCGTCCGGTTGCGGAACCGGTCAGACGGCTTCCATGCGGGCGAGCAGTTCGGGGGTGTGGAACTCGTCCACGCTGAGCACCCCGGCGAGCGTCGAGAAGTACCGGTCCATGTCCCCCTGGTCGGCGGCGATCGCCCGCAGCGCGTCCAGACGGTGCCCCGGCAGGTTGAGTTCGGCCACCGACAAGGTGGAGTAGTAGGCGTCGATCATCGACTCGTCGCGCAGCGCGGCGTACTCCTCCAGCCCGTCGATGAGTTCGTCGGGGTCGGCGAGGTCCTTGCCGGTGAGGCAGTCGGCGAGGAGCTGGGCCTGGCGGAAGGCGTCGGTGATGCCGCGGGCGGTGATCGAGTCCTTGTGGTGGCCGGCGTCGCCGACCAGCGCCCAGCCCAGGCCGGCCGGCTCGCGGAAGAAGTTGCGCTGGTCGCCGGTGCCGCGCAGCCGCTCCAGCGGTTCGCGGCCCTCGATGTGCGCGTACAGGTCCGGGGCGCTGGTGCGCAGCGCCTCCAGGTAGGCGCCCAGCGCGTCGCGGCGTACCCGTTCGAACTCGCTCTGCGGGAAGTAGGCGGCCACCAGCGTGGCGTCGTTGGTGGGCAGCGCGCCCACCCACTGGCCGCGTCCCTCGCGCAGGTCGAAGTGGTCCACGAACGGGTCCCAGTAGGCGTAGTAGGCGCAGGTCATCACCGGGTGCTCGGTGACGGTGGCGGCGCCGACCAGGGAGGCGAACCGGGAACGCATGCCGTCGGCGCCCACCACCAGGCGGGCGCGCTCCTCGTGGTGGCGGCCGTCCGCGGTGCGGTAGCCGACGCCCACCACCTGCTCGTCCTCGACCAGCACCGAGTCGACCGCGCACCCCTGGCGGAACTCCACCCCGGCGGCGACCGCGGCGTCCGCGAGGATCGCGTCGAGCAGGAAACGGCGCGGGGCGTAGGCGCTGCGGATGCCGTCGGCCGGCAGCGAGCAGCCGCTCATCACCAGGTCCTCGACCCGGTAGACCACCTTGTCGATGGGCGGGCAGCCGGTGGCGGTGACCTGCTCCAGCAGACCCCAGCGGTTCAGCAGCGCCACGCCGGGCTGGTGGATGTAGAGCGTGCTGAGGGTGTCCCTGGGGAACTCGGCCCGGTCCACCATCAGCACCCGGTACCCCGCGCGGGCGAAGAGCATGGCCGTGGGGGCCCCGGCACACCGGGCCCCGACCACGATGACGTCGTACACGGTGGACTCCCTGTCCTCCTGGAGCAGTAATTGGCGTGTGCGCAGGCTATTGGCGACGGGAATTGAAGCGTCATTGAGCCGTTATTCCACCCGGCGCGTGATATGCCGCCGATAATCGCGGCCCATACGCTGACCGGTCGCCCGTGCCCGACCGTTTCTCCGAGAGGTCCCCATGGTTGTCCCGATCCGCCCCGGCGGTACCGTTTCCGCCCCGCTCGACACATGGCTGCGGCGGCCCCGGCCGGTGGCCGCGCCCCGGCTGCGGCTGGTGTGTTTCCCGCACGCCGGCGGGGCGGCCAGTTTCTTCCGTGAGTGGCCGGGGTGGCTGCCGGCCGACGTGGAGGTGGCCGCGGTCTGCTACCCGGGCCGCGAGGACCGCATCCTGGACGACTGCGTGGCCGACATGGCCGGGCTCGCCGACCCGGTGGCCGACGCGCTGGCCGGCTGGACCGACCGGCCGCTGGTGTTCTTCGGGCACAGCATGGGTGCCTCGGTGGCGCACGAGGTGGCGCTGCGGATGGAGGCCCGCCACGGCGACGTGGTGCGGCGGCTGCTGGTCTCCAGCCGGGCGGCGCCGCCCCGGCTGAACCCCTCGGGGCTCTCCCGGCAGGGCGACGAGGCGCTGCTCGCCGATGTCTTCTCGCTCGGCGGGGCCTTCTCCGAGGTGCTCAACGACCCGGACATCCGCGAGCTGATGCTCCCCGCCATCCGCGCCGACTACCGGCTGCTGGACGACTACCGCCCCGACCCGGACGCCCGGCTGAACGCCCCGGTCAGCGCCTTCGTGGGGGACGACGACCCGCACGTGCCGGTGGCCGACATGGAGTCCTGGGCCCAGGTGACCCGCGGCGGCTTCGAGCTGACCGTCTTCCCCGGCGACCACTTCTACCTGGTGCCGCGCGGCCCCGAACTGGCCGGACGGATCGGCGAGTCGCTCACACGGGGGTGACCTGCGGCACCCGTCCCGGGGCAGCCAGGGGCGGGTCCGCGTAGGCGTCCGGGGCGGCCGGGAAGCGGGTGGCCACGGTACGCAGCGCGTCCACGGTGCGCGCGGGGCCGTAGCGGGCGGTCAGCCGGTCCGACACCAGGTGGAACTCGGTGCAGCCCAGCACGACCCCGGCGCAGTCGTAGGCCTGCCGCAACTCCTCCACCAGCGGCAGCGCCTCGTCCGGCAGCGGGCCGTAGGTCTTCATCCGGTAGATCAGCCGGTGCACCCGTTCCTGGTCGGCGGGGGCCGGCAGCACCACGCGGTGGGCGACGTCCGCCCAGCCCGGTGCCCGGTCGAAGATCCCGGCCCGCCGGGTGCCCTCGGTGGCCAGCAGCAGGAACCGCCCGGTGGTACGGAGCAGTTGGGCCGCGGTCACCTCGACCAGGGAGACCAGCCGGGCGCGCAGCGCGGGGTCGACCAGGGCGAGGAAGTGGTGGGCGGTGTAGCAGACGACGACGAGCTGGTCGGCGCCGCGGTCGAGGAGTTCGGCCAGCCGCAGCTCCAGGCGGCCGGTCATCTCGGCGGTGCGGCCGGTACGGATCGCCTCGGTGCGGTCCGGGAACGCCGGGTCGCTGTCGAGCAGCACCCGGGGCCGGGACTGGTCCGGCCCGGCCGGCTGGCAGGCGTAGAGCGTCCGGACGAACTCGGCGGAGGCCAGCGGTCCCATGCCGCCCAGCACGCCCAGGACTCGCGGGGAGGTGTACCCGGCGGACACGGCGCCACCTTTCATGGCTCGACTCATGGCTCGACGGTTCGGGGGGACGGCGCGCCGCCCGGCAGCGGCCGGGCGGCGCGCACCGGGTCAGACGCCCGGGGCGAGACGCGGGGCGAGGATCCGGCCGATCTCCGCGGCCGGCTCCGGCTCCAGCAGCTCGTGGTGCTCGCACTCCACCTCGTGGACGACGACCTCGCCGGTGGTGAACTCCTTCCACGCCTGAGGGGCCGCCCACGGCTGCTGGTTGCGGGTGGCCACCACCAGCACCAGGTCGCCGTGGAAGCGGCGGGGCCGGGTCTCGTTGGTCATCCGGACGTTGTTGACCATCACGTCCAGCGAGGCGGCCCGCTGCTCGGGGTCGAGGTGGCGCAGTTCGCTGGTGCCCCGGCCGAGCCAGTCGACGACGCGGGTACGGGTCTCCTCGGCGCTCGCCGGGCGGGCCTGCGCGCCCTCGGGGAGGCCGTAGATCTCCGCGTACCCGTCGTGCATCTGCTCCAGGATCTCGTCGGGGTCGGTGGCGGTGCCGGGGCCGTCCGGCGGGGCCGGGTAGGAGTCCAGCAGCACCAGCAGGCCGACCTCGTGGCCCTGTTCCTGGAGGCGGGCGGCGACCGCCTGCGCCATCAGCCCGCCCAGCGAGAGCCCCAGCAGGTGGTAGGGGCCCTCCGGCTGCACAGTGCGCATCTCGCGGATGTAGTCGTCGGCCATCTCCTCCAGCGAACTGGCCAGCGGACCGGTGCCGTCCAGCCCGCGCGCCTGGAGCCCGTAGACCGGCACGCCCGGGTCGACCACGCCCAGCAGCGCGGAGTACCGCCAGGCGTACCCGGCGACCGGGTGGACGCAGAACAGCGGGTGGGCGCCGCCGGAGGTGCGCAGCGGCAGCAGCGTCTCGAAGGCGCTGGCGTCCCCGCCGGCCAGCTGGGCGGCGAGCCGGGCCGGGGTGGGCGCGGCGAAGACGTCCCGCAGCCCCAGCGCGCCGCCGAGGACCGCGCGGACCCGGCCGACCAGCCGGGTGGCGAGCAGCGAATGGCCGCCCAGCTCGAAGAAGTTGTCGTCCACGCCTACCTGTTCGGCCCCCAGCACCTCGGCGAAGAGCCGGCACAGCAGCTCCTCCTGGGGTGAGCGCGGCGGCCGGGTCAGGCGGCCGGTCACCGGGGCCGGGGCGGGCAGCGCGCGCCGGTCGAGCTTGCCGTTGGGGGTCAGCGGCCACTCGTCGACGGTGACGAACGAGGCGGGCACCATGTAGGCGGGCAGCCAGTCGGCGACCACGGTGGCCAGCACCCCGGGCACCAGCGGCGCCGGGTGTCCCGGGTCGCGCTGGACGTAGGCCACCAGCCGCTGGTCGCCGGGGCGGTCCTCGCGGACCATGGCCACCGCGCGGCCCACCCCGGGGCAGCGCTCCACGGCGGCCTCCACCTCGGCGAGTTCGACCCGGAAGCCGCGCAGCTTGACCTGGGTGTCGGCGCGTCCGCAGAACTCCAGGGCACCGCCGGGCCGCCAGGCCGCCAGGTCGCCGGTGCGGTACATCCGGGCGCCCGGGGCGCCGTACGGGTCGGCCACGAAGCGCTCGGCGGTCAGCTCGGCGCGGTCCAGGTAGCCGCGGGCCAGGCCCGGCCCGGAGACGTACAGCTCACCGGTGACGCCGGGCGGCACGGGGTTCAGGGAGCGGTCCAGGACGTAGGCGCGCACCCCGTCGATGGGGCGGCCGATGATCCGGGCGCCGGCCGGGGCCCGCGGGTCGCGCGGGGTGAAGGTGACGTCGCAGGTGGCCTCGGTGGGCCCGTAGGCGTTGATCAGCAGCCGGTCGCGGCCCCAGAACGCGGCCAGTTCGGCGGAGAGCGCCTCGGCACCGGTGATCACCGTGGTCAGGTGGGGCAGGTCGGCCCAGGGCGCCTCGGCCAGCGCCGAGGGGGCGATCAGCAGGTGGCTGACGCGGCGGGCGGCGAGCACCTCGGTCAGCTCGGCGCCGGCCGGGGTGCGTTCCGGGACCACCAGGCAGCCGCCGGAGAGCAGCGCCAGCGCGGTCTCGGCCATCGACACGTCGAAGCTGGGCGAGGAGAACTGGAGCACCCTGCTGCCGGTGCCCACCCGGTAGTGGGCGATCTGGTTGGCGCTGAGCGCCCCGATGCCGGTGTGGGTGACCACCACGCCCTTGGGGCGGCCGGTGGAGCCGGAGGTGAAGACCACGTAGGCGGGGTGGCCGGGGCGCAGCGGGGAGCGGCGGTCGGCGTCGGTGAGGCCGGTCTCCGCGGCGGCGGCGAGTTCGGCGGCCACGGTGGCGTCGTCCAGCACCAGCCGGGGCACCGCGCCGGTGTCCGGGAGGCGTCCGGCGATCGCGGCGGTGGTCACCAGCAGCGCCGGGGAGGCGTCGGCGACCATCGCGGCCAGCCGCTGCGCCGGGTAGTCGGGGTCCAGCGGCAGGTAGGCGGCGCCGGACTGCATCACCGCGAGCACCGCCTGCGGCAGCAGTTCGCCGCGCGGCACGGCCACCGCGACGTACGCCTCCGGGGCGGCGCCGTGCGCCACCAGCACCCGGGCCAGCCGGTTGGCGCGCGCGTCGAGTTCGGCGTACGTCCACACCGTGGCGCCGGCCTCGACGGCGGGACGGTCCGGGGTGCGGCGTGCCTGGCGTTCGAAGAGTTCCGGGAAGGTGGCGAGCGGCGGGACGCGGTCGGCGGCGTCGGCGCCGAGGAGTTGGCGCCGCTCGGCCGGGGAGAGGATCTCCACCTGGCCGACCGGGCGGTCCGGGTCGGCGGCGAGGGCGTCCAGCAGCCGGGCCAGCCGCTCGGTCAGCCGCCGGGCGCTCTCCGGCTCGAACAGGTCGAGGGCGTACTCCAGCATGCCCTGCAGGCCCGCCGGGGTGCCGTCGGCGGAACGCCTCTCGTTGAGGCTGAAGGCGAGTTCGGCCTTGGCCACGCCGCCCGGGTCGGGCTCGGCCGACACGGTGAGCCCGGCCAGCTCCAGCGAGGCCGCGCCGGTGTTCTGCACGATCAGGGTGACCTGCGTGAACGGCGAGTGCGACAGGGTACGGGTCGGGTTGAGCGCCTCCACCACGCGCTCGAACGGCACGTCCTGGTGGGCGAAGGCGGCCAGGTCCGTCTCCCGCACCCGGCCCAGCAGCTCCCGGAACGTCGGGTCACCGGAGACGTCGGTCCGCAGCACCAGGGTGTTGACGAAGAACCCCACCAGATCGTCCAGCGCCTCGTCGGTACGGCCGGCCAGGACCGTGGAGACGGGGACATCGGTGCCCGCGCCGAGCCGGGAGAGCAACACCGCGACGGCGGCGTGCAGCACCATGAACATGGTGACGTCGGACTGCCGGGCCAGCGCGGCGAGCCGGGTGTGCAGGGCGGCGTCGAGGTCGAAGCGGACGGTGTCGCCGCGGTGGCTGGCGACCGCCGGACGCGGCCGGTCCAGCGGCAGCTCCAGCAGCTCCGGCGCCCCCGCCAACGTCTGCTCCCAGTAGGCGAGTTGACGCGACAGCACGCTGTCCGGGTCGTCCTCGCAGCCGAGCAGGTCACGCTGCCACAGCGCGTAGTCGGCGTACTGCGCGGGCAGCGGCTCCCACGCCGGGGCGGCACCGGCGCACCGGGCCCGGTAGGCCACCGACAGGTCACGGGCGAGCGGCGCCATCGACCAGCCGTCGCTGGCGATGTGGTGCACCAGCCACAGCAGCACGTGCTCGTCCTCGGCGACCCGGTAGAGCGTCACCTTCAGCGGGATCCCGGTGGCCAGGTCGAAGCGGTGGGCGGCCTCGCCGGCCAGCGCCTCGCGCAGCGCGCCCTCGCCGGCCACGGTGACCCGGGCCACCTCGGGGCGGGCGGCGGCGCCGGAGGCGATCACCTGGTAGGGCTCGCCGTCGGCCTGGGCGAAGCGGGTGCGCAGCGCCTCGTGGCGTTCGGTGACGTCCCCGACGGCCGCCACCAGCGCGTCGGCGTCGAGCGGGCCGGAAAGGCGCAGCGCCAGCGGGCAGTTGTAGGTGGGGCTGGGCCCTTCGAGCTGGAAGGCGAACCACAGCCGGCGCTGGGCGTGGGAGAGCGGCAGCCGGCGCGGGCGCTCCACCGCGGTCAGCGGGGCGCGGGCGGCGCCGGCCCGGGCGATGCGGGCGGCGAGCCCGGCGACGGTGGGCGCCTCGAAGACCGCGCGCACCGGCAGCTCCACCCCGAAGGCCGAACGCACCTGGCTGAGCAGGCGGATCGCGGTGAGCGACTGGCCGCCCAGGTCGAAGAAGCCGGCGTCCACCCCGGGGCAGGGGCGGCCGAGCACCTTCTCGAACAGGCCGAGGAGGATCTCCTCGGTGGCCGACTGCGCGGGGCGCGGCCCGACGGCGGCGACGGGCGCGGCCGGTTCGGCGGCCGGGGCGGGCGCGGCCGGTTCGGCGGGCGCGGTGGCCACCCGGCGGAAGGCGTCCGGCACCGGCACCGCCAGCTCCCGCACGGTGCGGCCGGGTTCGGCGGTCATCTGCCGCAGCACCTCGGTGACGGCGGTGAGCACCTGTCCGGCCTCGTCGGCGTCGAACAGGTCGGGGCGGTATTCGAGTTCGAGGCCGAGGCGCTGTCCGGTACGGGCCGCGATGAGGCGCAGCGGGTAGTGGGCGGCGTCGTGGCCGGCCACCACGGTGACCTCCAGGCCGGCGTAGGCGGGGCGGGCGGCGCCGTCGGAGGGGTAGTTCTCGAAGACCGCGAAGGTGTCGAAGAGGTCGCCGCCGTCGCCCGCGGCCCGCTGGAGGGCGGCGAGCCGCAGGTGGTGGTGGGCGAGCAGGCCGGTCTGGGCGGTACGCAGCCGGGTCAGGTTCTCGGTCACCGGGGCGTCGGGGTCCAGCCGGACGCGGACCGGGATGGTGTTGATGAACATGCCGACCATCGCCTCGATGCCGTCGACCTCCGGCGGGCGGCCGGAGACCACGGTGCCGAAGACCACGTCGTCGCGTCCGGTGAGACGGGCCAGGACGACGCCCCAGGCGCCCTGCACCAGGGTGTTGACGGTGAGCCCGTGGGCGGCCACCAGGCGGTCGAGGCCGGCCTCGGCGTCGGCGGGCAGGGCGCCGGAGACCCGGGCGGGCATCACCGGCACCCGGCCCGGGTCGGCCGGCACCACCAGACAGGGCCCGGGCAGCCCGGCCAGCTCCCGCCGCCACACCTCGGTGGAGGCCGCCTCGTCCTGCCGGCCGAGCCAGTCGAAGTACCGGCGGTAGGGCACCGGCGGGGCCAGCGCCGCGTCGTCGCCGCCGTGCTCGTAGAGGGTGAACAGCTCCCGCAGCAGGATCGGGTTGGACCAGCCGTCGACCACCATGTGGTGCGTGGTGAGCACCAGCCGGTGGTCCTCGGGGCCGAGGCGCACCAGGGTGAAGCGCAGCAGCGGGGGGCGGTCCAGCGGGAAGCGCCGGGCCCGTTCCGCGGTCAGCAGCCGATCCAGCGCGGCGTCCCGGTCGTCGCCGGTCAGCTCCACCTCGTCCCAGGGCAGCGGCGCCTCGCGGTGGATCACCTGGAACGGCTGGCCGTTGGCCCGCTGCCGGAACCCGGCCCGCAGGTTGGGGTGGCGCCGCACCAGGGCCGCCGCCGCGGTCCTCAGGTCGGCCGGACGCAGCGGCCCGCGCAGCGCGACGACCACCTGGACGTTGTAGACGTCGAGCGCCTCGTCGTCGAAGTGCGCGTGGAAGAACATCCCTTCCTGGAGCGGGGTGAGCGGCAGGACGTCTTCGAGCAGGGAGCGGTTCATCACAGCGACCTCAGTTCGGCTTCAAGTTCGTCGATCTCTTCCTGGGACAGCGCGAGGGAGAGGTCGGAAGGGGTGTGTCCACCGGCGTCGGCCCCGGTGGCGTGGGCGGCCAGGCCGTCCAGCGCCTCGAACCACGCCTCGGCCAGCTCGCGGACGTCGGCCTCGGCCAGCAGCTCGGCCGGCCACGACCAGGTGACGCTCAGCCGGGGGCCGCCGGGCAGGTCCTCGGTGACCGCGTTGACCTCGAGGGTGTGGTGGACGGGCATCCCGGCGTCCCGGGGCGCCGGGGTGGGCAGGCCGCCGACCCGGGTCCACGCCGCGGCGACGCCGGCGGTCGCGGCGGGCCCGGACGAGGCCATGCGTCCCAGGTAGTTGAAGCCCACGTCGGGCACCGGAAGCCCGGCGAGCCGGGGCGCGGTACGGGGGTTGAGGTGGCGCAGCAGGCCGTAGCCGACGCCGTTGCCGGGCAGCGCGCGCAGCTGCTCCTTGACCGCCTTGAGCGCGTCGCCGACCCCGGTGTCACCGGAGCGCACCCGCGTCCACTCCAGCGGTCCGGGGCGCAGTCGCACCGGGTAGAGGCTGGTGAACCACCCCACCGTGCCGGAGACGTCGGCGCCGGGCAGGACGTCCTCGCGGCCGTGGCCCTCCAGGTCGATCAGCACGCCGTCACCGGCGGGCCGGCCGCGCCGCCGCCGCCACTCGTCCAGCGCCAGCGCGAACGCGGTGACCAGGACGTCGTTGACGCCGGCCGAGAAGGCCGCGGGCACCGTGGTCAGCAGGGGCTCGACGCGCTCGGAGGGGAGGGTCAGGGTCAGGTCGCGCACGGTGCCCACGGTGTCCCGGCGCGGGTCCAACGGGCGGGCGCCGAGCGGGGGTTCGGGGGTGGCCGGGGCGGTGGCGGTCCACACCGGCAGGCCGTCCTCCCAGCGCGGTTCGCGGGCGGCCTCGGCGAGCCGGTGGGCCCACTCGCGGAACGGGGTACGGGGCTGCGTGAGCCTGGCCGTCCGGCCGTCGGCGGCGGCCTCGCAGGCGGCCCGCAGGTCGTCCAGGAGCAGGTGCCAGGAGACCGCGTCCACCGCGAGGTGGTGGACGAGGACCTGGAGCAGCCCGGGTTCGGCGGGTCCGGCGTCGTACCGGACGAGCTGGGTCACCACGCCGTCCCGGGGCGCCAGCCGCAGCCGGGCCTTCTCGCCGTTCTCGGCCACCACCGCGCGCAGCCGCTCCCCGGTGAGCCCGGTCACGTCCACCCGGTGCAGGACGCTCTCGGCGGTGACCGTGCCGGGCGCGGTGAACTCCGGCCGCCAGCCGCCGTCCGGGGCGCCGCCGACGCGCAGCCGCAGCGCCGGGTGGTGGTCGAGCCACTGCCGTACGGCGGCGGTGAGCGCCGCGTGGTCGAACCCGGCCGGTACGCGGACGGTCACCGACTGGTTGAAGCCCTCCCACGGACCGTCCAGCTCGCGCAGCCAGTGCATGATCGGGGTCATCGGGAAGGGGCCCACGGGGTCGTGTCCGCCGGTCGCCGCCGGCTCGGCGGACCCCTCCGCCACCGCGGCGAGCGCGGCCACCGTGCGGTGCTGGAAGACCTGCTGCGCCGTGACGGTGAGCCCGGCCGCGCGGGCCTGGGAGACCAGGCGGATGGAGCTGATGCTGTCGCCGCCGAGGTCGAAGAAGTCGTCGTCGATGGTGACGGATTCCCGGCCGAGGACGTCCGCGAAGACAGCCGCCAGCGTCTCCTCGCGTTCGGTACGCGGAGCACGGCCGCCCTCGGTGGCGAACTCGGGCACGGGAAGACGCTTGCGGTCCACCTTGCCGTTGGGCGTCAACGGCCAGCGGTCCAGGACCACCACGGTCGCCGGCACCATGTAATCCGGCAGCGAGGCGGCCACGTGCTGACGCAGCTCGGCCACATCAGGGGCGCACCCGTCCGCCGGGGTGACGTATCCGACGAGCTGCCGCCCGGCCGGACCGTCCTCCCGCACCACCACCAAAGCCTCGGCCACCGACGCGTGACCGGCCAACGCCGACTCGATCTCCCCCAGCTCGATCCGGAACCCCCGGACCTTCACCTGATGATCCGTACGCCCCAGGAACTCCAGCTCACCATCGGCACGCCACCGCACCAGATCACCAGTGCGGTAGAGCCGACCGCCGGGCTCACCGAACGGGTCCGCGACGAAACGCTCCGCCGTCAGCGCGGGACGCCCCAGATACCCCCGGGCCAGCCCCGCACCCGCCAGGTACAACTCACCCGGCACCCCGGCCGGCACCGGACGCAACCCCTCGTCCAGCACATACACCCGCGCGTTCGCGATCGGACCACCCATCGGCGGCACCACCGCACCCGACAACGGCGCCGACATCGTCGCGCACACCGTCGCCTCCGTCGGACCATACGCGTTGACCATCCGACGACCCCGCGACCAGCGGCCCACCAGCTCCGGCGCACACGCCTCACCGGCCACCACCAACGTCACACCCTCCGGCAACGCACCATCAGGCAGCACACCCAGCACCGCGGGCGGCAACGTCACATGCGTCACCCCCTGCTCCGCCACCAGACGCGCCAACGGCTCCCCCGCCACCAGACGCGACGCCGGAGCCACCACCAACGCCGCCCCATTCGCCAGCGTGACGATCATCTCGGCGGCTGCCGCGTCGAAGCTGAAGGAGGCGAACTGGAGCTTGCGGGAGGCCGGTTGGATGCCGAAGCGCTCCCCCTGCGCGAGGGCCAGCGAGGCGACGCCGCTGTGGGTGACGACCACGCCCTTGGGGCGGCCGGTCGAGCCGGAGGTGTAGATGACGTAGGCGGGGTGGCGGACGTCCAACGGGCCACCACGTTCCGCGTCGGTGACCGTGGTGTCGTCGAGCCCGGCCAGCTCGGCGAGGACCTCAGCGTCGTCCAGCACCACCCGGGCACACTCCACCGGCGGCAACTGAACACCACCGCAGGTCACCACACACACCGGCTTGGCGTCATCCAACATGTACGCGATCCGCTCGGCCGGATACTCCGGATCCACCGGCAGATACGCACCACCCGCCTTGTGCACCGCCAGCGCCGCCACCACCATCTCCACCGACCGCGGCACCGCCAACGCCACCAACGACTCACGCCCCACACCACACGCGATCAACAACCGCGCCAGCCGGTTCGCCCGCCCATCCACCTCCCCGTACGACAACTCCTCACCCTCGAACACCAACGCCACCGCACCCGGCGACCGCGACACCCACCCCTCGAACAACCCCGCCACCGAAGCCGGAACCACCTCACGAGCCGTGGCATTACGCCCCACCACCAACTCGTCCCACTCCGACGACGACAACACCCCCACACCACTCACCGGCACATCCGGCGCCGACACCAAACCACCCAGCACCCGCACCAAACGCCGCGCCAACACCCCCGCACTCGACCCCTCGAACAGATCCACCGCGTATTCGAGAGAGCCGGTGAGCCCGGCGGGGCGGCCGTCGGTGGTGAAGCGTTCGCGGATGCCGAAGGAGAGGTCGGCCTTGGCGGCGTCGAGGGCGACGGGCTCGGGGACCACGGTCAGGTCGCGCATGGTGAGCGCGGAGTCGGCGTTGTTCTGGAGGTTGAGCGAGACCTGGAAGAACGGCGTGTGGGAGAGGGCCCGGGTGACGTGGGCGGCCTCCAGTACGCGGTCGAACGGCACGTCCTGGTGGGCGAAGGCGGCCAGGTCCGTCTCCCGCACCCGGCCCAGCAGCTCCCGGAACGTCGGGTCACCGGAGACGTCGGTCCGCAGCACCAGGGTGTTGACGAAGAACCCCACCAGATCGTCCAGCGCCTCGTCGGTACGGCCGGCCAGGACCGTGGAGACGGGGACATCGGTGCCCGCGCCGAGCCGGGAGAGCAACACCGCGACGGCGGCGTGCAGCACCATGAAGAGCGTGGTGCCGGTCTCCTGGGCGAGGGAGACCAGCGCCTCGTGGAGCGCGGCGTCCACGGCCAGCTCCACCGAGGCACCCCGGTGGGAGGCGACGGCGGGACGCGGCTTGTCGAGCGGGAGTTCCAGCAGCTCCGGCGCGCCACTCAACCGCTCGGCCCAATAGGCGAGTTGGCGAGCGGCGAGGCTGTCGGGGTCGTCCTCGGCGCCCAGCACGTCACGCTGCCACAGCGCGTAGTCGGCGTACCCGACCGGCAGCGGCGCCCACGCGGGGGCCGTACCGGCGAGGCGGGCGCCGTACGCCTCGGAGAGGTCGCGGGCGAGCGGACCCATCGACCAGCCGTCGGCGGCGATGTGGTGCATCAGCAGCAGCAGGACGTGTTCGCCCGGGGTGATCCGGTAGAGCGTCGCGCGCAGCGGCACCTCGGCGGTCAGGTCGAAACGGTGGTCGGCCGCCTCGGTCAGGGCGGTACGCAGCGCGTCCTCGCCGCTCACCGGGACGACGGCCACGGCGGGCACGGCGTCGGCGGGCAGCACGACCTGGTACGGCTCGCCGTCCGCCTCGGCGAAGCGGGTGCGCAGCGCCTCGTGGCGCTCCACCACGTCCCGGACGGCGGCGGTGAGCGCGTCGGTGTCCAGCGGGCCGGTAAGGCGCAGCGCGAGCGGGATGTTGTACGTGGGGCTGGGGCCTTCGAGGCGGAAGGCGGCCCACAGGCGGCGTTGCGCGTAGGACAGCGGCAGGCGGTCCGGGCGGGCCATCGGGAGGAGGGCGGGCCGTGCGGACGCGGCCCGGTCGACGGCCTCGGCGAGCCCGGCGACGGTGGGCGCCTCGAAGATGGCGCGCACCGGGAGTTCGACGCCGAGTTCGCCCCTGAGGCGGCTGATCAGCCGGGTGGCGAGCAGCGAGTGACCGCCGAGGTCGAAGAAGTCGTCGTCGATGGTGACGGATTCCCGGCCGAGGACGTCCGCGAAGACAGCCGCCAGCGTCTCCTCGCGTTCGGTACGCGGAGCACGGCCGCCCTCGGTGGCGAACTCGGGCACGGGAAGACGCTTGCGGTCCACCTTGCCGTTGGGCGTCAGCGGCCAGCGGTCCAGGACCACCACGGTCGCCGGCACCATGTAATCCGGCAGCGAGGCGGCCACGTGCTGACGCAGCTCGGCCACATCAGGGGCGCACCCGTCAGCCGGGGTGACGTATCCGACGAGCTGTCGCCCGCCCGGACCGTCCTCCCGCACCACCACCAAAGCCTCGGCCACCGACGCGTGACCGGCCAACGCCGACTCGATCTCCCCCAGCTCGATCCGGAACCCCCGGACCTTCACCTGGTGATCCGTACGCCCCAGGAACTCCAGCTCACCATCGGCACGCCACCGCACCAGATCACCGGTGCGGTAGAGCCGACCGCCGGGCTCACCGAACGGGTCCGCGACGAAACGCTCCGCCGTCAGCGCGGGACGCCCCAGATACCCCCGGGCCAGCCCCGCACCCGACAGGTACAACTCACCCGGCACCCCGGCCGGCACCGGACGCAACCCCTCGTCCAGCACATACACCCGCGCGTTCGCGATCGGACCACCCATCGGCGGCACCACCGCACCCGACAACGGCGCCGACATCGTCGCGCACACCGTCGCCTCCGTCGGACCATACGCGTTGACCATCCGACGACCCCGCGACCAGCGGCCCACCAGCTCCGGCGCACACGCCTCACCGGCCACCACCAACGTCACACCCTCCGGCAACGCACCATCAGGCAGCACACCCAGCACCGCGGGCGGCAACGTCACATGCGTCACCCCCTGCTCCGCCACCAGACGCGCCAACGGCTCCCCCGCCACCAGACGCGACGCCGGAGCCACCACCAACGCCGCCCCATTCGCCAGCGCCATCACCAGCTCCCACGCGGCGGCGTCGAAACTCAGCGACGCGAACTGCAACACCCGCGCTCCCGGCGCCACTTCGAGGCGATCCGCCTGCGCCAGGGCCAGCGAAGCCACCCCCCGATGCGTGACGACGACGCCCTTGGGACGGCCGGTCGAGCCGGAGGTGTAGATGACGTAGGCGGGGTGGCGGACGTCCAACGGGCCACCACGCTCAGCGTCGGTGACCACAGCGTCCGACAACCCGGCCAGCTCGGCGGTGACCGCTTCGTCGTCCAGCACCACCCGGGCACACTCCACCGGCGGCAACGACACACCCGACGTCGTCACCACACACACCGGCTTGGCGTCGTCCAACATGTACGCGATCCGCTCGGCCGGATACTCCGGATCCACCGGCAGATACGCACCACCCGCCTTGTGCACCGCCAGCGCCGCCACCACCATCTCCACCGACCGCGGCACCGCCAACGCCACCAACGACTCACGCCCCACACCACACGCGATCAACAACCGCGCCAGCCGGTTCGCCCGCCCATCCACCTCCCCGTACGACAACTCCTCACCCTCGAACACCAACGCCACCGCACCCGGCGACCGCGACACCCACCCCTCGAACAACCCCGCAACCGAAGCCGGAACCACCTCACGAGCCGTGGCATTACGCCCCACCACCAACTCGTCCCACTCCGACGACGACAACACCCCCACACCACTCACCGGCACATCCGGCGCCGACACCAAACCACCCAGCACCCGCACCAGACGCTCCGCCAACACCCCCGCACTCGACCCCTCGAACAGATCCACCGCGTACTGGATCTCGCCGACCAGGCCGGCCGGGGTGCCGTCGGGGTGGGCGCGTTCTTCCAGGTAGAAGGTGAGGTCGACCTTGGCGACGCCGGTGTCGACCTCGCCGAAGCGGGCGTCGACGCCGGGCACGGTGAACTTGCCCCCGGCGTTGCTCTGGAGGGTGAGGATCACCTGGAACAGCGGGGCGTGGGAGAGGCTGCGGCCGGGGTTGACGGCCTCGACGACCTGCTCGAAGGGGACGTCCTGGTGGGCGTAGGCGGCCAGGTCGGTCTCGCGGACGCGGGCCAGCAGTTCCCGGAACGTCGGGTCGCCGGAGACGTCGGTCCGCAGCACCAGGGTGTTGACGAAGAACCCGACCAGGTCTTCCAGCGCCTCGTCGGTGCGGCCGGCGACGGCGGTGCCGAGCGGGATGTCGGTGCCGGCGCCGAGGCGGGAGAGCAGCACGGCGAGGGCGGCCTGGACGACCATGAAGACGGTGGTGTCGGTGCGCCGGGCGAGTTCCACCACGGCGGCGTGCAGGTCGGCGTCGACGGTGTAGCGGACGGTGGCGCCGCGGTGCGAGGCGACGGCGGGACGCGGCTTGTCGAGCGGGAGTTCCAGCAGCTCCGGCACGCCGTCCAACTGCTTGGCCCAGTAGGCGAGTTGTTCGGCGGCGAGGCTGTCCGGGTCGTCCTCGGCGCCGAGCACGTCACGCTGCCACAGCGCGTAGTCGGCGTACTGCACGGGCAGCGGCTCCCACGCCGGGGCGGTGCCGCCGACGCGGGCGCCGTACGCCTCGGAGAGGTCGCGGGCGAGCGGGGCGAGGGAACCGCCGTCGGCCGCGATGTGGTGGAGCAGCAGCAGGAGCACGTACTCCTCCGGCGCCACCTGATACAGCGTCACCTTCAGCGGGACCTCGCCCGCCAGGTCGAAGGCGTACCGTCCGCGTTCCCGCAGGGCCTCGGCGAGGGCCGGCTCGCCGTCGAGGGTGACGGACTCGACGGCGGGCCGGGCCTCGTCCCCCGGAGAGCACCACCTGGCACGGCTCGCCGTCGATCTCGGCGAACCGGGTGCGCAGCGCCTCGTGGCGCTCCACCACGTCCCCGACCGCCGCGACCAGCGCCCCGGTGTCCAGCGCGCCGGAGAACCGGATGTACAGCGGGCAGTTGTAGGTCGGGCTGGGCCCTTCGAGCTGGAAGGCGAACCACAGCCGCCGCTGCGCGAAGGACATCGGGAACATGGGTGGTCTCCTTGAGGGGACGCGGGCGGGAACGTGCGCGGGGTTTCTGGTCAGCCGCGGCGGCGCATGGAACGCAGCGAGGGACGCGCGCGGCGGGCACCGTCGAGCTGCTGGGCCAGCTCGGCGACGGTCGGGTTCTCGAAGATGGTGCGGACCGTGATCTCCGCGCCGAGCGCCGCCCGGACCCGGCTGATCAGCCGGGTGGCGAGCAGCGAGTGGCCGCCGAGCTTGAAGAAGTTGTCGTCGATGCCGACCCGCTCGACCTCCAGCAGCTCGGCGAAGATGGCGCAGAGCGTCTCCTCGCGGGCGTCGCGCGGCGCGCGTCCGGAGTCGGCGGCCACCGGCCGGCCGGGCTCGGGGAGCGCTTTGCGGTCCACCTTGCCGTTGGGGGTCAGCGGCCACTGGTCGAGGACGACGAGGGCGGAGGGCACCATGTAGCCGGGGAGCCGGGCGGAGCAGTGTTCCAGCAGCTCGTCGACGAGGCGGGCGGCCTCGGTGGCGCCGTCGGCGGGTTCGACGTAGCCGACGATCCGCTTGTCGCCGGAACGGTCCTCGCGCACCAGGGCCACCGAGCGGCGGGTGGCCGGGTGGGCGTCGAGGACGGCCTCGATCTCTCCGAGTTCGATGCGGAAGCCGCGCACCTTGACCTGGTCGTCGGTGCGGCCGATGAACTCCAGCTGGCTGTCGGGGCGCCAGCGCACCAGGTCGCCGGTGCGGTAGAGCCGGCCGCCCGGCCCGCCGAACGGGTCGGCGACGAAGCGCTCCGCGGTGAGCGCGGGGCGGCCGAGGTAGCCGCGGGCCAGGCCCGCGCCGGAGACGTACAGCTCGCCGGGGACGCCCACCGGCACCGGGCGCATCCCGGCGTCGAGCACGTAGGCCCGGCCGTGGTCGAGCGGGCCGCCGATGGGCGGGGTCCCCTCGCCGGTGAGCGGGCGGCCGACGGTGCTGACCACGGTGGCCTCGGTGGGCCCGTAGGAGTTGCTGACCCGGTGGCGCTTGGCCCAGCGGGCGGCCAGGTCGGCGCTGACGTTGTCGGAGCCGGTGACGATGGTGCGCAGGCAGGGCAGCTCGGCGTCCTCGGGGATGCTGGCCAGCGCGGCGGGCGGGATCACCGCGTGGGTGATCCGCTGCTCGGCCAGGGTGGCGGCGAGCGCCTCCCCGGCGAGCGGGTGGGTGTCGGGCACCACCAGGGCGGCACCGGTGGCCAGCGCCATGACGATCTCCAGCACCGAGGCGTCGAAGCTGGGCGAGACCAGCTGGAGCACCCGGGAGTCCGGCTCGATCTGGTAGGCGTCCGCCGCCGAGGCGGCCAGCGGGGCGAGTCCGCGGTGGGTGACCACGACGCCCTTGGGGCGGCCGGTGGAGCCGGAGGTGTAGATGACGTAGGCGGGGTGGCGGGCGTCCAGCGGGCCGCCGCGTTCGGCGTCGGTGACCGGGGTGTCGTCGAGCCCGGCCAGCTCGGCGGTGACCGCTTCGTCGTCCAGCACCACCCGGGCGCACTCCACCGGCGGCAGCTCGACGCCGTCGCGGGTGACCACGCACACCGGCGCGGCGTCGTCCAGCATGTAGGCGATGCGCTCGGCCGGGTACTCCGGGTCGACGGGCAGGTAGGCGCCGCCGGCCCGCTGCACCGCGAGCATGGCGGTGATCAGCTCGGCCGACTTGGGGAGCGCCAGGGCCACCAGGGACTCCCGGCGCACCCCGCGTGCCAGCAGCAGCCGGGCCAGGCGGGCGGAGCGGCGGGCCACCTCGGCGTAGCTCAGCGTCTCGCCGCGGTGCACCAGGGCGGGTGCGTCGGGGGCGGCGGCGGCCCGGCGGGCGAACAGCTCGGGCAGCGGCAGCTCGGCCAGGTCGGGCCGGATCGCGCCGGTGCCCGCGGCCAGCAGCCGGTCGCGTTCGCCGGCGGTAAGGACGTCGAAGGTGCCGACGCGGCGCTCCGGTTCGGCCACCGCGGTGCGCAGCACCCGCACCAGGCGGTCGGCGATGCGCTCGCCGGTCTCGTGGTCGAACAGGTCGGTGGCGTACTTCAGCGTCAGGCCGAGGCCGTCCGGGGCGAACTCGGCGTCGTGGCGCTCCTCCCAGAAGAAGATCAGGTCGAACTTGGCGATCTCGTTGGTGACCGTGGGGCTGGTCGCGGTGACCCCGGGGAAGTCCACCACGCCCTGGTCGTAGCTGTTGAGGCTCAGCGCCACCTGGACGAAGGGCGAGTGGGAGAGCGCCCGGTCGGGGTTGACCGCCTCGACGACCCGGTCGAAGGGGACGTCCTGGTGGGCGTAGGCGGCCAGGTCGGTGGTGCGGCAGCGGGCCAGCAGCTCGCGGAAGGTGGGGTCGCCGGACAGGTCGGTGCGGAGCACCAGGGTGTTGATGAAGAAGCCGATCAGGTCGTCCAGGGCCTCGTCGGTGCGGCCGGCGGCGCCGGTGCCCAGCGGGATGTCGGTGCCGGCGCCGAGCCGGGAGACGAGGGTGGCGATGGCGGCGTGCAGCACCATGAAGAGGGTGACGCCGGACTTCTGGGCCAGCGAGACCAGTTCGCGGTGGAGCGCGGGGTCCAGCTCCAGCTCGACGGTGCCGCCGTGGTGGCTGGCGACCGCCGGACGCGGCCGGTCCAGCGGCAGCTCCAACAGCTCGGGGGCGCCGGCCAGTTGTCCGGTCCAGAACTTCAACTGCCGGTTGATCAGGCTGTCCGGGTCGTCCTCGGTGCCCAGCAGGTCCCGCTGCCACAGCGCGTAGTCGGCGTACTGCACCGGCAGCGGCTGCCAGCGCGGCGGCGTGCCGGTGACGCGGGCGCGGTAGGCGGCGGACAGGTCGCGGGCGAGCGGCGCCATCGACCAGCCGTCGCTGGCGATGTGGTGCATCACCACGGCGAGCACGTGCTCGGTCTCCGACAGCGAGAACAAGGTGGCCTTCAGCGGCAGTTCGCCGACGAGGCCGAACGGGTGAAGCGCCGCCTCGGCCAGCGCCTCGGTCAGCCGCCGCTCGTCGGCGACGGGGACGAACGCCACCTCGGGGCGGAGTTCCCCGGGGGCGAGCACCTGCTGGTAGGGCTCGCCGGCGTCCTCGGGGTAGACGGTGCGCAGGATCTCGTGGCGGGCCACCAGGTCGGTGACGGCGGCGGACAGCGCGTCGGCGTCGACCCGGCCGGTCAGCCGCAGCCAGGTGGGGATGTTGTAGGTGACGCTGGAGCCCTGGAGCCGGTGGATGAACCACAGCCGGCGCTGCGCGTACGACAGCGGTACGCGCTCCGGGCGGGCCATGGGCAGCAGCGGCGGGCGGGCCGCCGTGACGCCCGCGCCGGCCAGGTCGCCGTCGGCGAGGCGGGCGGCGAGCCCGGCGACGGTCGGGGTCTCGAAGAGCGCCCGGATGGACAGTTCGGCGCCCAGGGTGCCGCGCAGCCGGGCGGTGAGCCGGGTGGCGAGCAGCGAGTGGCCGCCCAGGTCGAAGAAGTTGTCGTCCACGCCGACCCGGTTGACGCCCAGCACCTCGGCGAAGGCGCCGCACAGGATCTCCTCCAGGGAGTCGCGCGGGCCGCGCCCGGCGGTGCGGGCGGTGCCGTAGTCGGGGACGGGCAGCGCCTTGCGGTCGAGCTTGCGGTTGGGGGTGAGCGGCAGTTCGGGCAGGAGGACGAAGACCGCGGGGACCATGTAGTCGGGGAGCGCGGCGGCGGCGTGGCGGCGCAGCTCCTCCGGGTCGGGACTGGCGCCCGGGGCCGGTACGGCGTAGCCGACCAGCCGCTTGTCGCCCGGACGGTCCTCGCGGACCACCACGGCGACCTGGGCCAGCTCGGGGTGGGCCCCCATCACGCCCTCGATCTCGCCGAGTTCGATGCGGAAGCCGCGCAGCTTGACCTGGTCGTCGACGCGAGCGATGAACTCCAGCTGGCCGTCGGCACGCCGGCGGGCCAGGTCGCCGGAGCGGTACATGCGCTCGCCCGGGGCGCCGTAGGGGTCGGCGACGAAGCGGCCCGCGGTCAGTTCGGGGCGGCCCAGGTAGCCCCGGGTGACCAGGTCACCGGCGATGTACAGCTCGCCGGGGGTGCCGGCCGGGACCGGGCGCAGCCGGGCGTCGAGCACGTACATCCGGGTGTTCCAGATCGGCCGGCCGATGGTGACGACACCGGCGGGCACCGGGTCGCCGGGGGCGACGCGGAACTCCGAGCAGCCCACGGTGGTCTCGGTGGGGCCGTACTCGTTGATGACGGTGGCGCCGGGGTTGCGGGCCCGCCACTCGTCGAGGACGTCGCCCATGAGCGACTCGCCGCCCAGCACGAGCTGTTCGGACGGGGAGAACTCGCCGGGCAGGGAGATCAGCAGCGGCAGGTGGCTCGGGGTGGCCTTGACGAACGTCGGGCGTCGCTGCCCCTCGGTGACGCGGCTGGCCTCGGTCAGTTCGGTCAGCTCGACGCAGCCGCCGGCGGTGAGCGGGGCGAACAGGCCGGTGACGGTGAGGTCGAAGGCGACCGGGGAGTGCACCAGGGCGCGTCCGGCCACCGCCGGGTACGCCTCGCGCACCCAGGACAGGTAGCCGTCGAGGGAGCGGTGCTGGACGGTGACGCCCTTGGGGCGGCCGGTGGAGCCGGAGGTGAAGATGGTGAAGGCGGCGTTGTCCAGGCGCAGCGGGGCGAGCCGGTCGGCGTCGGTGAGCCGGTCGGCCGGGAGCGCGGCGAGGCTCGCGGTGGTGGCCGGGTCGTCCAGGCGCAGCACCGGGCGGTCGGCGGCCACGTGGTCGAGCACCCCGCCGGCGGTGACCACCAGCACCGGGTCCACGTCGGCGAGCATGAAGGCGAGCCGGTCGGCCGGGTAGCCGGGGTCGAGCGGCAGGTAGGCGCCGCCGGTCTTGGTGACCGCGAGCAGGGTGACCACCAGGTCCACCGAGCGCGGCAGGGCCACGGCGGCGTACCGCTCCGGGCCGAGGCCGCGGGAGACCAGCAGCCGGGCGAGCCGGTTGGCCCGCTCGTCCAGTTCGCGGTAGGTCAGCGAGGTGTCCTGGTGGACCACGGCGAGCGCGTCGGGGGTCCGCCGTACCCGTTCCTCGACCAGGTCGGGCAGCGGGCGCCCGCTGACCTGGTGGGATATGCCCTGCCAGGTGTGCAGCAGGTCCCGGCGCTCGTCGGCGGAGAGGATCTCCACCGCGGTGACCGGGGTGTCCGGCTCGGCGGCGACGGCGGCCAGCAGGCGCACCAGCCGGGCGGTCAGCGCGTCGGCGGTGGCCGGGTCGAACAGGTCGGCGGCGTACTCCAGCCAGCCCTCGATGCCGTCCGGGCGGCCGTCGCCCGCGGCGCGCTCCAGGATGTGGAAGGAGAGGTCGAAGCGGGCCGTGCCGCGCGCCACGTGCTCCTCGGTGACCGTCAGCCCGTCCGGGGTGAAGGCGTCGGCGGGGGTGTTCTGCGAGGTCAGGATGGTCTGGAAGAGCGGGGTGTGGGACAGGCTGCGGCCGGGGTTGACGGCTTCCACGACGCGCTCGAACGGCACGTCCTGGTGGGCGAAGGCGGCCAGGTCGGTGCCGCGGACCCGGGCCAGCAGCTCGCGGAACGTCGGGTCGCCGGAGACGTCGGTGCGCAGCACCACGGTGTTGACGAAGAAGCCGACCAGGTCCTCCAGGGCCTCGTCGGTGCGGCCGGCGACCGCGGCGCCGATGGGGATGTCGGTGCCGGCGCCGACCCGGGAGAGCAGCGCGGCGATGGCCGCCTGGACCACCATGAAGACGGTGGTGTCGGTCTGCCGGGCCAGCTCCACCAGACGGGCGTGGAGGGCGGGGTCGACGGCGTAGCGCACGGTGTCGCCGCGGTGCGAGGCGACCGCCGGACGCGGCCGGTCGGACGGCAGCTCCAGCAGCTCCGGCGACCCGGCCAACTGCCGCTTCCAGTAGTCGAGTTGGCGGGCCGCGAGCGACGCGGCGTCGTCCTCGGCGCCGAGCACGTCACGCTGCCACAGCGCGTAGTCGGCGTACCCGACGGGCAGCGGCTGCCACGCCGGGGCGGCCCCGGCGCGCCGGGCCTGGTAGGCCACCGACAGGTCGCGGGCGAGCGGCGCCAGCGACCAGCCGTCGCTGGCGATGTGGTGCACCAGCCACAGCAGTACGTGCTCGTCCTCGGCGACCCGCAGCAGCGACACCCGCAGCGGCACCTCGGCGGCCAGGTCGAAGCGGTACCCGGCGCGCTCGGTGAGCGCCGCGGCCAGCTCCGCCTCGGCGACCTCGGCCCTCTCCACCTCCGGAACGGACGCCGGGTCCAGCACCACCTGGTACGGCTCGCCGTCCGCCTCGGCGAACCGGGTGCGCAGCGCCTCGTGCCGGCCGACCACGTCGCCGACCGCGGCCACCAGCGCGTCGGCGTCCAGCGCGCCGGAAAGCCGCAGCGCCAGCGGGATGTTGTAGGTGGGGCTGGGCCCCTCCAGGCGGTAGGTGAACCACATCCGCGACTGCGCGTACGACAGCGGCACCCGCTCCGGGCGGGCCATCGGCACCAGCGCCGGACGGGCCTGCCCGGCCCCGGCCACCGCCGCGGCGAGGCCGGCCACCGTGGGCGTGGCGAAGACCGCGCCCACCGGCAGCTCCACGCCCAGCTCGCCACGGACCCGGCTCACCAGCCGCATGGCCAGCAGCGAGTGGCCGCCGAGCCGGAAGAAGTCGTCGTCCACCGAGACCGCGCCCACCCCGAGGACCTCGGCGACCAGGGCGCACAGCGTCTCCTCGGTCGCGGTGCGCGGCGCCCGGCCGTCCTCGGCGCCGGTGAACTCCGGGGCGGGCAGCGCGGCCCGGTCCACCTTGGCGTTGGGCGTCAGCGGGAACGCGTCGAGCACCACGAAGGCGGACGGCACCATGTAGTGCGGCAGTTCGGCGGCGACGTGGGCGCGGAGCGCGTCGGCGTCCGGGGCGGTGCCGTCGGCGGTCAGGTAGGCGACGACGCGCTGGTCGCCGGCGCGGTCCTCGCGGACCAGGACGACGGCGCGGGCCACGGCCGGGTGGCGGGCGAGGACGGCCTCGATCTCGCCGGGCTCCACCCGGAAGCCGCGCACCTTGACCTGGTGGTCGACCCGGCCGCGGAACTCCAGCAGCCCGTCCTCGCTCCACCGGGCCAGGTCGCCGGTGCGGTACATCCGGTCGCCGGGGGCGCCGAAGGGGTCGGCGACGAAGCGTTCGGCGGTCAGCTCCGGGCGCCCGGCGTACCCGCGGGCGAGACCGGCGCCGGCCACGTACAGCTCGCCGGTGACGCCGGGGGCCACCGGGCACAGCGCCTCGTCGAGGACGTAGCCGCGCATGTTGTCCATCACGCGGCCGAGCGGCAGCACGCCCTCGGGGGCCGGCTCGCCCGGCGCGAGGCGGAACTCGGCCATGTTGACGGTGACTTCGGTGGGGCCGTAGACGTTGATGACGGTCGCGCCGGGGTGGCGGCGGCGCCACTCGGTCAACGCCCGGTCGTGCAGCGCCTCGCCGCCGAGCATCAGGACCCCGGTCGGGGAGAAGGCGTCCGGCAGCAGTTCCAGCAGCGGCAGGTGGCTGGGGGTGGCCTTGAGGAAGGTGCAGGAGACCTCGCCGGCGTCGGCGTCCTCCTCCAGCCCGGCCAGCAGCACCCGGCCGCCGGAGACCAGCGGCGCCCACAGCTCGGAGACCGACATGTCGAAGGTGGACGGCGAGTGCCAGATCGAGGTGCCGCCCTCGCCCAGGCTGGGGTACTCGCGGCGGGCCCAGCTCAAGTAGTCGGCGAGCGCCCGGTGTTCGATCACCACGGCCTTGGGGCGGCCGGTGGAGCCGGAGGTGTAGGTGACGTAGGCGGGGTTGGCCGGACGCGGGGCGAAGGCGCGCTCGGCCGGGTCGAGCGGCTGCGCGGCCAGCCCGGCGAGGCGGGCGGCGAGGTCCGGGTCGTCGAGGACCACCCGGCGGGCGGCGAACGCCTCGTCCACGGCCAGGTCCGACATGACCAGCAGCGCGGCCGGGTCGGCGTCGGCGAGGATGTAGGCGATCCGCTCGGCCGGGTAGTCCAGGCCCACCGGCAGGTAGGCGGCGCCGGACTTGGTCACCGCCAGCAGCGCCACCACGTGGTCGACGGTGCGCGGCAGCGCGACGGCCACGCAGTCCTCGGCGCCGATGCCGCGGGCCAGCAGCAGCCGGGCCAGCCGGTTGGCCCGCTCGTCCAGCTCCCGGTAGGTCACCGGGACGTCCCGGTGGCTCACCGCGACCGCGTCGGGGGTGCGCCGCACCTGGGCCTCGAAGAGCTCAGGGAGCGTCAAGCCGGGGATCGAGCGAACCCGTCCCTGCCACTGAGCCAGGACTGTCTCCGGCCTGTTCATCTTTCCGACTCCTTGTGGATCCGATGCGTCACCAGGCGGCACGGCGCAAGCGGTGCGGTGGTCTTCCGCGGCAAGGCGCGGTCCGGGCCGACGGGCGGCCCCGTGGTCCGGCGCGGCGGGCTCGTCCTGCGAAGCTCGCCGGCCGGGCGGCCAATTCGCTTCCGGCAGGAAGGCGGAACACTACGCAAATGACGATAGGAAGCCGGTCTTTCACCGCGTTATTGAAGCCCTTTCGACAACGGCGCGCGGCCGCCGCGGGCCGAATGCCGCCGGGCGCCGCGCCGGTACGATGAGGCGTGTGAGCAGCGAGCGGTCACCGGGGTCCGAGCGGGAACGGCGAGGCCGGGACGGCGGCGGCGAACGGCGCCCGGCGGCGTTCTGGCGACCGGTCGCACAAGGGCTCTTCGACTTTTCCGGGTACAGCGTGCCGGAACTGGCGCGGCCGAAAAACCGGATACTGCGCCATCTCCCGTTGATCGCCGCGGTGTTGGCCGGACTTTCGCTGGTCGGCGGTGACACCGCGCTGATGGGCGCCCGGGTGGCGCTGCCGGTGGTGGTGTGCGCGCTGCCGGCGGTGGCCCAGTCGGCGGCGATCCCGCTGGCCCTGATCCGGCCGCCGGCCGCCTGGTGGCTGTCGCTGGCCGCGATGGCCTCGTACGCGGGGCTGAGCGCGGCGCTGCCCGGCCCGGAGCTGGCCGGCACCCCGTGGCCGTGGCCGGAGCCGGCGCTGCTGGCCCATCTGATCGTCACCTTCCTGACCGCGTGGCGGGTGCGCACCGCCGTCTTCATCGCGCAATGGGCCCTGAGCACCGCCGTCGGCGCCGTGGCGTGGGCGTTCTTCGCGCCGCCCGGCATCGTGCCGGACCTGCTGCCGTTCGCCGTGGTCTCCGCGTTCGGCCTGAGCGTGCTGGCCGGGCTGCGGGTACGCGACGAGGCCCGGCGCACCCTGCGCAAGCAGCAGCGCCTCACCGAGGTGGAACGCGCCCGGCGGGCGATGCTGGAGGAACGCACCCGCATCGCCCGGGAACTGCACGACGTGGTCGCCCACCACATGTCGGTGGTCGCCGTCCAGGCCGAGGCGGCGCCCTACCGGGTGGCCGAGCCGCCGAATGAGCTGGTGGAGAGCTTCGCCGGGATCAGGGAGAACGCGCTGGCCGCGCTCACCGAGATGCGGCACATCCTCGGCATGCTGCGCGACGACACCCCGGACCCGGACGCCCGCTACGCCCCGCAGCCCAGCCTGGACAACCTCGACGAGCTGCTGGACAACGTCCGCACCGCGGGGCTGACGGTCTCCGCCGCCGTCTCGGGCACCCCCCGTACGCTGCCGAAACGGGTCGAGCTGTCGGCGTTCCGGATCGTCCAGGAGGCGCTGAGCAACGCGCTGCGCCACTCCCCCGGCTCCCGGGTCGAGGTGGAGGTCGGCTACCGCCCGGACGCGGTGGAGCTGCGCGTCGCCAACAGCCCGGCCACCGCGCGGGTGCGGCGGCAGCCCGGGTCGGGCCACGGGGTGCTGGGGATGCGCGAGCGCGCCACCACGCTCGGCGGCACCCTGCGCGCCGGCCGCCGGGACGACGGGTGGTACGAAGTGGTGGCCTGTCTTCCGTACGCAGAGAGCGAGCGAGCGTGACGATCCGGGTACTGATCGCGGACGACCAGACGATGATCCGCGAGTCGTTCGCGATCCTGCTGAACGCCCAGCCGGACATCGAGGTGGTCGGGGAGGCCGGGGACGGCGAGGAGGCGGTGCGCGCGGTCGCGGAGCTGGGCCCCGACGTGGTGCTGATGGACATCCGGATGCCCCGACTCGACGGCCTGGAGGCCACCCGCCGGATCACCGGCGACGGCGACGCGGCGGCCAAGGTGCTGGTGCTCACCACCTTCGACCTGGACGAGTACGTCTACGAGGCGCTGCGCGCGGGCGCCAGCGGCTTCCTGCTGAAGACCTCCTCGGCGCACCAGCTCGCCGACGCGGTGCGCACCGTGCACGAGGGCGGGGCGCTGCTCGCCCCCACCGTCACCCGGCGGCTCATCCAGGAGTTCTCCCGGCTGGGCGGCAAGCCCGCGCCCCGCCGGGAACGCGTGGGCGACCTGACCGAACGCGAGACGCAGGTGCTCTGTCTGATCGCCCAGGGGCTGTCCAACCTGGAGATCGCCGGTGAACTGGTGATCTCCGAGCAGACGGTGAAGACCCACGTCAGCCGGATCCTGATCAAGCTGGGGCTGCGGGACCGGACCCAGGCCGCGGTCTTCGCCTACGAGACCGGGCTGGTCGTGGTCGGCGAGTGACCCGCCCGGCAGCGCCCCGGGGTCAGCTCCGCGTGCGGTACTTCCACACCGCCAGCGGCGCGAAGACCGCCATCAGGCCCACGCTCCACGCCACGGCCACCAGTGCCTCGTGCCCCACCGGGCCGCCGATCAGCAGATGGCGGGCGGTGTCGACGACCGCGGTCATCGGGTTGTTGGCGACGAACAGCCGCAGCCACCCCGGCATGGTGCCCGGGTCGACGAAGATCGAGCTGCCGAACTGCAACGGCACCATGGCCAGCGTGCCGATGGACTGCACGGTCTCCATGCCGCGCGCGGCCAGCCCGATGAAGGCGTGCAGCCAGCACAGCGCGACGCCGTAGAGCAGCACCACGCCGAGCGCGCCGAGCGCTTGCAGCGGCCCGGTGTGGATGCGGAACCCGATGGCCAGCGCGAAGGCGAGGACCACCAGTTGCCCGGCGAGCAGGCGTACCGCGTCGGCCAGGATGCGGCCGGTGAGCACCGCCGAGCGGGCCACCGGCATGGCCCGGTAGCGGTCCATCACCCCGGTGGCGAAGTCGGCGTTGAGGCCGATGCCGGAGGTGCGGGAGGTGGTGGTGATGGTCAGCGCCATGATGCCGGGCATCAGGTACTGCCGGTACTGGGCGCTGTCGCCGGCGATGGCGCCGCCGAAGGCGTAGATGAAGACCAGCGAGAGCACCACCGGCATCAAGGTGGCGTCGATGATCTGGCCGGGGCTGGCGACCGCCTTGCGCAGGTTGCGGCGGGCCAGCACCAGGGTGTGGCGGACGGCGCCGGCCGCCCCCGGGTGCGCCGGGCGGACCGCCGCGGGGATCGTCGTCACCGTGCTCACACCGCACTCCTCGCTGCCGGTCGTACCAGGTCGTCGGCCGGTCCGGCCGGGGTCTCCGGCTCCTCCGGCCCCCGGCCCCGCGAGGAGCCGGTGAGCATCAAGAACACCTCGTCGAGGCTGGGCAGGCTGGTCTCCACCGAGGCCAGCGGGACGCCGGCCGCGCCCAGCGTGCGGATCAGCGCGGTGAGCGCCTCGCCGCCGCCGGACAGCGGCAGGCGCAGGCTCTGCGGGGCGCCGCCGTCGCCCTCCACCACGGTGACCCGGTGGCCGGCCGAGGCCAGCGCGGCCTGGAGCGCGGGCAGGGCGCCGGGGTGCTCGGGGCGGACCCGCAGCGTCTGGCCGCCGAAGCGTTCCCGCAGCTCCGCGGTGCGGCCGGTGGCGATCACCTGGCCGCGGTCGATGACCACCAGGGAGTCGGCGAGCGCCTCGGCCTCCTCCATGTACTGGGTGGTCAGCAGCACCGTGGTGCCGGCGTCGGCGAGCCTGCGCACCTCGGCCCAGAGCGCGTTGCGGCTGTGCGGGTCGAGGCCGGTGGTGGGCTCGTCCAGCACGAGCACCCGCGGCTCGCCCACCAGGCTGGCGGCGAGGTCGAGGCGGCGGCGCATCCCTCCGGAGTAGCCGCCGCAGGGGCGCCCGCCGGCCTCCGTGAGCCCGAACCGCTCCAGCAGCTCGTCGGCGCGGGAACGGGCCGCGCGCCGCGAGAAGTTGAACAGCCGGGCGATGACGTACAGGTTCTCCCGCCCCGGCATGTCCTCGTCCACCGAGGCGTACTGGCCGGTGAGGCCGATCAGCGGGCGTACCCGGGCGGCCTGGCGCACCACGTCGTGGCCGTGCACCAGGACCCGCCCGGCGTCCGGCTCGACCAGGGTGGAGACCACGCGTACCAAGGTGGTCTTGCCGGCGCCGTTGGGCCCGAGCAGGCCGAGCACCTTCCCGGCCGGGACCTGAAGGCTCAGGCCGCGGATCGCCCGGGTGCTGCCGAAGCTCTTCTCCAGGCGGTCGATCTCGATGGCCGGGGTCATGCGGTCACTCCAGGGGTCGGATCAGTCGAGGACGTAGCCGTCGTCCGCCCGCAGGACGCGGCTGCGGCGCAGGTCGGTGAGGACGAAGGTGCGCTGGAGCCAGCGGTCCTTGCCGTCGTAGCGGGGGCGGAAGGCGGTGCGGCCGTGGGTGGTGACCCGGTTGTCGACGATGGCCAGGTCGCCGGGGGCGAGCACGGCGGTGCGGGCGATCTCCTCGAAGACCTCGGAGAGTTCGCCGAGCGCCGCCCGCGCCCGGTCGGTGAGCGGCCTGGTGGCCGACAGGTCCACCCGCAGGTCCGGGTCGTCCGGGTCGCCGGAGATCACCGGGTGCGGGGTGGGGTCGCCGCCGGCGTCGCCGAACGAGGGCGGCGGCGCGGTGACGAACTCGGCGGCGGCAAGCGCCCGCCGGGTCTCCTCGGACAGCAGCGGCAGCGCGTCCCGGATGCCCGCGGTGCGCAGTCCGGCGATGCCGTCGTGGTCGGCGCGCAGGCACAGCAGCATCACGAAGTCGGGCCGGTGCGGGTGGAACGCGTTCTCGTTGTGCCAGGTCAGCAGCACCGAGCCGGCGTTGCCCTGGAAGGTCTCCTGGCCCGGTACCGGCACCACGTCCTGCACCAGGGCGCCGGACTTCTCGGGGCGGAAGGCGGCCGGGTCGCCGAGACCGCAGGCGATCATGGTGAGGACGGCGGCCGGCACCGAGGCGGTGCGCTGCACCGAGCCGCGGGCGTTCGGGGTGGGCGGCAGCGTCTCCTCGTCCACCGGCAGGCCGCGCACCAGCAGCACCCCGCCGGTGCCGGAGTCGCGCCGGAAGTCGTGGAGCGCGCGGCGCAGCGCGACCGGCAGCGCGGACCAGCCGGCCCGGGCGGCGGCCACCCAGGAGGGGTCGTCCACCGGGCCGCCGGGCGCCGCGCACAGCGCGCGGGCGACGTCCTCGGTGGCCCCGGCGTCCGTGGCGGACAGCGTGAAGACGCCGGCCGGCGCGGCGGTGTCGAGTACGGCCGTCATGCGGCACCGTCCATGGCGGCGGCCAGGCTCTTGGGGCGCATGTCGGTCCAGTTGGCGGCGATGAAGTCGAGTACCTCGGCGCGGCCGGCCTCGGGGTGGGCGACGGTCCAGCCGGCCGGCACCTCGATGGTCACCGGCCACAGCGAGTACTGGCCCTCGTCGTTGACGAGCGCCAGGTACCGGCCGTCGGCGTCCTCGAACGGGTTGGTCATCGGTTGTGCCTTTCTCTGCTCAGGTCAGGGATGCCGTGGCGAGCGCGTCGGCGCCGTAGACGCCCTGCACCCACGTGGCGTGGTAGACGGTGTCGAGATAGCGCTCGCCCAGGTCGGGGGCGATGGCCACGGCGGTCGTCTCCGGGGTGCCGTGTTCGGCGAGCCACGCGGTGGCGCCGCTGACGACCGTTCCGGTGGAGCCGCCGAACAGGAAGCCGCGGGCGGCCAGCCGGTGGCACATGCGCACGGTGTCGGTCTCCGGGACGAGCAGCACGTCGTCGACGAAGCTCTCGTCGAGCAGTTGCGGGCGCACCCCGGTGCCCAGGCCCGGGATCATCCGGGGGGCCGGCGGGTGGCCGAAGGTGACCGAGCCGACGCTGTCCACGGCCACGATGCGCACGGTGGGCCGGTGTTCCTTGAACCAGCGGGCGCAGCCCATCAGGGTGCCGGTGGTGCCGGCGCCCACGAAGAGCACGTCCAGGGCGGGGAAGGAGCGGTCCACGGCGCGGGCCGTCCAGCGGTAGTGGGCGCGCCAGTTGCCGGGGTTGGCGTACTGGTTGAGCCACACGTACCGCTTGTCCTCCTCGCACAGCCGGCGCACGTGGGCCAGCCGGGCGCCGAGGAAACCGCCGTCGGCGGCGGGCTCGGTCACCGTGTAGACGGTGGCGCCCAGCGCCTCCATCAGCCGCTTGGAGGCGAGGTTGCAGCGCGAGTCGGTGACGCAGACGAAGCGGTAGCCCTTGCTCGCCGCGATGACGCTGAGGGCCACCCCGAGGTTTCCGGACGAGGACTCCACCAGAACCGAGTCCGGGCCGAGCAGCCCGTCGCGTTCGGCGGCCTCCACCATCTCCACCGCGGCCTTGAGCTTGACCGAGCCGGTGAAGTTGAACCCCTCGCACTTGAGGTGGAGCGGGCTGCCGATCACCGCGTTCAGGTCGACGTACAGGTCTTCCGCGTTGAATTCCTGGGGAGCCGAGATGATCGGCACGAAACCTCCCGCCCTTGGGGACGTTGGCGAATGCGTCAGTGGTCAGCCGTAGCGGCGCAGGTCGTGGAAGAAGTCGTCGACGACGGCGAGTTCCCCTTCGGCGCGCACGGTGTCGTAGATGTGCCGGCCGAGGGCGAGGTCGAGGACGCCGAGGCCGAACGGGGAGAAGATCAGCGGGCGGTCGGTGGGCGGGGTGAGCCGCGCGGTGAGCACGTCGTGCAGGGTGCCGTGCACGAAGTCGCGGTTGCCGGTGAGCTGTTCGGCCAGGTGGAGCGAGGTGTTGGCCTTCAGGCAGTGGTCGACGTCGTCCACCACGTTGGTGGCGGCGAGCACCACCTCGGGGGCGAGGTCGCGCAGCGAGACGTGGAGCACCAGCGGGTTGTGGTCGAACCAGGCGGGGTCGGTGACGTGCGGGGTGCCGGCCACGGTGGCGAAGACGACCAGGTCGCTGGAGCGGATCAGGTCCTCGGCGTGTTCGTGGACGGTGACCGGGCCCGGCTCGCCAGCGCCGCGCAGGTACTCGGTGAAGCCGGTGGCGTGCTCGGCCGACAGGTCGTGGACGCCGACCTGGTCGAACGACCAGCCGGTGCCGGCCAGGTAGGTGTGGATGTAGCGGGCGATCAGGCCGGTGCCGAAGAAGCCGATCCGGGTCGGGCGCGGCCGGCCCTCGCTGAGCTTGGCGGCGGCCAGCGCGGCGGAGGCGGCGGTGCGGGCCGCGCTGATGATGGAGGACTCCAGGCAGGCCAGCGGGTAGCCGGTGTCGTGGTCGTTGAGGATGAGCACGGCGGACGCCCGCGGGATGCCGGCCTCGACGTTCTCCGGGAAGCTGGAGATCCACTTGAGCCCGTCGGTGCGGATCTCGCCGCCGACCGAGGCGGGCAGCGCGATGATCCGGGCGGTGGGCCGGTCGGGGAAGCGCAGGAAGTACGAGGGCGGGTTGACCGTTTCCCCGTCACCGTGCAGCCGGTAGGCGGTCTCGATCAGGTCGACGACCTCCTTGTGGCGGCCGTCGAGGATCCGGTGCACCTGGGCGCCGGGGATCACCGCGAACGCGGGCGGCTGGTGCTGCTGGGGCATGGCGGGGCTCCGTGGGACGGGTAGGGGTAACGGGTGCGCGGACCGGGTCAGAGCGCGGGGCGCGGCGGGGTGCCGGGCGGCACGTGGCCGTCGAGGCGGACCCGGTCGCCGAAGAGCGCCACCACCTCGCGCTCGCCCTGGTACGCCTCGCGGCTGTGGGCGGTGCGCAGGTTGTCCAGGACCAGCAGGTCGCCGGCGCGCCAGGGTTCGCGCACGGTGTGCGCGGTGTAGACCTCGTTGATCACGCCGATCGCCTGCTCGTCGATGGGTTCGCCGTCGCCGTGGTAGGTGCTGAACGGCAGCGATCCGGGGCCGTACAGGGAGAGCAGGTATTCGCGGACGACCGGGTCGAGGGTGCGTTCGTTGAGGAAGGCGGCCTGGTTGAACCACAGGCGGGCGCCGGTCCTGGGGTGGCGTACCACGGCCGCGCGGAGCTGGCGGGTGTGCAGGGCGCCGTCCGGCAGCCACTCGTGGGTGATGGCCTGGGCGTCGCAGTAGGCGGAGACCGCCGCGCGGTCCTCGGTGCCGAACGCCTCGGTCAGGGTGACGCCGACGTCCCGGTAGCTGCGGGCCAGCAGCCAGCCGTGGGTCTCGAAGCGTTCGACCAGCTCGGCCGGGAGCGCCGCGAGGACGGCCGCCGCGTCGCTGATGGCGGTGGCGCCGCCGCTCGCCGGTGCCGTCAGGCAGCCGAACATGGCGATGCCGGGCACCTCGGCGGCGTAGGAGCGCTCGTGGTGCATGCACATCGGCTCGTCGGCCGGCCAGTGCGAGGCGGAGTGAACGCCGTCGCCGAGGTCGTCGCGGGAGGTGAACCCCTCGCGCTCGGGCATCGGGGTGACCCCGAGGTCGCGGGCGGCGCGGGCCAGGTCGGCGGGGGAGGCGAGGCCGAGGCCGCGCACCAGGACGGCGCCGGCGGAGTCGAGGAGTTCCCGGATCCGGGCGGCCGGCAGCGTGCCGCCGTCCACCTGGAGCACCGGCAGCCGCGGGTCCCCGGTGGCGGCCGGGACGGGCTCGTGGTGGGTGAGGGTCATACCGCTGCCTCCGTCAGTGCCTTGCGGTCGAGCAGTGCCGCGAGGTCCGCCAGGTCGGCGGTGCCGCGCAGTTCCGCGGGGGTGGCCCGGCCGTCCAGCCGTACCGCCAGCCGCAGCAGGGTCAGTGAGGTGCCGCCCAGGTCGCCGAAGCGGGCGGCGCGGCCGATGCGGTCCACCGGCACCTTGAGCACCTCGGACCACAGGGCGGCCAGGTGGCGTTCGGTCGCCGTGGCGGGGGCGTCGGCGGCCCGTTCGCCGTCTGCGGCCTCGGAGGCCAGCCGGGTCAGCGCCTTGCGGTCGGTCTTGCCGTTGGCGGTCAGCGGCAGCGCCGGCAGGTGGTGGAAGCGGCTGGGCACCATGTACGAGGGGAGGGCGGCGGACAGTTCGGCGCGGAGGGTCTCCTCGGGGACCTCGGCCGGGCCGCAGTAGAACCCCTCGAGCTGCTTGCCGTCGTCGTCGCCGGTGACCACCACCGCGCTGTCGCGTACCCCGGCCACCCGCAGCAGCCGGTTCTCCACCTCGCCGATCTCGATCCGGAAGCCGTGGATCTTAACCTGGGCGTCCCGGCGGCCCAGGTACTCCAGGCGGCCGTCGGGCAGCCAGCGGCCGAAGTCGCCGGAGCGGTAGAGGCGTTCACCGGGCAGGTAGGGGTCGGCGAGGAAGGCGGCGTCGGTGCGCTCGGGGTCGTTGACGTAGCCGCGGCCGACGCAGACGCCGGACATCACGATCTCGCCGGGAGAGCCGAGCGGCACCATCCGCAGCCGTTCGTCGACCACGTAGACGCGCACGTTGGACACCGGGCGGCCGAGCGGCACCGAGGGCTGTTCCGGGACGGCGCGCATCACCTCGTGGTTGGTGTCGTCACAGGTCTCGGTGAGCCCGTAGGCGTTGGCCAGCGCGCCGTCGGGGAAGGCGGCGAACCACCGCTCGACCAGTTCCTTCTTGAGCGCCTCGCCGGTCGCCGAGACGCAGCGCAGGTGCGGCAACTCGCGCCGGGTGCGCTCCAGTTCGGCCAGGACGACGTCGAGGTAGGAGGGGACCACCTGGGCCACCTCGACCCGTTCGGCGGCGAGCAGGGCGATGAAGCGGGCCGCGTCGAGGACGGCCTCCTGCTCCACGATCACCGTGCGCCCGCCGGTCACCAGCGCGGCGACCAGCTGCCACAGCGAGATGTCGAAGCACTGCGGGGCGGTCTGCGCCACCACCGTGCCCTCGGTGATCCCCAGGTCGTCGATCTTGGCGAAGAGGTGGTTGAGGAACCCCGCGTGCTCGCACATGGCGCCCTTGGGGCGGCCGGTGGAGCCGGAGGTGAAGTAGATGTAGGCGCCCTGCCCGGGGGCGACGGGGAGGCCCGGGTCGGTCACCGGGGCGTCGGCGGCGAGGAGTTCGTCGAGGTGTTCCGGGCGCACCCCGGGCAGCCCGGCCAGCGCGTCGTCCAGCGCCGGGCAGGCGCCGCGGGTGGTCAGCACCCGGCGGCACCCGCTGCGGCCGAGCATGTCGGCGACGCGGTCGGCCGGGAAGTGCGGCTCGACCGGCAGGTAGACCCCGCCCGCCTTGAAGACGGCGACGACCGCGGCGAGCCAGTCGAGGTCGCGTTCGGTGACCACGGCGACGACGTCCTCGTCACGCAGTCCGCCGGAGCGAAGCTGGTGGGCGATGCGGTTGGCCCGCTCGTTGAGCTGACGGTACGTCAGAGTGGCGCCGCGGTGGACGGCAGCGACCTCGTCGGGGCGCAGCCGTGTCTGCTCCTCGAAGAGCTGGTGGAACCGGGCCTTTGGCAGCGGGCGTTGGCGTCCGGCCAGGCCGTGCAGCTGGTAGGCGGTCTCCTCGGCGGAGACCGGGGACCAGTCGTGGTGGTCGGCGTGCGGGGTGGCGGCCAGCGCCTGGAGGGCGTTCAGCAGGTAGCCGGCGATGCGGCCGGTCTGCCCGGCGTCGAGCGCGTCGGGGCGGTGGCACAGCACCAGTTCGGTGCGCCCGTCGGCGACGGCGGTGCCCAGCGCGAGGACGACGTCCCCGGCCAGGTCACGGGCGTCCGGTTCGCCGTCGGCGACGAGCACGGTGTCGTACGGGGTGGCGCGGCCGGCGGCCCGGCAGACCTCGTCCAGCTCGTCCAGGCCGGCCGCGGACGCCTCGGCCAGCCGGGTCGCGGTGGCCTCCAGCAGCGCCCGCCAGGTGCCGTCGGCGGCCACCACCGGGCAGGGCACCGGACAGCCGCCGTCGCGCCGGTCGGCGTGGGCGGTGACCACGGCGGGGTCGCCGGTGAGCACCGCGAGCACCTTGACCCAGGCGGCCAGCAGCAACACCGGCTGCGGCAGGTCGAGTTCGGCGCCGAGCCGCAGCAGGCCGTCGACGACCGGCCGCGGCACCTCGGCCCGGTACCGGGCCGTCTCCCGCGCGCCCGGGTCCGGCCGTCCGACGGCACCGGCGGTCACCGGCTCGGCCGCCGACCACCTCGGCAGCGGGCCCAGTCCACCTCCGGCGAGCGCACGCTGCCAGAACTCCCGGCCGGTTGCCCGTTCCACCACGACGACCATTGCCTTCCATGTGACGGGCGCCCGGAACACGCCGGACGCCTGCGTTCTGCCACGCCATTTCGGATGACGTACCGAACGCTAGGGCGGTGCCTTATCAGCGGCCTATCACTTGATTAGCGGGCGGTGTTCAGGGGTTCTCCACGATCACCAGCTCGGTTTCCACCGAGGCGCGCAGCGGGAGGATTTCCCGGTAACCGGGGGATTCCAGCCAGTCCCGGGCGTGCTTTCCGGTGGGGAACTCCAGCACGGAAAGGTGGACCGGGTGCCAGCCGCCCTCCCGTACGTCGACCTTTCCGCCGCGGATCACGAAACGGCCCTCGAACGGGTCCATCGTGGCCTGCGCGCGCCGGCGGTACTCGGCGAGATCCGGGTTCTCGGAGAGCGTGGTGATGTTGGCGATGACATAGGCGGGCATGGCGAAAACTCCAGGGATTTACCGCACCGGCCGGACGGCGGCCGGTGCGTACGCGGATCGGGGCGGACGGTCAGCCGGGGAACGGCACGTCGGTGCCGAGGCCGCGCTCGGTGGCGCCGCGCAGCGCGGCGAAGCCGGCGGCCACGTCCTGCACCGCCAGGCCGAGCGACTTGTACAAGGTGATCTCCCGCTCGTCCCGGCGCCCCTCGGCCCGGCCCAGCAGCACCTCGCCGAGTTCGCCGCGGATCCGGCCGGCGTCGATGAGCCCTTCGGCCAGCGGGGCCCGCAGGTCGCCGGCCTCGTTGGCGGCCGACTCCTTGCTGTCGACGTAGATCGCGCACCGGGCCACCGCCGCCGAGGTCAGCTCCCGCGCGTCGGCCACCGAGGCGCCGACCGCGTTGACGTGGGCACCCGGGGCCAGGTCGGCCGCCTCCACCAGCGGCTCGTGCGAGGCGGTCGTGGTGCACACCAGGTCGGCCCCGGCCAGCGCCGCCGACACGGTGGCCGCGGCCTCCACCTCGACACCGGGCAGCAGTTGCCGCGCCCAGACCGCGAACGCCTCGGCGTTGGCCGCGGTACGGCTCCACACCCGTACCCGGCGCACCGGGCGGACCTCGGCCATCGCCTCCAGGTGCGCGCGGGCCTGCGCGCCGGAGCCCAGGATCGCCAGGTCGCCGGCGTCGGGGCGGGCGAGCGCGTCGGTGGCGACGGCGGAGACGGCGGCGGTGCGCACCGCGGTGAGCACGGCGGCGTCCAGCAGCGCGGCCGGCACCCCGGTCTCCGGGTCCAGCAGCAGCACCGCGCCGACCGTGGCGGGCAGCCCGCGGGCCGGGTTGCCGGGGTTGAACAGCACCGCCTTGACGCCGAAGCCGTACGCCGGGTCGCCGTCCTCGGCGGCCATGTGGGCCGGCATCACCCCCAGCATCGAGGGGTCGGTGGCCGGCCGCAGCACCGACCGCAGCGGCTGGGTGACCAGGCCCGCGCTGTACCGGCGCATCGCGCCCGCCAGGACGGGCACGGCCTCGCTCATCGGGAGCGCCTTGGTGACGGCCTCCCGGTCCAGGATCAGCATGTCCCTGCTTCCTCGTGCTCGGGGTGACGGACCACGGCGTCGTCGGCGGGGACGAAGACCGACCAGACCATCACGATGGTGCGGGTGCGGGAGATGAACTCCAGGCCGTGCCGGCCGGCGGCCGGCGCGGTGGTCAGCGCCAGGTCGGCCCGCAGCTCGCGGGCGGCCATCGCGGCGGCGCTGGTGGAGGGCACCAGATCGACCTGGCGCGGCCGGTAGGGGGCGGGCAGCAACTGGGCGACGAGCGGCACCGGCGCCGGGTGGCTGGCCACCGTCGGCTCGGCCGGCACCTGGCTGCCGGGCAGCTTGGCGATCCCGTACTCGGGGGTCTCCATGATGAAGGCAGCCGCCAGCGAGATCCGGGTGTCCATGTAGAACTCGTTGACCGCCGAGTAGGCGTTGGCGACCACGACATGGCTCACCTGGCCGGTGCGCAGCGCCTCACCGGCCGCCTCGTAGCTGTCGTAGAGGGTGATCAGCGGTTCGCGGTGCGGGCCGCCTTCCGGCAGCCGCGCCCACAGGTACCGGGCGGCCTCCTCGCTGCTGGTCCCCTTCGGCCCGAGCGTGCCGATCCGCCGGGCCGGATGGCGGGTGAGGAGGTCCCGGGTGAGCCAGTCGGGGCCGGCCTGGGTGGTGACGGCGGGGTACTCGGAGGTGGTGGTCGGCATCTCAGCTCTGCCCTCGGTCTATCCGGACGGCGGTCAGCCAGTGCGCGTAACGGGGATCGCCCGCGCCGCGCACGATCTGGGCGTAGGTGTCGGTGAGCCGGGTGGTGACCGGCCCGGGGACCCCGTCGGCGACCGGCCGGCCGGAGACCTCGGTGACCGGGGTGATCCCGACGCCGGTCCCGGTGAGCAGCACCTCGTCCGCCTGGTACAGGTCGGCCGGGCCCAGCTCGCACTCGGCGGTGTCCAGCCCGAGGTCGGCGGCGAGGGTGAGCACGGTGTCACGGGTGATGCCCGGCAGGATGTCCGCCGAGGCGGGCGGGGTCAGCAGCCGGTCGCCCTTGACCACGAGGACGTTGGCGGTGGTGGCCTCGGCGACCTTGCCGCGTTCGTCCAGCAGCACCGCGTCGTCGTAGCCGGCCGCCCGCGCCTCGTCCATCGCCAGCGCGTTGTTGACGTAGCCGCCGGTGGTCTTGGCCCGTACCGGCACCGACGAGCCGCGCGGCCGGGTCCAGGAGCTGACCGCGCAGCGGATGCCGCGCGGCGAGGTGTAGGCGCCCAGCGCGAAGGCGGTGACCGACAGCGCGTCGGAGACCCCGCTGAGCGAGACCCCGGGCGGCGAGCCGGGCAGCAGCGCCAGCTTGTAGGCGAGCGGGCGCAGGTAGGTGTCGGCGACGACGGCGTTGCGGCGCAGCAACTCGGCGCTGACGCCGACGAGTTCGTCGACGGTGGCGCCGGGGTCGATGCGCAGCAGCGCGCAGGAGCGCAGCAGCCGGGCGAAGTGGTCGTGCGCCCGGAAGAGCAGCACCTGGTCGCCGTCGGCGGCGGCGTAGCCGCGGATGCCTTCGAAGACACCGGTGCCGTACTGGAGGGCCTGGGTGGTCAGCGGCAGCCGGGCCTCGGTCGCCGGCAGGTACTCGCCCTGGTGGTAGGCCCAGCCGAGGACGCCGGGGCGGCGCTGCGGGGTCGGGGTGGCGGCGTGCTCGCCGGTGGTGGCCGTCATCGGGACCGTCCCGCGGCGATGGCGGCGGCGGCCTGCTGCTCGGCGTCGGGGGCCGACGCGTCGTCGCCGGTGCCGCGCCGGTCCACCAGGCGGGCGGCCTTCCAGCTGACCATGGCGCCGGTGGTGGTGATGGCGCCCAGCTCGGTGGCGGTGAAGCCGAGGTCGGCGCCGAGGACGTCGCGGCAGTCGGCGACGGCGGCCCGGAAGGCGTCCGCCATGGTGTCCAACGCCGGTGCGTCCTCGGTGAGTTGGAGATTGAGGGTGACACGGTCGGCGCCGTCGGCGTGGTCGAGGACGATCTGGTAGTCGAGGTAGCCGCGGATGTGGCGCAGCAGCAGGTTCTCCAGGTCGTAGCCGGTGATCGGGCGGCCGTTGATGTCCAGCCGGTCACGGACCCGGCCCAGCGCCTCCAGGGCGGGGGCGGGCACCGCGGCGTCCGGGCCGGGGTCGGTCAGCCGCACCAGGTCGCCGGTGCGGTAGCGGATCAGCGGCTTGGAGCCCTGGTAGAGGTGGGTCACCACCAGCTCGCCCTCGCGCACCCCCGAGGCGTCCGGGGCCACCCAGGCGCCGGTGACCGGGTCGATCACCTCGTTGAAGGCGATCAGCGGCACGGTGTACATCCGGCCGTCGCCGGCCACCGCGGACTTCACCGACGCCTCCTGGGAGGCGTAGAGCGCGTTGTAGGCGTCGGCGCCCCAGATCTCGCCGAGGTTGGCGAGCATGCTCGGGGAGGCCAGCTCGCCGGTGGTCATGACGACGTCGACGGCGAAGTCCCGGCGCGGGTCGAGACCGGCCGCGAACACCCGCTTGGCCAGCGTCATCGCCATCCCCGGGGTGCAGAACAGCCCGGTGATGGGGAAGGACCGCATCACGTTCAGCGCCCGGTCGAAGCCGACCGTCGGCGAGTGCGGCCACATCTTCGCCACCGACAGGCCCAGGTTGCGGCAGACGTCGCCGAAGGTGTCGGAGAAGGCGTGCAGGTCGGTGGGGCCGGCCACGCCGATCACCTGGCCGTCGCCGTAGCGCCGGAAGACCGACTCGTAGTAGTGGGTCAGCGCCGCGTTGTTGTGCAGCGAGTCGGTGTTGTCCCGCGGGCACGGGGTGGAGCGGCCGGTGGTGCCGGTGGTCTCGTAGAAGATCCAGGCGTCGGCGAGCGGTCGGCTGAGCATGTCCTGCTGGGCGGCGCGCAGGTCGTCCTTGGTGGTGAACGGGATGGCGGCCATGGTGGCCTCGTCGAGCGCGGTGATCCGCTCGGGGTCGACGCCGGCCAGGTGGCCCCGGTAGAAGGCGGAGTGCTCCTTGACGTAGGCCACGGTGGCGCGCACCAGGTCGGTCTGGTGGCGGGCGAGCCGGGCGGCGTCCCACTTGCCGGCCAGGAAGGTCTCGTGGTCGTCGCGCAGGCGCCGGACGAGTGCGTCCAGTTCCGGGTGATAGATCGTATACATCCGTACCTCTTGGTGTGTGCGGGCTACGCGGACGCGGTGGAGGGCGTCGCCGTCCGCGGGGCGGTCCCGGCCGGCTCCTCCAGCAGGTCCGCCACCACCCAGTCGCTGATCAGCCGCCACTTGTCGATGGCCTGCTGGTGGAAGGGGTGCACCAGGTAGCGCTCCAGCGCCGCCTCGTCCGCCACCAGGCCGATCACCGCGTAGTCGTAGGCGATGGGGCGGTCCGAGACGTTGCGGCCGACCTGCCACTCGACCAGTTCGGGGACCTCGGCCCCGACCCGCACCGAGATCCGTTCGGCGGCCTCGACATCGGGGTGGCCCCACCCGTAACCGGGCTTGAACTTGAAGAGGACGATGTGACGGATCATCCGGCTCTCCTGTCGTCGCGTCGGGGTCCGCCACGGCGGACGGCCCGGTCGCCCACGCTAGGAGCCGGCACCTTCTGGCTGATATCGCTTCGTTTTCGGTCCTCTTCCGGACCGACGGGCTGCGAAACCACGGCAGTTGGGGTCGGCACACGCCACGGGCGGCGACCGGAGGTCACCGGTCGCCGCCCGTGGGGAGGGGTTCAGCACACCTTCAGTAAGTCACGCGGGGCGCCGCCGCCGAGCGCCGCCATCTCCCGCGCCGCCTGCTGCTCACCGGCCGGCGAGTCCATCTGCCGGAAGAGGCTGCGGGCCAGGGTGAGGAACTGGCCGGCCCGATCCGGCCTGCCCAGCCGCACGTTGCAGCGGCCCAGGGTGAGGTTGACTCGGGCGAGCAGGAACAGGTCGTTGACCCGGTGGGTCAGCCGCAGCGCCTCCAGCAGCACCTGCTCGGCCGCCGGGTAGCGCTCGGCCACCACGTGGGTCTCGCCCAGGCCGAGCAGCGCGTACGCCTCGCCCCGGCTGTCGCCCTTCTCCCGCACCAGGCGCAGCACCCACTGGTACGACTCCTCGGCGGCGTCGTAGCGGCCCTGCCGCAGATAGGCGCCGGCCAGCCGGTTGAGCGCCTGCGCGGCGCCGCGGGTCTCGCCGAGGCCGGTGGCGATGCGCACCGCCTCCCGGGAGAGGGTCACCGCCTCGTCGGCGTTGCCCCAGTCCAGCTCGATCTGGGCCATCTGGCCCAGCGCGTGCGCCTCGGCGGAGGCGTCGCCCACCTCGTGGAGCACGTCCCGGGCGGCGGAGAGCTTCCCCATCGCCGAGACCAGGTCACCGCGGACCCGGTGCACGATGGCCAGGTTGCGCAGCGTCAGCGCGTGGCCGTGCACCTCGCCGACCTCCTCGAAGAGGCCGAGGGCCACCTCGAACAACGGCACCGCGCGGTCGAAGCGCTGCTGGAACATCTCCACCGAGCCCAGCTCGTACCACATGGCGGCCTCGCCGCGCCGGTTGCCCGACTTCTGCGCGGCCTCCAGGGCACGCTGCGCCACCAGCCGCCAGTTGTCGTAGTCGGCCCGGGTCTCGAAGAGCACCACGCTGGACATCGCCAGGTCCCAGGCGAGTTCGTCCAGCCCCAGGTCGCACGCCTGCACCAGCAGCGCCACCAGGGCCGAGCGCTCGGCGTCGAACCACTTCAGCGGGGAGCGCAGCAGCCCGTCCACCAGCGCCGGATCGAGCGGGCGGCGCGGCGTGCTGCCGTGGATGACGGAGAAGTCGCCGCCGTACTCGCGCCGGTGGCCCTCCTCGGCGAGGGTGAGCAGGGTACGCAGCACCCGGCCGCGCGCCTCGTCCCGTTCCTCCTCGCTCTCCTCGCTCTGCGCCAGTTCCCTGGCGTACAGCCGCAGCAGGTCGTGGAGTCCGTAGCGCAGGGTGCCGGTGGCGTCGGTGCCGGTGACGGTGAGCAGGTTGGCGTCGACCAGCCGCTCGATGAGGTCCTCGGCCTCGCCCGGGGAGACGTCCAGCAGCGCGGCGCCCGCCCAGGCGGTGAAGTCCGGCACGTTGAGCAGGCCGAGCCGCCGGTACATCCGGCCGGCCTTCTTCGGCAGCCCGCGGTAGCTGACCGCGAAGCTGGCCCGCACCCCGATGCCGCCGGTGCTCAACTCGTCCAGCCGGCGCCGCTCGTCGGAGAGCCGGTGCACCAGGTGCGCCACCGACCAGTGGCGTTTGACCGCCAGCCGGGCCGCGGCGATGCGCAGCGCCAACGGCAGCCCGTCGCACAGCCGGAACAGCTCCCGCACCGCCGACGGATCGGCGGCCACCCGCTCCTCGCCGGCGATCCGGGCGATCAGCCGCTCGGCCTCCGCCTCGCTCATCAGCCCCAGGCCCACCCGCACCGCGCCGCCCACCGCGAGGTGGTCGAGCTGCTCGCGGCTGGTCACCAGGACGCAGCACCGTCCGCTGCCCGGGACTAAGGGCAGCACCTCCTCGACCCCGGACACGTTGTCGAGCACCACCAGCACCCGCCGTTCGGCGAGCACGCTGCGGTAGAGCGACTCCCGCGCCCCCGGGTCGGCCGGGATCTGCTCACCGGGCACCCCGAGCGCCCGCAGGAACCGCTCGATCAGCGCGTGCGCCGACATCGGCGGCTGGTCGCCGTCGCCGCCGGAGAAGTCGGCGTACAACTGGCCGTCCGGGAACTGCCCGGCGGCCCGGTGCGCCCAGTGCACCACCAGCGCGGTCTTGCCGACACCGGCGACCCCGGTGACGAAGCCCAGCGCGGTGGGCTGCCCGGCCGGGGGGCGGTCCAGCAACGTGTCGAGCTGCGCCAGCTCCGCCTCGCGCCCCTGGAACGCGGCGGCGTCCGGGGGCAGTTCGGCGGGGACGAAACGGGTCTCCGGCGGCGGCGCGGACTCCGCGGGCAACGCCAGCCCCGGCTCGTCGCGCAGGATCGCGTTGTGCAGCTCCTGGATCACCGGGGAGGGCTCCAGGCCGAGTTCGTCCACGAAGTAGCGGCGCCAGGAACGGAACCCCTCGGTGGCCTCGCCGCGCCGGCCGGCCCGGTACTGGGCGAGCATCAGGTTGTGGCGGAGCTGCTCGTCGAGCGGGTAGTTCTGGGCCACCGCGGTCAGCTCGGGGATGAGCTCCTGGTGGCGGCCGAGCGCGAGGTCCACGTCGGACCACGCCTTGTAGGCCGACAGCCGCCGCTCCTCCAGCCGGGTGGCCTCGTCCTCCACCGGCTGCCCGGTCACCCCGGCCAGCGCCGGGCCCTTCCACAGCGCCAGCGCCCGGGTGTACAGCGCGCTGGCGTCGTCCAGCCGCGAGCCGCGCACCGCGGCGGCGGCGTCCGAGACCATCGAGGTGAACTCCAGCGCGTCGGTCTCGCTGCGCGCGGTCTCCAGCCGGTACCCCGGGTGGGCGGTGGAGATGATGTCGTCCTCGACCCCGGCCTGCTTGAACGCCTTGCGCAGGGCGCCGATGCAGATCGCCACCTGCGTGCGGGCGGTGGTCGGCGGCCGGTCGCCCCAGACCGCGTCCACCAGGGCGCCGACCGAGACCACCCGGCCCCACGCCAGGATCAGCATGGCGAGAATCGTCCGCTGCCTGGGGCCCCCGATCGCGACGGGACGGCCGTCAACCGTCGCGGAGAGTGAACCAAGAACCGTGAATCGTATGCGCGCAGGCCCGGAATCACCCGAATCCATGCAAGCCTCCCCCTGGCCAACCGACCCGGAACCCCCTGCTCCGCGATCGCCTCGGCACTATAGGCATGCTCCGGCACCGACCGCCAGCGCGGCTGAACGAGGGTTCTGGGGGAGGGTAACCACCCGGTGAACAGGGGGAGTTGACAGGCGTTCTCCGGCACCCCGGAGAAGGCCGCGGACTACGGTAGGGTGAAGAAGATCATCGGGTTGTCGCGGCTGTCGCGGACCGGCTCCGCCAGGTTCAGGTCACGCTTGACCGCCGCCAGCGCCTCGATCACCTCGGGGGCCTTCGCGGCGGACGGGGTGAAGTACGGGACGTTCTTCTCGGCCAGCCACTTGATGACCACCGAGCCCTCGCTCAGCGGCTTGGGCCGGCGGCCGTGGAAGACGTCGTGCACCTGGGTCGGGATGCCGTTCGGCACCGCCGGGAAGAGGTTGTCGACGTACCACCGCGCGAAGCGCGCGCCGTGGTCGGCGTCTATGAACAGGTAGTCGGTGTCGGAGGGCACCTTCGACAGGTGCTCGCGCACGTCGCCCTTGGTGAACGTCCAGCGGTCGGCGGCGAGTTCGGCCGGGACGTTGCGCACCACGTTGTCGACGATGTCGAACGAGTACAGGTGGCCCTTGCCGTTGTCCCTCAGCGCGCTCAGCAGCCACATGGTCGACCAGCCGTAGAACGTCCCGATCTCCACCAGCTTGTCCGGCCGGTGCTCCCGCACCAGCAGGTAGGTGATCTCGGCCTCGTAGTCGTCGAGCTGGGCCTTCATCGTCTTGCCGCGCTGCCGCAGGAACTCCCGCTGCGCGTCGCGTACCGCGCGCAGGTCGTTCTCGTACTTCACGTACAGCTCGCTGAGCGATTCGACGGAGATACCGCCCATGACTCCTCCAACAATTGCTTCGGACACAGACTCCGGCCACACCGCGCGAACCGTCCGAGGGCAGGCGGCACATGCCGCACGACACCGTATTCGGGGCCGTTATCGTCTCGGTATCGTTCGCTCATCTCCCCCGGCTCACCCGCTCCGACCTGCGCGGACGCCGCGTTCCCAGTCGCGGAAGGCGGCCAGGAAGCCGGCCAGCACGAGGGCGAACAGCAGGCACCAGCCGAGCCGGGCCAGCGGCCACAGCGGGGTGTCGGGGCTGGTGTGCAGGGCGAAGAGGTGGGCGCCGAGGCCGAGGGAGACCAGCGTGGTGGTGAGCATCGCGGTCTGGTGCCACAGGAAGACGGTGATCGCCGACAGGTTGAGCAGCGCCACCGCGGCCCACACGAACTGCCCCGGCCGGGCCCGCAGCGCCTCGGCGGCCGGGATGGCCGGCCCGCCGCCGCCCGGCTGCCCCACCAGCCGCCGCAACGGGGCGGCCAGCAGCAGCGCCGCGCCGCACTGCGCCAGGCCGAAGCAGACCGCGGCCAGGGTGGGCGGGTTGAGGTTGGACAACGCCTGCCCGGGGACGCCCACCATGCTCGCCGGATAACCGCCCCACACCACCAGCGCGACGGTGGCGAGCACCCCGCCGGCCAGCATCCCGGCCGCGTACCGGCGCCGGACGAAGCCGCCGGCGGCCCACCACGCGCCCAGCGCGTACGGCACCAGCCAGCCGGCCACGTCGTTGGCCTGCCGTACCGTCTCCGTCCAGCCGGCCGCGCCGGTCAGCGCGCGGGCCAGGTCGAGCGCGGCCACCAGCACGGCGGCGCCCACCGCCACCCGGCCGGGGTACCGGCACACCAGCGGGGTCGCGGCGGTGAGCACCACGTAGACCCCGAAGAACCACAGCGGGGAGAAGGCGAGCCACATCAGGGTGTGGACGGTCTCGTGGGCGACGCCGGCCACGGCCAGCCCCAGCAGCACCAGGCCCCACACGGTGACCATCGGCACCGCCGGGCGCAGCAGCCGGCGCATCCGCCCGGCCAGCCAGCCGCGGTACCCCTGGCCGCGCCGCCGCGCCGCGGTGTAGCTGTGCGCCCCGACCCGGCCGCCGACCAGGAAGAAGACGGCGAGCGGCTGGAGCAGCCAGGAGACCGGGGTGAACGCCGGCATGTGGTGCAGCGGGCTGTCGCCGCCGAGATGGCCGCCGGCCTGCAGCACCACCGCGCTCACCAGCCAGTGGCCGAGGACCACCCCGCTGATGGCGAGGGCACGCAGGACGTCGACCGCGCGGTCCCGCCCGGCGGGGGTTGCCGCGTCGATCCGGAGCACCGCCGAGTGCAAGCGGTCGGCGAGGGTGCGCCGGGACGGACGCGGCCCGGACGGGACCGGCGGGTACGGGGAGGTGAGGGCCGGGCGCGCCTGGACGTCCGGCCGGACTCGCACGTCAGCCACGGGACACCGCCGCGTCGCGGCCGAGGGTGATCAGGGCGAGGTTGCGCAACGAAAGACCTCCGGGGCGCAGGTAGTCGCTGTGTTGGGCGTCCCCGGTGGGCAGGGTCCGGGCGCCGAACCGCGGGGAGGTCGGGTCGGTGCCGAAGCCGATCCGCTCACCGAGGACGTCCAAGCTGGTGTGGGGCACCCGGGCGATCCAGTCCCGGGTGCCGCGGCCGACCCACAGCGGGGCGCGCAGCCCCAGTTCGGCGGCGGAACGCACGCCCATGCCGGGGCTGCCGAAGACCGCGACGCCGGAGACGGCCGCCTTGTCCGCGGCGTCCATGGTGCGCAGCGCGCTGCCGCAGACCACGGTGCCGTAGGAGTGGCACAGCAAGGTGACCCGGGCGCCGGGGTCGGTGCGGCGCACCTCGCCGAGGAAGCCGTCGAGCCGCCGGCCGCCCTCGCGGGCCCGGTCGTCGGTGGCCACGTCGCGGCTCATGGTGCGCGGGGCGCGGTAGCCGTACCAGGCGACGACGGCGACCCGGGCGTGCGGGTCGAGCGCCCGGGTCCGCGCGTAGAGGGCGCCCGCTCCGCCGTCCAACGAGGCGTAGCGCGAGCCGAGTTCGTCGAAGGTGTCGATCGTGGTGTCCGAGCCGGGCACCACCACGGCGACCCGGTCGGCGTGGGCGAGGTCGCCGAGGACCTCGACGGCCTGGCCGTCCCCGGTCGCGTCGAAGGTCAGGAAGTTCCGGCCCGGGGCGGCGAGTCCGGCGAGCGCGTGGGCCCGCCCGGTGTCGTCCATCCGCCGGGCGGCCCGCTCGGCCCGCACGATGTAGCGGTGGTTGGCCGCGTAGCGGGCCTGGAGGGTCTCCGCCGACACGGCCGGCAGCCGGGGCGGGACGGGGGTGCCCGGGACGCCGGCGCGGGCCGCGGCGGTGACCGAGGCGACGATGGTGCCGGCCGCGGCCACCATCAGCAGCCCGTGCCGCAGACGACGCTTGGCTCCCATGCGGGCCTTCCTTCCTGTTCGTTCGTGAACTGGAAGGAGGCTAGGTTTCCGGGCCGGTGGAGCGGATCCCGCTCAGGAGCGCTCTTCGCGGGTAGTCCTCAAGGACTACCCGGCGGTTCCGGCCCGGCCGTGCGTGCGTGCGCCGGGAGATAACGGACGGATACCCGCGCCCCGTAGTCTCCGGCGGCCTTGTACGACGACCAGAAGGAGATCACGGTGCGCACGAACACAACAGCCCGTATCGGCGCCCTGGCGGCGGTCGCCGCGGCGGCCGTCCTGGCACTGCCCGCGTCCGCCGACGCGGCCACCGGCAGCATCGACTACGGCCCGCTCGGCAAGCTGACCAACCCGGTCGACGGCACGTGCTACCGCTCCCCGCTGTATTCCAACGGCACCGGCCCGGCCGGGGTCACCAACAACACCAACGAGAAGATCACCGTCTACCTCAGCAACGACTGCACCAACTACCCGCACGTCATCGAGCCCGGCCAGTACTACAACTCCACCGGTGGCCTGGCCGGCGGCTTCGCGCGGCTGTACTCGGTCAAGGCCGGCTGATCCGGCGGCCCGCCCCCGGCCACCGGCCCCGGTAGGCGTCCGAAAACCGCCGGTCCGGCGGCCGGGCGGCGGCCACGATGATGGGGTGAACGACGACGAACCGCAGGCCGAAGCGGTCGAGGACGGACCGGACGGGTTCCGGCTGCGCCTCGCCCACCGGCCGCCCCTCGATCTGCCCCGGCTCTTCCGCTTCCTCGCCGCCCGCGCCGTGCCCGGGGTCGAGGAGTACGGATCCGGCACCTACCGGCGGGTGCTCACGCTGCCGCACGGCCCCGGGACGGTGGCCCTGACGGACGGCGGGGAGGGGTACGTGACCGGCAGGCTGCGCCTGGCCGACCGGCGCGACCTGCCGGTGGCCGTCGCCCTCTGCCGCCGACTGCTCGACCTGGACACCGACCCGGCCGCCGTCACCGAGGCGCTGGCCGGCTGCCCGCTGCTCGGCCCGCTGCGCGCCGCCGCCCCCGGACTGCGCTCCCCCGGCCACGTCAGCCCCGCCGAACTGGCGGTACGGGCGCTGCTCGGCCAGCAGATCTCGGTGGCCGGCGCGCGCACCATCGCCGGCCGGCTCACCGCGGCCTACGGCCGTCCGCTGCCGGTGGCCGACGGCGGCCTCACCCACGAGTTCCCCACCGCCGAGGCGCTCGGCACCGCCGACCCCGCCGACCTGCCGATGCCCACCGCCCGCAAGACGGCGCTGTACGCGCTGGCCGGCGCGCTCGCCTCCGGGGAGGTCGTCCTCGACCCGGACGCCGACCCGGACGAGGCCGAGTCCCGGCTGCGCGCCCTGCCCGGCATCGGCCCCTGGACGGCGTCGTACATCCGCATGCGCGCCCTCGGCGACCCGGACGTCTTCCTCGCCACCGACCTCGGGGTGCGCCACGCCCTGGAACGCCTCGGCCACCCCGGCGACCCCGCGAACGCGCGCCGGCTCGCCGAGCGCTGGCGGCCCTGGCGCTCGTACGCCTCGCACCACCTCTGGTCGACGCTGGAGCCGTCATGAACGAAGTCGCCTTCCTCGTACGGGAGTTCGCCGAGCCGCTGGACGGTCCGGTGCGGTACGCGGTGCTGGAGTCGCCGGTCGGGCCACTGCTGCTCACCGGGGACGGCCGCTCGGTCACCGGGCTGTACACCTCGGGTCAGCGGTACGGGCCGCGGATCGGCGCCGACTGGGTGCCCGACCCCGGGCTGCTGCCGCCGGTGCGCGACCAGCTCGCCGCCTACTTCGCCGGCGAGTTGCGCCGCTTCGACCTGCCGCTGGCGCCGTGCGGCACGCCGTGGCAGCGCCAGGTGTGGCAGGCGCTCACCACGGTGCCGTACGGGCGCACAACGACGTACGGCGCGCTCGCCGTCGCGCTGGGGCGGCCCACCGCCGCGCGGGCCGTGGGGCTGGCCAACGGACGCAACCCGGTCTCCGTCGTCATCCCCTGCCACCGCGTGGTGGGCGCCGACGGCTCGCTCACCGGTTACGCCGGCGGGCTGGCCCGCAAGCGGCGGCTGCTGGAGCTGGAGAGCGGTGCGCTGCCGCTGGGGTGACGCCGGGTCATGGGGGCAGTTCCGTCAGGAGTTCGGCGACCGCCTCGGGGGTCCAGTGGCCGTCCACCCCGGGGCGGCTCGCCAGGTACGCGGCGGTGCGCCCGGCGTCCCAGCCGTGCGACTCCATCAGCCCGCGGCCCAGATGGCGCAGGTACGGCGCGGACGGCGGGTTGCCGGGCACGTCGCGGTGGCCCCAGGGCGCGGTGAGGGTGAGCAGCGGGTGCCCGGCCAACTCCCCCGGGCAGACCACGGTTTCGTACCGCCCGGGGCCGACGCGCGCCCGGGAACGGGTGACCGCCTCGCCCAGGTCGAGGTCGCGCCCCGGCTCGCGGTACATCTCCTGGGCCGCGAGGTCGGAGAACTGCGAGGCGCCGATGAGGTACGCCCGCGCGGCGGTCCGCCCGGGTCCGTCCGGGTCGTAGAAGGCCCGGCCGCCGGTCCACACCTGCGACTCCGTGGCGAAGTAGAGCACCCCCGGCAGCATCACCGGCTCCCACCGCTCCGGCTCCCGCCGGTCCCGGCACCCCGGATACGCGCGCCGTCCCCCCGGCGGCCTGCCACCGAGGAGGTAGCAACGGAACCTGTCGTAGTGCATGTTGGACCCGAACGCCGCGTACCAGACCTTGTCGAGCGCCACCCTGCCCAGCTCCACGCGCACCTCGCCGTCGTCGCCGCCCGCGCGCTCCCCGGCCGCGGGCCGCCCCGGCGGACGGGCCCGGTGGACGCACGCGGGGACTATGGTGATCCCTTCCGGTGTCCAGGCGACGGAAGGGCTGGATCAGGTCGTGGCGGAGGCTACCTGGCTGCGGGTGCCGGTGGGCCCGGAGGCCCGCCGATGGGCGACCCGGGCGGCCACCGCCCGCGTACTGCTCGTCGTCCACAACGTCACCTCGGCCACCCGGCTCCTCGACGTCCTCCCGCTCTTCCACGGCGACCTGCGGATCCAGTGCCTCGCCACCTGCACCGGCTCCTCCCCCTTCACCGACGGCACCCGCCGCCTCCTCGACCAGGTCGGCCTGCTCGTCCTCCCCTGGGAACAGGCGAAGGCCACCCCCGCCGACCTCGTCATCAGCGCCAGTTACGGCGGTGAACTGGCCGAGCTCCAGGGCGAATTGGCCGTTTTGTCGCACGGTATCGGATACAATAAAAAGCTCAGCCGGGAGCCGGGAGCCGGGAGCCGGGAGCCGGGAGCCGGGAGCCGGGAGCCGGGAGCCGGGAGCCGGGAGCCGGGAGCCGGGAGCCGGGAGCCGGGAGCCGGGAGCCGGGAGCCGGGAGCCGGGAGCCGGGAGCCGGGAGCCGGGAGCCGGGAGCCGGGAGCCGGGCCGGTGTTCGGGTTGTCGCCGGAGTGGCTGCTGCACGAGGGGAAGCCGTTCGCGAGCGCGACCGTGCTCTCCCACCCGGAGCAGTTGGAACGGCTGCGGGCCGCGTGCCCCGAGGCCGCGCCCACCGCGGTGCTCGCCGGCGACCCGTGCTTCGACCGCATGCTGGCCGCCGTCCGGTACCGGGAACGCTACCGCCGGGCCTTCGGCATCGCCCCCGGACAGCGGCTCGTGGTGCTCAACTCCACCTGGAACCCGCGCGCGCTCTTCGGTGACGCGGCCGGCGACCCGCTGGCCCAGCTACTGCCCCGGCTCACCTCCGAGCTGCCGCTCGACCAGTACCGCACGGCCGCCGTGCTCCATCCCAACATCTGGCACGGCCACGGCACGGGACAGGTCCGCCGCTGGCTGGAGCGCGCCCGCCGGGCCGGGCTGTTGCTGATACCCCCGCTGGGCGAGTGGCGCCAGGCGCTGATCGCCGCCGACTGCGTCATCGGCGACCACGGCTCGGTGACCTACTACGCCGCCGCGCTCGGCCGGCCCGTCCTGCTCGGCGCCTTCCCGGCCCAGGACCTCGACCCCGGCTCGCCCGTCGCCGAGCTCGGCCGGAGCGCGCCGCACCTGCGCCCCCGCGAACCACTGCGCCCCCAGCTCGACCGCCTCCTGGACGGCTACGACCCCGCGCCGCAGGCCCGTTTCGCCGCGCTGGCCACCTCCGCCCCGGGGCGCTCCGCGGCACTGCTGCGCCGGCTCTTCTACGACCTGCTGGGGCTGGCCGAACCCGCGCACCCCGCCGCGCTGGACCGGCTGCCGCTCCCGGACCGCGCCGTACCGCCGCCGACGGCACCGGTGCGCGTGCTGACCCGGCTCGACCGGGCGATGGCGGGCGGGGCGCCCGAGGTCGCGGTCACCCGCTACGCCGACCCCGCGACGGAACCGGGCGACCCCGACACCCTCGACGCCCACACCGTGGTCCACGAGGAGACCGCCGACCCCGGCAGGCTCGACCTGGCCGACGTCGTCGTCGCCCACGACTCCCGGCTCGGCCCGGCGGCGGCCTGGACGCGCGAGGCGCTGGCGCTCTACCCGCACTGTGCCATGGCCGCCTTCGTCACCGGCCCCGGGCGCTGCCTCGTACGCACCGCCGACGGCCGCCTCGTCGCCCTGACCGCGGACCCGGACGACGACGGACGGCCCGACCTGTGCGACCCCGCGGCCTACGCCTCCGCGCTGTACGCCTGGTACGACGCCGGCGGACGCGCGGAGGAGCTGGCCCACGGGCTGGTGGTGGTGACCGGAGTCGGCCGACACCGGATCACCGTGGAGACGGACCCTCCTCCGGAGGCGTAGCCACGAGTTCGGCGAGCCGGGCGGTCACCTCGGCGAGGGCGGGCGAGCCGGTGGCGCGGTGGTGGGCGGCGGCCTCGCGCAGGTACCGTTCCTCGGCCGCGGTGTCACCGGCCGCCCGGGCGCACCTGGCCCGCAGCGCGGCGATGTCGCCCCGCTGGACGGTGGCGCCCTCGGCCGTCATGATTTCGGCCGCCTCGGCCAGCGGCGCCGCCGCGTCGCGCGGCCGGCCGGCGTCCAGCAGCGTCTCGCCCAGGCTGGTCAGCACCCGCGCCTCGTTGTAGGGATCGGGGAGTTCCCGCATCATCGCCCGGGCACGTTCCAGTTGGGCGGTGGCCTCCGCGTACCGCCCCTCCCCGCGCAGCGCGCGCCCGAGGTGGTGTTCGAGGAGGGCCAGCGCCCGGTGGTCGCCCACCCGCCGCGCCGGGACGCGGGCCTCCTCGAAGCAACGGGCCGCCTCGGCGGGCCGTCGCTGACGCAGGCGCAGCAGGCCCAGGGACTCGATCGCGGTGGCCTCACCACGGGGATGGCGGGCCCGGCGGTCGGCCTCCCGCGCCGCCAGGATCTCGGCCTCGGCCTCCTCCAGCCGACCCATCCCCAGGTATCCGAAGGCCAGTTGGCAGCGCATCCGCCCCTCGGCCCGCAGATCGGCGCAGCGCACCGCGGCCTCGACGCCGAGCCGGTGGGTGCGCAGCCAGTCCTGGTGGAACCCCATGCGCAGGAAGAGCCCCCAGAGCGCTTCGCACAACTGCCAGGCCAGATCGTCGAACCCGAGGTCGGCCGCCGCCTGGACGGCCTCGGTCAGGTTCTCCCGTTCCCGGGCGAGGGCGGCGAGGGCGCTCGCGGCGTCCGGGTGGGCGGGTTCCGCATCGCGCAGGGCGTCGTACCGCGGGCCGAGGTGCCAGCGCCCCGGGATGACGCACGCGTCGGCGGCCACCGCGGTACGCAGGCACCACGCCACCGTGGCGCGCGACGACGCCGCCACGGCGACCGGGCGCTCCTCGCTCTCCGCCCACCGCGCGGCCTGCTCCCGGACGAGGTCGTGCAGGCGGTAACGGTCCGTACCGGCCGTCTCCAGCAGCCGGGCGCCGGCGAGTTCGGCCAGCAGACCGCGGGCCTCCGCCACGTCGACGTCGCACGCGGCGGCGGCCAGTTCCGCGCCGATGGACGGCCAGGCGCGCAGCGCCAGCAGGCGAAGGGCGCGGGCGGCACCCGGGGAGAGCGCGGCGTAGGAGACGTGGACGGCGGCGGAGACGGCGTCCGGGCCGTGCGTGCCCGGTTCGTACGCGTCCGTACCCTGCGGGCCGTCACCGCCGGCCGGGGTGGGGTCGTTCCATTCCCGGGTCATCTCGCGCTCCAGGGTCGCCCAGTCCAGGTCCACGGCGGTGGCCATCCGGGCGCCGGCCGCGCACAGCGCCAGCGGCAGCCCCGCGCACCGCCGCGCGACGGCTTCGGCGTGGCGTGGTGCCTCCCGTACCGCCGGGTCGCCGGAGACCCGGGAGAGCAACAGCACGGCGTCACGTTCGTCCAGCGGTCCGACGTGCACCACGCGCGCCCCGCACTCCGCAACAAGACGCGGTAGTTGGCGGCGGCTGGTGACCACCGTCAGCGAACCGGGCGTACCCGTCACCAGCGGGATCACCTGCGCGGCCGAGTGCGCGTCGTCCAGCAGCACGAGCACCCGCCGGTCGGCCACCAGGGAACGGAACAGGTCCGCCTGGGCCTCCTGCCGGGCCGGTACGTACTGCGGGTTGACGCCCAGCGCGTGCAGGAAGCGACAGAGCACCGCGGACGGCGTGGCGGTGGCCCCCGGCGAGCCGCCGCGCAGATCGTGGTGGAGCTGGCCGTCCGGATAGCGGTCGCGCAGCGCGGCCCCGAGCCGCAGGGCCATCGCCGTCTTGCCGACCCCGCCGGCGCCGACGAGCACGACGACGGTCGGCGCGCCGTCGCCCTCGTCCACGGCGGCGACGAGCCGGGCGAGTTCCCGGTCGCGGTTGGTGAAGTGCGCGGGGGCGCCGGGCAGGGTGCGCGGCGGTGGCGTCCCGGGGATCACCAGGGGCATGGCGGCCTGCTGGAAGGTGACCGTCCCGACCGATCCGGCCTGTACGTGCGGCCCGTGGAACGTCCCGCCGTTGACGGTGTTGTCCACCCGTGACCGCGTCGGACCGGCTTCCTCTTCGCCCAGCACCGCGTCCCTCACTCCGTCCGCCGCTCGTCGGGGCGTGCCGTAAGCCCCGGCTGTGCGCATTGTTCACCACGAGGCGCGGTAGCGGGCCGTTTCGCCGTGGGTATCGGCCAGTTGGGCGTTTCGGCAGCGACGGGCTAACGGGGTTCGACGGCGTCCAGCGCCGGGGCGATCACGGCGAAGGCACGGTCGAGGAGCGCCACCGGGTCGGCGGCGCCGTCGGACTCGCTCCAGCGGCGCAGCACGGCGTCGAAGGCGGTCAGCGCCATCCCGGCGGCGAGCTGCGGATACAACTCGGCGTCCGGGTCGAGCCGCAGCCGGTGCGCCAGTCGCGAGGTCAGCTCGGCACGCCACTGCGCCTGCCGTTCCAGGAAGCGGGCGAGCAGGGCCGGGGTACGCAGGATGAGCCGGACCACCGGCAGCGCCCGCTCGACGTGGGCGCCGCCGCAGACCGCCAGCGCCGAGTGGACGGCGTGCCGCAGGGCGGCGGAGGGCGGCTCCGTCGCGGGCCGGGCCGCCAGTTCGTCCCGCATCCCGGTGCCCATGCCGGCCAGGAACTGGACGACCGACTCGACGTCCTGGTCAACAACGCCGGCCTGATGGCACCGCCCCGCTCGCTCACCCCCCAGGGCCACGAGTCGCAGTTCGCCTGCAACCACCTCGGCCACTTCGCCCTTACCGGCCTGCTGCTCGACCTGCTGACCGCGGGCCGCGACCCCCGGGGGGTCACGGTGACCTCGGTCAACCACCGCAAGGCACGGCTGTACTTCGACGACCTGACCGGCGAACGCCGTTACTCCCCGATGGGCTACTACAACCAGTCGAAGCTGGCCAACGCCGTCTTCGGCCACGAACTCCACCGCCGCCTCACCGAAGCCGGCAGCCCCGTACACAGCCTGCTCGCCCACCCCGGCTACACCGCCACCAACCTCCAGACCTCCGCCCCGGTCGCCCTCTGGCGCATCGTCTTCGGCCGCCTCGGCAAACCCCTCGCCCCCCGCCCCGCGGCGCCCTCCCCAGCTCTACGCCGCCACCTCCCCCACCGCCCGCCCCGGCCACCTCGTCGGCCCCAACGGCCCCACCGAACTCCGCGGCACCCCCACCGAAGTCCCCCTCTCCCCCACCGCCTCCAACCCCGAGGTGGGCCGCCAGCTGTGGGAGGTGTCGGAGGAGGGGAGTGGGGTGAGGTACGGGAGTCAGCGGCCCCACGACCGCGCCGCCGTCAGTTCGAGTCGAAGACCTCGATGTCGCATTTCGCGGCACCGCTCCGTTCGATCCTCACATCACTCGTGATCAGCGTCGCGGCGAGAGCCTCGGCCAGGGCGACGTACTGGGCATCGTAGGCGCTCAGGTTTCCGTGGAGCGCCTGAACGCGGTCCCAGAGGAAGAGCGTCTCGTGCCGGAGGAGCGGGAGCAGCTGGTAGGCATCGATGGCCTTGGCCACTTCCCGTTCCGTGAGCTTGCCCCCTCTCCTCATGCCGAGCAGTGCGGACTGGATCTCGTAGTCGACGAGTGTGGGCACGGCGACGGCAGCGGCGGCGCCCACCCGGGCGCGGACGGCAACGCCGAGCGGGTCGTGGTTGGTGAGGAAGTGCGCAAGGGCGGAGCAGTCGATGACGACCGTCTCGCTCACCGCCCGGTCCTCGCCTCGTCGATCGCGGCCAGCACGTCCTCGGTGCTGACGCCGGCCGTGGTCTCCCGGTTCAGGCGCGCCACCATCTCCGCCATGGTGGGCTTGGACGTCTCGCGCGCGATGAGATCGAGAAAGTAGGCCTGAAGGGACTTGCCGGCCTGGGCGGCCCGTACCTTCAGGGTCTGGATCTGGTCATCCGGGACGTCCCGAATCGTCAGGGCGGTCATGATGGCAGTATAGCGTCCGTGCATGCAAAACGCAGATAGCGCATGCTCGGGTGCGAGCGGCGCCGGAACTGAAAGCCGCCCGAGCGCGCCGCCAGGGCCGAGGTTCTCTGCCTCCTGATCGTGTCGTCGAGGGCCGCAGAAGGCCCAGCTGTGCCGACAGGCGGTCCGGCAACGACGAGTTCCCGGTTCGTGCCCGGGCAGGTGGCGGGGTCTGGGAGACTGGGGCCCGTGTCCGACGCTCCGCCGCCCCAGCCGTTCGCTTATCTGCAGGCGCCGAACGCCGCCCTCTACGGCCAGGTCCTGGCCGTGTTCGCGCAGGCACGGGAGCGGTTCATCGTCCATCTGCGGCCGGAGGACGTGGCCGCGGAGCTGCGCCAGGGCTCCGGCGGCACGGCGGCGGTGCCGGTCGGGACCGAGGCGGTCGGCGCGGCGCTGGAGAAGCTGGTCGAGTGGGGCAACCTCCGTGCGGACGCCGACACCGGCCGGGTGACATCGGTCGAGGACTTCCACCGGGCGCGCTACCTGTACCAGCTCACCCGCCACGGCCAGGCCGCGCTGCGCGCGATGGCCGTGTACGAGCAGGCGCTGGGCCGGCGCGGCGAGTTGCAGTCGGTCGCGCTGGCGGACATCGCCGAGCAGCTGGGCTCGCTGCTGGTCCTCGCGCAGGCGGAGGATCCCGATCCGGCCAAGACCCACCTGCTGCTGCTCCAGATCGCCGAGCGGTTCGGGAGCCTGGCGGACAACGCCCAGGCGTTCATGGCCTCGCTGCGCCGCACCATCGACTTCCAGGACGGCGACGAGGAGGCGTTCATCGCGTACAAGGACCGGCTGGTCGAGTACATCGAGCGTTTCATCGCCGACCTGGCGGGCCGCGGCGCGCAGATCGCGGACCTGCTCACCCGGCTGAACGCGGCCGGCGTGGGGCGCCTGCTCCTGGCGGCCGCCCGCCGGGAGGCCGGTGACGCCGTACCCGACTCGGACGAACCGGAGGCGGAGCTGGCCCGCGCGGAGGCGGCGCAGTCGGCGCTCGTCGCATGGGAGAACCGCTGGCGGGGCCTGGCCGACTGGTTCCTGAGCCGGTCGCCGCGTCAGCCCTCCCAGGCGAAGCTGCTGCGCGGTGCTGCGGTCAGCGCGATCACCGGTCTGATCAACACCGTGGCAGCGCTGAACGAGCGGCGCGGCGGGCGCTCGGATCGGTCGGCCGACTTCCGGGCGCTGGCCCGGTTCTTCGCGCAGGCCGCGGACGACGCGGCCGCCCACCGCCTGTGGCGGGCGGCCTTCGCCCTCACCCCGGCCCGGCATCTGACGGTCGACGCCGCTACCCAGGCGGCCTGGCAGGAGGCGGATCTCGCTGCCACCACGCCGTGGGCCGAGGCCCCGCCGCTGGAGATCAGCCCGCGGCTGCGTGAGACCGGTTCGTACGAGCGGCGCGGTAGGCCGAACCGGGTCGCGGACCGCACCGCGGCGCGGCAGGTGCTGGCCGAGCAGGTCGAGCGGGAGGCCGCCCAGACCACCGCCGCCCGGGCTCGGCTGGCCACCGACGGCCCGGTGCTGCTCTCCGAGCTGGCCGGCCCGGACGGGCTCGACCCGCACGCGTTCCGCTTGTTCCTCGCGGTACTCGGCGACGCGCTGTCGGCCCGGGTGCCGGGGGAGAGCGAGTCCTCGGCCCTCACCGGGGACGGCACGATGGAGGTCCGGCTGAAGCTGGTCGACCCGGACACGACGGTGCGGATCCCGACCGCGGACGGCGTGCTCTGCGGGCCGGAGCACATCATCGAGATCATCGACCTGGCGCCGACGGGAGATGTGGTATGACCGACGCGGACGTTCAGGCCGAGCGGCGCCGGGCCGCCCGCGCGCTGCTCGCCTCACCGCTGATGACCAGCGGAAGCGAGGCCAAAAGAAGTGAGGACTTTCGGCTGGTCCGCAAGCACGCGGGCGAGCTGGCGTCCTGGTTCACCCAGGAGACCGGTTGGCGGCTGGTGGTCGACGCGGGGGCCGCGCGGCTGTACAAGACGCCCGCCCGGCCGGATGACGCGACCCGGCCCGCCCGGGCGCCGCGGACCAGGGTGCCGTTCACCCGCCGCCGCTATGTGCTGCTCTGCCTGGCGCTGGCCGTACTGGAACGGGCCGACGCCCAGATCACCCTGGGCCGGCTGGCCGACGGTGTGCTGACGGCGACCGGCGACCCGGTGCTGGTGGCGGCGGGGATCGAGTTCCGGATGGACCGCCGTGAGGAGCGCTCCGACTTGGTGGCCGCCGTGCGGCTGCTGCTGGAGTGGGGTGTCCTGCACCGGGTGGCGGGCGACGAGGAGGCGTACCTGTCAGAGGCGTCGAACGACGTGCTCTACGACGTGCGGCGGCGCGTCCTGGCCGCCCTGCCGGCCGCGACCCGTGGCCCGTCCACCGTCGAGGCCGCCGCCCCGGACCAGCGGCTGACCCTGCTCACCTCCGACGTCGCGCCCGACACCGAGGAGTTGCGGCTGCGTGCGCTGCGCCACCGGCTCACCCGCAGACTGCTGGACGATCCGGTGGTGTACTACGCCGAGCTGCCGGAGGACGAGCGCGCCTACCTGGTCTCCCAGCGCCACGCGATCACCCGCCGGATCACCGAACTCACCGGCCTGGTCGCGGAGATGCGTGCCGAGGGGATCGCCATGGTCGACCCGGAGGACGAGCTGACCGACCTGCGGATGCCCGAGCAGGGCACCGACGGCCACGCCACCTTGCTGGTCGCCGCCCACCTCGCCACCGCCGACGGCCCCCGCACCGAGCCGCAACTCGTCGAGCTGGTACGGCAACTGGCCGCGCAACACCGCTCGTACTGGCGCAAGGGCGCCGCCGAGCCCGCCGCGGCGGCCGAGTTGCTGTCCCAGGCTCTCGACCGGCTCACCGCCCTCGACCTGGTGACCCGCGAGGGCGGCCACGTCACCGCCAAGCCGGCGCTGGTCCGCTACGCCCTGGCCGCCCCGACCATCCGAAAGGCCCGTTCCCGCGCATGACCGCTCCTCTGCCCGAGCCGACCCGCACCCGCTGGCAGCCGTTGCGCGCCGGGCTGGTCGACCTGTTCTACTACGACGCCGAGGAGTTCCGCTTCCACGACGGGCGGCTGCTGCTGCGCGGCAACAACGGCACCGGCAAGTCCAAGGTGCTCGCGCTCACCCTGCCGTTCCTCCTGGACGGCGAGCTCGCCGCGCACCGGGTCGAACCGGACGGCGACCGCGCCAAGCGGATGGAGTGGAACCTGCTGCTCGGCGGCAAGCACCCGCACGACGAGCGCACCGGCTACACCTGGCTGGAGTTCGGACGGATCGGCGAGGACGGCAAGCCGCAGTACCGGACGGTCGGCTGCGGCCTGAAAGCGGTCAAGGGCCGGGGCATCGCCAAGCACTGGTTCTTCACCACCTCGCTGCGCGTCGGCGCTCAGCTGCCGCTGATGTCCGCCACCCGCGTCCCGTACACCCGGGAGCGGCTGCGCGAGGCGCTGGAGGGCCACGGACTGGTCCACGACACGGCCGCCGAGTACCGCAGGGCGGTGGACGAGCAGCTGTTCGGCCTCGGCCCGGGCCGTTACGAGGCGCTGGTCAACCTGCTGATCCAGCTGCGCCAGCCGCAGCTGTCCAAGAAGCCCGACGAGAAGCTGCTGTCCAAGGCGCTCACCGAGGCCCTGCCGCCGCTCGACCCCGCCCTGGTCGGCGAGGTGGCGGAGGCGTTCCGCGGCCTGGACGAGGAGCGGCACGCCCTCCAGGCGCTCGCCGAGGCATCCGGCGCCGCCGCCGACTTCCTGACGCACTACCGCCGTTACGCGCAGACAGCGGCCAAGCGGCAGGCTGCGGTGCTGCGCGTCGCGCACAGCCGGTACGAGCACCTGGGCCGCGACCTCGGCGAGGCCGAGAGCGAACACACCGCCGCCGAGGAGCGGCTGGGGCAGGCGGAGGCGCGTCTGGCGGAACTGGAGGACGCCCGGGAGACCCTGGCCGCCGCCCGGGACGCGCTCACCCGCAGCCCCGAGATGGACGCCGCCCGTGAGCTGGAACAGGCGGGGAAGACCTCCGAGGCCCTGCGCGCCGTCGCCGACGACCGCACCGGTGCCTGCCGCACCGCGCGCCGCCAGGCCGACGACTGGCAGCGCCGCGCCGCCGCCGCCCACGCCCAGCACGAGACCGACCGGGCCGCCCTCGCCGCGGCCGACGACGCCGCACGCCACGCCGCCGAAGCGGCTGGAATCGACCACGCGCCGGTGGCCGGGACGCTGGAGGGTGACCACGCACCGTTCCAGGACACCCGCCGGGCGGGTGAGCGGGCGGTCGAACGCCGCCGCCAGGCCGTCACCGGCCTGGCCGCGCTGCTCGCCGCGGCCGAGCGGGCGCACGAGCGGTCCCGTACGGCGCAGACCGAAGCCACGCGCCGCTCCGCCGACCTGGAGGCCGCCCGCGAGCGGTCCGCCGAGGCCGCGCGGTCCGTCGCCGAGCAGGGCGCGGCCCTGACCGCGGCCTGGCGTGCCTGGGCCGTCGGCACGACCGAGCTGCGCCTGCCCGACCCCGACCAGGCCCTGGCCGCCCTGGAAGCCTGGACGGACACCCTGGCCGGGCCCGACCCGGTGGCCGAGGCCGCCGCCGCGGCGTACCACGCGGCCGTGGGCGCGCTCACCCGCCGCGAGGCCGGACTCGACGCCGAGCACGCCGCGGTACGGCGTGAACTCGCCGCCGTGGAGGAGGAGATCGCCCGCCTGGAATCCGGCGGCCACGACGCCCCGCCCCTGGCGCACACCCGCGATCCGGGTGCCCGCGCCGGCCGTCCGGGTGCGCCGCTGTGGCGGGCCGTGGACTTCGCCGACGCGGTACCGGCCGAGCACCGTGCCGGGATCGAGGCCGCGCTGGAGGCCGCCGGGTTGCTGGATGCCTGGGTCACCCCGGACGGCACTCTGCTCGACGCCGACGACGCCGTCCTGCTGCCCGGCACCGGGGCTCCCGGCACCAGTCTCGCTGCCGTGCTGCGCCCGGCCGTCGATCGCGCCGACCCGTCGGCCGCCGCCCTCGACGACGCCGCCGTCCGGGCCGCCCTGGCGTCGATCGCCCTCGGCGCGGACACCGACCACCACACCTGGGTCGCCACCTGCGGCCGGTACCGGATCGGCGCCCTGACCGGCCGCTGGACCAAGCCCGCCGCCCACTACATCGGCGAAGGCGCCCGCGAGGCCGCCCGCCGCGCCCGGCTCGCCGAGCTGGCCGACAAGCGCGGTGAACTCGCCTTTCGGCTCAACGAGGTGAGCGAGCAGCTCGCCGCCGTCCGTGACCGGGCCACCGCGCTCGCCGCCGAGCAGCAGAACCAGCCCTCCGACCACGCCCTGCGCGAGGCACACGCCCGCGCCGGACACGAGGCCGAAGCCGTACACCGCCTGACGGACCGGCTGACCGACGCCGAGCGCGAGGCCGCCACCCGTCAGGAGGACGCGGACCGCGCCGACCGGGAAGTCCACGAGTACGCCCAGGACACCGGCCTGCCCACCACCCGCGAGGAGCTCGAACAGGTCCGCGACGCGGTGTCCGGCTACGCCGCCGCCCTCGCCGCGCTGCTTCCGGCCGCCGCCGCCCGGGCTCGCTCCGCCACCCTCGCGGCCGAGACCGCCGCCGAGGCCGAGGCCGCCGCCACCGCTCTCGCCGAGGCCGAGGAGGCCGAGACCGCCGCCCGCCGTACGGCCGACGCGGCGGCCGAGCGCCACCGGGTGCTGGCCGAGACGGTCGGGGCGAGCGTCGAGGAGCTGTACCGGCGGCTGGCCGAGGCCGACGCGGCGATCGCCGCCCGGGACGCCGAGGAGAAGACCACTCGCCGCAGGCGGGACGAGGCCATGACCGCCCGTGCCCGCGCCGAGGGCCGGTGCAGCGAGATCCGCGCCCGGATCGAGGAGGCCACCGCCGAGCGCGACCGGGCCGTGGCCGCCCTGCGGGCCTTCGCCGCCACCGGCCTGCTCGCCGCGGCCCTGCCGGAACTCGCCGTCCCGCCCCTGGACGAGCCCTGGGCCCCCACGCCGGCCGTGGCCCTGGCCCGCACGATCAACCAGGAACTCGACGGCACCGACGACTCCGACCGGCGCTGGGAACTGATCCAGCAGCGGATCTCCGCCGAACACAAGACGCTCACCGACGCCCTCGGCCGCCACGGCCACTCGGTCGGCATGACCCTGCACGACGGCATCATGATCGTCGACGTGGTCTTCCAGGGCCGCACCCACGACGTGCCCGCCCTCGCCGCCTCGCTGCGCGAGGAGGTCGCGCAGCGTACCCGGCTGCTGTCCGCCAAGGAACGCGAACTGCTGGAGAACCACCTCGTCGGTGAGGTCGCGGGAGCCCTCCAGGAACTGATCGCCACCGCCGAGGAACAGGTGCAGGCGATGAACGAGGACCTGGCCGCCCGGCCCACCTCCACCGGCATGACCCTGCGCCTGGTCTGGCAGCCCGCCAAGGACGCGCCTCCCGGTCTGGAGGCCGTCCGCGCCCGCCTGCTGCGCCAGTCCTCCGACGCCTGGACTCCGGCCGACCGGGCGACGGTCGGCGAGTTCCTCCAGGCCCGCATCGCGCAGGACCGCGAGAACAACCCCGGCGACTCCTGGGCCGACCAGCTCACCCGCGCCCTGGACTACCGCACCTGGCACGCGTTCACCATCCAGCGCCGCCAGGACGGCCAGTGGCGCCCGGCGACCGGTCCTGCCTCCGGTGGCGAACGCGTGCTCGCCGCCTCGGTCCCGTTGTTCGCCGCGGCCTCCTCGCACTACTCCTCCGGCAGCCCGCACGCTCCACGCCTGATCGCCCTGGACGAGGCGTTCGCCGGTGTCGACGACGACTCCCGGGCCAAGTGCCTCGGCCTGCTGGCCTCGTTCGACCTGGACGTGGTGATGACCAGCGAACGCGAATGGGCCTGCTACCCGACCGTTCCCGGCATCGCCATCGCACAGCTGAGCCGCCGCGAGGGCATCGACGCCGTCCTGGTCACCCCGTGGCGCTGGGACGGTGTCGCGCGCACCCGCGAGACCCGGGCCGTTCCGTACGTTCCCGTCCAGGCCGCGGCCGCCGGACAGACGCATCCGTCCCTCCTCGAACAGTGAGTGGCCGATGACGGATCTGCCGCGGCTGCGTCGCCTGCTCGGCGGTCCCGAGACCGCCTGGCTGCTGGACCGCGCCCGCGACCGGATGGCCACCGGGCGGCCCCTGGACACCCCCGCCACGCTCAAGGCCGCCACCCCCGAACAACGCCGCGCGATCGAACTGCTGCTCGGCCGCCGACTGCGCTCGGGCAGCTCCCTGACCGTGCCACTGGCCGATGTCGACCGCGTGCTGCGCGCATCGCAGGCCTGCCCGAACGGCCTCGCCGCGGCGGTGGTCGCGCTGACCGGCCCGGTGACCGACCGGCGGGCCCAGGACACCGCCCTCGCGGCCGCCTGGCGACAGGCGCTGGCCGAACTCGACCACCCCGCAATCGCCGCCCGGGCCGAACTCGCGCCCTGGCGAGCCAAGATGGAAGCCACCGGCCTGCTCAAACGCCTCTCCGGAGGCGACCCGGCAACCGCGCGGCGGCTCGCCGTCGACGTCGTACGGGTGCTCTCCGCGCTCCCCGCCGACGGCCTCACCCTCCCCGTCCTCGCCGCCCGTACCCTCGGCGACGCCCACGCCCTGGACGACGGCCGCCCGCTGGCCGCGCTCGTCCTGTCCGCTGTCCGCGCGCTCGCCGCGCTGCCCGCCGAGACGGCCGCCGGCGCCGAGGGCCGCCGAGCCGCCTGGGCCGCCGTCGGAGTGGCGCTGGACGACCTCTCCTCCCGGGTCCTCGTCCTCGGCCTGCCCGGCTCCACCGGGGACACCACCGGCCGCATCCTCGCCGCCGCCCGCGAAGGCGGCGAACCCTGCGTCCTGACGCTCCGCCAGATCGCCGCGGGGCCGCTCGAACTCGGACTGACCGACCACACCACCGTCCACGCCTGTGAGAACCCCGCCGTCCTCGCCGCCGCGGCCGACGAGCTGGGCCCCGGCTGCCCACCGCTGGTCTGCGTGGAAGGCAACCCGTCCGCCGCCGCCCGCACCCTGCTCAGCCACATCGCCGACCAGGGCTACCCGATCGCCTACCACGGCGACTTCGACTGGGGCGGCATCCGCATCGCCACCGGCATCCTGCGCCTGCCGACCGCCGCACCCTGGCGCTACGACGCCCCTTCCTACCTCACCGCCGTCGACCGCGGCCTCGGTACCCCGCTCACCACCGGCATCCCAGCCCCTACCCCCTGGGACCCCGGCCTCGCACTCGCCCTCACCCACCACGCCGTCCGCGTCGAGGAGGAACAGCTCCTCGACCAGCTGCTCGCCGACCTCCACAGCCGCTGCACACGCGCCGACGGCGGCGCGAGGCGGCGTCATCGCGGATGAGGTGGACGCCGTTCGCCGTCGTACAGCAAGGGAGTCCCGGTCCGGGAGGTGCCCGGTCAGCCGGTCTCGTGAAGCCGCTCGCCGGTACCGGCGTCGATGAGGATCTGCCGCGCCGGACTCGCGTTGCCGGGTGCGACCGCCTGCGCCAGCGCGGCGCGCGCGGCCTCCGGTGTCGCTTCCGGCGGGATCACCAGCAGGGAGAAGTGGTCCTGGTCCCCGCGCGTGACGAGCACGGTGCCGTCACCCACCGGGAACGAGTCGACGTGGACCACGCGGTCGTCGACGATCAACCGCGTGGGAAGTTCCTCCCAGTCGGAGGCGTCGAGCCCCACCCGCATCACAGGCCCGAGGTGCTGGGTGAGCGCCATCACGAGTGCGGGCAGCTCCGCTGCGATGTCGCGCGAACGCGGCCACCACGCGCCGTCGAGCGTCCCCTCGCGCGATCGCGTGGTCCCCAGCCGCAGCAGCGCCGTGCCCGGCCGTACGGACGCGTGGATGCCCTCCGGAAGTACTCCGGAGGGCCGCGAGGTAGGGGAATCGTCCATGGCCTGCCGCCTGTCCGTCGTCGAACGCTCCTGGTCGCCGGCGACCAGGGGCCCGCACGTCCACGGTACTGCCGTCGTGGCAGGGCGACGGCGGTCGGGAAGGCGGCCGATCGCCGCGGACGCGGTGGCGGCCCCGCCGCGGCTCACCCACACTGGAAGCAGGGACCGCACCCGGACCACCGCCTGCCCCGGCGACCAGCGCCGCGCTCACCACCGGAACCGTACGTCCGGTCCGGCCCCCGACCGGAGGTGACCGAGGTGACCGCACGATGACCGACCAGCAGTTGCCCACGGCCGGTCACGCCGATGTCCGGGTGATCGCCGCGACGCCCGAGGTCGCCCGCGCAGTGGTGGAGATCCTGCGCCGCTGCTTCGCCACGACGGAGCAACGCAGCTACCCCGCGGGCCACGACGGCGCCACCCGCCTCCACCTCACGGTGGACACCACACGAGCGGCCGGCCCGGCCCGCGCCTGGCTCGCCCCCGGTCCGACCTCCGCCGGACAGCGGCCGCAGCAGGACGAGTCCTGACCCACCGGCCCGAGGGAGTGGCGATCATGGCAACGCTTCGGGAACGCAGGCAGTACCGGGAGGCCGTCCTGCGCGCCCTCTACCTGGCGGTCACCGACAACCGCACGAGCCTGAGCGGAGACGCACTCCGAGAGGCGGTGGACCTGCCCGGGCAGGACCTCGCGGCCGCGTGCCGCTATCTGGCGGACGAGGGGCTCATCTCGGTCGACTGGACATCACACCGCACCCCCACCACGGTGACGCTCACACACGAAGGACTGCGGCACATGGAGACGGAAGAGGACCGGGAAGGCTGAGCACTCCCAGCCCACCGACGGCCGTCTTCCGGCCTCCGCCACCTGGCTCCGGACGTGAGACGTATTCTCGCCCACCTGTGGCACAGCAGCGGCCGACGGGGGTGCGGGTGCGCCAGAGACGGGCCCGCCGCGCCCACGATGTCCGACGACCGATGGGCCTGCGGCCGGACAAGCCTTCGGGGGCGTGCGCGCGTTGTCGTTCCGAGGAGAGTGGCGGGCGGGCGTGATGGAATGACGGACTATGGCTGAGCATGCGCGGGAGCGCGACAAGGTCGCGGTCGACCGTTCCGAGGGCTTCGGCGAGCGGCTGCTGGGACTGCTGCTCGACCGCGCTCACGAGATGCCCCCGCAACTGATCGCTCCGCTGATCGCGGAAGAGGTCGGCAGGGTCGGCGGGCGCCACGTCTCGGTGTTCCTGCAGGACTACGAGCAGCTGATGCTGGTGCCGCTGCCCGGCAGGCGCCTGGTGGCCGGTGAGCCGGAACCGATCGCCGGCTCCCCTGCGGGCAGGGCGTTCCTGCAGGCGGCGCCGGTCGAGGTGCCGCAGGCCGACGGTGTGCGGTTGTACCTGCCGCTGCTGGACGGCAGTGACCAGGTGGGCGTGATGGCCCTCACCATGGACTCGCCGGACGACGACGACCGGCGGTTGCTGCGGCGGCTCGCCGGGCTGGTGGCGGACATGATGGTCACCAAGGACAGTTACACCGACCAGTTCACCCGGGCCCGGCGCAGGGGAACGATGAGCGTGGCGGCCGAGATCCAGTGGTCCCTGCTGCCCCCGCTGATGATGTCGGTCCCGCAGGTCGAGGTGGCGGGGATCCTGGAGCCTGCCTACGAGGTGGCCGGTGACAGTTTCGACTACGCGCTCAACGACGACATCCTGCACGTGGGTGTCATCGACGCGATGGGTCACGGACTGACCGCCGCGGTGATGGCGACGGCCGCCATCGGCGCGTACCGCCACGCCAGGCGGGCGAACGTCGGGCTGTCCGAGACCTACGCGTTCATGGACCGGGTCATCGCCGAGCAGTTCGGTCCCGAGCACTTCGTCACCGCGCAGATGATGCGTCTCAACACGACGACCGGCCACCTGCAATGGGTGAACGCCGGCCATCCGGCACCGCTGTTGATCCGGGACCACGACGTCATCCGACATCTGGAGAGCGCAACGACCCTGCCGGTGGGATTCGGCGGTGAGGAACCCAGGATCAGCGAACATATGCTCCGTCGAGGCGACCGGGTGCTGTGCTTCACCGACGGCATCATCGAGGAGCACACGGCCGGAGGCGAACAGTTCGGACTGGAGCACCTGATCGATGTCGTCAAGCGCGTTGGTCGCGACCAGACCGGCGTCCGCGCGATGGTGCGTGCCCTTTCCCACACCCTGAAGGGCGCTCGGGGCGGGGTGACGAGTGACGACGCAACCGTCTTCCTCATCGAGTGGCGGGGCGGGAGCGCCGAACACCTGGTGACCGTGCCGTAGGAGTGTCGCTCCGGGTGCGGTCCGTCGCCGGTCATGGGCCGTCTGCCCCGTCACCGCTTTCACGGACCGCGCTCGTCCGGCGCTCCCGGCACGCCGCCGCGTGCGCCTCGCCCGCCCGGGCCGAACGTCGGCCTCGCGCGTCTTGGCGCCGGCCTCACGCTCTGTGGTGCTCTTTGTGGTGCCGGGCCCGCGCCGTCCGGCTCCCCGCGCGGAGCCTGCCCCGGCCGCCGTCACGGTGGTCGCGGCGGGCGTCGTCGCGGGCGGGTGGAATGCCCGCCAGCCCGGTGTTCCGAGTGGTCGAGGCGACCGACTCGGCGGGCCGTGCGCCGGGGTCGGGCAGGAATCGCGCGTAGGGGTGAACGGCGACGCCTTCGGCTTGCTGGGCGTTGAGCAGACTGATCACAAGTGCTCCCAGGGCGATCATCGCGAGAATGACCGCCACGGTGACGAGGGTTGTCATCACGCCCGCCTCCCTGCCACCGGGCGGCTGAGAACGGCCGGTGCCGCGGGCGGTGCGGGGACGGGGGCGAGGTGCCCGCCTTCGGCCTCCCACTCCTCCGCAGCGGTCTCCTCCCGGCCGCGTTCGGCTTCAGCGGCGCTCCGTGCCGCTTCCCTCGCCATGAGGGTGGTGGCGGTGAGCGCGTTGTACGGGTCGGCCGCCGCGGACATCAGCCGGGCCGCCGCGGCGGCATCGGTCTGCGGCGGGACCACCAGCAGGTCCCTGCGGCCCGCGGCCTCGCAGATGATCAGCAGTTTGTGCGGCTCCTGCTCGGCGGTAAACCAGCCCACCTTCACCAGGTGCCCGTTGACCGGCACCTTCCGCGGGATGACCGGCCAGAACTGGGGATTGACCGAGACGCGGGTGACGCGACCCCACAGACTGTCCAACGCCTCTGACAGCGCGGGAAGTTCGTGCTCCAGGCTGCGGGAGCGGGGCCACCACGCGCCGTCGAGGGGGCCGGGCCTGGCTGCGGTGCTGCGCGGGTTCACGGATGCGCGTGCGGCAGCAGCCCGTGCGGTGCCCCAGTGATTGCCGGGGTGATCGTTGGGGTTGTCGTTCGGTGCCGCCGTGCGGTCGGTGGTCGTGGTCATGTCGCGGACCTGTCCCCGGGCGCTTTCCGCGGCCCGGTGTTTTCTGCGCCGAGAGCGACACCGACACGGAAGTCGATATACGAGGTGTCCCCGGTACTTTTCAGCCTACTCCGGTCACGGACCGATCAGCCGGGTCGGTGAACCAGAAATTTCTGCCGACGGTTCAACTCTTGATCGAACGACAGGTCCCCCCGGTTGGTTTCACTGCCTCCTGAGGCATCACCGCAGTTCACCGCGGTCGCCTGCGGTTCGGGAGCCCGGCGAGCCGGAAAGCGTCAGGGGAGATCCAGACCCGCTGGAAGAAGATCCGGCCACAAGGGGAAAAAGAAAAATGAGCAGAATGCCCCACCGCTGGTCAAGCGGGCACCGGTGGAGTAATTTGAGAGGTGGATCGCATGCGCTCACGTACGGCGATCCGGAAGGGGCGACCCCGGTGCGTACGCATCGGGGCCGTTTTTCGTCGGCCGGCACGGTACGGCCTCGGGTCGGCCTGCCTTCGCCGAGTCGGCGTCAGATCCAGTCCTTGTGCTTGAAGACGACGTACAGCAGCACCGACAGCACCACGATGAGGGCCGTGGACAGGATGAATCCCCACTGGCGGGCGAATCCCGGATACGGGAGGTTCTGCCCGTAGAAGCCGGTGATCGCGGTGGGAACCGCGATGATCGCCGCCCAGCTGGTGACCTTCTTCATGATGACGTTGACCCGGTTGGCCTGCACGGACAGGTTGGTTTCCACCACCGAGTTCATCAGGTCTCGCAGGGATTCGGTCCACTCGGTGACGCGCAGGACGTGATCGTAGACGTCCTGGTAGTAGGGCGTGAGCGGCTCGGTCACCACAGGCCGTCCGGATCGCATGAGCGCGTTGACCACTTCGCGCATCGGCAGCACCACACGGCGCAGTCCCACCAGGGACTTCCGCAGCGCGTACAGGCGGCGCTGCACCGTCTGGATCTGCTTCCGCCCCTCCTCGAAGAGCAGTTCCTCCAGATTCTCGATGGCATCGTCCAGTCGCTGGACGGCCGTGAAGTGCCCGTCGACGAGGTGGTCCAGCAAGCCGTGCAGCAGGAAGCCCACCCCGTGCCCAGCCAGCTCCGGGGCCTGGTCCCACCGCGCGATCACGTCGTCCACGACCAGCCCGTCGTCCTTGCGAACCGTGATCAGTGCCTGGCTGGTCAGGAACACCGCGACTTCACTCACCAGGAGCTCCGCGCTGTCCGCGGCGACGGTGACGGCGTAGGCGCTGAGAAAGTCGTGCGTGCGATAACGGTCCAGCTTGGGGCGCTGGCCCTCGTGCAGGGCGTCCTCCACGGCCAGCTCATGGAGCCCGAACTCCTCCCTGACCATGGCGAAGTCGGCCGGTCCCGGCCGGTGAAGATCCAGCCACACCACCGACCCGGGGTCGGCGAGGTGCGCGGAGATCTCCTGGACCGGAAAGTCCTCGGCGACCAGGGAGCCGTTGCGGTACAACCGGGTACGCGCCATGGCGCAGAGCGTAGCCAGCAGCCGTCCCGCGCTTCCGGTGCCGATAGGCTCGCCGTCCGGATTCCATCGGATGCCGGATGCCGCCAACCTTGACCACGGCGGATCCGGGGCAGGACGGCTGACGACCTCTCTGACGGCACCGCCGCTTGACAGCCGGCCGTCGAGACTCGGCCGCGCGAGGGCCGGAGCGGACACTTCCCGGATAGCCTCGAAGGGCAACGGGCTACCGGTCGCGACAGGTGACTGTCTGCGGTTACTCGCGTCTGGCCGGCTCAACCGCTGAGGAAGGAAGCAGGCCATGATCCACTCAGCCGATATCCGGGAGTGGTGCAACCGCACCGTCGTCGACCCGAAGGACCGCAAGATCGGTGTACTCGAAGCGATCTACGTGGACACCACCACCGACGAGCCGGCCATGGCCACCGTCCGCACCGGGCTGCCCACGCGTCACCAGCTGTCGTTCGTCCCTCTCGGCGAGGTGCTCCTCGGGCCGGACTACATCAAGGTCTCCTACTCCAGAGCGCTGGTGAAGAAGGCACCCTCGGTCGGCATGGACGACATCCTGCCCGCCGAGGCAGAGGAGGTGATCTTCCGCTACTACGGCATGCCCTACCAGCCGGGTACAGGCGGCGAGCGGCAACTCGCCCGCCGCTGACCGCCCGTGCTCAGCCGACAGGAGGTGCTCCCGCCATGGCCGTCTTCCTCTTCCTCGTCCTGGTGGCCGTCGCGTTGGGAATCATCGGCATTGTCGCCTTCGTCATCGCTTCGGCCGTCACCGGCATGCGCTGGTCGCGCCGCGCTGGTCACCGCCCCGCCCGCTGACACACGACACGCCCTCAGCGGTGCCGCTCTCCCGTTGCGGCGGTCGTCGCCGTGCCCAGCTCGGGGAACCGGGACTGCCCAACGCACCTCACGCGGGCGGGAAGTAAGGGTCCGCCCGGACTCGCCCCGGCCTACCCGCAGGTCTGGCCAACGCGACGACGTGACGAACTGGAATGTGCCGGCGACTGGGGATCGCGTGCCTGGACATCCCGGGCCACGGCGGGGTCCACGTCTCGGCGGATCGGTGCCGAGCCGCAGCGCGGCGCCGGTACCGCCACATGACGAGCCCCGTGTCGTCTCGCCTCACCGCAAGACGGCCGCCCTGCCTTTCCGCACGCCCGGCCGCCCGTCCCCTCTCTTCGGACGTACCCGATCCTTCATTCATCCCCGTCGACCGCTCTGTGCGTCAGCGTCGGCCCCGACCATCGCTGTGCCGTGATGGGCTCGGCCGAGCTGACGGCATCTGCGGTGGTCTGCATCGTCCGAGCCCGCGTACTTGTAGACGGACGACAACGCGTCGCATCTGTTCGCTCCTCCGGTCGGTCCCCTGCTCCTGCTCCAGTTGCAGCGCCCGTGCACTCTCGTCCACCGCCCGTCCACCGGAGCCCGTACAGCTTGAACGATCAAAACTGGCTGTCGCCGGGAAATGGCCAGGTCAGGACCCCTGGCTGTACAGCTTCGCCACTGAAACCAAAACCGCTGGCCTACGCATTGCGACGCATAGAACGAGAGTGTCCGATCTGAGCGTTTTCCATGGTCAAGGCAACGAAAAAACCGCAGGTCAAAGGCATGACCTGCGGTTTACCTACGAGCCGCCTGAGGGAATCGAACCCTCGACCTACGCATTACGAGACCATGAGCGTTCGTGTTGCGTGGTGCCTCGTCGTGCCGTGCGGTGACGTTTTTCCTGATCAGAGAATGTGCAACAGGTTGACCCATGCCACCCCGTGATGCACCGTCCAAAGGCATCTGTCCACCGGCTGTCCACCGAAGGGGTTGCAGCCGACCAACCAGCGAGACTGGAGCCGGGCTTGCGACGACACTGTCAACCAGTCAGAGAGACGAACGGAGGTCACTGTAGGACCTCCACAAGCGCCCCTTCGCTGGGGTTCCGGCACCGTATCGCCCTGCTCGAGTGCCGGGCGCCGGAGCCCGCGAAGGAGCAGCCGCGTCTGCATCCTGTATCGCTCGGCCCGGTGACTGTCAGGGCGCCGCTTTCGCTTCCGTTGGCGTGTAGCGATCCAGGCTCCTCGATGTGAATGCCGCTCCTTCGTCTCCTGACAGCGGCCAAGATAATTTCCCCACGTACGGCCAACAACTCCCCGCTGCCGGCCCCCACCTGCGGCCAGTTCAGCTCCCCACTTCCTGCACGTTGGACACGGTGCGTAGCTGCCGGGGGCGCACTCCTGGGTACCGGCTTGTAATGCCGCTTGGTACCCCACGCCGGAAGCTCTACGGTTGTGGCGTGGCGGGATACCGAAGATGAGGTGGCTGGCTGAGTGTTCAGCCGAGGCGCTCGGCGATGCGCTGCGGGTCGTGGCACCGGAGCTGAACGGATATCCGGTGACGGTACCTGCATCGGCGGGCGGCGACCCGCTGTGGCACAAGGCCAGCGCAATCGTCGGTGAGCAGTTCGTCGTGAAGTTCGCCTGGTCGCGTCCTGCCGCCCTCCGCCTGGCGCGGGAGATCGCGGTCCTGGATGCACTGTCGCGCGCGTCGGCGGTCCCGTTCTTGCCCGAGGTCGTCGTCGGCAGCACCGACCCCTTGTTGTTGATCACCAGGCTCGTGCCCGGGGCGTCCCTGTTCAAGGTCGTCGACTCGATCGACCGGGACCAGGCCGGCAGGCAGCTGGCGCGGTTCTTGGCGGCCCTGCACGACCCGTCAGCCGGCGAGCGTGTCCAGGCCGCCGTCGGTCGGCTCACCGGCGCTCAGCTCCCGCCGGCCACCACCACAGCCCTGCGCCAGCGGTTGGCACGATGGATCCAGCCGGAGCAGCACCGTACTGTCATGCGCTGGTGCGACTGGGCCGACGCCGTGCTGGCCTGCCCCGGCCCCGCCGTGCTGGTCCACGGCGACCTGCACGGCGACAACCAGGTATGGGACCACGACGAGCTCCGGCTGGTGGTGGACTTCGAGACCATCGGGGCCGCCGAACCAGAGTATGAACTGCGCGCCCTTCCCGGTCCCGGGATGGGACCAGGGGTGGAGCTGCTGACCGCCGCCATGCGTCACTACCGGCAGATCACCGGACGGCAGCTTTCTCCCGAGCGGGCGATGGCCTGGCATCTGCGCAACGCCCTCAGCGACGCACTGTGGCGCAGCGAGGCCAACATTCCCCTGCCCGACCATCGGACACCATCGCAGTGGGTGGACGACCTGTCCGCCCGCTTCACCGCGCTCGACATCGACCCTGAGGCGTCACCCCAACTACCCAGCCGGACATGATGCCGCGCCGACGTCCAGTCCGACCCCGCCCCCTGACCCGGCAGAGGTTGGACCATGCAACCGGGATAACTGATTTCCGTCACTGACGGTGACACTTTCCACGGCCACTTGACTCCCCGTCAGGTGGCCGTGGGCGGGGAAAGCTAACTGGCCACCTACAGTCTCCGCGGTCAGCCGGTTGCAGGATCTCCTTAGCGACGGTCACCGGGGTGCGGCCCTCCCGGCGGATGGAGGTCAGCAGTTCGACGTCGGCCTGGTCGTAGAGCCGGTCGCCGTCCGCTCGGCGTCTGGCAGCAGGCGCAGCCCCTTACCGCCTCGGGGATCAGCCCCACCGCGCGGGCAGCCTTTCCCATGGTCAGTCCTGGTATCGACACGGCGTTCAGCCTGCAGTGGGTCATGAATGCAAAGGGCTTCACCCTGCGAAGCCTTGCTGAGAACGTCGATGGTCACATGACGCCAGTTGCTCGCTACTTGTACTTGCCGGGCCTTGGCCAGCAGGGCAGCCTGCGCCAGCCATCGCACGAGCCGACAGCTCATGAGTACCGCGTTCGCCGGGGCCGCCGCCATCGAGAAGCGCGCGGGCGCCCTTCGTGCAGCACAGGGGACCACCAAGCATCCCTATCGAGCCGACGGCCGGGAGGCCCCCCACCGAGGGACGCCGCACACTCTCGCCTATTCTCCTTAGGAGATCGGCGGCGGGCTCCTCCGCCGCCGGAGACAGCGAGCCGGGAAGGCCCCCTGAACGTGAAAGAACACTTGCGCCCACGTGGGGTCGCGGCGCGTCTGCGGCGCCGCGTGGCCGCGCTGGCGGCTGGCGTGGTGGCTGTGCTCGGGCTGGTGCTGGCAGCGGCTCCGGCGGCCTCGGCGCACGCGTCGTTGCTGTTCACCACGCCGACGGTGGGCAGCAGTGTGCCGACGTCGCCGAAGGCCCTGACGTTGATCTTCGACCAGCCGGTGGCGCTGAGCGGCCCGACGGTGCGGCTGGCCGGGCCCTCCGGGGCGGCGGCCGGGGTCGGCGCGGTGACGCGGGGGCAGGGTGGCAGCGTGCTGACCGCTCCGGTGCGCGGCACTCTCGCACCCGGGGTGTACACGGTTACCTGGCAGGTGGTGGCGCAGGACGGGGATGTGATCACCAACAGCTACCGGTTCGCGGTCGGTCCGGCCGCTGCCGGGGCACTGTCGGCCGGGGGGACTGGCTCGGCGGCGACCGCCGGGCGGGGGGCGACGACCGTGCTGCGCTGGGTGCTGTTCGCGGCGCTGGCACTGGTGCTCGGTGAGGCGGCGGCCGTGTGGCGGGTGCGCGGGCACAGGCCGCAGGGGGCGCCGCTGCCGCGCCGGTGGGCGCTGCCTGGGGTGGGCGCTGGGTTGCTGGCGGCCCTCGGGCTGGTGGCGTTGATCGTCGGGAACGGCAGCCTGCTGGCGGCCGTTTCGCATCCGGATTTGGGGCAGGCGCGGTCGCGTCCGGGAGTGCTGGCGCTGGTCGAGGCCGACGCGTTCGCGGTGGCGGCGGGGGTGGGGTTGCGGTGGCGGCGCCGAGCGTGGCTTCCGCTGCCGGTGGTGGTGGTCGTCGAGGGGCTGCGGGCGCATCCGCAGGCGTTTGCGCCGGGCTGGGGCGTGATGGCCACGGTGGTGCACGTGACTGCGGCCGCGGTGTGGGCGGGGGCGCTGGTGTACGTGCTCCGCTGCGCGCTGGCCTGGAGGGGCACGCCTGGCGCGGCCCGAGAGGCGGTCGACGGCTACGCACGCCTGGCTGCCTGGCTGTTCGCTACCGTGGTGGCCACCGGCACGCTGAACGCGGTGGCGGTGGTGCCGCTGTCGAAGGTGGTGTCCACCGGTTACGGGCGGCTGCTCCTGGTCAAGCTGGCGGTGGTGGCGCTGGCGGCAGGTTGTGCGCTGGCCGCGCGGTTGCGGCTGCGCGACGGCAGGGTCGGGGTGCGGCCGATGCGGGCAGAGGCCGTGCTGTTGGCCGGGGTGCTGGCGGTGACGGCGGCGTTGACCGCTGCCGCGCCGCCTCGGCAGGCCGGCGGTGCGCTGCCGGCGGCGCCGCCCGTTTCCGGGCCGGTGGTGCCGTTGGGGGCGCGGGCCGGGCTGATCGGGGTGAGCGTGACGGCCAGCGCCGGGCAGGTGGTGGTGCAGCTGACCGCGCCGGGCGCGGACGCGCCGGGAGCGGATGCGGGCTACCGGCTGTCGGCGACGCTCGCTGACCCGTCCGGTCGGCAGCGCACCCTGGCGCTGCGCGGCTGCGGCACTGGCTGCTTCGTCTCCCCGGTCACGTGGCGGATGGGCGCCAGCCATCTCACCCTGCGCGCCGCCTCGCGCCACTGGGCGGGCGGCGCGGCCTCGGTGTCGGTGCCCTGGCCCGCCCACGCCGACCCGCAGGCGCTGGTCCGCCTGGCCCGGCAGCTGAGGCAGTCCGGTGCGTTCACCCTGTACGAACGGGTCACCAGCGACACCGCCCAGGGCCCGGGCATCCCGCACAGCATCCCGACCACCGGGGCACGGTTCCTGGCCGGCGAGCCGTTCAGCGGGGGCCGGGCGGCCGCCGTCGACAGCGTGCGCAATCCGGACGGCACCACGACACTGCTGCTCGGCTTCCCGGCCGACCGGGTCCAGATCGAGCTGATCCTGGACAGCACGGGGCGGCCGGTGCGCGAGTCCCTCACCGACGCCAACCACCTGACCACCCGCACGTTCATCTACCCGGAGAAGGGCGAGGGATGAGGATGCGCCGGCGTACCCGCACCGTGGCGGTGGCTGTTGCGGTGGCCGTCGTGGCGGTCCTGGGCACATTCGGCGTGCGGCAGCTGCGGCACGCCGACGCTGGCTCCGCGGCGACAGTCACCCAGACCCGCCGGGTGCTGCCCGCCGCCCAGCGGCCCGCCGCGCCGGTGCTGGACGGCCGCACCCTGACCGGAGCACGGCTGTCCACCGCCGACTGGCAAGGGAAGATCATCGTGGTGAACTTCTGGGGTTCCTGGTGCGCGCCGTGCCGCAAGGAAGCCCCCGCCCTGCGCCGGATCTCCGCCGAAAGCTACGCGCAGGGCGTGCGGTTCGTCGGGGTCGACATCCGCGACAGCCAGGCGAACGGGTCGTCCTTCGAGAAGGACCACCGGATCACCTATCCCAGCTTCGACGACCCGGACGCCACCTTGTCGCTGCGGTTTCACGCCCTGGCCCCGCAGGCCACCCCGTCCACGTATGTCTTCGACCGGATGGGGCGGATCGCGGCGGTGTTCTTCGGGGCCACCACCTACGACGAGCTGAACTCGGCTGTCGAACTCGTCGTTGAGAAGGGCTGAACCGAGCGGCGCCGCGGCGCGGTTGCTCACAGGGAGAGCTGGTAGCCAGCGACCCAGTAGCGGAGCATGCCGGTGAAGTAGTCCCAGATTCCGGTGACCTGCATGAGGCCGACGACGATGAGCATGGCGCCGCCAATGCGCATGATGGTGCGGGCGTGGCGGCGGGCGAAGCCGAACACCCGGAGGGCGCGGCGGAAGGCGAGCGCGGCCAGCAGGAACGGGATGCCGATGCCGAGGGCGTAGATGAAGGCGAGCAGTGCGCCGCGTCCGGCGGAGCCGGTGGTGACCGACAGGCTGAGCACGGCGGCCAGGGTGGGGCCGATGCAGGGGGTCCAGCCGAGCCCGAACATCACGCCCAGCAGCGGCGCCCCGGCCAGCCCGGCCCTGGGGCTGTACGAGAGGCGGAGGGTTCGTCCGGCCAGGGGGATGCGTTCGAAGGCGCCCAGGAACAGCAGCCCGAGCAGGATGGTCAGCGATCCGAGCGTGATGGCCAGGCCCCGCTGGTGGGCCAGCAGCAGGGTGCCCGCGGCGCCGAGCGCCGCGCCGTAGCTGGCGAACAGCGCGGAGAATCCAAGTACAAACAGCGCGGTGCCCGCCACCATCCTGCCCCGCCCGGTGCCCTCGCCGTCGGCGGCGTGCACGTCGGCGGCGGACATGCCGGTGGTGTAGGAGAGGTAGCCGGGCACCAGCGGCAGGCAGCACGGGGAGAAGAACGACACCGCCCCCGCCGCCAGCGCCAGCGGCGCCGCGATCAGCAGCGGGCCGCTGGTGACGAGCTGCGAGACGCCCTCGCTCATGACACATCCTCCAGGCCGGGAACCATACGAGGCCGCGACCCGAGGCGCCGCAGACTGGCTCCTAATGTACTTAGGCGATTCCGGCGCGAGAAACGGGGGTGCTCTGCGATGCAGGATTTCCGCTTCCTGCCCGGCTTAGGTGGGCTTTACATGGGGACGCGTCGCCCGCACCGCAGTCGCCGCCCTGGCCACGACCCTGCTGGCGGCCGGGTGCTACATGCCCCGTCGGCGGCTCGGGATGTCGGCCACTCCGCGGGTGCTGCAGCGTTGCTTTCATGTGGAGAGCAGCCCCGGGGCGGGCTTCCGCCGCGCGCGGTGCCGGCCGGGTAGGCGGGTGCGTCCGCACCGGATACGGGCATGCGTGCTGCTGCGTCAGCTGCGGTGGGCGGGCAGCGTGAGGAGGAAGGTGGTGCCGTCGCCGGGGGTGCTGCCAGCAGTGATCGTGCCGCCGTGGGCGGCGACCAGTTCGGCGGCGGCCAGGCCGATACCGGAGCCGCCGGCGCGGGCGGTGCGGCCGCGGTAGAAGCGGTCGAAAATCCGGGGGAGTTCGTCGGCGGGGATGCAGGGTGATTCCGGCACCGGCGAAGGCGTCGGCAAAGCTCGCGGTGCGGGCTGATACATCGAAGGGCCGCCCGGTCCTGCTCCCAGGACCGCGCGGCTCACGGTAGGTCGCGGACGGCTCAGCAGCCGCACTCCTCACCACGCCAGGCTTCCATGCCCTCGCGTACCGCGAGGGCGGCGACGAGCAGGCCGACGACCGGGTCGAGCCACCACAGGCCGAACAGGGTGTTGGCGAGCAGGCCGACCAGGACGGCGGCGGCCAGGTAGGCGCACAGCAGGTTCTGTGTGCCTTCACCCGAGGTGGCACCGGAATCCAGCACCTTGCCCAGGCGCCTCTTGGCCTGCCCGAGTAGCGGCATGACGATCAGCGAGGCGACCGACAGCCCGATGCCGAGCCAGCTGGTGGACGGCTTTTCACCCGAGGCCAGGGTGGAGATGGCGTCGTAGGCGATGTAGGGGGCGAGCAGGAAGAAGGTGACCGCGACGGCCTTCTGCGCGCGGGCCTCCGCGGTCTCCGACAGGGTCCGCGTCCCGCTGAACCGCCACACGATGATGACGGAGGCCAGGCCCTCGATCACCGAGTCCAGGCCGAAGCCCAGCAGCGCGACCGATCCGGCCAGCACCGTCGCGGTCACCGCGATCATGCCTTCGGCCGCCATGTAACCGAGAGAGAGCCACGACAGCAACTTCGCCCTGCGGGCGGCCGCATGCCAGGCCGCATCCCGCACCACCGGCGGCCGGCAGCAGGCGTCCGTACACCCGGGCCCGCAGTGACAGTCGGCTGCCGCGGACTCGGCGGTGATCTCGGTCGTCTCGTTCTGGCTCACGCGCCGCTCTCCTGTCCATAGGTGGGGCACAGCGCCACCGCGCACCCGGTGGCCTCCAGTACGGCCTCCGCTGCACTCAGCACGTCCAGCAACGCGGGCTGGGCCAGGGTGAACAGCGACGCACGGCCCACCGGGCGGGAGTCGACCAGCCCACACTCGCGTAGACAGGCCAGGTGTTTGGACACCGTCGACTGCGCCAGGCCGAGCTGGTCGACCAGATCGACCACCCTCGCCTCGCCGACCGCGAGCCGCCGCACGATCGCCAGGCGGGCCGGATCACCGAGTGAGCGGAACAGCGCGGCGGCCGGTGCCAGCTCGGTCCGCCCGGCAGCCACCTCCGGAGTTGTCATCGCCATTCCACGATGATAGCGACACCTTCCGGGGCCGTTCGGCCCCGGGCAGGGAACCCTGTCCCCCTCCGCCTGGACTGCCCGGGGTGCACGCTGGAAACGGGACATACGCATGCAGAAGGTGATCGGCATGATGTGGTACGACGGTGGCTGGGGCATGGGCGGCTGGCTCATCATGACAGTGATCACGGTGCTGTTCTTTGCGCTGCTGATCGCCGGGATCGTCGCGCTCGTCCACTACCTCACGACCACCCATCGCGGCCATCCGGCCGGCCCCCCGCCTTCTTCCAGTGAGCACGAGTGGGGAAACAGGCGGGCTGAGGAGCTGCTCGCGGAGCGGTTCGCCCGCGGGGAGATCGATGAGGACGAGTACAAGCGGCGGCTTGATCTGCTGCGGGAGCGGCGATGAGTGCGAAGCGCCGAGGCGTTGTGTGGCTGGTCGTCGCGGTGGCCGCAGTGGTGCTGGGCGTCGTACGGTGACGCTCGCGGCCACCGGCGCCCTGCGCGGCACGGTGCCGACCGCTCAGATAGCACCTGGAGCTCGGCCCGCAGCGCGGTGCAGTGCTCCGGCACTGCCCGGCCGGGTGGTGGACGTGATGGCGACCGACATGATGGGCGGCATGATGCCGGGCATGATGGGCGGCCCCGACGGGCGCGGCACGGGCTGGCACGGCATGGCCATGATGCGGCTGCTTGTCCACCCTGCCACGGTCCCGGCCGGGACGGTCTCGCTGCGGGTGGTCAACTCGGGCGCCTTCACGCACGAGGTGATCGTGCTGCCATTGCCGACAGGCCAATCGGTGGGGCAGCGCCCGATCGGGTCCGATGGACGCATCGATGAGGTGGGCAGTCTGGGTGAGGCGTCACGCAGCTGCGGCGCCGGCACGGGGGACGGCATCACCCCGGGCGCGTCGGCCTGGACCACGATGACGCTGCAGCCCGGTCGTTACGAGCTGGTGTGCAACGAGCCCGGCCACTACGCCGTCGGCATGTACACCGAGCTCGACGTCACCGCCCGGTAGCAGTCACCGCCGGCGGGGCCCGGGGCCGCCCGCTACGGCGCAGGCCAGATGCCGGAGCGGCGCCCCGGCCTTGGGGCGGGCCTGCGGCCGTCGTCAACACCGGCGATGTCTTGCAGCGGCCCTCTGACCGGTGGGCTCCAGCTCTGGAGCGGGGTCTTGTTGTTGCCAGGCGGATCAAGGTTGACGCCTCGCGACGGCAGGGTTGTGCTGGAAGAGGGGGTACATCCCCAAGGGAAGGGGTACGCCCATGAGCCGTGAGCAATCCCTGGTCGACGCCGACTGGGTGCAGCAGCACGTGGACGATGCGAGCGTGGTGATCGCTGAGGTCGACGAGGATGTGAGCGCCTACGACACCGGTCACATCCCGGGAGCGGTGAAGCTGGACTGGAAGAACGATCTGCAGGATCCGGTCCGCCGCGATTTCGTGGACCAGAAGGGCTTCGAGGAGCTGATGTCGCAGCGCGGCATCACACCCGACCACACCGTTGTGCTCTACGGCGGCAACAACAACTGGTTCGCCGCTTACGCCTATTGGTACTTCAAGGTCTACGGGCACGAGCGCGTGCGCCTGCTCGACGGCGGCCGCAAGCTGTGGGAGCTGCAGTCGCGGCCGCTCACCGAGGAGGTGCCGCAGCGGCCCAGGACCGACTACACCGCCAAGGAGCCGGACTACTCGATCCGGGCTTTCCGTGACGAGGTGCTGGCCTCGATCGGGCAGAAGAACCTGATCGACGTCCGCTCCCCGCAGGAGTTCTCCGGCGAGCTGCTGGCCCCCGCCCACCTGCCGCAGGAACAGGCGCAGCGCGGTGGTCACATCCCGACCGCCAGAAACGTCCCCTGGTCGAAGGCGGCCAACGACGACGGCACGTTCAAGAGGGACGAGGAACTGCGGGCGCTCTACCGCGACGCGGGGGTCGACTTCGACCGCGACACCATCGCCTACTGCCGCATCGGCGAGCGCAGCGCCCACACCTGGTTCGTCTTCCACGAACTGCTCGATCACACGAACGTGCAGAACTACGACGGCTCGTGGACCGAGTACGGCTCGATGGTCGGCGTTCCCATCGAGAAGTGACTTCACGGGAAGGACTCGGTTGCCGGAGGCGGACCAGAGATGACCGCAACACCCGTGGATCCCCACGCCACTACCCGGACCGTCGTGACCGGCCGGGTGCGGGCCGTCGACGGGCCGGCGGCGGGCGCCTGGGTCCGCCTGCTCGACCCGGCAGGGGAGTTCGTCGGTGAGATGGTCACCTCAGCGTCCGGCGAATTCCGCTTCTCCGTGCCTCCCGGGCACTGGGTGCTGCGGGCGCTCACGCCGCACGGTGTCGCGGAGATGCCGGTCGAGGCGGAACCCGGCCGGGCCATAGATGCCGAGCTACGGCTCTCCGAGCGGCTGCCCGAACGCCTGGAGATCATCCAGCTCGCCACGCTCAGCCTCGGCAACCGCAGCTACCTGATCACCGACGGGTCGGTCGCGGTCGCCGTGGACCCCCAGCGCGACCTGGAGCGCATCACCAGCGTGCTCGAGGACCGCGGCCTGCGGCTCGACACGGTCGTGGAAACCCACCTGCACAACGACTATGTCACCGGCGGTCTGGAGCTCGCCCGCCGATACCACGCCACCTACGCGGTGCCGTCCGGGCCGCCACTCGGCTTCGACGCCGTCCGGGTCCGCGGCGGCGACCAGCTGACGGCCGGAGAGCTGCGGATCCAGGTGATCGCCACACCCGGACACACCGACCACCACCTCGCCTATGCGTTCGCGCCCGCCGACGGCCTGCCCCGGCTGGTATGCACCGGCGGCTCCTTGCTGTACGGCACCACGGGGCGTACCGACCTGATGGGCGCGGACCTGGCCGAGCCGCTCGCCCGTCAGCAGTACCGATCGGTCCGCCACCCGGCCGAGGTACTGCCCGACGACACCGTAATCCTGCCGACCCACGGCTTCGGCAGCTTCTGCGCCGCGACGACGGCCGGCGCGGTCCAACGCTCCACCATCGGCCGGGAACGGGCGGTGAACCCTGTCTTCCGCCAGGCGGAGGACGCCTTCGTTACCGGGACACTGACCGGTCTGGAGCCCTACCCCGCGTACTACCGCCGGATGGCGCCGATCAACGCCGCCGGGCCGCCGCCCCGGGCCTCGCTCACCGGTCCCAGGCTGGCGGATCCGGCCGCACTGGCCGACCGGATCACGGCGGGCGAGTGGGTGGTGGACGTGCGTCCGCGAGCCGAGTACGCACCGGTCCACCTGCCGGGCACGGTGAACTTCGACGCCTCCGGAGCCCTTGCCACCTTCCTCGGCTGGCTGGTGCCGTTCGACGCCCCACTAACCCTGCTGGCCGCCGACCACAACGACTTGCAGGCAGCCCGCAACGAGCTGCTGCGGATCGGCTACGACCATCTCGCGGCCGCCGCCATCGGAAACCCATCGGGCGCTGCCCCACGGCGTGGCCTGCCGGCCCAAGCCGGTCTCGTTCTCGAACTTTCGTCCGCTACTGCTCCTGCGTCATGGGGTGCGCGTGCTCGACGGTGTCGTCGATGCAGTGGCGGACGCCGGAAGATGCAGCGAGTGTGCCCGGGTGACCTCCTCGCCGGGCAGGTCGGGCAACCCAAGGTCGAGGATGATCAGGTCGGAGTGGGCGCAGGCGGCCAGCTCCAGCGCCCGGGTGCCGGTTGCGGACGGCAGGACCTGGTAGCCCTCGCGTTGCCAGGTAGTCACCGACCAGGCGGCGCCGCTTGGGCTCGTCGTCGACGATCAGCACGGTTGACGTCATCTCAAGTCACTCCGGCGGGTTCCTGGGCCGCCTGGTCCTCGCGCAGTGGCTCCGGTGCGGCGGGGCGGGCCGGGTGCCGGCCGAAGGCGGCCAGCCGCAGGCTGTTGGAGACCACGGTGACGCTGGAGATGCCCATCGCGATCCCGGCGAGGATCGGGTTGAGCAGCCCGAGGGCGGCCAGCGGGATCAGGATGGTGTTGTAGGCGAAGGCCCAGAACAGGTTCTGCAGGATCGTGCGGTACGTGCGCCGGGCCAGCGCGATGGCGGTGACCACGCCCTCCAGGCTGCCGCCGAGCAGCGTGATGTCGGAGGACTCGATGGCCACGTCGGTGCCGGTGCCGATCGCGATCCCGAGGTCGGCCTGAACCAGGGCGGGGGCGTCGTTGACGCCGTCGCCCACCATCACCACCCGCAGCCCCTCCTCCTGCAGGCGGCGGACCTCGGCGACCTTGTCGGCGGGCAGGACCTCGGCCAGCACCCGGTCGATGCCCACCTGCTGGGCGATCGCGGCCGCGGTGCGCCGGTTGTCGCCGGAGATCATCGCGGTCTTCAGGCCGAGGCGGTGCAGGTCAGCGACCGCGGCGGCCGCATCGTCCTTGACGGTGTCGGCGAGGGCGATCACGCCGCGGGCCTCGCCGTCCCAGCCGACGTAGAAGGCGGTGGCGGCCTGCTCCTCGAACGCCTCCGCCCGGGCCCGGAGCCCGGCCGGGACCGGCCAGCCCGCCTCGGTGAACAGGGCGGTGCGGCCGACGAACACCATCCGGCCGTCCACCGTGCCGCGCACGCCGTGTCCGGGGGTGTTGGCAAACCCTCGCACGGGAGCGACGGGCAGCCCGTGGTCGCGTGCGGCGGTGACGACGGCGGCCGCGATCGGGTGTTCGCTGCCCGCTTCCACCGCGGCGGCCAGTTCCAGGGTCCATTCGTGGCCCGCAGTGCCGATCAGGCGCATGTGGCCGTGGGTGAGGGTGCCGGTCTTGTCGAAGACCACCACGTCCACCCGGCGGGAGGCTTCGAGGACCTCGCCGCCCTTGATCAGCACGCCGAGGGCCGCGCCGCGTCCGGTGCCGACCATGATGGCGGTCGGGGTGGCCAGGCCCAGCGCGCACGGGCAGGCAATGATCAGCACCGCGACGGCGGCGATCAGACCGTGCACCCAGGTCCCGGCCCCCAGTCCCCAGCCGAGCAGGGCGAGCAGCGCGATGCCGGCGACGACGGGCACGAACACCGCCGAGATCCGGTCGGCCAGCCGCTGCACCGGGGCCTGACCGCCCTGGGCCTCCTCCACCAGGCGCACGATCTGGGCCAGCGCGGTGTCGGCGCCGACCCTGGTCGCCCGCACCAGCAGCAGGCCGGAGGTGTTGACGGTGGCGCCGATCGCGGTGTCACCCACGCCCTTGTCCACCGGCACGCTCTCACCGGTGAGCATCGACTCGTCCACCGCCGAGGAGCCCTCCACCACCACCCCGTCGGTGGGCACCTTCTCGCCCGGCCGCACCACCATCACGTCGCCGGGCCGCACCCGGTCCAGGTCCACCAGGCGCTCGCCGCCGTCGGCCTCGCGCAACCGGGCCTGCTTCGCGCCGAGTTCCAGCAGGGCGGTGATGGCTCGGGAGGCCCGTCCCCGGGCACGGGCCTCGAAGTACCGGCCCAGAATGATCGCGGCCAGGATGACCGCGGCGGTGTCGAAGTAGTGCTCGGCGTGCGGGTCGGCCGCGATCCGCAGCGCGGAGAACCCGTAGGCGGCGAGGGTACCCAGCGCGATCAGGGTGTCCATGTTCATCTGGCCCGCCCGGGCCCGCACCCCGGCGCTGCGCAGGATCGGCCAGCCGATCACGAACTGCACCGGGGTGGCCAGGGCCCAGGCCGTGTACGAGGCCGCGGCATTGCGCGGGAAGGCTAGGGCCAGCACGAGTACGGCCACGGCGAGCGGCGCCGCGGCCAGTGCCCGCCACCGCCAGGACCGCTGCTCGGCGGCCGACTCGTCCCCGGCGGGCGGCTCCTCCGCAGCCACCGGCTCCAGGCCGTAGCCGATCGCGGTGACCGCCTGTTCCAGCTGCCCGGCGGAGGTGCTTGCATCGCCGCCCAGGGAGACGGTGGCCTGCGCGGTGGCGAAGTTGACGTGGGCCTCGGTGACGCCGGGCTGCCGCGAGAGGATCTTCTGGACCCGGGCCGAGCACGAGGCGCAGGTCATGCCGTGCACCGCGAAGTGCAGCTCCGTTGCCGCGGGGCCGCGGTCGGGGGATGCGGCCTGGGTCACGATGCGTTCGCCTCCACCACGCCGGCCACCTCGTACCCGGCGTCGTTGATCGCGGCGTCGATCGACGGCCGCCCGGCCGGGGCGTCAAAGGTGACCGTGACGGACTTGGCGGGGATGTCGACGCTGACGGCGGAGACCCCCGGCAGGGCGCCGACCGCGCCTTCAATGGCCTGCTGGCACTTCGCGCAGGAGATCCCGGGCACGGACAGCGTGATCACGTCGGACATCGCGGTGGCCTCTCTGTGGTGTTCGTGGAATGACTGCCTCGGTCAGCGGTGCCGGAACAGCACCTTCATCAGCTCGTCGTAGATGAGCGGATCGTCACCCTTGATCGCTTCGGTGACACACCGCTCCAGATAGTTGCGCGTCACCTGCCGGGCGACGCCGTCCAGCGCCTTCTGCACCGAGGCGATCTGGTCGAGCACGTCCACGCAGTACCGGCCCTCGCGGACCATCCGGGAGATGCCCTGCACCTGCCCGTTGATCTTGGCGAGCCGCACCACCGCGTCCTCGGCCACCTCGGCGGTCAGGTACCCGCCCGCCTGCTCGGTCTCCTGCGAACCCATCCAGAACCTCCTAAGGTATTTAGGAGTCTACTCCTACCCCCTAGGGGTGTCAAAGGGGGACTTCTGTCGCATGGGCGCCGTCCGGCGGAGTGCAGGGGCGGCACATCACGGCTCCATGGCTCCTTCGCACCGGCTGCCCAGCGTCGGACCCGTCGGACCTGGAGAAACAATGAAAGGGGCCACGGAATGATCAGGCGCAGAACCATCGGAATTGCGGCGGCGACCACCCTGCTCGCGGGCCTCGGCACCTACGGCGCGACCGCCGCCTTCGCGACCACCTCCGGCCCCGGCCCACAGGTGACGTCACCGGCCTCCCCGAGTGCCCAAAACGGCCGGGAAGGCGTGATCCGGCACTGCACGGATCAGCTTCCGGCTGGCGAACGCGCCACGGCCCCCGGGCACAGAAGGCGGTCGTGGTCACCTTCTTCCTCCTCACCCGTACGTCGGCTACGACGCGGTTTCCACCTGGGTCGCGGGCAAGAAGGGCATGAGCCAGCACCAGCCACTCCCGATCACCGCCGAGCCCGTGGTGGACCGCTGCGGCTGCGGGCGGGGATGTACGGGCGAGCGGCTGCGCGACGATGACAAACCAGGCAGACTAAGCTCCTAAGGTAATTAGGCTGTAGTGGGGTGTCGGTGGCGATGTGCCTCCTGGAGGGAGAGACGATGAGCAGCGCGAAGGCCCGGGGGTCCGAGGAGCGGCGGCGCAAGATAGCCGAGCAGCGGGCCGCGCAGAAGCGCCAGCAGCGTCGCCGGAAGATCGTGACTTGGACCGTCGGCGGGGTGCTGCTGGCCGCCGTCGCAGGCGGTGGGGCGTTCGCGGTGCTGTCGCAGAAGTCGGCTTCGCAGATCGCCGGGGTGCGCAGTTTCAGCGGTCTGGGGCGTAACCATGTCACCGGGACCGTGAAGTACGCCCAGACCCCGCCAGTGGGCGGCAACCACGCTTCGGTGTGGTTGAACTGCGGCATCTACAACGCGCCGGTGCCCAATGAGAACGCAGTCCATTCCATGGAGCACGGCGCGGTGTGGATCACCTACCGGCCGAGCCTGCCCGCCGCCGATGTCAGCAAGCTGGCGGCTGCGGTGCGCGGCAAGGCATACACCCTTCTCTCTCCCTACCCCGGCCTGCCGGCCCCGGTGGTGGCCAGTGCCTGGGGCAAACAGCTGAAGCTCACGGATGCCTCTGACGCCCGGCTGGCGAAGTTCGTGCACACCTACGCGGCCGGACCGCAGACACCGGAGCCCGGTGCGCCGTGCACCGGCGGGACCGGCACCCCGACCGGGTGAGTCGCCGCCCGACACCCGCGCCACCCGGCGAGGAACCACACAGGAGGAGTCGCCATGGGATGGATGATGACCGGCATGGGGATCTGGACCCTGCTGGGTGGCCTGCTGCTGGTCGCCCTGCTCGGGCTGGCCGTGGTCGCCGTGGCCGCGGTGCTGCGATCGAGGGCGCCAGGTGGACTGCCGCCGGGCGGCAGGCGCGGCCCGGAGGAGGCGCGGGAGATCCTGCGCCGCCGGTACGCGGCCGGTGAGATTGACGAGGACGAGTTCTGGCGCCGGATGTCCGGGATCAACGCAGAATGACCTGGGCGGCGGCCGCCGGGAGGCGGGCGGTGGTGGGCAACGGCATCGCCGTGCAGGGGGTGGAGGAGTGAGGGTGCCGACACCGTCGTGGCCGTTGACGGTGGGGTGGGAGGATCGCGACGCGCACCCGCGGGCGGTCCCGCTGGCGCTCGCGGGCGGGGCCGGCGCTGCGGCCATGGCGGTCTTCGGACTGCCGCCGGTGGATCTGCACGGGCCGCTGCACTTTCTCGGCGTGATGGATCCGCTGTGCGGGATGACCCGGGCGAGCAGGCTCCTCGTGCTTGGCCATATCGGTGATGCCCTGCGGTACAACCCCGCGGCCCCGGCGCTCGCGGCCGGAGCGGTCGCGGCGCTGGTCAAGGCTGCGTGGGGGCGGGCGGTCGGCCGCTGGTGCACCGTCCGCCTCTCCCGGCACGGCTGGGCCGCGCTCTTCTGGGTGCTGGTGATCGCGGGATGGGAGACGAACCAGCAGGCCGATGCTGAGCACCACTCCTGTGCCGCTGAGCGTGTCCCCGCTCGCCGCCGGGGCCGCAGCCGCGGCCCTGGCCGCCGCCGGGGCCGCAGCCGCGGCCCTGGCCGCCGTCGCGTTGACGTGGAGACCCTGGCGCAGCCGGGCCCGGGGCGGTGAGGAGCCCGCGGCCTGGGAGTCCAAGAGCGCTGAAATCCACTGACCGGAGCTGCACGAACCCCACCGAGACATATCAGCCTCGCAACGCGCACAACCGCGCCCAGGGGCAAGCAGTCTCATCACACGTCATCCGAGATGGGGAGACTCGATTTGATCACGGCACAGACGGCGCACGCCGCAACGAACACGGCCCACGGAAGGACACCCAGGGGCCGCTACCGGCGTACCCGCCACGGACTGCTCGCCCTTTCGGTCGGCGCCGTCCTGCTCGGGGTCTCCGCCTGCGGCGGGAGCGCCGGCGCCCAGCCCAGGGGAGGCAACGGTGCCGCTTCCGCGACCGCCTCGCAGGCCAGGTTGAGCATCCTGCCGAAGAACGGCGCTACCGGCGTCGACACTACCGGCGCGCTCAAAATATCCACGGCCGGCGGTAAGTTGACGAAGGTCGCGGTGACCTCCGCCGACGGCGCTGCGGTTGACGGCGCGATATCCGCCGACGGAAGCAGCTGGATACCTGCCGGCGCCCTGCATACCGGCACGCGCTACACGGTCGCCGCCACTGCGACCGACGCCGTGGGCCGCAGCTCCGTTCAGCATTCGTCGTTTACGACCCTCACGCCCTCGGCCACGAACTACGGCGTGTTCAACGTCGATTCGGGTGCGACCTACGGCGTCGGCATGGAGGTATCGCTGAACTTCACCAAGCCCGTCGCGAACGTGGCGGCCGTGGCCAAAGCGGTCACTGTCACCGCCAGCCCGCAGGTGGACGTGCGCGGCCACTGGTTCGGCAACCAGCGCCTGGACTTCCGCCCGGAGAACTACTGGGCGCCGGGCACCAAGGTGACGCTGCACCTGCGGCTGAACGGGGTGACGACCGCATCCGGCGTGTACGGGCAGCATTCCAAGGACGTGTCCTTCACCATCGGCCGCTCGCAGACCTCGGTCGCCGACAACACCGCCCACACGCTGAAGATCTACCGGGGCGGTTCGCTGTACAAGACACTGCCGGCCAGCCTCGGTGACGCCCAGCACACCACGTACAACGGCAAGATGGTCATCATGGAGAAGGACCCGGTGGTCGACATGGACTCGCGCACCGTAGGTCTGGGCAACGCCTACCACATCAAGGACGTGCCACACGGGATGCGGCTGTCCAGCTCGGGCACGTTCGCGCACGGCAACTACTGGCGGCCTGTGTCGGTCTTCGGCAACGAGAACACCAGCCACGGCTGCGTGGGCCTGCACGACGTCAAGGGCGGCGGCGACCCCTCCACCCCGGCGGCCTGGTTCTACAACAACTCGCTGATCGGCGACGTGGTCCAGGTCGTCAACTCGCCCGACACCACCATCGCCCCGGACAACGGCTGGAACGGCTGGAACATGCCCTGGTCCCAATGGATGGCCAACTGACGCTCCGCGCCGCACGGTTCACCCACGGCCCCGCAGTGCCCCCGCCCCGGGGCCGGCAGCGGCGGTCAGCCGGGCGGCGCTACGGCGGTGCCCGCGACGAAAGGCGCGATGAGCGGGATACGAGGCACAGGTTTGAACGTCTCGACGGCCTGCACGGTGAATCCGGCGGCGGCAAGAGCGGCCAGGGTGTCGCAGTTGGGGTGGCAGCCCGCGCCGAGGTAGTGCACCAGCGGGGCGAGAAGGTCCTGCGCGCGGGCGGCCGCCCCGGTGGCCCGGACGTGTTCGAGGAAGGCGAGCTGTCCTCCTGGGCGCAGGACGCGGCGGATCTCGGCCAGTGCCCGGGCCTGATCGGGGACAGTGCACAGCACCAGGGTGCACACCACGGCGTCGAAGTACCCGTCCGGGAAGGGCAGGACCTCCGCGGCGGCGTCCACCACCTGCACCGGCACGTGGGCCCGGCCGAGCTTCGCGGTGAGCCGCTCGCGCATCGCGGCCGACGGCTCCACCGCGCTCACCTGGCCAGCGGCCCGGAAGTGGGGCAGGTTCGCGCCGGTGCCCGCACCGAGATCCAGGACCCGGCCGGTCAGGCCGGCCACCAGGGCGGCCCGGCGGGCTCCAGCCCACCGGCGTTCGACGCCGGCGTTCATCCGGTCGTACCAGGCGGCGAAGCGCCGCTCCACGCGGGACTGCGCAGCAGGGCCGGTGGGCATGAGGGTTCTCTTTCCAGGTGAGGAGTCAGGGGCTCGCTACGGGGTCTTACCCGGCGCCCAGCACCGCCACGGCGGTGACGACGGCGGCCAGCAGGGCGGCGGCACCGTGGTGCACGGCCAGCATGCGTCCAGGCGGGCCGCGGTGCGAGGCGGCCCGAACGCTCACGCGTGCGGCCTGCAGCAGGACACCCGCCGCGAAGGCGGGCACCAGGGACGTGGCCGCCACGGGCAGACGTGCCGCCTCCAGGACCCACGCTCCGGCCAGCGGACCTAGGCACATCAGCGCCAGCCAGGCCGCCCTGCTCCGGCGCTGCTGGCCGGACAGCAGCGCGCCGACCGCGAGTCCTTCGGCCAGGGCGTGCACCGCCAGCGCGGCCGCCGTGGTCAGTGAGCCGCCCACGGCCAGCACCGATCCCTCCATGATCCGGTGGGCGGCCACCGCCCCCGCGGCACCGATTCCTCCGGCCTTCTCCGGCTCGCACGGGCAGCCCGCGCGGGCCACCGCCCCGGCCACCGCGAAGGCGGCCGCGGCGACGGCCGGCACCACCCCACACCGGGATACCGGCCCCGGGCGCGGCGGCCCAGGCGTCGGGCAGCAGGTGCAGGCCCGCGATCACCAGCAGTGCCCCCGCCGCACCCGCCAGCCACACCCCCTCACGGCCCGGGCGCCGCCAGGCCAGCGACGCCCCCGCCACGGTGGCCGCCGCTACCAGCCCGGCCCCGCCGGCGACCAGCACCGACGGCGCATACCCTCCCCCGGCCAGGGCGTCCGCCGCGTCCCGCACAACCAGCACCTGCCATTCCCCCCTGCCCGCCCGAACGGGCCCGCATCGGGGCAGAACGGGCCCCCATCGGACAACACCCCAGGTCTGCCCGCTGCAGCCCACCGCACTCCTAAAGTCCTTAGGCATTGGTGGTGCGCCGGCCTGCGGGCTGACCGGCAGACGCGCCGGGCGCACGCTTTCTGGAAGCGCCCGGCGTCAAGCGTGAGAACCGTGGCCTCTATGCCCTGCCGCTGTGGGGCAGCAGTCCGCCCCTCCGTGGTGGCGGCCGGACTCCCGGGGGGCGCGGGTCCGTGTCCCACCGGGGTCGCAGCACCGGCACGCCGGGGCCGTGCAGCAGTCACGGCAGCAGTCCGTGCCGGGCGGACGGCAGTCGCACGGCATCGCTACCGCCCGCAGCCCGGCCGAGGTCACCGAGACCGGGGCAGCCATCGCGGCCATGGAGGGCATCGAGGCCGTGGCGGGGTGGGTGGCGGCGTGGGCCTGAGCCAGGCCGGCGATGCTGGCCGTGGCGGTCAGGGCGGTCCCGGCGAGTATGCCGGCCCGGGCGAGAAGTCGCAGTCGCATGGATGATCCCTTCGTCTCTGCTCCGCCTCCACGGCCGGTGCCGCAGAGTGCGCACGGGATCACACTACGTAGCTCCTTAGGATGTTAGGCAACCGGGCGGGGGAAAGATCACCCGGATGCAGGACAGGCCGTTGCCACACCCTGCCCTGCGGGTTCCTAGGGCGCTTAGGATGGAGGCTGAGTCCGGACGACATGAGGAGGCGGGATGCCGTACTTCGGCGACCTGGAAGCCGCGATCATGAACGCGGTGTGGGCGTCGGACGAACCGGTCCGGGTCCGTGATGTCCTGGAGCGCCTGGACCGCGATCCCGGGCCCGCCTACACCACCGTGCAGACGGTGATGGACATCCTCTTCCGCAAGGGCTGGCTGACCCGCGTCAAGAAGGGCCGGGTCAACCTCTACGCCGCCGCCGCCAGCCGCGACGACTACGTCAGCGGGCTGATGGACGAGGCGCTGGCCGCCGCCGAGGACCGCACGGCGGCGCTGGTGAGGTTCTTCGAGGGCATGGACCCGGAGGAGACCGCCACGCTGCGCCGCATGCTCGGCGCCGCCAAGTCCGGCCAGTCCGCCGAGCCGCAGGAGCCGGCCCGGTGAGCGCGGCACTGATCCTGCTCGCCTACGCCGCCGTGCTGGCGCTGGCCGGGCCGCGGCTGCTGGCCCGGGGCGACTGGACCGAGCGGGCGCCGAAGCTGGGGATCATCGCCTGGCAGTCGCTGGCCGCCACTATCGTGGTCTCCGTGGCGCTGGCCGGCTTCGCCCTCGTCGTGCCGACCATGCGGGTCAGCGCCGACCTGGCCGACCTGCTGAAGGCGTGCATCATGGCGCTGCGCAGCCAGTACGCCACCCCGGGCGGGGCCGCCGCCGCCGCCGTCGGGGCGACGGCCGGCCTGGCGGTACTCGCCCGCGCCGTCTGGTGCGTGGCTGCCTCACTCACCACTGCCGTACGCTCCCGCGGCCGTCACCGCGACACCCTCGCCCTGGTCGGCACGCCCTCCCCCCGCCTGGGTGCGGTCGTGGTCGACCATGACGAGCCCGCCGTGTACTGCCTGCCCGGATGGCGCCGCCGGATCGTGGTCACCACCGGCGCGCTGCGCCTGCTCGACGACGACCAGCTCGCCGCCACCCTCGCCCACGAGCGCGCCCACCTCGACCAGCGCCACGACCTGGTGCTCGCCTGGTCCGGCGGCCTGGCCCGCGCGTTCCCCCGCATCCGGCTGTTCACCCAGGCCCACACCGAGACAATGCGGCTGGTGGAACTGCTCGCCGACGATGTCGCCGCCCGCACCTCCGAGCGGCTGACCCTGGCCGAGGCACTGCTGAACCTGGCCGGCGCCCGCACCCCCGCTGCCGCCCTCGGGGCCGGAGGAACCACCGCCGCGCTGCGCGTGCGGCGCCTCATCGCCCCACACCGACCACTGGGCCGCGCCCGCACCGCGCTCACCTCGACCACCGTGGCCGTACTGCTCGCCCTGCCCCTGATCGGCCTGGCCGCCCCCGCCATCGCCACCGGACACCTGCACTACTGCCCCCCGGGATCCGTGGCCGCGTCCACCATGCGCTGACCAGCCTGAGGAAAGGACCGAGCCGTGGACATCGAGTTGCTGGTCGTCAACGACTGCCCCAGCCAGGAAACGGCCGCGGCGCTGCTGCGCCACGTCCTGGACGAGGCCGGGCTGCCCGGCACGCCCATCCGGACGGTGACGGTCACCAGCCAGCGGCAGGCCGAGGGCCTCGGCTTCACCGGCTCGCCCACCATCCGCATCGACGGCCGCGACCCGTTCGCCGAACCCGGCCGCCCCGCCGGACTGTCCTGCCGCCTCTACCCCACCGCCTCCGGGCTGGCCGGCCTGCCCGAACCCGGCCCGCTCCGCCAGGCCCTTGAGCGCGCCGCCCGCACCCCGCACACCTGAACCAGCCGAGGCCGCCGACTCCCCTGGCCGCCAGAACGCCCGCGCCGCTCACTCTTGCCGACAGCCTCCACACCGACGCTGACCAGCGCCCCGCCGGTACGGACACCGAGCCGGCGCAGACCTGCGCAAGGGCCACAACCAGCAGTGCAGCAGCTCCCGCAGCCCCAGCATCGGCTCCCGGGGGGGAACCGTACGCGCCGGCACTGGCACCCGCACTCCCTTCTTCCTATTTACCTTAGGAGGTTCGTATAGTCTGGTGGGGAAGGGACCTCCCACCGGATGACTGGGGACGGCATGCAAGGGCTCTTGTTCGGAACGACGCTGCTCGCGTCGTTCCTCGGCGGCATCGTCGCGCTGCTCGCACCGTGCTGCGTCTCGGTGATGCTGCCCGCCTACCTGGCCACCGGCTTCCGCAAGCGACGCGGCATCCTCGCCGCCACCCTGGTCTTCGCCGCCGGGGTCGCAACCGTCATCGTGCCGATCGGTCTGGGCGCCACCGCAATCACTGCCCTGGTCTCCGGCCACCACTTCGCGGTCTTCTCCCTCGGCGGGCTGGCCATGGCCGCAGGCGGCATCGCCGTGCTGGCCGGCTGGCAGCCCAAGCTGCCGATGCCCGCGGGCCGCACCCCCGGCGGAGCCGCAGGCATCGGCCCCATATACGGCCTCGGCGTCTTCTCCGGCGCCGCCAGCTCCTGCTGCGCACCGGTGCTGGCTGGGGTCGCCGTACTGTCAGGCGCCACCGCCTCCTTCCCCGCCGCGCTCGCGGTGTCGGCAACCTACGTGGCCGGGATGGTAGCCCCGCTGGCGGTGATCGCCCTGCTGTGGGACCGCCGCGACTGGGGCGCCTCCCGCCTGCTGCACGGCCGCCAGGTCACCCTCGCCCTCGGACCGCTGCACCGCCGGATACCGGTGGGGATGCTCGCATCCGGGCTGCTGCTGATCGGCATGGGGTCGCTCACCGTCGTGATCGCCTTCACCGGCCCGGACATGGGCACCGGCGGCTGGCGGTTGCGGCTCGCCGCCGATCTGCAGCACTGGGCCAGCGTGACGACCGGCTGGCTGTCCTGGCTGCCCGGCTGGGCCTTCGCTCTGATCCTGACAGCCGCCGTTGCGTACCTGGTGCGCCAGGCCGTGCGCCATCACACCCGGCCGGATCCCCTCCCGGCCCCAGAAAGCCTCGGCGCCGCTGCGGTGCCGGAGTCCGCCTCCTGCTGCGAGGCACCCGCCCCGACCCTCCAGACCACCGGGACCACGACCGATGACTAAGACCCGCCCGGCCGCCAAGGCCACCGCGACCTCCTCCCGCGCGGCCAAGAACGCCGCCGCCCAGGGCGAGGCCCAGGGCACCGAACGGCGCCGCCGCACCCTGCGGTGGACCGCCGCCATCGCCGCGGCCGCCGCGGTCACCGGCGGGCTCTACGCCGTCTTCAGCAGCTCCTCCTCGTCCGCCGGTTCGGGGAAGGCCACTTACCAGGCCGGCACTCCCGGCATCGGCGCCACCGCCCCCGGCTTCGCCCTGGCCGCCAGCACCGGCAAGAAGATCAGCCTGGCCGGCTACCACGGCAAGACCGTGCTGCTGTACTTCCAGGAGGGCCTGACCTGCCAGCCCTGCTGGGACCAGATGACCGACCTGGAAAAGGACGCCGCCAAGGTCAAGGCAGCCGGCGTCGACCAGATCCTCTCCGTCACCTCCGACCCCGCCGACCTGATCACCCGCAAGACCAAGGACATGAAGCTGTCCACCCCCGTGCTGTCCGACCCGGACCTGGCCGTCTCCAAGCAGTACGACGCCAACTCCTACGGGATGATGGGCACCTCCCGCGACGGCCACACCTTCGTCCTCGTCGGCCCCGACGGGAAGATCAAGTGGCGGGCCGACTACGGCGGCGCGCCGAAGTACACGATGTACGTCGCCCCCGACAAGCTGCTGGCCGACCTCAAGGCAGGGGAGGCGAAGTAGCCATGCCCGACGCGCCCGTCACCACCACCCCCGCCGTCGTGCAGGTCACCCTGCTCACCCAGGCCGACTGCGCCATGTGCGACCACGCCAAAACTGTCCTCGCCCGGGTCGGCGCCGACCACCCCCTGCACATCACCGAGATCGGCCTCGCCACCGACGAAGGCCGCCGGCTCGCCCTCGAAGCCGGGGTGCTGTTCGCCCCCGGCGTCCTCCTTGACGGCAAGCCGTTCGCGTACGGCCGCCTGTCCGAGCGCAAACTCCGCCGCACCCTCACCACCCCATAGGAAGACGACCATGCAACAACTGCTCTACATCCTTCCCGCCCTGATGTGCCCGCTCGGCATGGGCGCCATGATGTGGTTCATGATGCGCGGCAACAAGCAGCAGCCCGCGCAGAGCAACACCACCGCCCAGGAACAGGAACTCGCCCGGCTCCGCAACGAGATAGCCGCCATCCGAGGCTCCCAGACCTCCGAAGCCGCAGAGCCGACCAGCGTCCCCCTCGACAAGCACCACCAGGCCAACCGGTGACCACCTGGCTGCTCCCGATCGCAGCCACCCTCGCCGCAGCCGGCCTGACCTACTGGTGCTGCATACGGCCCATGCGCCAAGGGCGGCACGGCAAGGCCTCGGCCGGGCACGGCTGCTGTCCACCGCCCGCAGCCATAGACCTGGACGACCAGATCCGACAAGCCAGGGAAGAGCTCATGACACTTCGTACGGCTGCGACGCACCCCCCGGAGTAACGCCGTCGAAGAGAGGGCCCCGCGGGGCCCCGGGTGGGGTCCACAGGACCGGTGAGCGAGTGATCGGCGGCCTCATCGGCGGCTTGGAGGATCCATGCGGCCTCGCGAAGGGACGTGGCACCCGCTTCGCCCCACCGACGCGCGGTCCTGGCCGTCAAAACCACCGCGGTCACGGCCGTGACACTTGTCGCGCGCGGCCGCTGTCGCTGATCCGCCCCATCAGATCTCGTCCTTCCGGGCCACACCGACGGCGGCGACTTGGTCGATCTCGGCGATAGCCCGCTCAGCACGGGACACGCTCACTGCCAGCCGGACACGCTCGGTTTTCTGGCGACAACTGGGGCCACCGATGAACATCTTGGTGTTCTGCCGGGACTCCTCCCACAGCGGGCGATGACACGACTCCGATCCTGCGGCCCTCGCTGCCCCGGCCCTGATCGTCGCGTGCATCGGCGTCTGGGCTGTCTGTAACCGCTACGAGCGCCGACGCCCCAAGCTCGGCCAACCGCCCTACGACTGCGAAGACTCCCGTCCCGTTGGGCAGCCATGGCCCGACAGCTCCACCACCTTGCACGCCCACCAGGAGACCGGCCACGTCAACACCGCATCGATCTGTCCATGCCGAGCCCGATGACGCCAACGCCGGGCGCGCGGACACGCCTCGGCCGCTCGCCGGAGAACCTCATCGAGTTCTCCAAGGAATTCCACCCGCGCAGCATCGGCCTGGTCGTCTTGGACATGAGATCTGTCAGGACCGGACAGTCCCGCCGCTACCTATGGCCCCATCGAAGATGGTCGCATTTCACCCGTCGACCCAAGGGCAGCGATCGGCCTCTGACGGGGGGTCACGCACGCCTGTCCACCGGTTGTCCACCGAAACCCGTCGCCCCTTCCGCCGGCCCTGGCCCTCGGTCATGTCGTCGGCAACAAACCCTAGCGTGCGGGAGTGGCAGCCCCAGGGAGCTGGGGAAACAGCCGTTTCGGCTGGACGGATGCGGAATACCCGGAGCCTTCCGTCGATTGGTCCTCTTGCAGAGATCACGGGAGGGGACGCTGGTGGCCGAGCTGATGATGTTCCGGCGAGACGCGGAGGGGCGGGACGTCGAGCTGCCCGGTTCGACGGTGGCGCTGGAGGTGGAACTGCAGCGGCGGGTCGAGGCCAGCCTGGAGGCGATGCTCGGCATCCGGTTCCTGGCGTCGGAGTACCCGACCGGTCCGTGGCACCGGGGCCGGATCGACACCCTCGGGCTGGACGAGAACGGCAGCCCGGTGGTGATCGAGTACAAGAAGGGCTCCGACAGCGGGGTGCTGTCGCAGGCCGTCTCCTACCTCTCCTGGCTGGACTCCGCGCGGCACGAGGTCGAGGCGCTCGTCCGGAAGGTGCTCGGCGCGGAGGCCGCCGAGACCATCGACTGGCGTCGCCCGCGGATGGTCTGCATCGCGGCCAGCTTCTCCCACCACGACCGCGTAGCCGTGCAGCGGCTGCCCGAGCGGATCGACCTGGTGCGCTACCGCGTCTTCGAGGGTGACCTGCTGAGCCTGCTGCTCGTGGACTCCTCGCCCGGTTCGGCGACCGCTGCTTCATTTCGGCGAACCAGGGAGCGGGACACGGCGACCACCAGCGTGCCGGCGGCCCCGGCGGCTTCCGCGCTGGCGGGCCCTGGTCTCGTCCCGGAGTGCCTGCGCGACCTGTACGCGGAGTTGGACGACGCGCTCACGGCGTGGGGCGAGGTCGAGGTGGCCCCTCTCCGGCACTACATCGCCTACAGGCGGCTGGTGAACGTCGCCTCCGTGATCTTCCGTCCGAAGCACGAGGCGATCCTCGTCTACCTCAGACTCGACCCGGGCACCGTCGCACTGGAGGAGGGCTTCACCCGGGACATGCGCGGCATCGGACACCTCGGAACCGGTGACCTGGAGGTACGCCTCGCGTCGGCGGCCGACCTGGAGAGGGCAGCACCGCTGATCCGGCGGGCGTTCGAAGCGGCCTGACGCAAGCAGAAGGGCGGCTGACGCATCGGTTACTCGATGCTCCAGCCACCCTTTGGCGTCTGCGGTCCGTGGGCCCCGGGCTCGCTCTCATGCTCACTCCTCCGGCCCGGCGAGGACGAAGTCGTCCTTCGTCAGCTCCGCGCGGAGTCGCTGTTCTGCCACGTCGGCATAGTGCGAGGACAGCTCGACGCCCACGAACCGACGTCCCTCGCGGAGGGCCGCGATCCCCGTTGAGCCGCTGCCCGTGAACGGGTCCAGTACGACTCCGCCTTCGGGGCAGATCTGCACGAGCTGCTGCATGATCTCGACCGGCTTCTGGGTGATGTGCACCCGGTCCTTGCGCGGCTGGGAGGCGATGAAGTGGCCGGGCAGGTACAGGTCCCGGTCCTTCGCCAGGCTGCCCTTGACGCCCCAGATGATGAACTCCGCCGACTGCTTGAACCCGCCCTTGCGAGGCCGGCTGGCGGGCTTGATCCACGGGATCGTGCCGCTCCAGGTCCAGCCCGCCATCTGCAGGGCATCGGACGTGGTCGGCTCCTGACGCCAGTCCGAAAAGACGATGGCGACCGAGTGCTCGGTGGAGGCCCGGTACGCCTCAGTGAGCAGGGCGGTCAGCCAGCTGCGGTAGCTGCGCTGATCTCGGTTCTCCCCGGGGAAGTTCTGCAGGTCGTGCGCGCTGTTGCTGGTGACGTACTTGGCTCGCGCGGTGCGACCGGTGCGGTCCGCGCTGGTACGTCCGCCGGAGTTGTACGGCGGGTCGGTGATGACGGCGTTGACGCTCTCGTCCGGGAGGGACTTCAGCACGGTAAGGGCGTCGCCTCGGTGCAGGGTGTAGCTCATGTGCGGGGCCTCTTTCAGGGCATGGCGGAACTGGACCCGCTCCTGACGGTGCTCAGCAGCGGTCGTTCCGAGCGGGGTTGCGCCGGAGGTTAGCCGCGTTTTCCGGCCGTACCTAACGATCCGAGCCGTGCTCTGCGGTCGGTCCCGGAGCCGTTTGGTGCGGCCGGAATCCCGGTCTACTGTCTCGCCATGTCACCGGGACAGAGCCTCGCTCCGCCCCCGCTGACCTGTGCTTATCCGTGTTGTCTCGTCCAAGAGAGCAGCGCGGCAGGCTTATTGACCTCTCATTCCCCAAGCCGTGAGGAGACCCGGTGTATCGCCTGAGATTACGAGCGCGGCTGGCTGCCGCGCGTGACCCGAGACCGGCGCTCAGGAGCTACCAACTCCTCTGATCCGGGCCCGTCCTGAGAGGCGGATTCACATCGGCGCGGTGCCGACGGCTTTGCACGAGAAGTCGGCACCGCGCCTCCTACGAACCACGAGGAGCCGCTGCGATGCAGCATGCCCTGATACACCCACGCCCCGACCCATCCCCCCTAACTGGCTGGCACCGCCTCCTCGGTGAACGGCGGCAGCGATGAAGAAGACCACGGGAGCCGTCGTCGGTCTCTTCGCAACCGGTCCGCTGCTGTTGGCCGTTCCGATCCTCGCCATCGGTGCCGGGACTGCCTCGGCTGCCTGCTCGACCGACGGTCCACAGGCTGTGGATACCTCAGCCGTCGCGGCTCAGGTCAAGGCGATCCTGAACGGCGGCGGCAAGGGGACGGTATCCGTGCCGGGGCTGGACGATCCGGCCGAGCAGGTACCCAACGCCAAGACCATCCAGGCCACCGGCGTCGCGATGAACATCCCGGCCCGCGGGCAGGTCATCGCTCTGGCTACCGCACTGCAGGAGAGCGGTCTGCGGAACCTGACCTACGGCGACCGTGATTCGCTGGGTTTTTTCCAGCAGCGGCCATCGCAGGGCTGGGGCACCGCGAACGAGGTCCTCGACCCGGTGCACGCCTCGACGAAGTTCTACGAGGCGCTGGAGAAGGTCTCGGGCTGGCAGTCCCTGTCCGTCACCCAGGCAGCCCAGGCAGTGCAGGCGTCGGGCTTCCCCGACGCTTATGCGAAGTGGGAGCCCCTGGCCACCGCCTTGCAGAAGGCGATCGCACCGTTGCTGTCGAAGGCCGGCGGCGCGGAGTCGAGCCCTTCGCCGTCCGGCTCGGGGAGCACGGGCAGTCCTCCGCCAAGCACCACAGGAGGCTGCACGAGTGGCGGGGACGGAACCAATTTCGGAACCATCCCGCCTGGGGCGGTGCCGACGGGTTACAAGATCCCGGCAACCGCTCCGCCGAAGGTCCAGACGGCGATCCGCTGGGCGCTCGGCCAGCTCGATACGCCGTATCAGTGGGGCGGGAGCTGCACCGATTCCCACGGGTCCGACCCCATGGGCCGGTGTGACTGCTCCTCGTTGATGCAGCAGTCGTACAAGGCTGCCGGGGTCACCCTGACACGGACGACGTATACGCAGGTCAAGGAGGGCAAGGCCGTATCGGTCGACGCTCTCCAGCCAGGCGACCTTGTCTTCACCGAAGGAACTGCGGAAGTCCCTGAGCACGTAGGCATGTTCCTCGGCCAGGGCTTGATCATCAACGCCCCGCACACCGGTGACGTGGTCCGCATCGCGACCCTGGCGTCCTGGAAATCGCGGATTCTCGCGGCCCGCCGAGTCGTCTGACCGGCGGTTTCTCCCTCCCTTCCTCCCTCGCACCGCCGCTCCGCCAGATCGGGCTTTGGCGTGCACTAGATCGAACTGGAGTTCGTAATGTACCTCGCCGACAAGGTCGTCCAGCTCGCCTACGACCCCGGGATCAAGCCAAACGAGGGCGGGCTGCCGGGCCTCGCCGTCCTCAAGGAGGTCATGGGCTCCGTCAACCTCTTCGGCATCATCGCCGTGGTCGGCGCGCTCGCCGTCAGCGCGGGCGTGTGGGCCTGGGGCCACCACTCCGGCGGCCACCAGGCCGAGGCGAACGGCAAGAAGGGCGTGCTGGTCAGCGCTGGTGCGGCCCTCCTGCTGGGTGCCGCGAACGGCGTGGTGGCGTTCTTCAGCACGCTGGGGAGCCAGGTCCACTGATGGCTCCCCGCTCCTCGAACCCCGGCGGCGCATCTCGCGTGCGCCGCCGGGCGCTGCTCGGCACCGCCGTCCTGGTGGTGCTTGTCGCCCTCGCCGGCCTGGCCGCCTACATCACCCGCGATGGCAGGAGCCCCTCCAAGGCTTCTGCGGCGGGTACGAGTTCGGCCGTCACCGCCGCCTCTCCTACCCCTTCGTCGTCCGGGCCGCCCACACCTGGTGCACGCCACAACGCCCTCCCGGTTCCGCCGGACACCCACGATCCGATCGTTTTCGGGAAGGCCGCCGCAGCGGCCCTGTGGTCCTACGACACCCGCTCCTACTCCCAGGTGCAGTTGCTGGCCGCACTGCACCGGTGGCTGACCACCGAGACCAAGTACGCCGACCCGGCTTCGGTCGACGCGATCGTCCCTTCCCCTGTGCTGTGGAAGGAAATGGCCGCCAACGACCAGTTCGCCACCGCCAAGGTGAACGAGGGCCACTTCCCGGACTCCTTCACCCAGGCACTTCAGGCAGCCCCCGGAGCGATCACGGAGGCATACGTCTACGCCGTCACGGTCTCCGGCAAGCAGTCGATCGCATGGAAGGGCTCTCCCGCCGGAGGCGCGGAGGACCGCGTCATCACCCTCGCGGTCCAGTGCCGACCCAACCAGCCCTGCGCCCTGGCCGGCGTCATGCCGTCCGTCGCGCCCTGACCCCCACCCCAGGAAGGAGGTACCACCATGGGAGTCTGCGACTGGCCCCTGATGGACAAGGTGTGCGGCGCCGTTGACTTCGCCACCAACCCTGCCGGAACCGTCACCGACGGCATCGGAGCATGGATCGCGAAGTCGGCGGGAGAACTGGCCGCCAGCGCGGCGAACCTCGCCGCCAAGGCCGTCAACGAGACCACGGCCATCGACCTCAACGCCCGATGGTTCCGGGACAACTACGAGCTGCTGCTACCCATCGGGCTCGCCCTGACCGTCGGCACGTTCTGCATCCAGTTGATGTTCGCGGCCTGGCGAAGGGACGAACGCGCTCTGGCCCGAGCCGCCATCGGCACCATGACCGGCGTCCTCTTCAGCTTCTGCGCCGTTGCCTTCACCACCGTCGCCATCACCGTGGTCGACGCCTTGTCCGACGGCCTGTTCAAGGCAGCCAACAGTTCTGTCGACGACGCGATCCGGCGCGTGGTGAAGGTCAACGAACTGGGGGCGATGTACGGCTTGGGCTGGGGTGTCCCAGCCCTGGTCGCCCTAGGCTGCGCGATCGGCGCCTTCTTGTACTGGGGCGTGATGGTAGCCCGCAAGGTCGGCGTGCTGATCATGGTCGCCCTCGCCGTCTTCGCCGGGTCCGGCGGCGGCTGGGAGGTCGCCAAGCGATGGCGGCGCGGCTGGATCGAGGCCACCGCCACCCTGGTCGTCTCGAAACTCCTGATGACCGTGGTCTTCCTGATCGGTGTCTCCGCGATGGGCAAGTCCGACGCCCACGACGGCATGGCAGCGTTGTCCGACGCGATGGCCGGCATCGTCGTGATGGTCTTGGTGCTGCTCTGCCCGTACGCGACGTACAAGTTCGTTCACTGGGCGAGCGACGGTGGCGGCCACGACGACCTGCACCGTACCGGCGTCGCCGGGATGGCAGTCGCCGCGGGAGCTGCCAAGACCGCAGGCAGCCTGGCGATGCAGGCCAGCACCGGCACCCCTGCACCGCAGGGGCCGAGCAAGGTCCCCGGCGCAGGCAGTGACGGTGTCGCCTCCGGGATCAACCCGTCCGGCAGCCTCAGCAAGGAGGGCATCGACGCCGGACCGCCCCAGCCCCGGACACGGTTCCGGTACGGCGAAGATGCGAACGCCTCCGGCGACAAGGGACGAGCCCTGATCCAGCGCCCCGGCATCCCGCCGCTCATCACCCGGCCCAGCGAGGGCGACACGGGGGGCTCGGAAGGAGGCGCCCCGGGTGGTCAGTTCGCCGGCGCGTCGGCGCCCGGGGACAGCATGACTCGCGCTGGTGCCGCCCCGCCTGCCGACCCGGCACCCGGAGCCTCGCCTCCGCCTACTACCGGTCCGTCGGCAACCGGTTCCGCGACGCCGACGAGCTGGGTCTACCCCAACCAGCCGCCTTCGGGGTCCTGACCAACCCCACCCGGGGGGCGGGCTGCCTGCGCAGCCCGCCCCCCATGCCCCCACCAGAAACGGAGTCCCGCCATGGCCAGCAGAAGAGCGCCGCACGCCTCGCCCTTCGCCCGCTCCCACCGTCTGGAACCACCATGTCTGACAAGCACCAGGCCCAAGCCACCCCGGCCACCGTCAAGTTTCCCCACCGCAGCAGGCGCGGCATCCTGCTCGGCCTGACCGCACCGCAACTGATCGTCGTCAGTCTCACCGGCCTTCTCCTGCTCGCTGTGATCCTCACGCGCGGCGTGGTCGGCGCCCTCGAACTCATCCCCCTCTGGGCCGTCATCGCCCTCCTGACGTTCGTCCGGTACCGAGGCCGCGCCCTGGCCGACTGGGCTCCGATCGTCACCCGGTACGTCCTGCGCCGGATGCGGGGCCAGCTGATCTGGCTCGCCCGGCCCTCCCGCCGGCCGATCCGCGAAGGACTCCTCCACCTGCCCGGTACCGCGGCCAGCCTGCGTGTGGTCACCGCCCCCGACCGCCGATACGGCGCGGTCCACAACCCCCACACCGGCACCCTGACCGCCGTCGTCAAGGTCTCCTCCCGCGCCTACGCACTGCTCGACCCGGGCACCCAGAACGCCAACGTCAACGGCTGGGGACGCGCGCTGGCCGCTCTCGCCCGAACCGGCCAGGTCGCCCGTATCCAGGTGATCGAGCGCACGGTCCCGGACTCCGGCGACGCGCTGCGCCGGTACTGGGAGGAGCACGGCCAGTCCGACGCTCCCGTGGCCGGCGCGATCTACAGCGAGCTGATCCAGAGCGCGGGCCCGGCCGCCGCGCCGCACGAGGCGTACGTCGCGGTGTCGCTGGACGCCAAGGCCGCACGACGTCTGATCAACCAGGCCGGAGGCGGTCTCACCGGGGCCTTCAGCGTCCTGGCGCAGCTGACCTCGACCTTCGACCAGGCCGCGCGCACCGCTGGGCTCAACCCGACCGGCTGGCTCACGGCCTGCGAGATCGCGGCCGTCGTGCGAACGGCGTACGATCCCAAGGCTCTTGCGGCGCTGGACCGTTGGTCCACCGCAGGACGCCCCGAGGCTGAGCCCGCCGCTGCCGGCCCCGTCGTGGTCGTCGAGAAGTCGGACCACATCGCGACCGACTCGGCCTTCCACTCCACGTACTGGGTGGAGAACTGGCCGCGGGCTGAGACGTCGGCGGGCTTCTTGCATCAGCTGCTGTTCACCGCCGGGGTCCGGCGCACCCTGTCGCTGTCGTACGAGCCCAAGGGGCTGGACGCCGCGCTGCGTGACGTCCGGCGCAAGAAGGCCAGCGTGATCGCCGACGCCGCCGAGCGAGCCCGGCGTGGCCAGGTCGACTCCGAGGCGGACTCGATCGAGTACCAGGACATCAAGTCCCGTGAGCGCCAGCTCATCGCGGGCCACGCGGATGTTGCCCTGACCGGCCTGCTGACCGTCTCGGCCGACTCGGAGGAGGAACTCCGTTCCGCCTGCGCGGTCGTGGAGACCGCGGCCGTCGGCGCCCAGCTCGATCTGCGGCCTCTCACCTGGCAGCAGGCTGAAGCGTTCACCGCCGCCGCCATGCCGCTCGCTCTCGCCGCCTGATGCCGGCCTTCCTTCCCTCCGAAAGAGCACCTCCCATGTCCCGCACCGCCAGTCCGACCGCGCAGGACTTCGTGCCCTTCGCCACCGCAGCGCTCGACTTCCACCGCGCGCTCAACCTTCCGGGTGGTCCTCTCGTCACCACCCGCGCCGAGCTGGACGCCCTGCACGCCCACCTGGTCTCGCTGCACGGTCTGCTCGATGCCCATGCCCTCCGCACCGGCCAGCTCGTCCCGGCCGAGGGAGACCAGCTTCGCGCTGCCCGCACTCGAATCTGGCAGGCCGCCGACCACGTCCACACCGCGTACCACGCGGCACCCCGGCCGGACTCCGGCGAGGTGCCTGAGCGCGAGGCGTGCCAGGCCGGCCTGCCCGAAGGGGCACCGGAGCTGACCATCTGCCAGCGCCATCAACGCACCGCGCACCTGGTACGCCGACGCACTACCCCGGCCGACCTGCACGCGCCGTTCACCGGCCTCGTCCGCCGCTGACCTGCCTTCCATCTGGAGAAACGTTCATGCCCCGCACTCGCGCCACCGCCTCCCACCTGTTCGTCCCCCGCAAGGCATCACGCGCCGAGCAGCGAGCCGCACGTGCCGGTTTCGCAGAGGCTCGCCGCCAAGCCCGCCTCGTCGGCGCACCGCCGAAGCACCGCGCCGACAACACCCTCGACCCGGAACTGCGACCCACCTACCCGCCGTCCGGACGCCCCGACTCCTCCTCAGCTCGGGGCGGCAAGCTCAGCCTGCCCGCCCATCGCATGACCACAGCCACCGTCAGCGGCGCCTACCCGTTTCTCGCGGAGGGCGGCCTGGGAGCCGAAGGGATCTTCATCGGCAGGGACGTCCATGCGGAAGCGGCGTTCTGCTACGACCCCTTCTCGCTGTACAGCAACGGGCGGATCGAGGGCTTCACCAATCCGAACGCCGTCTTGGCCGGGATCATCGGCATGGGCAAGAGTGCGCTGGCCAAGTCGATAGCCACCCGCGCCATCGCCCACGGGTACCGGGTCTACGTCCCCTGCGACCCCAAGGGAGAGTGGACGGCCGTCGCGCAGGCCCTCGGCGGCTACAGCATCGCGCTCGGGCCGGGGCTCCCGGGCAGGTTGAACCCCCTGGACGCTCCCGCCCGGCCCGCCTCGGTGAGCGAGGGCGACTGGTCCACCGAGGTGCGCAAGCGACGCCTCCTGCTCCTGGCGGGCCTGGCCCGCACCGTGCTGAAGCGCGATCTCCTGCCGATGGAGCACACTGCTCTGGACCTCGCCCTCGACCTGGTCGTCGCCGAGGCCAACGCCAACGGCACGGTGCCGCTGCTCGGCGACATCGCGCACGCCCTCGGCTCGCCCGAGCGCCTCCACCGGGCCCTCGGCGATCAGGCCGGACACATGGGACTGGCCGCCCAGGACCTCGCACACGCCCTTCGCCGTCTCGTGCACGGCGACCTGAGCGGCATGTTCGACGCTCCCTCGACGGTGGCCTTCGACCCCACCACCCCGATGCTGTCCATCGACCTCTCGCGCCTCGGCGGATCCGGCGACGACACCGCCCTGGTCTTGGCCATGACCTGCGCTTCAGCTTGGATGGAGAGCGCGCTCGCCGACCCGGACGGCGGCCGACGCTGGGTGATCTACGACGAGGCATGGCGGGTGATGCGCCACGTCGGCCTGCTGGAACGCATGCAGTCGCAGTGGAAGCTCTCTCGCGGACTCGGCATCGCGAACCTGATGGTCATCCACCGCCTCAGCGACCTGCTCAGCGCAGGTGATGCCGGCTCGCGCGGCCGGGTGCTGGCCGAGGGACTCCTGGCAGACTGCTCCACCCGCATCATCTACCGCCAGGAACCCGACCAGCTCGCTGCCGCGGCCTCGCTGCTCGGCCTGACCGGCGTCGAGACCGAGGCCGTATCCGCCCTGACCAAGGGCAGGGGCCTGTGGAAGGTTGCGGGCCGGAGCTTCATCACGCAGCACATCCTGCACCCGGCCGAGCGCGAGCTGTTCGACACCGACGCCCGCATGTCCGCCTAGCGTAACTTACCTGCCCTGCAATGACGTTGGGCAATGTCGTCAACCGTACCGGGTCAGGGCTGCCGAGTCCACGGCGGCGCCTCTGCCCCGGCAGCGAGTCCGGGCACCGTCGCACCAGGCGTCGGCTGGAACGACCGTCTGGCCGCCGCCCGCCCAGAGAGGTTCGCCGAGGTGTTCCACGAGGCGATCACGGAGGACTCGGGAGTCCGGGGCCCTTCCGCTGTCCAGCAGAGCGAATCTCCTGCCCACTTTCCACCGCCCGCCGTCCGTTCGCTGCCGCGTTCGCGGTGAGCACCGGCATAGAAACGAGGACCAACCGTGCCCACTTCTCCCTCTTCCCATGGAAGCCAGCCATCGGCGACCAACGAGCCCATGGCGTGGCGGCAGCACCTCCCAGCGCTGGCCTCTGCCGCCGCCGGCATCCAGCAGGCATCCGATGCCTGGGACGCCGTCTCGGACTCCTTCTGCGACGACACCGGCTGGCCCATCGATCAGAAGGGCTACGCCGACGGCAAGGTGACGCGCGACGCCGAGGCATGGAAACACGTCGAGGTCTTCCTCGCCCACGGCCCAGAGGTGCTTGCCGGCGTCCGCGCTGCCGCCAGCGGTGCCGACTACGTCGAAGGCCCGATCAGCGAGGACCTCCGCCGACTGCGCGGAATCGACACCACCCTGGAACGAGCACGCCAGATCCAGCACGAATGGGACCAGGTCATGGCGCTCATGGACGCCTCGCTCCCCGGCTCACGAGAGATCTACGCGAGCCAGGCACAGGAGATCCGCAACTCCGAAGGCTGGCACTACGCGGACAAGTTGGCTTTCCAAGGCCCGGCGCTCGCTCGGGCCGGCGACTACTTGGCCAACCGGGCGGATCCAGGCCAGTCCTCACAGACCGAACGCGCCCAGGTGGCCCTCGCACGATCAACCACCGTCAACCACGGGGCCACACCCGCTTCACCTCCGGCACCGCCTCCGTCGAATGCGCCAGCCCCGCGTCGTTCCCGCTGACGCCTCTAGCACTGAGTTCCGGCGAGACCAAACCGGCCGATCGACGGATCCTCACAATGCCCACCATCCCCACCGCCCTACCCGCCTGCGGCTCGCATCGCCGACGGCTGGGCACCTGGCCACGGAGAAACGCCATGCGTCCCGATCAATCCTTGGACCCCATCCCAAGGGAACACGGGTACGGACACCTCACCGGCCCCCTTCGGCAGCGCGGCCTGGAGTGCACCGTCGAGTACGGCCTCAGCGACTACATCGTCCACGCTGAGCTTCCCGACGGTAGTTCGTTGATCATCTCGCCACCCCAGGAGCCCCCGACCGACCATCCACCCGGACATCCCGAGAGCTGGTTGGTGACCCGCGGGCATCCCGACGATCCCGCAGTCCACGAAGTGATCTACGACTCGGAGCCAGACGGCCCCCACGCCCGGCACGCCGGCCGTGTCCCGAGTCTGCTCACCGCCATCGACGCGCGCCTTGATCAGCTCGGCGTGCCTCCGCGGCCGAACTCTGCCTCACCCCGAGTCAGTGCTGCTCTCGCGCTCTCGCCGACCGCCCAGCGCACGGTCCCAGCACCACTGCCGGCGGCTTCGGCCGTGCGCCCCGCACTGCCGCCTCCCGGCACACGGTCCGTACACGGTCGCTGACCGCTTCAACCCCGGAGTGCTCCATGTCCCTCGCCTGCAGAACCATCCCGGCCCCCGACCGCCCCTCCTCCCGAGCCCGCACCGGACGGATCACCCATGCCCACCCACTACGACTCGCTTCCCGATCTCGCGTTCGGCCACCACCCTGTCTACGGCATCGTGGCCGCGAACCCGAAGAACCTCGCTGCCAGCGCCTGGATGTTGAAAGGGTTCGACTTCCACCCCGTCCCGGATCAGCCGACGCTGTACGCACTGGCCGATCAGCAGCGTGACGGACAGGGCCGCACCACCCGGGCCGTCGCGATGCTACGCAGGGCCGGCTACCAGGTCGACGTGGACGCAGCGTTCGACCCCTCGCTGGCATCCCGTGACGCTCGCGCCCGTGACCAGCCCCCGCGGATAGATCCCGACGTCGCGTTCGCCGAGCATCCGCAGCTCGGCATCGTCGCGGCCACCGGTGACCACTCCTCCGCGCTCGGCGGCCGACTCATCCTGGAAGAACACGGCTGGCGGCACGACCCGAACCTGGACATCTACACGCTGCCCATCACCACCGACCGGAGCCAGGCCCTGGCGAAGGTCGCCAACGCCACGGTGGCCATGCACCGATCCGATCTCCAGGTCGCGATGCATCCCGTGCTTGCCCAAGACGTAGCCGTGCGCCGTGTCCCTGCGCCCGCGATGGCCGCGCGCCACGAGCGGAGTCCGAGCTTCGCCACGCATAAGTTCCCCATCAGCGCCGCCGCGCTCGCCGCCAGCCCGGCCCGCGAGGGCCTCCTGGGCAAGGCACCGGTTCCCGCTCCCGCCACCTCCGCTCCCGCGGCCCGGCCAGTCGACCCACGCATCGCGTTCTCCCGCAACCGCTGACCCAACTCCCGTAAGGAGCAGTTCCCATGGCCGTGAAGACCGTCTGGCATATCACCCACTCCTGCGGCCACCAGGCCGAGCGCGACCTGTCCGACCGGGCGGCCGACCGTCGCGCGGGCTTCGCCGAGTGGCTCGCCAAGCAAGAGTGCACCGACTGCTGGCGGGCCACCAAGGAGGGCAACGAGCAGGATAAGGCCGCCTGGCTCAAGGCTAAGCGAGCCCAAGAGCAGGCCGAATCCGAAGCCTGGTCGCAGCAGTACCGAATGCCGCCTCTGGAGGGGACCGAGCGAGCCATCGCCTGGGGTGTGCGCTGTCGCCACCAGCTCCTGGCCGCCGCCTACACCGCCCTGGTCCTCGAAGGCGACACCAGCGAGACGGAGTGGGAGGAGATCGAGGAGACCGCTCGGACCATCACCCGCGCCGGGTGGTGGATCGATCAGCGCTCCTCCGAACCCGACGACCTTACCGAGTTGCTCCAGGCCGCCACCGAAGCCGCCCGGCCCACGGAGAACCCCCACTTCTGACGGCCTGGTGCCCCGCCTCGGCGGGGCACGCACCAGCCTTGCGTCCGGGATGAGCGGCGGCGTCTACCAGTGATCTCCGGCCGGGCCAAATCGCGGATTTTGCGGATCCTCTCTCCCTGACGGCCCGATCACCCGGGCCCCTGTTCGCCACTCCCCTCGAGGTAGACGCCGTGATCGCCCATTTGCAACGCGCCAGCGACACCGCCGGCCTGCTCACCTACCTGTACGGGCCGGGCGAACAAGGCAACCACACCAGTCCACGGCTGATCGCGGGCGACGGCCACGGAGCCCCGGTAGAACTGCTCGCCGAGCCTGGCTCGCTGCCCTACCTGGCCCAGGCCCTTGATGCCCCCGTCGAGCGTCTCGGGGCCCGCGCACCCGAGCGGCCGGTATGGGTCTGCTCGGTCCGCTCCAACCCCCACCAGCCGGACCTCACCGACGCACAGTGGGCTGCGGTCGCCCGCCGCCTGGTGGACGCCACGGGAATCGCCCCGGACGGCGACCCGGACGCCTGCCGGTGGATCGCCCTGCGCAACCAGCCCCGGCAGGTGCACGTCGTGGCCACCCTCGCTCGTGAGGACGGCAGCCTCCACAACGCCCACCGGAGGTCCCCATGCCTGCTCCCTCCATCACCATCACTTCCGAGTTCAGTGGCAGCGTCTTGGCAAAGGGTGCCAGCGACGACCTTTCTGCCGCGCTTCTCAAGCACGCCGGCTTCCAGCAGATCGAGGACTGGTACGGCCGACGTCATCGCCTTCCCACCACCACCCCGGCCGCTGATCGGGTCGCCATCGCCACCCGCGCAGCCGAGATGCTGCGCGCTGCCGGCTACGGCGTCGACCTCGCCCCCTCCCTCGACACCGCCCGGATGACTCTCCCGACGAATCCGCTCGGGCCGTACACCGCCGGAGGGGAACTTCTGCGGCTCACCGACCAGATCAGGTCAGCAGAGAACGGCGCCGACCTTCGGCGGGCGGTCGACCACCTCCTTCATCCCGAGCACGGCGCGCTGGAGCGTGTCCGGGAAGCGCTGGAGGCGGCAGGCGAACAGATCAACGACCTTGACGAAGAGGCGTACCGGCTCGCGGACCGGTTCAGCTTCGCCGCTGAGTTCGTCAGCTCGGCGCAGTCCGAACTCGTCGACTCGGAGGTCGAGTTGCGCCGTGTCGGCAGCTCGCCACAGCACCAGGCCGAGACGCGGACACAATCTCCGGGGTTCTCCGGCCCGCGGCGCGCCGCTCTCGCCACATCTCCCGCAGCGGCGAAGGCGAAGGTCTCCTCGGTCCTCGGCGCCGGGGCAGCGGACGCCGTCGCGGCCGTACATCCGTCGCAGGTCCCCGGTCCTCGGACGCGGTGACCCGGTGATCTCTTTGTTCAGTGCCGCTGCCGACCTGCCGGTCGTACTCCCGCTGGCAGACGCCCTCGACACGAGCCGCGTCGGCTTCCTCATCGACACCGCCGACAGTCCCTTCGCCATCCGGGACTGGCTCTCGTCACTCGCCGACGGTCCGGCCCTGTCAGTCACTTGCGAGAACCTGCCGGTGCCCTCCTCTGCCACAAGACCGGCGGCGGGGAGCACGTCCGCCGCGTGTCCCCAGGCACCGAACCGCCAGCACACCGACCGAGGAACACCATGCCCGAGTTCTATCCAAGCATCGGCGAGGCCATCGGCGCCGCGATGCAACACAACATCCGGCTCGCCCACGGTACGGAGACGTCAGGCTCCGACAAGCCGCTGCAGGCCCGCTACCTGCCTCCTCCCGCCGCCGACCCGCACTCCGTCCCGGGGATGATCGCCCGGCTCACCGAGACCGCGACGCCCGACGAGGTTGCCGAAATCATCGAGGATGTCAACGGTGCCCTTGTCGGGGCTCTGCCGCAGCTGACCGAACTCGTCGCTGCCGCCGCCGACTGGACTCGCGTCCGGCTGACGTTCGACGACCCGCACCACAACCCCGCGTTCGAGACCTGGACGCGGCTGGCCGCTGCCCACGGCATGCTCCAGGACGTCCAGGAGCAGCTGGAGATCGCCGCGGACGGGATCGCCGCGTGTCCTGCCGAACTGACCGACCCCAGGCATCACGAGATGGTGAACGTCCTGCGGACCAGGGAGCTGCTCCACGACGTCCTCGGTTCCGGCGCGGTCGACGAAGCGCCGGCACGCGCCAAGGGCGATCCCGAAGCGAACCGGCAGCGGGCCGCCCGTATCTCCTCACCCAACGCAGCCGCCCAGGGCAGGACGTCCCCGGCCAGTTCCGCAGAGGCGTCGGTGAGGGCCAGCACCCCGCCGGCGCGCGGCCCCCGCACCCGATAGCTCCCCCCACCACCAACTCCTCCCCGAACAGGAGCTTCCTCGATGACTTGCAGAAGAGCGCCACGCGCCCCACCTCCCTCACCCGCCTGCGCTCACTCCAAGGACCCACCATGCCCGCACCTCGTACCAGCGCGCCCTCGACCACCACCGGGTCGGACGCGCTCCTCTACCTCCTCTTCGGCATACTCGGCATCGCGCTCGCCTTCGGTTCGCTGGCCTGGCTGACCGGCAATGCCACCAACTTCCTTTTCGGGGCGGGGCCTTGGTCCTCGTTCAGCGCGACGGACGCGCTGCTTCACCCCGATGTGCTGTGGCCGCACCTGAGCCCCACCGCCCTGCTGGTGGGCTCCCGGATCGTCCCCGGCCTGCTGTCCGTCTTCCTCACGATCGTCGGCGTGGTGCTGTGGATGCGGCTGCGCGGTGGCCCGACGAACGGCCTCGCCCGGAAGGCCGACCTCGCCCCGCTGCTGGACAAGGAGATCACGGCCAAGGCCAGGAGCCTGCGCCCCTCTCTGAGCGACCGGCAGAAGGTCGCCCCTGCTGACCGCGGCATCCTGCTCGGCACCCTCTCCCCGGGGCGGGCCAATGTCCGCGCGTCCTGGGAGGACGTGATCGTCGCGATCATGGCTCCGCGAAGCGGCAAGACCTCCGGACTCGCGATCCCCGCGATCCTCGCGGCGCCCGGCCCGGTCCTTCTCACCAGCAACAAGGCCGCGAACGACGCCTTCACCGCGACGGTGGACGCTCGCGCCGAGGTCGGCACGATCTGGACCCTCGACCCCCAGCAGATCGCCCACCACCCGCGCGAGATGTGGTGGGACATCCTGGCCGACGCCCGCGACCTGGCCGGGGCGAAACGTTTGGCCGGACACTTCGTCGCCGCCAGCGTGGACGAGTCGAACGGCTCCGACTTCTGGTCCACCGCCGCGAGCAACACGCTCGGCGCGCTGTTCCTCGCTGCCGCCAGCCACCGACGTCCGATCACCGACGTCCTGGCCTGGCTTGCCTCCCCCGCCGACCGGACCCCGGTCGACCTGCTCACCGATGCCGGCCACGACGCGGTCGCCGCCCAGCTCCAGGGCACCGTCTCCGGTGCGACCGAGACCCGCGACGGCATCTATGAGACCGCGAGGCAGTACGCGAGCTGCCTGCTCGACCCCGACGTCGCGGCCTGGGTCACACCCAGCAAGGACCTCCCCGAGTTCAAGCCCTCCGCCTTCGCCACGTCCCGCGACACCCTGTACCTCCTCAGCAAGGACGGCGGAGGCAGCGCGAGCGCGATCATCGCCGCAGCGGCCGACGCCGTGATGCGCGCCGCCGTGGTCGTCGCCGAGGGCTCCGGCGGACGGCTCGACCCGCCCGCCCTGTGCGTGCTCGACGAGGCGGCAAACGTCTGCAAGATCTCGGATCTCCCCGACCTGTACAGCCACTTGGGCAGCCGGGGCGTGATCCCGATGACGATTCTGCAGTCCTACCGGCAGGGCCAGCGGTGCTGGGGCGAGGCCGGAATGGACGCGCTCTGGTCTGCCGCCACCGTCAAGATCGTCGGAAGCGGCATCGACGACGCCGACTTCGCCGACCGACTCAGCAGGCAGGTCGGTGACCACGACGTCCAGACCACTTCGGTGTCGACCAGCGACGGCGGAAAGTCCAGCTCGGTCAGCATGCGCACCGAGCGGATCCTGCCGCCCGACGCGATCCGCGCGCTGCCCAAGGGCAAGGCACTGCTCCTGGCCACCGGCATCCGGGTTGCCATGCTTGACCTGCGGCCCTGGTACAAGGAGCCCTCCGCCAAGGTGGTCGGCCCGGCCTCCGCCCGTGCGACGAAGGCCATCACCGAACGGGCCATCGCCAAGACCCATGACCGCGACGACTTCGGACTGTCGGCGTGAGCGCGCACATGCGGCTCCTACCCTCGCCGGTCGTTTTGCGTGACGGCCGGTGGTGGTTGGTCAGCGGGGCCGGCTCGATTCTCGTCACCGACCCCACGTTCACCAGCATGCTCGACGGCTTCGCCCAGGCGGTGATCGCTGCCGACCAGGCGGTCGCCGACCTTCATGCCCGGCAGAGCGAACCTCCCGCTACCGGCCACGCAGGGGGTCAGCGATGAACCCCCTGCTGGAGGCCGAGCAGGCGGTACTCGGCTCCGTCCTGCTCGACCCGGGACAACTCCCGCACCTGGAGTGGCTCGCACCGGATCACTTCTACCGGCCGGTCCACCAAGCGCTGTTCGCCGCGCTGCGTAAGCTCCGAAACGATGGCCACCCCGCGCTGAACGAAAAGACCGTACCGCTGTCATGGGTGACCGATGCGGTCGACGAGGCCGGCCTCCACGTCCGTGGGCTGACCGCGGCGTACGCCCACACCCTGATCCAGTCCTGCCCGCGTCCCGCGCATGCTCCCGTGTACGGCCGCATGGTGCTGGAGGGCGCGATCCATCGCAGCGTCACGGAACACGCGATCCGTCTTCACCAGGCGGCTCGCGCCGACGCCCTGCAGGGCGAAGTCGAGGGAGCCCTGCACTACGCGGACGTCCTCGCCGGGGTGCTCAGTGAGCTTGCGCATCGGTGGGGAACCGAACCGCGCCCGGTCGCGCCGGCCACTCCGCCGGCCAGCGCCCCCATCGCCCCGCCGCAAGCTCGGGCGGGGCGGACCGCGGAGGACGAGCGGTTCCTTCTTGCCGTCCTTGCCGAGCGGCCGAAGGCCATGGACGAGGTGGTGGGCTGGCTGCGGCCGGGCGACTTCGCCGACCCGGCCCACGGGCAGCTCTACCGCTGCCTCGGCGCGCTGCACCACCGAGGCGAGCCCATCGATTGGGTCACCCTGCTCTGGGAGGCCCAGCGGCGCGGCCTGCTGGCCGACGGCACGGTGTCCAGCGACCAGCTCACCGCGATCTGCGACGGTGTGGGTCCTGGCAGCGCCGAGTGGCTCGGCGAGCTGGTGATGCGCTCCTCCGTCACCCGCACAGCGGCAACCTCTGCGCGTGCCATCCGTGCCCTGGCGGAGAACGAGGCACTGGCCCCCGGGCAGCTCATCAATCACGCCCTGCACGCCCTCGGCCCACTCGACGAAGTGCGTACGCGCTGGCAGGCCGCGAACGGCCTCCCCACTTCAACGCCGACCGCTCCGGCTCCTTCGTCGAACGGGCCTCCGCCCGCGCGGGTGCACGCTGCCCTCGCCCGCAGCGCGCCGCGGCCAGTCTCACCCCCCTCGGCCCGGCCCAGCTCTGCGCCCCATCCGGCCGTCGCGCGACCGCCTTCTCGCGGCCATGGCTGACCCCCAACCCGTCGCTCGTCCTCTCATCGGGATGCACCGTGAACACCACCCCATCTCGCACCGGCCGCCCGCAGCCGGTGCGGTGCCGGCGCGGCGGCAGCAGCTCCTGCTGACCGGAGCGCTCCGAGTCGGTGACATGCAGAACACCCTCGCGCGCCCTCCGCTGATCGGCTCGCTCTGGGGCTACGGAGGGCTGGACCTCGGAGTGCTGACCGCGCTCGGCGGCACGCTGGCCTGGCACGCAGAGGTCAATCCGGACGCCTCCCGCATCCTGGCCCGGCACTGGCCCGGGGTGCCGAACCTCGGCGACATCACGTCCGTGGACTGGTCCACCGTCCCCCGGGTGTGCGTCCTGACGGCGGGCTTCCCCTGTCAAAGACGTCTCGGTCGCCGGCCGACGGGCCGGACTCAACTCCCAGACCCGTTCCGGGCTGTGGCTGCACGTCGCCCGTGCGGTCGAGGCCCTCCGACCCTGTTTGGTGGTGATCGAGAATGTGCGCGGCCTCCTCACCTCGCCCGCCGGTTCCCCTGGCGACATGGAATCCTGCCCGTGGTGTCTGGGAGACACCCCAGGTCAGCCTCCTCTGCGGGCACTCGGTGCCGTACTCGGATCCCTGGCCGACCTCCGGTACGACGCAAGGTGGCTCGTGCTTCGGGCCTCCGATATCGGAGCACCGCATCGCCGCGAGCGGACCTTCCTCGCCGCCTGGCCTGCCGAGCACCCTGCTCAAGACGCCGACCAGCAACATCGCGAAGAACGGCGGCTCGCAACATCCCGCCAAGAGGAAGAGCGGGGGCCACGGCCCGAACCTGGCCGACGAGGTCGAGTGGCTCCTCCTGCCGACTCCCAAGGCGTCGGTGTGCAACAACCCTGATGTTCGCCTGGAGGTGGCCGTTCTCCCTGTGCTGTTGCGGGTTCTGGCCAGGGAGACCCTCACTCGTTGGTGTGGCTCTGAGGCAGATGAGGCCCCTTCGGGATTCCTGAACAGATTGCATCTCCACGCGGGACTATTCGCCCGTCTTGAAGTGGGGGAGGTGCAGGGTGGCCCTGGCTGTTGTCCGCGACCTGCGGCAGGCCCGCGGCGTGCCGAGTCCGGAGGAGCTGGAGGACTTCGAGACCGACGTCCTGGCCGGGTTCGTTCTGGCCCGTGCGTCGGCCGGTCTGACCGATGGGACGATCCAGTGCGATGTCGGGCACCTGGAGAAGGTGCGGGACTGGTTCGGCAGGCCGCTATGGGAGATGGAACCTCCGGACGCCGATGTGTACTTCGGCAAGGTCCTCCGCGACGCGACCCCCTCCCTGCGGGCGGGCCGGGCCGGCGCCATCAGCGTGTTCTTCGACTTCCTGGAGCTGCGGCACCGGGCCGAGCTGCACCAGCTGACCGGACGGCTAGTCGAGTGCCCGCTCGACGAGATGAACCGTCCCCGCGCGACCGTCACGCCGCAGCTGCGGATCCCGCCGAACCACGACGAGATCGAGGTGCTCTTTGCCGGGTGGCGCGACGACCTCGCCAGCTGCCGCAAGTTCGCTCCGGCTGCCCGGAATTACGCTGTCGCCCGCCTGTCCGCCGACGTGGGCCTGCGGATCAACGAGGCCCGGATGCTCGATCTGGACGATGTCCGCTGGGACCTGGGCCGGTTCGGAAAGCTGAACGTGCGCTTCGGCAAGGGCTCCCGCCGTTCCGGTCCCCGCCAGCGGATGGTGCCGCTGATCAACGGCGCGGATCGCAACCTGCGTTGGTACGTCGAAGAGGTCTGGGGCCACTTCGGTGCTGACCACACTCTCCCCGGAGCGGCGCTGTTCCCCTCCGAGCGGCGCTCGGTCTCCGGCCGGGCCAGCACCGAGGTGTTCCGCACCGCGCTGGCCGAGGCCACCGGCCGCCACCTCCCGGCCTGGGCCGGGAAGCTCACCCCGCATGTCCTGCGGCACTTCTGCGCCTCCCAGCTCTACCTGTCCGGGATGGACCTGATCGCGGTCCAAGAACTGCTCGGACACACCTGGATCGCCACGACGATGCGCTATATCCACGTGCACCGCACCCACATCGAAGACGCCTGGACGGCCGCCCACCAGCGCGCCGAGACCCGGTGGAAGGGACTGACCCGATGAAGTGGAATCTGCGACTGGCCGCGGCCCACCGAGGGATCTGGAAAGCGAGCGAGCTGCAACGGCTCCTCGCCGAGCACGGACTCGTGATCAGCGCCGGAAAGATGTCCGGCCTGTGGTCGAGCACCCCGGCCAGCATCAAGCTGGCCGATCTCGAAGTGATCTGCGTGGCGTTGGACTGCGAGATCACCGAGATCATGACGCCCGAGCCGGAGAACGTCACCCGCACCACGCCGACCGAGACGCCGACCGTCGAGGCCGCAGGACAGACCGGGACTGCCCCGGCAGTCGTGCCGCGCTCCCGTGGCGGCCGGTCCCTGCCACCGCGATGAACTGCCCCGTCTGCACCGAGCCGGTCCCGCCTCACACCATCCCGGGACGGCAGCGCGTCTACTGCTCGAACAAATGCCGGAGCCGGGCCTTCAGACGCCGTCACCCTGTGCCTCCCCGGCCCCGCCCGGCCAAGTTGAAGTACCCCAAGCCCACGGGGGAAGGCTCGCTGGGCACCGCCCGGAAGTACGCCATCAGGCTCGGCGAGGAACGAGGCTGGACGGTCTACATGCACCGCCAGGTCCACAAGGCCCTGGGCCGCGTCCTGACCGGACTGCCAGACGGGCAGCGCGTCAGCCACACCACGCTACGCGAGACGCTGACGGGCACGAACCTGCCGATGCGCCGCACCGCCGAGGTCCTGGCCGCGCTGGACCTGCTGATCGAGGACCGGACGCCGGCCGCCCGAGAATGGATCGAGCGCCGTGTCGGCGAACTGCCCGACGGCTTCCAGCGGGACGTGCGGAACTGGCTGCTGTGGCTGCTCGACGGGGACGCCCGCACCCGGCCGCGGGCGCTGGGAACGCTGCACTCGTACTTCGGCGCCGTCCGCCCGGTCCTGGAGCGATGGGCCGAAACCCACTCCCAGCTGCGGGAGATCACCCACGGCGAAGTCACCCACGCGATCACCGGCCTGCGCGGGAGCAAGTACACGATTCTCGTCACCGCCCTGCGGTCCCTCTTCCGCCACGCCAAGAGGCACGGACGCGTCTTCACCAACCCCATGCGGGGCATCCGCGTCGGACGCCGCCCGCCAGGCCCCGTCATGCCCATGTCCGACAACGAGATCGCCCACGCTCGGACGACCGCCGCAACACCAGAAGCCCGCCTCGCCATCGCTCTGGCCGCCGTTCACGCCGCCCGCGGCGAGACGATCCGGGCCCTGCAGCTGGAGGATGTGGACTTCCCCAGGAACCGCATCACTCTCGACGGGACCGTCCAGCCCATGGGCGCGCTCACCCGCGCCACCTTGCGAACGTGGCTCGCCGAGCGCCAGGCACGCTGGCCCCACACTCTCAACCGTCATGTCCTGGTCTCGCGGCAGACCGCGAACGACACCGGTCCCATCAGCCCGTACTTCCTCAAACGACAGCTCACCGTGCACGGCGTCAGTCTCGATCGCGTCCGCGCGGATCGGGTACTCGGCGAAGCCCTCGCCACCGGAGCCGACCCGCTGCACCTGACGGCGATCTTCGACCTCTCCGAGACCACAGCCGTGAAATACGCAGCCCTCGCCCGGCAGCTCCTCCACGATCTCCCCGGCCACGGGCAGAACCCAAGGACCGAACACGCCCCGACCCCCGCCAACAGCCCCGAGTTCCCGCCGAAGGAGCTTCGGAAATCATGAACCCACGGATCTCACGGGACCAAGGGCTCGCCCAACCAGCGGCACGGCAACGGGGACATGACCTTGCCGAGTGCGGCGGCGTCGCTGCTGCCCACACCCCGGACCACCGACACGGGCACCCCGGGACGCCGGCCAGGCAAGGGGTGGCGCCCTCCCCTGTCAGCAGTAGTTCTGCCGCTCTGGACGGATCCGAATCCGGAAGCCCCGGAGCAGACCGGCGATGGGGGGCGTACACAGCCGCCATCACCCGATGGGAGATGCTCACCCGCCCCGCGCCGCCGCCCACCGACGCGGCCGGACGGCTCCGTGCCGACTTCGTGGAGTGGATGCAAGGGCTGGAGCCCGGCTGGGTCACCGCCACTCCGGGACTCGGACGCCCGGCACAACTCACCGCGCTCGGCAACGGCGTTGTACCTCAACAGGCCAGCCGAGCAGTGGAGTTGCTGGCCCCTCCCTTTCCTCGTTGCCCGCGTTGCACCGCGGCGTAGCGCCCCACTACCGGATTTTCCCGGCCGGACCAAATCGCGGATTCTCCGGATCCTCTTCCCTATGTCGCCGTCTCACAGATGGAGCACGCCCCCATGTCCGACCCCCGCAAGACCGCCCCCGACCCCGAGCCGTTCCGCGTCCCTGACGGGGACCTCGACGACCTCGCCAGCGCACTCGCCAAGACGATGGCCGAGGTCAGGCAGCACGGTGTCATCCTCGACCGTCTGGGCTCCGAGCCCGCCTCCGCCGCACCCCAGCCGAACGACGACGTTCCGTCCGCGGAAGCAGCCGACTCCGCGCAGGAGGACGGCCCCACCTCGGTGTTCATCCTCGCCTTGGGCGGCGAGGCGTACGCCGTCGAACTCGCCGCCCTCAGCGACTGGGTGAACTACCTCTTCCTCCCGGTGTACGGCCGAGAGATCAGCACCACTCGCCCGTGGTGCTCGCAATGGCATGAGCACCCCGAGGCCGTCGCCCGGCTGCACGCCCTCTGGCTCGCATGGCAGCAGCTCACCGACGCCGAGGCTGGCCTGTCCGGTCCTTCGACGTGGCACCGCGACCACCTGGACCAGGCGCTGGCTCACCTACGTGCTCCCGACGGCCCTTTCGCCGCGTGCACGACGAGCCCGACCCGGCCCAACCACCGCGTGCTGGCCACTCCTGCCCCGGAGCAGTTGGGACTGGCGGCATGAACAGCGAACTCGACCTCCGCCTGGACGACTTCGAGCCCGCCGACGCGGACTCCGAGTACGCGGAACAGCGGTTCCGGGCCGGTGACCTCACCGTCCTGGCCGAGCACCACACCGCCCCCAACGGCTCCCACAGCTTCGTCCTCGCCCACGACCGCTCGGTCACCTGGGGCGTGCCCGGCGAACCGCAGATCCTCGCGATCAAGGTCGCCCGAGACTTCAACCAGAGCACCTTCACGTTCGAGTCGGCCTATCACCCCACCGTGTCCTTCGCTCAGAACTGGTTGATCGAGCGCGGTTGCCCGCCCGAGCGGATTTCCCAGATCGGCGACGACTTCATGAAGCCCGCCGACGATCTCACCGCGCGGATCGAACAGAGGCTCCGCACGTCGGGCGACAGGTACACGGTCCTCGACAGCTACACCTCGGATTTCGAACCGTGCGAGACCTGGACGTTGACCCGCGACTCCGTCGCTGCTCAGGCGCCGATTCGCGTCTTCCTCGAAGAGGGAGACTTCGACGCACACACGTACACGGTGCGCGAGGGCGCCTTCTCCGACGAGGACGCCGCCCGGCGCTGGCTGGACGACCGGAGCAGCCCGCTTCCACAGCCGCCGAAACACCTCGGGGACGCCGCCGCCCTCCGGAGCCGCGCCGCCCTCACCCGGTCGACCGGCGCCTTCGCGGTACCGAAGGCCGACCTCGATACCCACAGCGCGCCGTCGGCAGGAACGTTCCAGCACCCGAGCCCTGCGAGGTCGATGTGAGCCGCGCCCGCTTCGCCTTCGCCGCACACCCGGACGCCATCGCGGATCTGCGGGAACTCCCCGATGAGATACGCGATCTGGCACTGCTGGAACTGCAGAACCTGGTCCACGGAAGCGACGACTGCCTTCCCTTGAAAGGCCGCCTCGCGGGCTTCCACAAGGTCTACGTCGACCCGTCCGTCTCGTACCGGATGGTGATCCAGTTCCGCCCGGCCCCGCCCACCTCGCACCACAAGCGCGAGATCTATCTCGTCGCCGCCGGTAGCCGGAAGGACTACGCGGTCTACCGCGCGGCCCACCTCCGCACCGGCCCCCGCCAGGACACCGAGACGCCCTCTGCCACCGAGGCGCGCGTGCAGGCCGCTCGATCCCGCTCTCCCCGTGCGGCAGACCAGCCGACGGCTGTCCCGGCAACTCCACCAGCAGCAGCCCAGCCCTCTGCCGCCGCTTCCCGAAAGGCTCCTCAGCGATGACCACCAACCGCGCCCCTCTGGCCAGGACCGAACTGGCCGGGCTCCTCTCCGATGCGGCGCAGAGCGTCTCCGAGATCCTCACAGCCGAGTACCCGACGGCCGCCAGCCGCTCCTATCTGCACCCCGTGCTGGGCGTGCTCTCGGCCGGGCCCCGGGTGGTCCGCGAGCTGAACGACCGCTTCGAAGGGTTCCTGGCCGCCGAGCCGGTCCCCGCGACGCCGGCTGGTCTGTTCACCCTGGCCTCCTACGCCTCCGCACTGGGCTGGCTGACCGAATCCCTCGCCGAACTGACCACCTCAGTCGACCGGATCTGCACGCGCGTCGGGATGCCCACGGCGCCGCCGGACCCGGCCTTCACCACTCAGGCCGGCGGGGAGCAGGAAACCGAGTTCGACTTCGCCTTCAGCGCTCTGGAGATGGGGGCGATTCGTACCGCGGCCGAGGCCGCCGGTCTCACGCCGGGCGACTACATCGGGGTGCTCTCCGAGTCCCTGCTCGCCGCCTCCCGAATCACCGACGCCTGCATGGAGATCTCCAGCGGCCTCCTCGAAGACGCCGCCTACGTCCTCGGCGAGGCCACCGACCAGGTCTGGATCGGTGACGGCCCCGACAGCCTGCCCACGCTGGTCCGTTCGCTGCTTGCTCGGATGGAGGCCGCCGAATGAACGACGAAAACGCCAGCGACCTGGGCAACGACCACGGCTTCGGCCGGGTAGACGATTGGGCCATCTCGGGTGATCGCCAGCTCAGGGCTCTCGAAGCCGTCGAGGCCGGCGAACTGCGATTCCACCGAAGCGCGGTCTATGGCGACATCTACCTCTCGGACGGTCGAGGCCAGCGGCCGAACCCGGAGGTCTGGCCCGAAACCGTCCAGCGGCTGGTCGCCGACGGCCTGTTGGAACAGGACACCAGCGAGGGGCTGTACCGGCCCGGTCAGCTCCTCTCCCTCACGCCGCAGGGGGAGGCGGCCCTTCGAGACGCTCGTACGGCCACGCCTCGCGTGTCCGCCGCCCTCAGCCGCAGCAACTCGACGGCGCTCTCCGGCACCGCCGTCGGTCCATCCGTCGCGCCCGCGACAAGCGCGACACCCAAGCCTTCGCGTTCCCGCTGATCCCCCAGAAAGGGCGTCACCCATGTCCACCGCGATGTACACCCGCCGCCTGATCGAGCACCGGTACGGCCGCACGCTGGAGGAACTGCAGCGCGGCAACGCCAACGGTCACTCCGACGACCCTGTCCTGCCCATCTTGCTGAGGCGGCTCGACGGGCTTGCCCATACCGACGCCGAAGCCCGTTCTGCCCGCCGAAACCTCGACAGGGCCTGGCAGCGACGCCGTTCTGGCGAACACGTCCTCGACGACCTCGTGCTGCTGTACGCGACCGAAGTCATCGACCTCGAACGGCAGGAGCAGAGCGAGGCGGAAGCGGTCTGGGACCTGCTGGATGTCCGTCTCTTGCTGGACCGTCCTCCTGCGCAGCGACCCTCGCACCATCGAGCAGCCCGTACTCCTGGTGACGAGGAGCTGCTGGCCACCGCCCGAGAAGTCGCCGCCGGCCTGCATCGCCTCAACCGCGAGGCATTGGGTCGGGGACTGCGCGACCGCGGCATCCACGTCAGCAACCGGCGGCTCGGCGTGGTGCTCCAGAGGCTCCGGACTGAGAACCCTTCCCACTGACGAGCAGCTCACCACATATCTGGCAACCCCCATCCCCCTTAACGGAGTTCGTTTCCATGTCCACCCCCATGCACCCCTCCGCCGCATCGATCGGTGCGGTCGATGCTCAGCGCGTCGAGGACGCGCTCTCTCTGATAGCACCGAAGTGGACCACTTGGTCGGCTCAGACGCTGGCGCAGCAGGGCCGCCCCATGCGTGTGCGTGACGTCGCTGCCAGGTTCCCCTTCGTCAGCGAGCAGCTCGTCGGCAAGCGGCTTGCCCAGATGCACGCCGACGGTCTGGTCACCCGAGTCGACAACCGCCACGGGGCTCCGTACCAGCTCAGTGCCCTCGGCGAATCGCTGTCCCGGGTGCACCGTGCCCTTGCGCACTGGTCCCAGACCAACCTGTCGCTCGGCGGCCCGGTGGCCGGTGCAGAGCGCGTCGAAGACGCCGTGCGACGTCTGCACCTGCGGCATTCGACCGCCGTCATCCAGGTCCTCGACTCGGGCGGCCCCATGCGGTTCGTCCACATCGCCGAGGAGGCTGGCCTGGACAACGGCTTCACGCGGGTGCGACTCAACCGGCTTCAGGTCGATGGCCTGGTCACCCGTACCGGTCCGCGCCACGGCGACCCCTACGTCCTGACCGACGCCGGACGGGCCCTGGGCCCCGTATACGCGGCCGTCGAGCAGTGGAGCAACCCCGGTGCCCCGCGGAAGCACTCGACACCACCGGCCCCCGTCACGGCGGCCACCCGGACCCACACCGGCGTCCCTCTGGGGGCGGACGGCATCCGAACCGCAGCGGCCCTACGCCGGAGCACCGCCGCGCCGAGCGCCCTGTTCAGCCACGCACCGCAGCCGCAACCGCGGGTGCCGGCGGCTGTCACCGCCCAGTCGGCCCCCTCTCGGGTCCGGTGATCCAGGTGGCGCCCAGAGCCAGCGGTATCTCGCCATCGCCGCGGCGCCCGCGTGCACTCCAGCAACCTGTTCCGCTGCGCACGCGGGCGCGTTCCCCTCCTACGCGCTCGGAGCCTCGACCATGAGCACCCAGCAGCCCTACGACCAGGATCCCTACCAAGAGGTACTGGTCACTCCCATGTACCTGGCCGGCTCCAACGGAACCGGAGACGCCGGCTTCGCCCCCGTCGCGCACTGGCCGCACCACTACCTCGACGAGGGCCCCTGCCAGCTCCTTGTCACCTCGCCCGACCAGAGGATCCGTATCGGCTGGTTCGGCGACGACTTCGAGCTGTGGAAGATCACCGCAGCCGAGGACGCCGTCTCCGCGCCCCGGTGGACGGCAACTTTCAACCATGTCACCCCGGCCGAGATCGTCGCCGGTCTCACCACCGCTCTGGCCCACGACTACGCCGAAGCCGATGTCCACGAGGGCAACGGGCGCTTTCTGGTGAACCCGTCGCCGTACTGGGCCGACGCCGTCCAGCCACTGACCGATGCCGGCTGGACCCGCGACGGCGGGGCCGAACTCGGCACGGTCGAGATCATCGCACCTGACGGGCAAGCAGGCGTACTGATCGACAAACGCCTCTCCGGTCCGAATGCCGAAACCGTGGAACTGTGGGCGGGTCCGCCCGGCTGGGGCACACGCGCGGAAGCGGTCTTCACAGCCCGAACCCCGTCCCATCTGATTGCCGCGACGGCTGCGGCGATGGCAGATTCAGCCCCGGTAGTGCGCGAGCGCCACCAGCTCGATCGGGCGATGGAGCACCTGGTCACGCTCACCCCCGTCGGCCCGCCGGCCCCCGAGGGCCCTCGAACTCCCACCCCACTCGACGTGCGCCGCACCGCTGTCACCCAGGCCGTCCAACGCGCCACACGTTTCCCGCAGACAGCCGCCGACCTCCGGGTCATGGCCGCCCGCAGCCGCACGGCGGCTTCCGCACAGAACCGGTCGAGCAGTCCCGCACCCGCGCTGGGGGCCAGGCCGCTGGCCAACTCTTCGGCCCCTCGCCGTAGCCGCTGATCCCCGGCCCGCCGTTCCGGGACATTCCCCTGCCGAAGCACCATCTCCGAATGCCAGGAGTTCCGCCATGCCCGACGCCACCGCACTCGACCAGGCCACGGCCGTGATCGAGAAAGCCTGGGGCCGCCCTATCGAAGCCCTGGAATCCCTCGCGGTCCGCCGCCCCAACGACGACCCGCTCCTGCGCTCAGCCATGCACATCCGCTCGGCCTTGGTCATCACCGACAACGCCGTGGCCGTGCATCAGGACCGCCTGCACGCCCTTACCCGGCCCGGCCACGTGCCAGCCTTCTACGACCTGGAACGGATCACCAGCGCGGCGGCGGACCTTCGCGTTGCCCAAGCGGAGAGCCGTGCGTCCCTGCAGGCCATCAGCCACGTGATCGAAGCACGTGAAGCCGCCGCCACCGTGGACCGGCCGCCAGCCGTCCGGCTGGCCCAGGCCGCTGTTGCCCGCTCCGGGCACGCCCCGCGTCCCCTGGGCCAGTCGCCCGATCAGCCCGCTCCTTCGGCCGCTGTCGGCCCGCCCGTGGCCGGACTGGGGCCGCACCGCTGACCGGTCAGCTGGGGTCCTCGTCGCGGTGGGCATCCCCGATGCGGGAGCCCACCGCGCGGGCCAGCTCCTCCAGCGTCAACTCCACACGACGCCCATCCGCGATCCGGTCCTCCACCACCGGCCCCTCGTCCCACTTCCTGTCAGACTGCGCCCCGACAGCCCACTGGCCATCGGCGACCATCGCGATGTCACCCACCGTCCACGGCCGTCCGGCGGCGCGGATCTTTCGCTCCAGCCCGGCTCCGTCCCAGTGTCTGCTCGGCTCCGTCATCCCTGCTCCCCCTTCGGTCCCGCGCGGCCCGTTGCCGCAACCCCGTTACGACAACCGCATCCGCCGATCCATTCCCGGGCCGTCGGCCATCTTCTGACGGCCACCAGTTCGCCCACGTGTGACTTCGACGGATAGTTTGCGACTCCGCCAGCCTGGGACCTGGGGTTCCGACTTGTAGTTTGCGAGCCGTTCCGAGCGTTACTTTGCGAGGTGACGTCCGGCGATGGTGACCGTCAGTGACGAATCGGACTGCTGGCAGGTTGCAAGGAGGTCGGCGGCGTGGTCGGCCAGCAGCGGCAGGAGGACCGAGTAGGGCGAGCGGGGCTTGTCTCGTCTGAGCCGGTTGGCGAGGTGGATGGCCGGATCGGCTTTGGTGGTGCTGCGGCCCGGGGCTGCGATGGGCGGGCGGAAGCAGGGGGCGAGGCAGGGCTCGCTGCCTGTGACCTGTGACCAGATGAGTGCGGAGAGGGCCTCGTGCAGTTGGTCTGCCGGGGCTGACGGCTTTCGCTTGTTGGCCGCGACGAAGCGCTCGAGGAACTCGGCGAACGCGTCGTCTCCGAGGTGCCAGGACTCGTGTTGCCGGCGGCGACGCCGGTAGTCGACGTGGTCGGTCGCGGGGATGGCGGCGAGGTGGTCGGCGAGCCGGTAGAGGCTTTCGCGAAGTTCGTCCGTGCGTTCGTCAGAGCCGGTGGCGACCGGCTGCTGGGCCGGGGTGGTCAGGAAGTTGGTGCCGGGCGGGAAGCCGAGATATTCGGCTGCCTGTTGAGCGTTCATGTCTTCGGCGGCTTGGACGAGCAGGATCGCGGCCGTGCGCCGGAACCTGCGCGAGTGCGGCGGGAACGGGCAGTTGGCATCCGTCCAGAAGATCCGGAACCACTGGTCGGGTAGTTCCTGGGGGATGTTCTCGGGAGCGAAACCGTGGCGGCGTTCGATCTTGAGAGCGAGGAGCGAGGGGATGACCTGGCGTCGCGACCAGGCTGTGGAGGGGATGCGCGGCCGGGGACGCCTGCGCAGGGATTGCTGGACGACTGCGCGCCGGACGAGTGTGGCGTCCTTGTCCATGAGCTTCCAGGTGGCTCCCCAGCGCTTGTTGTCGCGTTCGGGGCATCGGGGGGCGAGCTGTGCGAGTTCCTGCCCGAGTTCCCCATCGGGCAGGCTCAGCAACCGGTCGGCGACGGACAGGACCGCGGCAGCGCCGATGGACGAGCGTGGCAGGTAGGTCCAGAAGACGCCGTCGTCGCGCGGTGCGCTCTGGGCGAGGAAGCCGGGCAGTCGCGTCTCCTGGGCGGCCAGGTGCTCGTCGACGGCGGCTTTCTGACCGGTGGGGACCAGGTCCGCCATCGCGGGCCAGGTCGCGAGGACGAGTGCGGTGATCGTCTGGAGGTCGGCGAAGGCCGCGAAGGCGTCCTCCGGTGCGGTGTCCTCGTCGAAGAGGCGGTCGAGGCGGGACTGCAGATCCGCGAGGTGCTGCGGCAGGGGCCGCGGCGGCGTGTCGGCGGGCTGGTCGAGTCGGTGCCCGCAGATCACGCCGGGCCGTTCGCGCTCGGCGTCGCTGCGGCAGGCGGCCGGGTGGAGATCTTCCAGCCCGGGGTTGCCGATCAGGAGGAGCGAGCCGGGCCAGCCCCCGCCCAGCGTGAGGCCGGACGGCCGGCGGCAGCCGGGGCACTCGTGTTCCAGAAACACGTTGTGTTGGACGCAGGCAAAGCTGGTGGCCAGTCGCCAGCGACGAAGCCAGGGACCGCCGTGCCGCCGCTGGACGGCCGAGCCGTCCCCGGCCAGGCAATGGGGGCAGTAGCGGCTGAACGAGGACAGGATCCAAGGCGGGGCGATCTGGCGGGGCTTGAGCAATACGCCGGCAGGACGGGGCAAGCCCAGCGCGTGGGCCACCGGCGGGAACCGGCTGGCCAGTGGATGCAGAGTCAGCTGGTCGACGGTCCCCGTGGTGGCCCCGATGATCCGGGCGAGCCGCTCACGCTTGACCGGGTCGATGAAGAACAGGCGGCCGCTCGGGGCGAGGGTCGCGGTGGTCTGGGCGCCGAGGAGGCCGAGCCGCCAGAGGATGTGTCCCGGGGGCAGGCGGAGGCGGTGGCCGAGGCGGAGCGCGAAGCCGGGCAGCGACTCGTCCGGCAGCGGGACCAAGCACCTGGCCATGCGGTGGTCGGGGACGGCCATGTCAGCCGGCCGAGCCGGCCGCCGAGGCGGGGCCGTGGTCGTCGAAGACGGTGTTGCGGCCGCGGCGCCGGCGGGCGGGTGTCCGCCCAGCGGTGGCCGGCGGTGTGGGGTCGACCTCTTCGGGGGCCAGCTGCGGGTCGTCGCGGCGGATCACGATCTCGTCCAGCGTGCCTTCGTCCAGCATCTCGTGGCCGCTGTCCATGGCTTCCTGGCAGCCGTCCTCGATGAGACGGCTCAGGAGTCCGACGATGCCGTTCGTGCGGCGCATCAGATACTCCGGCATCGTGCCCGTGGTCAGCATGCCCGGCTTGGCGTTCAGCAGCCGCAGGTGGGCCTCGATGCCGTGCAGGTGCTGCAGGAACGTGTTGATCTGTTCGCTGGTGGTGTAGCGGAAGCGGTCCATTTCGACCAGCTCGAAGCGGTGCTCGGTCTGGGTGGGCTCCAGGCCGTTGACGCGGGTGGACTCCAGCGGGGGCAGCACCCACTGCTGCTGACGCGCGTTCCACTTCGCCTCGCGCAGCAGCCCGGTGCCGGGGATGTTCACCCCGGTGAGGATCAAGGTGACGCCCAGGCTCATGAGCGCGCGGATCAGGTCGAGGACGTCCTGGTCGTCAGCGCGGTGCATTCGCAGCCGGCTGATGTCGTCCAGCACCAGCGCGCGGACCCCGTGGTCCCGCAACGTGTCGGCGACCAGCTGGACCAGGCGGGGCAGTGTCGCCGAGGCGCGCGTGTCGGCGCGGAAGAACCGCAGGATGGCCTGGCAGGTGCTTTTCGGGGTGGCGGTGACGGGGGTTGAGACATAGACGACCGGCGCGTGCAGGTCGGCGGTGCCGGGGACGGCGGCGGGGTTGAGGAAGTCGTGCAGCTGCAGCCAGGAGTCCTCGAATGCCGCGCAGACCGCGCTGACCGTGGCGGTCTTGCCGTAGTGGCCGAAGCCGCTGACCATCACCCCGGCCAGTGTCGGGTCGTCCATCTTGAGCGCGTTGCCGTGCAGTCGGCGCTTGATCAGCCGGGTCACCTTCGCTGCCATCGGGGTCTGCTGGAGCGGTAGGTTCACGTTCGTCAGCCGGCGGAACATGTCGTAGTCGAAGCGGCGGTCGACGGGCAGGACCGCCCACTGCTTCGGGGTCAGGTGCGGCGGGGGCAGCAACTGGCCGCGGGTGAGCCGGTAGTGCTGCCAGCCCTCGAAGGTGTCGCGGTGCAGCGTGGGCCGCAGCACGAGTTCGGCGAGCCGTTCCCGCGACGGCCACTGGTCCTTCGGATCGCCTGATCCGGATGCCGTCACGTGTTCTCCAGGGGTTCGTCGTCGGCCTGGCCGACCGGGGCATGGGCGGGAAGGAGGAATAGGTTGCCGCGCAAGGACTCCTCCAGCAGCGGCGGAGCCGTCAGCGCGGCAGGCTCCGCGCTCTCTCGCCGCCGGCGGCGGTCGGCGTCGACCGCCGCACGGACGGTGTGAGCGTGCCGCTCCCACGGCTGCGGCATCGCCGCAGGCGCCGGGACGGCATCAGGCTGCGGCCGGTCTGCGGCCGCCGCCTGGGCCCGCGCATGCTCGCGCGAGCGGGCGGCCCGGTCCTTCTTCCCGGCCTGGCTCGGCCAGGCCGCGACCGGGGTGACCGAGCCCAGCAGCTTCAGCAGGACCGGCAGCAGCTCGGCGTCCGAGCGCGGGGCCAGCCCGGCCCGCCGGACCTCCGCGAGCAGGTCAGCCGCAGTCTTGTCCGAGAACGCCGGGACCTCGCCCTCGGGCGGCAGCCCATTCCACCGCAGCGTGTGCCAGACCTGGTGATCGTCGGGGTCCTGGAAGAACACGGTGCGTCGGTCGCGCCGGTCGCTGGAGACGGCCCACTTGCCCGCGTGCCGGCCGCCGCGCTGCGACGGCAGCAGATAGCGCGGCTCGTCGAGAACCGGAGCGTGATACCAAAGGCCAAGGATCTTCACCCCGCGACGCGGGTGGATCTTGACGTGGTGCCGGCGAAGCAGCCGGTAGTAGAGCTCCGGCTCGGGGATCCGCAACGAGAAACCACCCTGCTGCATCGCCGCGGCGAACAGCGAGTTCGGGCTGTGCCGCTCGCCCGGCCCCCAGGCCGGGGAGTACTCGCCCAACTCCCTGACCTGCCAGACCTGGACGATCCAGGTGGCGATCAGGTGTTCCATCTGGGAGAACGTCAGCACCGCGTCCGCCTCCGGGTCGTTTCCGCGGTCCGCGACGTCCGTTCCGGTGAACCCGAGAAGGTGCTCGAACAGCAGCGTCTTGAATGCGGAGAACGCGCGCTCGACGGCGAACTTGTCGGTCGGACGCAGAGCCCGGGCGGGCAGAACGTTGCAGCCCAACTCGCGCTCAGATGCCACCAGTTCGTGGCTCTTGTAGGGGCCTCCGTGGTCGGTGGTGACCGTCTCGGGGGTGAAGAACGGCAGGGCGGCGACCTCGTGACCGGCGAACTCGGCCACGATCTCGGCGGGGACGCCGGGATAGGGCCAGGCCATCTCCTCGCCCCAGCCCAGGCGCATCGGCAGCGGCAGCATCACGTCCCGCAGGAGCATGGCGACGTCGACCGACTGATCCGCCTGCGGGGTGAGCCGGAACGCGGGGGCCGAGTGTGTGAACAGGTCCAGGCCGAGCGTCAGCGTCGCGCTCACCGGCTCCCCGAACACCGACTCGCGCAGCTTGACCGGCAGCGGAGTGGAGTCCAGCGCCAGAACCTGACCCGGCCGGTGGACCACCACCCTGCCCCGGACGCCCGCCTCCTCGGCCGCCGCGGCCGACCGCAGGTAACGCTGCCGGCCGCCCTGCGGCCCGAACCACTCCCGCCAGACCGCGGCCAGCGTGTCCCAGCCGGGGACCTTTTCGATCGGGAAGTCGGGAAACCGCTCCGCGACGTACTGGTGCAGCAGACGGTGCTTCGCGCTCATGCTGATCCGCGAACGGCCCTGGCACTCCTTGTGGACTGCGAAGACCGCCTCGCGGATCTCCGGGGTGATGCTGCGGCGCGGACCGCGCCGCCGGGTCCACCGGCCGTCCGCGCAGGCCGCCAGCAGGTCCTGCGGCGCGACCGTGGACAGTCCCTGGAGCGTGCGTAGTCCCAGCCCGGCAAGTCCCAGCATCGCCGCCTCGCCGGCGGGCAGGGCCTTCAACTCGGCGACCTTCGCCCGCCGTCGCTCGGTCAGCGTCGTCGTTGCGGGATCGTAGGCGGGCCGCGGCTCGCCGGGCCGGGCCAAGGCCGCGGTCCCCTCTCGGAACCCGGTCACCGCCTCCCGGACGTGCTCGGCCCGCAGCCGGGCCCGCCGCAGCTGGTCCTCCGTCAGATCCGCCGGGCCCGCGGGCTGGACGCCCGCGGCCGGTGCGGGCGCGGGCCGTCCCGGCCGGGCATCGCGATGGTTGACCAGCCAGGCGAACGAGCGGACCTCCGTCCGGCCCTCCTCGCAGGCCAGCGTCAGCCGCCCGAACTGCGGCTCGATCCCGGTGACCGTCCACTCGACGCCGTTCAGCACCACCCGCGCGCCCGCCGCCAGGTCGAACGACCGCATCACAGGCCGCCGACGCGAGTGGGCCAGACCAGCGAAGTGTCGCCGAGCGGCCGGCCCAGATCGACACCCAGGCGCCGGTGCCAGAGCAGATGCGTCGCGTGCGCGCGGGCGACAACCGGCAGCCTGGTCGCCGCCACCAGCTCACCGAACCGCATCGGCGCCGATGCCAGCAACTCTCCCTCCAGACCGAGCCGGTCCGGCAACGGACGACGCTGCGACGACAGATGGTCCAGGCCGGTCAGCACGTGCTCCCGCCAGCCGGCCACCACCGAATAGCCCCAGCCGCAGGCCGCCGCTGCCTCCCGGGCCGCGGCGAACTTCAGCCGGTCCTCCGGCTTGATCAGCCGCTCCGGGCGGACGTCGAAGAGCCAGATCCTCCCGTCCGGCATCACCGCCAGGAAGTCCGGAACATGGCGCGACCGTCCTCCCTGGTGTTCGAAGTCCAGCTCGAACGGCTGGGGCAGGACCTCCAGGACGCCGACGAAGTCCAGCGCGAGCAGCAGGCGCTGTTCCTCCAGCGACTCGAAGCCGTGGTGTCGCCCCGTGGAGACCATGAACTGCAGGCCCGGCCGGTGTCCCTGGCGAGAGCGCCACGTGAACTTCCGCACCGGCCGCGACGCCGACACCGGAGCCGAGGCCATGTTCCCCAACGGCCACGAGATCTCCGTCCCGCCGACCAGCCACGTACCGACCCAGCGACGCAGCCAGCCATCGGCCAGCCGAAGACGATCCCGCTCGGCGGCATCACCTGCGTACGCCACCAGCAGATCGTCCACGCCGCACACATCGGACCCGATCAAGGTCCCAGCCGAAGAACCCACCCGTACACAGCACCACGGCCACACACTTCAGCGCTGCCAGAGACCGCACATGACCACTACGCAACGTGACCCGACCGGGCCCCCGACCGGCGCTCGCAAACTACAGCTCGGATTCGCAATCTATCGATCGGAGTCACACCACGGCAGACGTCTCTCCCCGGGAAACGACTACGCACTTCGGCACACCGCATGCCAACGTACGGGTGTTGGGAAAACCGCAGGTCAACGAAGGGATCGTCCAACCGTGAACGCCTCCGCCACCCTCTTGCCCGTCGTCGTCCACCCGGCCGTGGAAGACCGTCACTGGCTCTCCGCCGACCACAGCGCGGGCCCGGTGCTCGACCTCCTCGACGCCCTCGGTTGGGCGATCGTCGACACCCCGGAGGCCAACGTCCACGCTACGAGCCCGGACGGTCGCGTCTACGTCGGCTGGCTCCCCGAGGACACCGCCGCCTGGAAGCGCGGCGTCGTCTGGCAGGTCCGGGTCCAGCCCACCGAAGGCGACCCGTGGGTTCAGGAGTTCGGCCTCCTCACTCCTTCCGAGGCCGTTGCCGGATTCATCGCCGCCCTCGTCGCCCACCGCTAACCGCACAAACCGCTTGCCGCCCGTAACCGAGGAACCCACCATGTCGTTTCGCGCTCCGCTCACCAACCATCACGCCGACGGCACCGACTGCCCGGCGGACCACAAGCACACCAGCTCCGGTAAGCCGCTCCATCCCGACTGCCCCGGTCGCGCATACACGCAGGCCATCTGCTCGTGCGGCGGCTGGGAGATGAAGCAGTCCGGCAAGGGCTACGTCAACGAGAGCCGCAAGCGGCACCTCGCCCAACACAGGCACGTCAGCCCCGCCGCGTCGCCCGTACTGCGCGACGTACTCCCCTTCAACATGCGCTGACGTTCCACCGCCCCTTCCCCGCACCGTCCTGCTCCCCGGAGGTTCCCGTGCCCCACTACCTGACCGTCGGCCACCTGCTCCGCCAGCTCCAGGCTCTTGACCCCAACCTGCCGATCCGCCTCGCCATCAACCCCGACTTCCCCTTCACCCACTACCTGGGGGCAGAGGTCATCGTCCGGGATGGCAAGGCGTTCATCGCCGACGACGGCCAGGAGGGCTACCTCCCGCCAGCGGTCAGCGACGCCCTCGCCTGGGCCTGACCCGTCCCACGAACACGCCCCGGAGGACCCCATCTCGTCACGATCACACCTCCTTCCACTACACGGCCTCGCCGTACGCCCCATGCCGAGCGACGTTCGCGGCGCGGTGGTCGAGCGCGTCTCCGCCCTGCCCGACGGACCGCTCGACGTCACCTGGCTTGCCGCTGGAACCCCGAGACTCCCCCTTGGTCGCATTCGCCTTTCCTGGGAGCAAGCCTCCCTCGCAGGCTGGGACGTCACCGCCCACCTGGGCCTGGCCACCACCGAGGTGCATCTCGCCTCCTGGCCTGCCGCCCCGGATGACTGGCCGCGCCTGGTCCGTCCGACCATCCACGAGGTGCTCGGCCTGTGCGCCGCCCTGGCGGTCGCGACCGCCGCCCTCGACCTCTCGAATCGCCTCGCCCAGGTCTGAGCGAAACCGCAGAAGGCCGCCCCGCGCCCATCAGGCAACGGGCGGCCTTGCCGTACGTCCAGCCGCGCGTTGCGTACGCTCATCCCCGACGAAGGAGGAGGACACGATGGCCGACGACCAGCAGCTCTGGGGGTATCAGGAGGTTGCCGCCCACCTGGGCATCAGCGTCCCCGCCGCCCGCAGCCGAAGGAGCCGGGGCAGCCTGCCCGCGCCCGACGACACCACCGTGCCGGACCGGCCCCGTTGGAGGCCAGCCACGTTCCAGAGTTGGAAACCGGTCGGCCGAGGATTCCGCAGCGACTTGCACAGCATCCCCGCGCACGGGATCAAGCCGTCCAGCTGACCGGTGCTCGTGCCCGCCCGTAGGCTGCGGCCATGACGTCCGATTCGCCGATGCCGTCCCCGCCGTTCCCTTCGCCCGACAACGCTGCGCTCCGGGTAGTCGTCGGCAACGCCATCGCATCAGTCCGCAACGGTGAAGCCTCGGTGGAGGAGGCGATCCTCCACGCCGCCGTCCACGGCTGGTACGAGGGTCATATCCAGGGCGAGGATGAGTGCCCCGGCTGCGACTTCCGGGGTGGGCTGCCCAAGAACAGCAACCGCGGCTGACCGTCCTGCACGCCGAGGAGCGCCACCGACATGTCGGTGGCGCTCCTCGGCGTTTGGTACTTCGCTCGTCTAGTCCAGGTAGGTGCCGGCGAAGGCCCCATCGAAGCCGAGCGCGGCGAGGCCCTGCTCGACGCTGGGGTACGTCGTCCCGTCCGGGGTGGCGATCAGGGCGTCGAAGTCGGCCCGGCTGATCTCGGGTTCGAGCCACTGGTTGCTGCACCGGCACACGATCCAGACGTTGCGGCTGTGGTTGATGAGCAGCCAGTCGCGCCGGGCGCGGCAGGCCGTGCACATGACCGGGATTCCGCGGAGGGCCAGCTCGCGCGGGTGGCTGAGGCAGCGTGTCGCGCCGGGGCCGCTGGGCGGCTGCGTCTCGTACGCGAGTTGCAGCAGGGGATCGGTGTCGGCGGGGATGACGGGCACGACGGGTGTCGGCTCTGCGGGTCGGTCGGTGGTTCTGAGCATGAGCGTCATCTCCCGGTCGGGTCGTTCTGTTTGCATCCGTAACAGCCGGTAGAACCGGTTGTCCAGGGGTTTACCGAGTCCGGCAGGCCGGTTGGCCGGCCTGCCGGACGCTGGTCAGCGGCGTGGTGTGCGGTTGCGCGGGTTGGTGGCGGTGGGCGGGGCTGCGGCCGTGGGTGCCGTCCGGTTGCTGCTGCGGTTGGTCGAGGTCTTGGGCTGGCTGGTGCCGGCCTGCGGGCGGCGGGGTGCTTCGCCGGGGTGAGCGGGGAGCTGGGCGAGACGGCGTAGCCGCCAGACCAGGACGTCGTTCACGTCCTCGGCGGTGTCGAGTTCGCGCAAGTCGATGGCTTGCTGCAGGAGGGACTTGGGGTCGTGGCCTGCTTTCTCGGCCTGGGCGAGGGTGGCGGTGAGGGCATCGGTCTTCATTGACGCGTTGTCTGCTCGTAGGCCAGCTTCGGGCAGGGCGTCACGGATGGTGGCCTCGTGAGTTCGGCGTTCGGCTTCGGGCAGGGCACGGCCTTGGTCGCGCAGTGCCTGCATCGGTGTGGCGGCGGCCTGACGGTAGGCGGCTCGAAGATGCTCGGCGGCCTGTCGGGAGGCATGGGCCTGCTGGGCATGGCCGCGGGCGGAGTGCCAGCGGGCGGCGGCCAGGGCGACCAGGACCAGGGTGGAGACGAGCATGGCGGTGGTGCCGCCGTCTTCCCCCCGGCCGAGAGCGCTGCCGGCCTGGACGATGCCCCGGGCCGCCGCGCGCACCGCGCGGGTATCGGCGCGTTCTGCCCGGACGTGGCTGCGGGTGGCTCGCTCGAAGGCACGGGCGGCGGCGCCCAGCTCGGCGCGAGTCGCAGCCGGGGAGGTCTGGGCGATCGCGTCCAGGAGTTCGCCGACCGCCGGGAGCTGGGCGACGGCCTCGTCACCGTCCCCGTCCAGCGCGGCAGCGGCGCGCTCGGCCACGCCGGTGGCGGTGCGCCGTGCTCGGGCGGGCCGTGACCAGTCGGTTCGGCTGCCGCCGTCGGCAGTCAGCGGTTCTTCGTCGCTCTTTCCGTCGGCCAGTCGGCGACGGATCTTCGGGAGGGAGAGGTCTGGAGCGAGGGTCGAGCCCGAGAACCAGATGGGTTCGCCTGCGGCGTTGCGGTCTCCGGGCAGAGCGACCTTGTAGCCTCGCAGGTCCCCGGAGGGCAGGGCTACGGTCTGGACGCGCAGCCCCGCCTCGCGCAGGCGCGCGAAGAACTCGTTCTCGTCGGCGGCCCCGGCAACGGCCTGGCGGACCGCGTCGCGGAGGGTTTCCCGGGAGGGCTCTGGGCGGCCGGTGCGCTCGGCCTTGAATCGCTCGGCGCTGGTGGGTGTCTTCGCCCCTGTACCGTCGCCGGGCTTGAGCCTGCGGAGCCCCATCTCCGGCTCGATCCGCCGGCACTCGGCCTGGGCCTTCTTGAAGTCGTAGTTCATCCGGGGGCGGCGAAGGTCACCGCGGACCATGGTGGCCACGATGTGGATGTGGTCGTCGGCGTGTCGGACGGCGACCCAGCGGCAGCCGTCCGGGTCGCCTTCGGGGGCGAGGTTGACGGCGTGGACCAGGCGGCGGGCAACAGTGTTCCACTCGGCGTCGGTCAGAATCCGGTCACCGGGGTCGGTGCGGACCGAACAGTGCCAGACGTGCTCGGCCGGTGCCTTGGCGCCGGCCTGCTTGACCCGCAGGTCCAAAGCGGCGGCGAGGCGGGCGAGGGTGGCCTTGGGGTCGGGGTCGGGGCTGGTGTCGCGTCCGGGGTCGGGGGCGAAGCCGTCCCAGCTCCCGACGAGGTGGGCGTCGATGTGTTCGTCGCGTTTGCCGGGGCCGTACAGGTAGACGAGGAGGCCGTGGGTCCGTGAACCGCGTCGGATCTTGGGCACCATCAGAGTCGCTTCTTCACGAGGGCGTCGGCCGTGTCATCGATACGGGCGAGGAGTCGGGTCAGGATCGCGAGTGCGTGATCGAGTTCACCGGCGCGGGGCTGCCCTCCGGCGTTGTAGATGTAGGCGATCTGATTGATGTTGTTGCCGACCCGGGCCAGGGCAGTGCGCAGGGCGGCCAGCTCGTCGATGGCGGTGTCGAGCTGTTCGTTGGTGTGCAAGGCGGTGGAACCGCGAGCGGCGGCGAGGCCGGCGGCGGCGAGGAAGCGGGCGACGGTGACGCCGCGCTGCGCAGCAGCGGCGACGATCTCGGCTTTCTCGGTGTCGGAGAGGCGCGTGGTCGTCTTGCGGGTGCGCTCGCTCGGGTTGCGGCTGCGGCGGCGCGGTTTGCGGTCGGGAAAGGCGGGCGTGCTCGGGCTCGGCTGCTCGCGGTGGTCGTTGCGGTCTGCTTCTCCCCCTGCGACCGGCGCCCCCTGGTGCCGGGAGTCCGGCTGGTCCCCGTTCGCCCTCGCTCGGGGACCAGCCGGACTTCCCCCGCCCTCCTGGGCGGGGGCAAGTGCGTATGACGGGCCGTAGGACCGTCGTACGCGACAACTTGCTCCGCCAGGAGCCGTCGTGGGGTCACGCTGCTGTCCGGCCGTACTGATCGCCGGGTCGTTGGCGGTCACCTGCGCGTCTCCGGATTTTCCTGCTGGATTTCGCGGACGAGTTCCTCGATCCAGTCCATGGCCAGGACCGGGTGGTGCAAGGTCCAGGGGCGACTGTGCCGTTCTCGTTGCACGGTCCAGGTGTTGTCGGGGCCGGATTGGGCGTGGTGGAGGTGGCCGCGCTGCTGCAGGACGGTCAGCCAGGAATCGACCTCGGCAGGTGTGGCCGGGCGGGTGCGCATGAGGTGCTCTCCGCTTCGCTTCGGAAGGAGGGGGGTGCGTGTCCGGGGGGCGGGTGACCGGCCAGGGGGCCCGGCTCGGTCACCCGCTTCGTGCTGTCCGGTCAGTTCCGGGCGGTGGTGACCGGCTGACCGTGCTGTTCGCGGAGCTGGGCCATCAGGGCGGTCAGTGTGTCGCTGGAGAGCGGGATCTTCTGACCCCGGATCGCCTGGGCGACCACCTTGCGGGTCAGCTTGTCCTCGGCCCTGACCGCCGACCGGGCGATCTTGAGGAGTTCCTCGGTGTCCGGGTCAGACCGCCGGTCACTGGTTGTCCGGGTGTCCTGGTCAGTGACCGGGGGCGGAGTGACCGGCCGGTCGGTGACCGGCGCGTGGCTGTTCGGGTGGCCGGTGACCGGCTCGGTGCCGGCCGGGCGGTCAGTGGCCGGCGGCGCGGTGTCCGACTGTCCGGGCTGGTCAGCGGCCTCCTGGGGCTGCTTGTGGTGACCGGTGACCGGGGTGCTGCTGTCCGCCAGGGCACTGTCCCCGGTCAGTGACCGAGGACTCGTGGTCTGCTTGTCCAGGGACAATCGCGGCTGGTCGGTCAGGGCACTGACCGGCTGACCGGTGGCGACTTGACCCGCCTGCGGCTGCTGACCGACCCGGTCAGTCCGGGTGACCGTGATGCCCTCGGGCCGGTCAGCCTGGCCGGGGTGACCGACCTGACCGAGGTCTTCGCGGTCACTGCCCTTGGCCGGGCCCCGGGCGATGAGGATGTAGAGGTGCACCGCGCCGGCCAGAGCGAGCGGGGCGATGGTGGACAGCACCGCGACCACCATGTCCCCGAGCCGGAGTCCGGTGGTCGAGGCCGCTTCCTCGTTGAGCCGCACCGCGTGGAGGGCATTGGCCCAGATGCTGGCGGCGGTGGCCGTGCCGAAGAGCGCCCAGACGTAGAGCCGGGCGCGCAGGGGTGCGTCGCGCAGGACCAGGAGCGCCCGTATGCCGTAGGCGATGAACCCGTCGATCACCAGGGGGAAGAGGTAGGTCAGGAGACCGCGGACGTGGATGGCGACGGCCATCTGCTGGAGGGCGTCGTACGACAACGCGCATCCCGCCCCGCCGAGGGCGATGACGACCGCGCGGTCCCAGCCGGTGATGTGTGCCGTCTTCGGCGCGCTGGCGGTACTCATGCCGCCGTCCCGAAGTCGTCACGGCCCAGGCGCTCGCCGTGGGTCTCGACCGACGAAGTGGTCTGCTTGCTCTGCTCCAGGTCTCGGTTGCGCAGGGCGCGGCGGGTCTCGCGGTACAGCTTCTGGGCGTGTTCCTCGGTGATCTTCAGGAGCCAGGCCAGGCGCTGCTCGGTCACCCCGTGGCGGTAGGCGGCGAGGACGACCGCGCGGCGCTCGGCCTTGGTGAGGTGGACGTCGCGCCCGGCGATGGTGGCGTTGACGCGGCTGTAGTCGAGGCGGTGGGCGAGCTTCTCGTGCAGCGGTCCGCGCTCCTCCTCGGTCATGCCGCCCCGGATGCCGTCGGTGTCGCCGCCTTCCAGAGCGGCGTCCAGGCAGGTGCGGCGGACCGGGCACTGGCTGCACAGCGACTTCGCGGCGGTGATCTTGTCGGTCTCGTCGGGCTCCGGGAAGAAGATTTCGGGGTCCACCGGGTTGTACTCGGTGCTCTGGCAGACGGCCTGGTCCTGCCAGGAGTGGTCGCCAAGCGAACGGTGGCGGGCAGGGCTGATCGTCGTGGTGGTCATGCGGGTTGCTCCGATCGCTCTCCGCGCGCAGGGGCGTCGGCGGAGGGGTGCGCTGGGTCGGGAAGTGCATGGGGCGGCGCGCTGAGGGCGCGGCCCGGCGTGGCGGCCTGCGGAGGGTCAGGCTGCGGCGCGGTGGCGTCTGCGGTCGACCGGCTCGAACTCGACCCGGGTGGTCATCTGCGCGAGCCTGCTGGTGACGCGGTCGCCGAGGTAGGCCCGGAGGTCCTTGATCGCCAGGTTCGTGGTGACCAGGGTCGGGAGCATGTGGTTGTACCGACGGTTGATCAGCCGGTACGTCACTTCCTCGACCCACTCGGACGCCTTGGCCGCCCCGAGGTCGTCGATGATCAGCAGCGGGCAGCGGCTTACGGCCGCCAGCTCGCGCTCGCTGTCGACCCCGGGCCGGGGCCGCAGGTCGGCGTACAGGTCGGCGGCGGTGGTCGCGCGCCAGCGGACCCCGAGGCCCATCTGGACGAGCAGCCGGATCGCGCCGTACGCCTGGTGCGTCTTGCCCGCGCCGACGACCCCGGCCATCAGCAGGCTGGGTCCGGTGGTGACCTGCCGCCGGGCTCCCTTGCTGGGGGCGACGGCCGCCCCGGCGACGTCGCGGGCCCAGGCCAGGACCTGCGGGTGGTCGGCCACCGCGCCCTGGTAGCGCGGGGGCATCCCGGCCGACAGGGCGTCCAGCGGCGAGAAGGGCTCGGGCTCGTCGACCAGTTCACTGACGGCGGCCGGGTCGATGTTGCGAGCGGCCAGGATCCGGGCCATCCGGTCCAGGGTGCCTTCGCCGAGGGTCTGCGGTTCGCGGTTACGCATCACAGCTCCTCGGCGTAGGCGGCAGCAGCGTTGGCCGGGTTGGTCCACGCCTGGTGAGCGGGCACGTTAGGCCGGATTCCCGGCCGCGCCAAACCGCCGGGGCGTGCGTTCATGGCCTCGTTGACCATGCTGGTCAGCACGCTCGGGTGCTTGGGGTTGGCTGCGAAGTTCTGCAGCCCGGCTCGGATGTGCTCCGGGGCGATGCCCTCGCCCAGGAGCTTCTTGGTGATCCGCCCGAGGTGCCCGATCACGTCGCTGGGCGGACGCTCGTCGCAGGCAGCGATGTACTCGCCGACGAGCTGGTTGGCCGAGACGGTGGCTGCGGGCGCTGTGCGCCCCGTAGGGAAAGAAGATCCAGGATCCAAGATCCTAGATCCAGGCGCCGAGCCCTCTCCGAGGCTTCGGGGAAGGTTCGGGGAGTCTTCGGCGAATGCGTTCTGACCTGCGCTTTTCGTGTCTGTGTGGCAAGGGGTGCCGGCCATGCCGTCGAAGGCTTCCTGCTGGGCGGCGGGAGCCTGGTCTGCCTGGCCGCGAAGCGTCGCGTCGGGCTGCGCGGGCAGGTCGAGGGCTCGGGGAGCGTTCGGCGAAGCCTCGGCGAGCCTTCGGGGAGGGGTCGGCGGCGACTCCTCGGCCCGCTTGGTGCAGACCCCCTTGCAGGGGCCGCAGCGGTCTGCGCCGTGGTGCTGGGAGCAGGAGGGCAGGCGGGACTGGCTCGCCTTGTCGATCTTCTGGTGCTCTGACCAGGTCACGATGTGGAGGTAGCGGCGGCCGTCGCAGCCGCTGTACCGGCAGATCAACCCGGCGTTCGCCAGCTGCTGGAGGTCGTCCTCGACGTGGACCGAGGTGTGCTCGGCTCGCAGGGGCCAGAGCAGCCCGGCGATGATCGCGGCGTTGTCGCGGTGGCGACCATGGTCGTCGGACTGGGTGAGCAGCCCGAAGAACGTCCGCTCCGCCTCGACGGTCACTTCGGCGAGCGACTCGGAGAAGAATGCCTCCGGCTTGATGGTTCGTATCCGCGCCATGTCAGCAGCCCCGACCGGCGGCGACCAGGTCGCTGGGGGTGAGCGTCGCGTCGGTCAGGTCGAAGGTGTGCGGCCGTGTCCAGTCCGCCTCGGGCCAGACCCGCAGGATCCAGCGTGCTGCGATCCTGGAGGTCGTCCGGCCCAGTTCCATGGTCTCCCCGGCCTCGTTCTTGACGATGGCGTGCGGGTGGGGCCACGACTGCTTCGGGTCGTTGAGGCTGACCCGGATAGTGGCCGCGCCCGGGATCATGTCGGCGAGCTGGTCGGCGAGCCGGTGGTGGCGGTCCGTGTCCGGGCAGGCCGGGGTTCCGCTCGGCATGGCGAGCATGCGATACTCCGTTGTTCGTAGGAGTGCGGTGCGGCGGTTCTCGTGCAAAAAGCCCCGTCGCCCCGCGAGATGTGAATCGGCGCCCCTCGGGGTGCCGGCCCGGCGCTTGGGAGTTGGTAGCTCCCGGGCGCCGGTCTCCTTCGCCCCTGCGGGCGTCATGGCGCGTGTGCGTGCATCGCCCCTCCCCTCCTGGCCTCTCCCCGGCTGGTGATCCGTTTGCGCGGGGACCAGAACCATATGGCGACCCCTGGCACAAGTCCAGCGTCCTCGCACCTGCTCCGACCAGGGGTGGAACACTGCACTGGATAGACTTGGGGATCAACGTACACCGCAATGGCGGCCCCGAGTCAACTGCAATGGAGATGCGTGAGGCGGTAGCGAGCATGATCGCCACTGGAGTGGATAGGATGGCGGTGATGACGAAGGGTTGGGGATGACCGAGAAGAACGAGCGCACCTTCGCGGAGCTGCTCGACTACCTGTTCCGGGAAGTGCACCCGAAGGGGCGCGGCCCGTACACGTACTCGGAGGTGTCACAGGGCATCCGCGACACGTCCGGCGTGACCATCTCCGCAAGCGCCATCCAGCAGCTCCGCACCGGGACCAACACGAACCCGAAGATGCAGACCATCCGGGCACTAGCCGGGTTCTTCGGAGTGAACCCGGGCTACTTCTTCGACGAGGCGGAGGCCGAGCGGCAGCGCGCGGAAATCCAGCTAGTAGCCGCCATGCGGGACCAGGACGTGCGCCGGGTCGCCTTGCGCGCCAACGGGCTCAGCACGTCGAGCCTGCACATGCTGAACACTGTGATCGACCAGGCCCGCCGGCTGGAGGGAATGCCGGAGGAGCCTGACGAGTCCGCGCTGCTTGACGACGAATAGGTTCGATCCCGCCCGAATCGCGGCGCGCCGCCCCCTGCCCCGATCAGGCGGTGTCCCCCTCTCGGTGTTGCTCCATCAGCACGACCACCCGCAAGAGGTCGCTGCGCATGGGCCGTAAGGCAACGATGCGGACAGCGACCTCCCGGCCACGGTGGTACGGGAGCCTGAGTCGACGCAGGTCGCCATGGGAGTGTTCGACCATCTCCCCTCGATCCCACATTTCCCGCGCGACCGGACATCCGGCGAGGACGTCACGCTCCAGTTGGCGCAGGGCCTCGTTTTTCGGGTGGTGGGCCCGCTCATAACGAATCTGCCCCAGAAAGGGGCGGACCCAGTCCTGCTCCCAGTTCACCAGCTGCTCACGGGCCTCCGACTCCAGGAAAGCCCACCTCATCTGGTTGGCCTGGTAGGCGGCCCACGGGAACCAGTTCAACAGCGGCCCGTTGTAGGCGATCACGTTCCACGCGAGATCCGTCGCGAAAGCGGGGGCGGGGGCCTGATTGTCCAGGAACTGCTGGAGCAGTACCTCGTCGATCTCCGCCACTGCTTCCGCTTCCGGAACCGAAGCAAGTGCCGGCGGGCGGCCAACTGCCCTTAAGTACAAGGCGCGGCGCTCCGCAGGGCTCAGTCTTAGCGCCAACGAAATTCGATCGAGGAAGTCGGCGGAATACTCGGCTTCCTCGCCGCGCTCCAGCGCGCCGTACCAACGCGCGCTCATTCCTGTCAGGCGAGCAACGTCACCCTGCGTCAGGCCGGGACTCCGGCGTCTCCGGACCGGCAAGCCCGGGATCGACCGCGGATCCATGCGGCTCCGCCACGATCGCAGCAGCTCAGGCAGGGACTCACCCTGCGGCTCATCGGCCCCGTGCTGCCCGCCCCGAGACTCCATGACCTGAGATTAGATCCCCCTGATCAGGTGACATGCGCCACAACACGCCCTGAATCACCATCAATCGATCATGAAATCAGTCATTCAGCGTAGTCGGCCATAACGGATAGTCGATCGTTCAACCACCCATCCTGCGCGTCATATCGCCCCGGGCCCTTAGCGATACGCTCTATAGAACAAGATCGAATATGGCTCTATCTGACGCGCCCCCGCCCCCCACCTCCCAGATCCAGTCACTTTCCGTAATCGGAACTCCCACTTCCGGGAAGCGAGAGTTCCCCCTTCCTCTTGGCATCCTCATGGCTGCCGCTCAAAAGCAAGTTGGTGCACAGCCGAGGCTGAGGGGGTATCTCCATGCCCATGCCAGAAGTCGACGAGACGCGACTGCGTGAATCGTGTGAGAGGCAGGTTGATCTCCTTCACCTGCCTCATCGCTTTAGCACGCGCGAATTGCGTGAGGCGATAGCCGACCTTCGCGGGAAGCCGATCATCCTGAAGCCGCTCAGCACGATCGGCGCCATCGATGCTCCCTGCGGCGTAAGAATCGAAACTCCGATGGCCGACCTCCTCTTTTACGAGGAAGGCACGTCTGTCCATCACCAGCGGCACATCCTCACGCACGAGCTGTGCCACGTGTACTGCGACCACCCTGGAAGCCTGGAGGTCGACGCGGAAACGGCCCGCGCCCTCGGGGTGAATCCCACGCTGGTGATGCGCATGTCGGGACGAACAAGCTACTCGACGGCCGATGAACGCGAAGCGGAGATGATGGCGACGGTTATCCGCCAGCGCATCTACCGCGAGCGCGAATCCCCTTCCCGTCAGCCGGAAAAGGGGTCGGATAGCTGGGACGCACTCTTCGCCCAGCCCATCAGGAAAGGTCCGTTCCGCTCACGATGAATGCCGTCTTCCTTGGCATGGCCTGCCTGCTCGCGGCGGCTGCCGGCTACTGGGTCCTCGGTCGAGGGACGCCCCGCCCCACCGGCGCATGGGCCATGGGCGCACTCCTCGGCTCGTTCGCCGTGGCCTTCGCCTCCTACGCGCCACTGTTCGAGCACGCCGTCGAAGCAGTCGTGCCGCACGTCGCCCGGCTGCTGAGCAACTGCGCTTCGCTAGCCGCCGCCACTGCGGTCCTGGCCGTCTCCTTCCAGCTCAACCTCAAACCTGCGGAAGCACAGCGGCGAATCCGCCTGCGTCTCGCCCTCTTCGCCGCGTCCGCCCTCGGCATGACCGTCCTGTTCACGGTCGAGGAGATGACACACCGCTCACCACAGGTGTACGCGCTCTATCTACTCCTGTTCATCGCCTACCTCGGCTTCGCCATCGTCGACTTCCTGCTCCAGGCCCTGCGTCAGTCGAAGTCCACTCGTCGAAGCAGCGTCCGCATCGGTCTGCGGATGGCTGCAGCAGGCTGTGCCTTCGGGCTGATCTATGCCCTGTACAAGCTGACGGAACTCGTTTCCATGGGCCTGGGCTTTCAACTCGAACCTAACCACTCGGAGTGCTCGTCGTTGGTCGCCGCGCCATGCGTCTTCAGCGTCACCTCTCCGGCCCTCGCCGTCCTGCTGATCTGTCTCGGCCTCACACTGCCGGCTGTGGTCTACCCCATCAGTCAGAGCCGCCGCCGACGCTGGGAGGTGGCGTCCTTCGAGGCACTCGGGCCTCTCTGGCAGGACCTGTCAGCCGCGATGCCGGAGATCGTGCTGTCGCCCGCGGACTACACCGAGGAGGCTTCGAACGACTCGGACTTCTTGCTCCAGCGGCGGGTCATCGAGATCAGCGACGCCATCCTTGCCCTTCGGCCGTACCGGTCGCGTCGAGTGCAGGAACTGGCCCAGGGAGCGTTCGATACTGGAACGGAAGAAGGAGCTGCAGCGGTCGAGGCGGCTGTCGTGAAAGCAGCGCTGGCCGCCTCGAAGGCAGGCCGATTCGCTGACGAGGTTGCTCTGCCGTCGGCGGAGGCCGCCTCGCGCAAGGACCTCCGTGCGGACACGGAGTGGCTTCTCCTGGTGGCTGATGCCTATGCCAACCGTGTTGGGCGTGTCACCGACGACGACCAGCCCGAGCCGATTGGAGCCTGATGGCATGAGCGACCCGACGACAGACCCGGCCTTCCTGCGGGATCCGTACCCGACCTACGCCGCCCTGCGCTCGAAGTGCCCGGTGCAGCAGGTGCCGTCCGGCTTGGGCGGGCACAGCAGTTACCTGGTCACAGGATTCGAGGAGGCCCGGGAAGCTCTCGCAGACCCGCGGCTCTCGAAAGATACCGCAGCGTTCTTCGCGGGCAAGGAGTCGCGGCGTCGTCTCCACCCGGCTGTCGCGCACAACATGCTGGCCACCGATCCGCCGGAGCACACCCGCCTGCGCAGGTTGGTGACGGGCTCGTTCACCACTCGCGCGGTGGAAGAGCTTCGGCCGTTCATCGCCAGGACCACCGATGCACTGCTGGACCAGTGGCCGGCCGAAGGCTCGGTCGACCTCGTCGCGGAGTTGGCGGTGCCGCTCCCCGTCATCGTGATCTGCGAGCTGCTCGGTATCCCGGAGCCGGACCGCGCGGAGGTCCGACGGTGGTCCGGCGAGCTGTTTGCCTCCGGGGCACCTGCCGTCATCGACGCTGCCTCCCACTCCTTGGCGGACTACATGACGGGGTTGATCGCCAACAAGCGCTCTCGGCCGGGGCAGGCGCTGCTCGACAGCCTCATTGCGGCCCGCGACGGGGACGACCGGCTCTCCGAGGAGGAGCTGGTGTCCCTGGGCGTGCTGCTCCTGGTCGCCGGCCACGAGACGACGACCAACTTCCTCGGGAATGCCGTCCTGGCCCTGCTCCAGCACCCCTCGGAGCTTCAGCGTCTCCGCCAGTACCCCGCCGAGATCACTTCGTCGCTCGACGAGTTGCTTCGGTACGACTCGCCCATCAGCACCGCGACGTTCCGGTTCACCACCGAAGCCGTCACCCTCGGCGGCATCGAGATCCCCGCAGGCAAGCCGGTGCTGGTCGCTGTCGGTGCGGCCAACCGCGATCCGGCGCGCTGGCCGAATCCGGACGAGCTGGATCTCGACCGCGTCGCTGCCGGTCACCTGAGCTTCGGACACGGGATCCACCGGTGTGTCGGAGCGCCCCTTGCCAAGGCCGAGGCGGACATCGCGCTCCGGAAGCTGCTCACCCGGTTCCCCGACATGCAGCTCGCGGTGCCGGCCGAACAGCTCACCTGGCGGAGGACGCGCCTGGTACGTGGCCTGGCGGCGTTGCCGGTTCTTACCTAGCAGGCGAGCCCGCAGGACGGCGATATGTGGCCGCGCTCCGTGCCCACCGCCCGTTCGGCCGGAGCGACCAGTCCGGGCGTTACACCTCCATCTGCTCGTCGGTCCCTTCCGGCCGCGAGTGGAGGTGTCCGACGCTGTTCCGGATCACCTCGTCGCTGATCCGCAGGGCCTTCGCCAGCCGTGCGGCCCGGGTTTCGGGAAAGCTGCCGCTTTGCAGCGCACACGCGCGGACGAGTTGGCGGGTTGCTTGGACTTGGTGGGAGGTGACGAGGGCCGTGAACCGGGGGTCAGCCAGGCACTCGCGGGCAGCGTAGCCGTCGGTCGCCGTGATGGTCCGGCGGTGCAGTTCTTCGGCCATGTGGTGCGCTGCGTCATTCTGATCTTGGTCGAGAAGATCCAAGATCGTGAGACCGAGTCGTATGTCGAAGACGGTGGTGCCCTGCTCGGGCTGGCGCTCGACGTAGCCGTCCACGAGTGCATCAAGGAGGTGGCCGACCGGGTGGAGGAGGGCCCGGTTGCACATCACGTTGAGGCAGCCAGTGACGGCGTTCTCCCAGGGTTCGCCGGGTGTTGTCTCGTCGACGAGCGCGACGGCGTCGGCGGGGTTGCGGCTGAGCGTGGCGAGGACGGCGACCTGGCGGCCGTCGAGCATCCGCTGCCCGACGCCTCGATGTTCGAGGATGTGGGCCAGGGCTTCCGCCCAGCGGCCGGCCATGGTGAGGGTGCGGGTGCCGTCGGCCAGGATGACGCGCCACAGCCAAGCGCGCACCTCGTGGCGGTCGGTGTCGTCGGCGGTGAGGTCGGCTGGCAGGTGGATGCCCTCGAACTGAGCGGTGGTGCCGGTGTTGACGGCCTCGTAGAGGCTGAGCAGGCGGCCTCGGCCGTCGTCCGCATGGCCCGCGCGGATCTGGAGCCGGGCGAGATTCACTACGGGTTCGAGGGCGCGGATCGCGGTCATGCCGGGCAGTGGAGCAGCGTGCAGGTAGGCGGCAGCGTGCTGGTGGCACATCTTCCGAGCCAGGTCGGGCAGGCCGAGATCGGAGGCGAGGAGGGCGGCCTGGTTGTAGACCGCGGAGGCCAGGCCCTGGTCCGCCTTGACGGCTGCGGCGTCGGCGAGTTCGACCAAGGCGTGCACGCGCCGGGGAAGGGGGAGGCACGCAGGCCGGAATCGGGAGATCAGCGGGAAGCGCTGGGCTATGGGTCCGTTCGGGTCCATGGGTCCCCCTGGGATGAAGACGAGAAGTAGGTTGGGCCGCCCGTGGTGTCCGCCGGTCGGTCGGCGGACACCACGCGGTCGACGGGCTACTGCCAGGCGACGAGGATGCGGTTCAACGGGGTGTCGAGGACGAAAGTGCCGGGCCGCTGCTCGACCGCGGGTCCGTCGAGCGGCAGGGCCTCGAAGGTGGCCTCCCGGCCGCGATACTCGCGGTCCCAGGTGCGGATGGCGTCGGCGACCTTCGCGGCCAGCTGGTCGCTACCGGGGCCGTGGCCGATGACGCCGAACTCCCAGAGCTTGCCGCCCTCGGGGGTCTTCTGCTCGGAAGGCCGGCGGGCGAGGTAGGTGACGGTGCTCTCCTCGACGGCGGCCGTGGCCGAGGGGTATGGGTCCTCGGTGAGCACCGTGCCCTTGGCGGACTGGGGGAAGAGCATCCGGACCAGGCCGGAGGGCACCGCGCAGGAGACGAACAGCTCCATCCACTCCGGCGACTCTCCTGCGCGGACCGTCATCTCGGTCCACTGCTCGACGCGCGGCTGGTCGAGGACACCCGCGAGGGCGTCTGCATCGATGAGTTGTCCGGAAGGGGCCTGGAGCCGCACGGTGCCGTCCGCGCTGAGCGGGACAACGCGGCGGTCATCGTCGGCGATGCCCCGCCTCAGCGGCATGAAGGTGTTCATCTCCGAGCCGAGCGACAGCCACCGGCCGTCGTGCTTCTCGTAGATGATGGAGCGCGAGACGCTGCCCTTGAGCCGCTGCGGGGTGACGAGCCGCCCGCCGGGGGAGAGCTGGTCGAGCCAGGCGTGGGGGATGCCGTGCGCGCCGACGGTGGCGACGATCCGGTCGTACGGGGCGCCTTCGGCGTGGCCGAGGGCGCCGTCGCGGGTCAGGGCCTCGACGTTGGTGACGCCGGCGGCGGCGAGGTGGGCGCGGGCGCCCTCGACCAGGTCGTCATCGACGTCGATGGTGGTGACGTGTCCGGTGGGGCCGACGAGGTGGCCGAGCAGGGCGGCGTTGTAGCCAGTGCCGGCGCCGAGTTCGAGGATGCGTTCGCCGGGCTGGGCGTCGAGCTGGTCCAGCATGAGGGCGACGATGCCTGGTTGGGAGGCGCAGGAGATGGACGTGCCCTCGCTGTCGTACTTGATGTTGACCGGCGCGTTGGCGTAGGCATCGGTCAGCGAGGCGTCGGGGACGAACAGGTGCCTGGGCACGGCGCGCAGAGCGGCTTCGACCGCGGGAGTGCGGGCGTGGCCGTTGGCCTTGATCTGGTCCACCAGGGCGTTGCGGAGCTGTTCGGCGTCGGCCTCGGCGGAGGTGAGTGTGTCGGTTTTCACCGCGCTGACGCTATCGGCCGCGGAGCCTGGCGCTGGTGCTGACGCGGTGTTTTCACTCGATCCCATGACTGCCTCTCGTGCGATGTGGGACAGGGCGTGCTGGTCTTCGGATGGCAGACCGGCACGGTTGGCGTGGAAGATCACGTGATGCGCGATGACGGCCCGCAGCCCGCGGGTCAGATCGCCCTGGGCGGCGAGGTAGGCCAGCGTGGTTCCGGCGCGCTCGAAGGCGGCGATCCACTCGGCGTGGCCGTCGAACGGCCCGCCCTCGCGGCACAGGCTGCGGGCCTCCGTGGTCATCAGGGTCCGCATCGCCGAGATCAGCGTGGCGGAGCGCTCGGGTGCAGGGGCGTCGGTGCCGGGACGCAGCGCGGCGACCTTCGCCCACACGTCGCCCTGCTCGAACCAGTCGAGGTTCGCGGCGCGCATCAGGCTGCTCATCAGCAGGACGGCGGTCTCGCGGCGCCCCAGATGCCCGGCGCAAACTGGGTAGTTGAGGAGATGACGGCTGTCCTCGTGGAAGAGGGCGTGCGCGGCCGTCATGGCGTTCGCGCCGCCGAACGCCTCGGTCTCCGCCTCGTAGATCGCGAGCGTGCAGGACAGCGCGATGCCGTCGGCCACCAGTTCGTCCAGCAGGGCCACCATGGTCGGCGACGGCCGGTCGGCCACGTACCGCAGGGGCCAGGGCTGCTTGTTCATGAACCACCAGCCGCTGAGCTGCCCGTCGGCCTCGGCAGCGAGCAGCGCTGGGGCGAGGCGTTCGGTGATGGCGCGACGCGCGGTGTCCCGGTCGGGGAAGGTGATGTTGTGCTGCTGCCAGCGCTCGGGGGGCATCAAGAGGTCCTTCGTTCGGAGGTTCAGGCGATGAGCAGGCAGGCGTCCCAGGCGGTGTGGGGCGGTTCCGCACTGTCCGCGGCGAGTAGCCCCAGCGCGGTTCCGGCGGCGCCGTCGAGCAGGCCGGCGCCCGCCTCGCCTTCCAGGAGCCGGGTGGCGGCGTCGTGCGGGGAGACGCCGGGCGGGAATAGCACGGCGAGAAGGGAGGTGACGGTGGCGCGGAGCTGGTCGGCGGTAGCCGGGGCGGCGTCGGCGGCGATACGGGCGGTGAGGTGGGCGAGGCCGGCGAAGCCGTGGCAGAGGCCGCTGTCCGGGATGGCTCGAAGCTGCGCAGGGTCAGTGAGCGCGTCCAGCAGGGCGGCCTCGGCGTCGGCCTGGAGGTCAGTGTCGCCGAGGGCGATCGCGGCGAGCTGCTGGGCACGGGCCAGGCCCGCGGTGCCGTAGCACCATGACGGTCGCCGTGGCGCGGAGGGCGTCAGCCGTTCGGCGCGCAGTTCGTCGTGGGTGATCCAGTACGGCCAGGTCGTGCCGCGCCCGGTGGTCGTCTTCCATTGCTCCAGCCAGGCCAGGATGGTGCGCATCGCCCGGTGGTGGCTGGCGACGATGGTGCCGCGGCGGGCGGCGAGCGCGAGCAGCGCGAGGACCGCGCCGACGCCGTGGGCCATGCCGTGGTTGGCGTGGCCGCCGGGGAAGCGGCTGTCCGGCCGGCCGGACGGCCCGGTGGGCGCCCACCATCCCGGCAGCTGCTCGCCGTCGCGGGTGACCGGCTCGGTCAGGCGCACGCAGTAGTCGAGTACGGCCCGCGTCGCCGGGCCGGTCGAGTCGCGGCGCAGGAGGTAGGCGCCGTAGCCGGTCAGGCCCCGGATGGCGTCGAACTCGGCGAGCGCAGGGAGCTGCCCGGCGTCGATGCGCCGGTGCGCGGCGTCCAGCCGCCGCCGGGCGTCCGCGGTCACCTGCCGGTCCAGCAGGCCGAGGCCGTGCCGGTAGGAGCCGGGGAGGTGGTCGGCCGCGCAGGCCAGGGCGTGGGCGAGCGCTGGGGCTCCGTAGAAGGGGTGGCTGTCGGGGCCGCTGGTGAAGGGCTGGTGGGTGGCGGCGGCGAGCCAGTCGTGGGCGCGCTGCCAGGGGGTGTGCCCGGCGGCGGCGCGCTCGATGTGCAGCAAGGCGATACCGGTCGGGCCGAAGGCGAGGTGCTGCCGGTTGGCGTCGGCGGTGGCCGCCGCCGGAGCGCCGTCGGGGTGGGCGAGGCGGTCGGCGACGGCGGCGGCCACAACGGAGTGCGCGGAGGGGTCGTTCACAGCCGCCTCCTGGTGCGGGCGGTGAAGGCGAGGGCTGCTGCGCGGGCGAGGTAGAGGGAGACCTCTTCCTCGGGGAAGTTCACCGCGACGTGCCGCACGAAGTGGACGTGCAGCAGGGAGGTCAGCACGTCGTCCACGGCGATGCCGTCGGTGTGCGGTCCCGGCAGGTGCCGCCGGTACGCGGCGAGCGCGGCGGCACGCTCGGCCCAGGCGTCCACGATCGACGTGCCGCCCGGCGCCGACCGCAGGGCCGCCCAGTCGCCGCTCGGGTCTGCCAGCGTGACGCTCTCGGCGAACTGCGGGCGGGGGACCGGCGCGGGCGCGGTCGGCGGGATGTGGTCGATCAGCCAACGCGCCCCGGCGTGCGGGCTGCCGAGGAATGCGGAGGCGATGGCGAGGAAGTGCGCGGCCACCAACGTGCGCTGCGTCGGGCGGATCGCCTGGGCGAGCTGCGCCACCACGGCCCGGGAGTCGGCGCGGAACACCGCCTCGGCCGCGTCCCACGCCGGCCCGGACCCCCACCGGCCCATCTCACGGTAGGAGGTGGGATACCGGAGGTCTGTCAGGAGCCCGGTGGAGCGCAGTTCGTCGGCCCACACGCTGACCGTGTGGGCGGTGTCGGCGAAGTCGTCCGGGTCCGGCAGTGCGACGCGCAGGCGAAGGTGCTGGTCAGGATCGCGGAAGCGGATAAACCACCACGGCGGTGAGCCGAGCCGTCGCATCAGGTCGGGCACGTGCCGGGTGAGCAGGTCCTCTTGGCGCCGCCGGTCGCCGTACAGGGCGGCCAGCAGCACCGAGGAGGCCGCCGGCGTCTCGATCTGGGTCGAGGACAGTGTGCGGGCAGTGGTCGGTGTGGGCAGCGCGGGCCAGGCCGTGGGCCGGATCGCTTTGAGGGGGACCACGATCTCGTGGGCCCGGCCCCCGCTCCAGTCGTCGGCTCCCGGCGGGGCCGCTTCGGTCAGCACCACCGCGCGGGCGCGGTCGAGGTGCTGACGCAGCAGGCTCCGGTGGCCGGCCTGGTCGAGGTCGAGCGGCAGCCGCCGGTCGTCTTGGACCAGGTGCACGTGCTGGGGCAGTCGCCTGCGCTCCCGCCAGCCGGCCAGCGCGGTGTCCCACTCCCCGCCGGGGCGGTGGCGGCTGGGAAGTTCGCCCGCCTCCAGCCGCCAGCGGGCCGGGGCCAGCACGATGCGGCCGTACCGCAGGCGCGGGAGGAACGGCATCGCTGCGGCTGCTCCCCAGTCGAACACGGTGACCTGGGCGTTCTGGGCCCGGGACACCTCGGTGATCAGTCGGGCCAGAGGCGGGGTGTGCTCGGTGAGGTTCAGCGCGTGCATCCCGACGGCCTCGACGCGGTGACCGCGGCCGGGCGCCGCCAGGTACATCCGGCGGCCGTCGCAGGCCACCGCCAGATCCGCCGGCGTGAGGACGGCAGCATCGGGGGCACGGTGCTCTTGCAGGCTGACCACGAGCGGCAGCACGCGCGGGGTTCGGGTGACGTGGGCAGTGTCGGGCAGCAGCGGGGGGAAGGAGAGCTGGGCCGCGACGGTACCCAGGTCGGCGCTGGGCAGGTCGGCCAACTCCGCTTGTAGAGCGTCGCGTTGCGCGGGCGCGAGGACGCTGAGGAACCGGCCGGTGGACACCCCGGCTCCGCGGGATACGCTCCTGATCTCCACGGTGAACTGCCCATGGTTCGCTTCACCAAGACTGGCCGCGTGCAGCCGCACGCCGATCTCCAGGTGGGGAGGCACTCGTGGCTCCTGCGGGCCCACGTCCAGGGCGGCCACCATCTCGTCGGTCAGCACGACCTCGTCGTGGCCGTCGAGCGCCGCAGCCTGGGCGAGCCGCACCAGTACATCGTCGCGGGGCGACAGGCGCCGACGGCGTGCGCCCGCCGGGGTGCCCGGGTATCCCGCCGGGTACCCGACGCCGCTGTCCGCGACGACCTCCAGCAGCGGCACCATCGTGCCGATGCCGAATCGCTCGTAGAAACGCTGGTGGTACTCGTTCCATGCCCGGGTGCCGTACGGGCGGGCGCTAAGCCGGGTGAGAATCGCTGCGGCGCGCTCCACCTCGCGGGCGACCGAATTCGGGAGCACCAAGTCGGCGCTGAGGCTGAGGTCGAGGGCGAGGGGATGCCGGCGAAGGCCCGGCACCAGTTCGCGCATCCGCGCGGTCACGGCGTTCCTGCCCTCGGGAGTGGCGCACTCGTCCAGCCCGGCGTGGACGGTACGCAGTTCTCGGACTGCGTGTGCGAGGGGGGTGAGGGAACCGGCCTGGACCGCATCGAGCTGCGCGACGAGATGACCGAGCGCATCGGTCTCGGTGAACGGCGCGTGGAGATTCGTGATCAGAACACGTCGCTGCACCAGGCCCGCCAGGAGTCTGTGGACCCGCTCAGGCGCCACGGACGGGAACTCGGCCATCAGCTTCTCGGCCAACTCCTCGACCAGGACCGGGGCACCAGCCGCTCGCAGGACGAGCCGCACGGGTGCCGACAGGTCGACGGACGCCTCGACGGCTCGGCGCCGACCGGCCGGGCCGTCGTTCTGGTACGGGACGATGAGGCTGCCGTCGCGCTCGAAGGCCGTGTTGTTGACGACTACCGACAGAAGCGGCAGCAGTTCCCCACTCCTCTCCAACTGCTCGATCAGCTTGGACAGCCACTCCGAGCCGGCGCGGGCCACGATCGCGTGGTCGTCGCCCCAGACGGCGCAGGGATCGTCACCGAAGGCGGCAGCGGCCACCCCGGCGAACAAGCCGAACGGCGTGGGCCTGTGCAACGCGCGCAGGAGGTAGCGGGCCACCGACAGTCCGACTCGGCGAACATCACCTGGAGCGGGGTCAACGGCCGTGCGCAGGGCCTCGGCCTCATCTGCGAGGGCTGGGCTGGCGTGACGCAGCGCCTCCGCGACGCTCGGGTCTCGCCAGACACTGCGAATCCAAGCAAGGCGCTCGGCGGTGACCTTTGGCAGTTCCTCGGCCTTGAAGGAGCGGTCATCGAAGTCCGGCCAGGGAAGCTGGGTCACGGTCGGCCGAGCGACGGCACGCACCAGGGCGGTCACGCCTGCCTGAAACACAGGGGGTGTAGCCACGAGTACCTCCTTGCACCGGAGTGAGGGGGCGGCCGGTGCCGCCGCGCGGGAAGCCCGGCGGCACCTACCCCCGTCAGGGCCAGACGGCCAGGGTCAGGCGACGTTGGTGGTGCAGGCGCCGCAGGTGCTGCCGCAGTTGTCGTCGGTCAGGCTTGTCAGCCCGGCCGCGTCGGAGACCTCCAGCAGGGAAACGTTCAGGTCGAACCCGTCCGACTGGCTCGTCGCCGTCGGCTCCTGGACCTGGGTGGTGCTCTGGGTAACGGGTCGCGTCATGACAACTCCAGGTGATTCGTTCGATGTTGCGGACAGGTGGTACTGCCAGCTCACTGACCGCCGGAGCGTAGCGACGGAGCTATGCCGCGGGCTCAGGTTCTGGCCATCCCGGCGCGATGGCCGAGCCGGGAAGCTTTGGGTGGAGCGCCGCCCGCCGGTCCGATCCCAAGTCAGGACCGGCGGGCGGCGGATCTAGGCGGCGGGCACGAGATCCGCGAGGTTGACGACCTGGTACTCCGTCAGCTCCCGCACCAGCTGGGACGCCAGGAACCAGCGAAGGCGCGAGTCGCCGTACGGGAGGGGGTCGTCGGAGCCGGGGAGGGCTCGCACACCGGTAGGTGCCCAGGTGTACGGCGTACCGATCACGCCGTGGAGGTGAAAGCGAGTGGCGAGCAGGGCGACGTGCCCGTTCCGGACCAGATGCCTGCACCGTTGGGCTGCCTCATGCGCGTGCTCGACGCAGACGGGCGGCTGCGCCGTCCGGATCGGCTGGCCGAGGCCAGGGCCAGCGGTCTCCAGGAACAGCACCCCGGGCCGGCCGGGGCGCTGGACGGTGGTGACGCCCTTGGCTGACTGGACGCACACCTGGCAGCGGAGGAAAAGCATGGTCTCGCGCTGCCGGGCCGGGTGGACGAGCTTCCACTGGGGGGCGCCTTCGGGAAGCTGGTCGAGGCCCCGGTTCTGCGAGACTCGGCCCCACAGCACATTCCGTGTGTCTCGGTCGCCGGGCCCCTCGTCCAGGTACGCGAGCTGGAGTCGGCCATCCTCGCCCCTGCGGGAGCACAGGAGCAGGGCACTGCACGCCTCCTCCCCTACCCGGGAGGTGATGTACGGAACGCTCCGGCGGGCGACAGTGGTCATGAGCCGAGTCCGGCCAGGGCGCGTCGCGGGGAGACGACCTCGCCGCTCGGCAGCAGCTCGCCTGTGTCCTCGAAGAGCAGGACGCCGTTGCAGAGCAATGTCCACCCTTGCTCTGGGTGGCTGACCAGGACCTGCGCGGCCTCGCGATCAGAAGCCTCTGCGCTGGGGCACGGGGGGTAGTGCTTACACATCGTAAGTCTCCGGACGTCGGGCTGGTCAGGGTGATGTTCCGGGGGTGCCGCTGGAGGGCCCGGCCCGCGTCAGGGCAAGCAACCGGCTGGCGGAGTAGAGCAGGATGCGCAGCCGCCGCCGTGCCGGATAGTTCCGGCTGGTATGCGTACCGCCGATGAGATCGTGCGCATGCTCGACAACGGTTCTGGCCGTCGCATTCGATCTGGAGACACCAAGACGGGCCTGGCAGTGCGGCAGGAGGTTGGTGATGACCGCCTCCACCCTCGGCACGTTCAAGCCGACCAGGTCCTCGGCATCCGGGCGGCTCAGGGATGCGCGAGCGTCGAGGATGACCTGGCGGGCGTCCTCGCGAAGGATCGCAAGCTCATCACCGGGCTCATCAGCCCACAACGCGGCGGTGATGGCCTCCAGCAACGTCATCCGGGTCACGACGCAGCCTCCTCGTGGCCGCTCGCCGGACCTCCAGTTCCGCTGAGCCGTTGTCCGTACCAGCGGTAGTCCTCGGTGTTCTTGCCGTCCCCGACGTCCGATCGGTGTCGAGGGGACGCGGCCAGCTCAGCCTGCTCGGCGGGGCTCAGCATGCGGACCCCGGCGAAGAGACGCTCCTCCCAAGAGCTGAGGACCCTGGTGGTCGGCTGGGAGGCCGTCGGGTGCTCGGTTGCGTCGCCCACGGCTCACAACCCGCGGACGCCGACGAGAACGCGGCCTATGACGTTGGGGTCGATCGGCGGCGCCTTCGACTCCTCGGGGCCGCCCTTGCCCCGGCGTCCCGGATTGCCGGCTCCGCCCTCGGGGCCGTCCTTCTCGGGGACGACGGGCACTTCCGCCCACACGACCTTTCCGGGCATCTGGTGTGCCGGATAGCACCCCCACCGTCGGCTCATCGCAGCGACGATGAAAACTCCCCGTCCTCCGGTCGCTTCGACACCGACCTGCTTCACGACGGGCGGCCTGGAGTCCCGGTCCCAGACCGATACCCGGATGAAGCCGTTGACGATCTCCAGCGCGATCTCGAAGGTCTGCGCCGCGCGCCATTGCGCGTAGGAGGAACCCTGCTGGACTCCCTCCTTCGGGTGCCGGACAGCGTTGGTGGCCAGTTCCGAAACCAGGAGCTTGACGGTCTCGATGCTGTCCGGGTGCGCACCCCAGCGGGAGAGGACGTCGGTGGTGTGAAGCCTGGCCAGTCCGACGGCGTTGGGAGTGTCGGCCAGCAGGAGCCTGGCTCGCGGGGGTGGTGCCTGGGACACGGTATGCCTCCCGAGTGGGGAGAGGAGCGCAGGGTGCGGTCTCTGGCTCTCGCTCGATTCGTGTTGGGCCGCCCGAACCCCGACTCGACGGTCCAGAGGTCGGGACGGCGGAATGCCAGGGTCGTGCCGTACCCGAGCGTGGGTCGCCGTGGCCGGCTGGTCGTCGGCTGCACGGTTGTTCCCGGTCGGGCACGACCACAAGAGAACCGCTGCCGCGAAGGGATATGAAGGATGCAGGAAGGATGGCTTCAGACACGCGAGTTGGCATGGTTGGCCGGAGGTTGTACGCATGGCAGGCAGCACGGAGCAGAGGAACCAACCCGACCTGCGGGCAGGCAGATTCGCCGGTCGCCGCATCGTGGTGACGGGCGGCTCCAGAGGGCTGGGAGAGGCGGTGGTTCGCCTGCTGCTGGCCGAGGGCGCCCATGTCGCCACCTGTGCGCGGAAGGCCGAGTCCTTGGACGGACTACGACGTTCCCTCGGTGTCGCCGATGAGTTGTTCACCCGGCCGCTCGACGTCGCCGTGCCGGAGCTGCTGGAGGAGTTCGTGGATTCGGCCGCTGGGGCCTTCGGTGGCCTCGATGGCGTTGTCGCCTGCGCGGGAGGTGCCCGGGGCGGGGGCATCACCGAGGCCACGGCCGAGGACTGGGCGACGACGTGGGCCTTGAATGCCGGCCACTTCGCTCGGCTCACCGCCTGCGCTACCTCTCACCTGCGGGCGGCGGGCGGCGGGTCGATCGTGGTCGTGTCCTCGATCTCCGGGTGGAAGCCTGGTCCCCAGGCGCAGTACGGGGCGAGCAAGGCCGCGCAGCTCCACATGGTGTCCTCGCTGGCGCGCGAGCTGGGGCCGCACGGGATCCGCGTGAACGCTGTCAGCCCGGGATCCATGCTGATCCCGGGGAAGCGGTGGGATCGCATGCGGCAGGAGGACCCCGTCGCCTATGAGCGATTTACTGCGGAATTCCCGGGGCGCGAACTGGTGCGTCCCGAGGAAATCGCGGACGTGATCGCCTTCTTGCTCTCCGACCAGGCTCGTGGTGTGACCGGGGTCAACCTCCCGGTGGACCGGGGGCAGAACGCGCCGACACCGCAGGGCTACTGATGTCGGGGTCAGGCGGCTCTACCGTCTTGATCGGGTTGATCGAGCCATTCGTAGGGTTGGGTCGCCCAGGGGTGCTGGGTGTGGCTATCAGGCGGCTGCCGTCTCGTGGCTTTCCTCGCTTCGCCGCCCGGCACCCCACGACGACTCGGCCGCCGATTAGGAAGTGCGAACAAGTCGCTGAGTAGAGCAATGCCGGCGAGGTCGTCCGTGGCACGAACAGAACGAACACGCACGTCAGGAGCACGATGAGCCGGATATGGGCGGGGATCGACAGCGGCAAGGGCCACCATCACGGCCTCGCACTGGACGCAGACGGCAAGACCCTGTTGTCGCGGCGGGTCGCCAACGACGAGCCCGAGCTGCTGAAGCTGATCGGCGACGTCCTGGACCTGGCCGACGGCCGTCAGGTCACCTGGGCCATCGACATGACCGGCGGGGAACCCGCGCTGCTGCTGGCCCTGCTGGTCAGCCACGGCCAGGAGATCCTCTACATCCCCGGCCGACTGGTGAACCGGGCCTCCGATGGCTACCGCGGAGAGGGCAAGACCGACGCCCGCGACGCCTACGTGATCGCCGACCAGGCCAGGATGCGCCGCGACCTGCGGCCCGTCCGCCCCGGCGACGAAGCCGCCATCGAACTGCGGCTGCTGACCGGCCGCCGCGGCGACCTCGTCGAGGACCGCACCCGCTCGGTGAACCGCCTGCGCGGCACGCTGCTGGGCATGTTCCCTGCCCTGGAACGGGCCCTGGACCTGACCAACACCGGCCCGCTCAAGCTGCTGACGGGCTACCAGACCCCGGCCGCGATCCGCCGCGCCGGCGTCACGCGGCTGACCAAATGGCTGGCCAACCGCAAGGTCCGAAACGCCAGAGCCCTCGCCGAAGCAGTCGTCGAGGCAGCCGAGCGCCAGCACACGGCCGTCCCCGGGGAGAAGACCATCGCGCGGCTGGTCCACACCCTGGCCGAGGAGGTGATGGCCCTCAACGAGCAGATCTCCGAGATGGACAAGCTCATCGAGGGCCGGTTTCGCGAGCACGAACTCGCTGACATAGTGCAGAGCGTCCCGGGCATCGGCACCGTGCTCGGTGCGGAGTTCCTTGCCGCCGTCGGCGGCAGTCTGGACGGTTTCGACTCCCCGGACGCCCTGGCGGCCTTCGCCGGCGTCGCTCCCGCACCCCGCGACTCGGGCAAGGTCAGCGGCAACCTCCACCGGCCTGCCGTCTATCACCGAAGACTTCAGCGCGTCTTCTACACCTCCGCGCTCGTCAGCGTCCGGTACGACCCGAACTCGAGGGCGTTTTACGACCGCAAACGCGCCGAGGGGAAGAAGCATGTCCAAGCTGTGCTCGCCCTCGCCCGCCGACGCGTCAACGTTCTGTGGGCCCTGATCCGTGACCGACGGTGCTATCAAGTCGCACCTCCAGTGACTACGGCTGCTTGACAACAGCATTAGGAAGCGGAGACGCCGAGTATCGGGCGGGCCTTGCGCTCGAAGTCGCGGACGATCGCCTCGTTGCGGCGGGGGGTGAGGCGGGTGCGGAAGTCGCGCAGGGCCTGCACGGACCGTTCGCTGTGCACTCCGCTCAGCAGGTCCAGGGCGCTGCTGGCCGTGCCGACCGCCTCGTCCAGGCGCTCCTGCTGGAGCAGTGCCGTCGCCAGCACCGAGCTGCTGATCGCCTGACGGCGGCGTCTGTCGGTGTTCGCCTTGACGGAGGCTGCCGCGAGACGTTCGGCTTCGGCCGGCTCGCCGAGGTCGCGGTGGACGAGGGCGGCCTCCGCCTCCAGGTAATGGTGGTCGAGGAACCGAACCCACGAAGACTCCTCGGCAGGACCGCGGCTTCGCTCCAGAGCGGCGCCGGCTGCGACGAGCGAGGCCGTTGCCTGCCGCGAGTCGCCCAGCATGGCGTATCCGCGGGCCGCCATGGCGTGCAGGCGCATAAGTCCGAGCGGGCTGCCGGAGGACTTGGCGGTCGCGATGCCGGCGCGGGCTAGCGCAACGCCTTCCGCCGGGTTGCCGAGGCTGGTCGCGAGGTGGGACATGCCAGCGAGGATCTGCCCACCGAGGACTCGGTCGCCGCCTTCGGCGCACAGGCGGAGCGCTTGGATCATGTACCGCTCAGCGAGGCCGTAGTCGGCCGTGTCGTACGAGCACCAGCCCGCCGTGGCAGCCAGTTTCGCGGCGTAGACGTAGAGGGTGCGCCGCTGGTTCGCAGGCAGACCCCGCTGCTGGAGCATGGGGGTGAGCTGTGTGCTGAGGTAGCCGACGATGCTCGGACGGACGTTCCCACCGCCGAAGCGGTTATCCATCAGATCGAACATGTCGATCATGGCTTCGACCTGCTCGACGGGGCCGCCTCCAGCCACAGCAGCCAGGTGGGGGGCCTGCTCGTCTTCGAGGAGCCACAGAAGCCACTGTCTCTGCGGGTCCATGAGGGCGCTCGCGACGAACGGGACAGCCCCGAGCAGGCTGCGTCGCGAGATGTCCGTGGAGCCCAGCTCCGCGAGCGTGTGCAGCGTTTCACCCACGTCTTCACGGTACGTCAACGCGCGGGCGACCACGGGCCTCTGGGCCTGCTGCGGAAATCCGAGGTCAGTGGGGGATACGGGACGGCCTAAGAAGCTGCCGATCGCCTCGGCGATGAACTGCGGGGACTCCCCCTTGGGCGTCATCCCCTGTACCCAGCGGGTGACCGACGCCTTGTCGTACCGAGTGATCTTGCCTTGGCGAGCGCCGAGTTCGTTCACTCGCCGCGCCAAAGCCGCGTTCGAGCATCCCGCTTCTTTGATGAGGGCCGCGAGGGCAATGTTGCCCTCTCCTGCCCCCGTCGCGCCGCCACCCATGCGTAGATGATGCCCTGTCGATCACCCTGTGTCCCAGTCTTTGAACGCTAAGGCAGGGAAGACCAACCCCCGTACAACCGAACAACCCCCGTGCCCCCTCCTCCCACCGCGGCCGGGCGATGAGACTGGGAGCGCTGCGGGCTGTCGGCCTTCCAGCACGGACGCTGTTGGAGCGCCACCGACGCCCTCGGCTCCGGAGGGAGAAACATGCAGCCTGTAGTCATCCTGGACTGCTTCACCGTCGAGCCCAGCGGACTCGGCGTGCCGCCGTACCTGTCGACCTACGTGCGCGCCGCTTGGTCCGCGCTGCGCCGGGCCCGCCCCGAGGCGGAGGTCCGGTACTTGACCATCGATGATGTGAGGTGGTGTCTGGCCGGCGGCAAGCCGGCCGTCGAGCCGCCCCAGAGCGATCCGCTCACGTACTCGGCAACCGCCAACCGGGACAACGCCATTCAGCTTCTGCGCGACGCGGAGGTCGTCGTCGTGGTGGCGGGCGACGCGGTCCCGTCGGTTCATCTCCACGCGGTGAACGGGTCGTTGCAGGAGATCGCCCGCGCACTCGCCTGTGCACGGGGACGCCGCTTCCTCCTGGGCCCGCTGTCCACGTACGCCGTGGCGGCACCTGCGGAGTACGCCGGGCTGTTCGACGCGGTCCACACCCACACCGTCACCTCGGGCGACCTGCTGCTGGGCAGTCGCCGCCCGGCGGACTACCAGCAGATGCGGCGCGACCGGGACTCGTTCACCGGCCTGGTCGAGCAGATGCTGTGGCGGCCGATCGCCGAGCTGGAGCTGTACCGCGGCTGCACGCGCCGCAAGTTCTGCGACTTCTGCAACGAACCGGCCAAGTCGCCGCTGGTCGCCTTCCGCGAGGTGGACGACGTCGTCGCCGAAGTGGAACAGCTCTACGCGGCCGGGGTCCGCAACTTCCGCCTCGGGCAGCAGACCTGCTTCTTCTCCTACCGCAACCGGGACGAGGAGGCGATCCGCGCCCTGCTGAGCGGCATCCGCCAGCGCTGTCCCGACCTGGAAGTGCTGCACATCGACAACGCCGATCCCCTCGCCGTCGCCTCCCCCGTGGGGCGGCGCATCGCCAAGCTGGTCGCGGACTACTGCACCGAGGGCAACTGCGCGCCCATGGGCATCGAGTCCTTCGATCCCGCCGTCATCGAACGGAACACCCTGACCTGCACGCCCGAGATCCTCATGCGGGCGGTCGAACATGTCAACGAGGCGGGGGCCGCTCGGGGTCCGGGCGGGCTGCCGATGCTTCTGCCGGGCCTGAACCTGATCTACGGCCTGCCCGGGGAGACCCACCGCACCCACGCGGCCAACCTTCAGGGTCTGGCCGCGATCCTCGACGCCGGCCTGCTGTGCCACCGCACCAACGTCCGCCTGGCGCGGGCTTTCCCGGGAACTCCGTTGGCCGCCCTCGGCGCGCTGGAGCCGCTGCCGTCCGCGGAGCACTTCGCCACGTGGAAGGCGGATATCGACCACACCTGGGACCAGCCCATGAAGGAACGGGTCTACCCCACGGGCCTGCGAGTGCCAGGGCTCCACTCCTACTTCATCGGACAGGGCGGCACCTGGTGGCGACGGCTCGGGTCGTACTCCATCCAGGTCGTCGAGCGCGGGGCGGCTGTTCCGCTCGGGACCACCGCCGACCTCGTGGTCACCGGACACGCTCCACGGATGATCTACGGAGAGCGCCTTGCACCCGCTGCCTGACGGATCGCTCGCGACCCTGGCGGCTCTGGACGCAGCAGCCCATCGGACCGTCCGGGCCGGGCTGCTGCTGCCCTGGGCGAATGTGGCAGTCGAGACCGAGCTGCCGCGTCTCGGGCTGCGCAACACCGTTTTCCACCACGCCCGGCTGGTCCCCGCCTCCAGGGCGACCGCCATCGACGAATCGTTCTGGCACGGGCTGCGGGCGGCATCGGCGGACGCACTCGATTCGCTGTCTCACGTCGAGCTGGACGCAGTGCTCCTCGCGTGCACGTCGGCCGGGTTCACCGGCGGGCCACCCCTGCCCGTCGGCATGACCACGGCGTTCGACGCGATGCTCGCTGCGCTGGCCGCCTCGGACGTGACGCGGGTGGTGCTCGCCACGCCCTATCCCACCGAGGTCACCGAGGCTGAGGCCGGGGCGCTCGCGGAGGCCGGCATCGACGTCCTGGCGCACGCGAGCCTTGGTCAGGACGACGGGTATCCGCAGGTCACCACCGACCAGGTGCTGGCGCTGGTGGACGGGCTTCCCCAGCACGCCCTCGACGCGGCGCACGCTGTGGTGCTGTCCTGTACCGGGTGGCACACCCTTCAGGCGGTGACCGAGCTGGAGCAGCGCCTGCGTACACCGGTCTTCTCCTCCAACCTCGCCATGGCCCTCTTCGCCGCCCGCCTCAGCTCAGGAGTCACGGCATGACCGCTGTCCGCCGCACGCCGGTGAAACCGCAGGACATCCAGCGGGTGCACCAGCTCGTCGCCCGCGTCGCCGCCCTGCCGGACGTCCAGGCCGAAGTCGAGGCCAACCACGACAACAACCGGTGGTGGCCCGCGACGATCACCGACCCGCGGGTGCGGATGCTCGCCGCCGGATGGTCCACCCGGGTCTCCTACCGCATGGTCGGCACCTACGCGAAGGTGATCCGGGCAGCGGACGCCCAGGGGTTCGACGCGCTGGTCGCCTCAACCGAGGGCGAACTCACCGAGCTGGTACGCCCACTGGGCCTGGCCCAGACCAGGATCGACTACCTGCGCTCACTCGCCGAGCTGCTGCAGGGCTGGAGCAAGGAGGGCGTCGACCCGCTCTCGCCATCGGCCGACGGCGACGAGCTGATCGGCGACTTCGCCCAGCGCGTGCGCGGGGCCTCGTACAAGGTGGCCCAGTGCGCGCTGCTCACCGCTCGCGGGTACCACTGCGGCATCATCCCCGTGGACTCCGGCATGGTCAGCAAGCTCGCCCCGGCGCTGGGCATCGACTTGCCGCCCGGACCGGCGGCCCACGAACGGATGCGTCACGTCCTGGAGGCCGCCGTCCACGCTCGGGCAGGCGACTTCCGCGCTCTGGCGGACGAGCACGGCCACCAGGTCACCATCCCGCAGGACGCGGAGCCGACCTGGTGGGTGCACCTCACCTTGATCTACTTCAAGCGGCTGTACCTCAACAGGCCCTCACCGCAGCTCTGCGGGCGCAGGCCGTTGTGCGCCAAGGCCGTCGGCTGCACTCACCGCGATCGATCCCACCAGCCCGGGGGTAAGAGGTGACGCGCCTCGACGTGATCGGCAACGTCAGCCGGGACGTGACCCGATACCCGGACCACCGCGGCAGTACCCGCCTCGGCGGCGCCGCCCTGTTCGTAGCACTCGCGGCGGCCAGGGCCGGCCGCCCGGCCGCACCGGTCTGCGTCCTCGGCGAGGACCTGGCCCACGTACCGCGGGCCCCCGCGCTCGACGGGATCGACTGGTCGGCCCGCGTTGATGCCGACGGCCCCTCCACCCGCTTCGACCTCCGGTACGACCTGCAAGGCGAACTCGTCGACGTCCGTACCGACTACGGCGTTGCCGAACGGCTGACCGAGCACGCTCTCGCGCACATGGACCGGCACCCGGGCAGCCAGTACCACGTCTGCTGCCGCCGACCCCTCGATACGGCAGCCGTACTCGACCGACTCGTTCACCACGGCGCCACCTTCAGCGTCGACTTCTTCCTCCCGAGCGCGCACGACATGATCCAGACCGCCACTCCCTGGCTCAACAGGGCGAACACGGTGTTCGTCAACGCGGCCGAGTACCGCCTCCTCCAAGCCATCACCGATACGGCGGCCCTGCCGGAAGTCGTCGTGACCGACGGCCCCCGCCCGGCCCGGGTATGGGCCTTCGGACAGCAGGCCGCCTCGGTGCTACCTCCGTCCCGGCCGCCACGCGAGGTGTCGGGGGCCGGCGACACCTTGGCCGGCACCTTCCTCGCCCACCGGTCCCGGGGCGCCACACTCGCCCAGGCCCTCACCGAAGCAGCCGAGGCGGCAGCCCACTTCGTGGCGGCACCCTCCCTTCCCATCCCGGCGCAACGCAGCGCCTGACCACCGACTTGGGGGCTCCTGCCGGTGTCCATCTACGTAGCTCACCGACTCTTCGCCGCTCACGACCGCGCCCTCGCCGCCGCACTCGCCGAGCGGCTCGCCGCGAAGGTCGGCACCGAGCGCGTCTTCCTGCCCTTCTGCGACACCGACGAGGAGGACCTGGTCGCCGAGGTCAAGGGCCGCCGTCTGTTCGAGCTGGACCGAGAACGCCTCGGCCGCCTCGACGCGATGATCGCCCTCCTACACGGGCCGAGCCTTGACGACGGCGTGTGTATGGAGATCGGCTACGCCGCCGCCAGCGGCATCCCGGTGCTCCTGCTCACCACCGACTTCCAGACCTACTCCCTCACCGAGGACGGCGCTCTCCTCGACTTCCCCGACCCCTTGATCCAAGCGGTGGCCAACCGCATCATCCGGGTGCCCCGCCTCGGGCCGCCGTCCTCCTCTCAGCAGCAGGGTGCGACGCACTACGCCGAGTTCCTCTCCCGGAACCTGTCCCAGGTCCGCGCCGCGCTCGACACGGCGGTCGAGGCCGCGCTGGAGCTGCCGGCACCCGGCCCCCGATCGACGCCCCACAGCGAGAACAGCCTCGTCTACGTCGAGGCATCGCCGTACACCGCATCAGGTCACGACCACCTCGCCCGTGCCTGCCGGGACGCCGGCCACCAGGTGGCGCTGCCCCGACGGTTCACTGCCACCGACCCGATCGCCGACGCCCTGCACGACCTGACCACGGCGTGCGGTGCCTCGCGGCTCCTGGCGGACGTCTCCGGCCCGGAGACCCCTCCCGGTACCGCCCTCCTGATCGGTGCCGCCCTCGCCTCCGGCGTACGGATCGGCGCGTTCCATCCACGCCCCACGTACACCCACGCCTCCGGCCGCGAGCCGAACTGGCGCAACCTCATGATCCAGTACGCCGTCCACGCTCACCTCGACGGCATGGAGGCGGTGCAGGCATGGCTGGCGACGTGAACCTCAACGAGATGGCCACTGCCCACGAGACCCTCGTGCTCGAAGGCCCGGACGGAGTGGGCAAGAGCACGCTCGCGCAGCGCTTATCAGCGCAGCACGGCTTCCGAGTGATCCACTCCCCCAGGACACCGGATCACCTCGACCTGGCCACCCGATACCGCGAGATCCTCGGCGGCGCCGGCCGCATCCTCTTCGACCGCTGCTTCGTCAGTGAACTGGTCTACGGACCCCTGCATCGCGGAAGGTCCCGCATCACCTGGAGCGAGGCGCTCGACCTGGCCGAGAGCGTGATCGAACGCAAAGGGCTGTTCGTCCACCTGACCGCACCCGCGCCCCTCATCCGCCAACGGCTCCTCGACCGCGACGGGGAAGCAGCGAGCCTCGACGAAGTCGCCGCCCTCGTCACCGGCTACCAGCGGGTGTTCACCACGCTCGCGGACTACACCAAGGTGCTCGCCCTCGACACGACAGCCCTCGAACTCCCGTCAGCCGGGTGAACGACGCCACGGAGCTGGCACACCGGGCACGCGGTTCCCGCTAGGCTGCGGCAGCACCCGCTGTATCGCTCCGGAGGGGTCGTGGACATCTCATCCGCCCAGAAGCTCGCCTGGGAGAACAAGCTCGTGAAGGGCTTCAACACCACGGACGTGTCCCTGGAGTTCGGTCTTCTCACGGCCGAGGTCGGTGAAGCCTTCACCGCCTGGCGCAAGGGCCTTCCCGACCTCGGAGAAGAGCTGGCCGACGTCTTTCTCTACCTGGCCGCCCTAGCGGAGATGAACGGGCTGGACCTCGACTCGGAGGTCGCCCGGAAGATCGAGAAGAACGGGCGGCGTACGTACGAGCGCAACGAACACGGAGCGCAGATCAGAACGAGTGGCGACTGAGCGTCGCCTCCCGACTCACGAGGGCGGCCCCTGGCTGAGGCCAGGTGCCGCCCTCGTTTTCCTGACGTCCGCCGTGATCGTCATCAGGCTGCCAGCGTGTGGCCCTCGGCTCTGGCGTCCGGTGCGCCACCCTCCGCACCATCCACCTGCGGGCGCTCCAGGCCGAGCAACTTCAGAAGTTCGGCTGTCGGGACGCGGTAGGCGTTGCCGAGCCGCAGAACCCTGACCGGGTACTCCCCTTGCTTGGCGAGCCCGTAGCCCGTGGATCGGCCGATCATGAGCGCCTTGTTGGCAGTGTCGAGATCGATCACCGCTGGGAGGGCCAGCAACTCCTCGCCGGTCAATCCGCGCCCGCCGGGGGAAGAAGGTGCTGCCATGTTGCCCTCCAAAGCTTCAAAGGTGTTTCTGTGCCGCCATACGTGTATCACGGAGTTGCGGCAGCACTTTTTGGCGATCTAAAGTGGCGCCATGACACATGACGGATGGGCGGCGGCGTTCACCGCCCGAGTGGCCCAAGCGATCAGGGAGGCCCGCAAGGCGGCCGGCCTCACCATGGGCGAGGTGGCCCAGGGCTGCGCTGACCGCGGCCTCGCGGAGATCACCGAGCACTCGTTGAAGAACCTGGAACTGGGTCGGAAGTCGAGCCTCACCATCGCCGACCTCGTCGTGCTGGCGGACGTCCTTAACGTCCCGCCCGTGCTGCTGCTGTTTCCGCTCGGTACAGCCCCCACGGTGGAGGCCCTGCCGGGGCGGACCATCTCGACGTGGGACGCGCTCGCCTGGTTCACGGGGGAGGCAGCACTGGACGAGCCCGCTGCTGAGGGCACCGCACGGGACGTCCTCGACCGGTTCCGGCAGCACGGCGACCTCGTGGCCGCCGCCACGACCTCCTACGCCTTGGCCCGGGAGCGGCGGCGGATGGCCAGCACCACGCTCGACCGGGCCCGCAGAGCCACGCTGCTCCAGCGCGCCGAGGGCTACGAGGAACATGCCTTCGAGGACGCGCAGGAGCTGCGCACCTACCGGGAGCGGATGCGCCAGCGTGGGCTCACTCCTCCCGCCCTTCCCGACGAACTCGCCTTCGTCGACCAGCCCGGTACCCTCGACCCCGCAAAGGAGAGCGAGTGAAGAACGGCACCATAACCCGGCGGTGCCGCTGCACCGACCCCGAGACCGGCAAGGACCTCGGGGCATCCTGCCCGAAGCTCCAGTCGCGACGCCACGGGACCTACGGGGTCTTCCAGGAGCTGGATCCCGCTCAGGATGGTCGCCGCCGTCGCTTCCGGCGCGGCGGCTTCGAGACCTCTGCCAAGGCCAAGGAGGAGCTGGACAAGGTCCGCGCCCTCATGGCCATCCCCGAGGAGGACGACGCCTGGGGCAGGACGCAGATCAGCGACCTGCTGGAGAACTGCGTCAAGGACAAGTCCCCGCTGCCGGACTACGACGAGACTCGCCGCAGGTTCCAGACTGGGCAGGCGCTGAACTCGAAGGTCACCGTCGGCGAATGGCTGGACGCCTGGCTGGCCGGGCGCAAGCGTCTACGCAGGGGCGGTGCGGCGCGCTACGAGTGCGATATTCGCATCCACCTCAAGCCCCACCTCGGGCACCTTCGCCTTGACAAGCTCCGGGTCCACCACATCGACACGATGTTCGACGCCATCAACGAGCGGAACATCGAGATCCAGGAGCAGAACGCCCAGCGACGGGCGGTCGCCAACGAGCTGAAAGCCACTCCGAACAAGGGGGCAGAGAACCGTGCGCGGCGGAAGTGGCTCCGCGCGCAGCTCGAGGCGATGCCCCCATTCCGCCGGATCACCGGCCTCAACACCCAGCCGCACATCCGCGACACGCTCCGGGCCGCGCTGAACGTCGCCATCGCCCAGCAGGTGATGCCCGCCTTCAACCCGGCTGCCCACGTGGAGCTACTGCCCGGGACCAAGCCGAAGGCTCTGATCTGGACCGACGAGCGCATCGCCCGCTGGGAGGAGACTGGCGAGAAGCCCTCGCCGGTCATGGTCTGGACGCCTGAACAGGCTGGCACCTTCCTCGACTTCGTCGCGCAGGATCGCCTCTACATGCTCTGGCGCATCATCGCCTTCCGGGGCACGCGACGTGGCGAAGCCTGTGGCGTCCGTTGGGAGGACCACTCCGCCAAGGCCCGTTCGCTGGCCATCGCCACACAGCTCGTCCAAGACGGCTGGGACGTCCACGAGGGTGCTCCGAAGACCGACAGCGGCTTCCGCCTGATCGCCTTGGACGACGAGACCAACAACGGCCTTCTCGCGCACAAGGCACGCCAGCAGCGGGAGCGCGAGGAGTGGGGCGAGGGCTGGCAGGACACCGGCCGCATCTTCACCCAGGAGGACGGCTCCCTTCTCCACCCCGGCAAGGTCAGCGACCTGTTCGAGCGCCTCACCGAGGCCGCTGGCCTGCCCCCCATCCGGCTCCACGACCTTCGTCACGTCGCCGCCACGCTGATGCTCGCCGCCGGGGTCGATATCAAGGTCGTCTCCGAGACCCTCGGTCACTCCGACACCCGTATCACGCGGGACATCTACCAGTCCGTCCTCGACGACCTCGCCCGCGACGCCGCCGAGAAGGTCGTGCAGCTCGTGCCGCACGCCCGCAGGCCGCTGGCGGCTGTCCCCGACGACGAACCCAAGTCGAAGACGGCTCCCAGGCGGCCGAGGATGGTGCCGCCGCGCAAGGGCGACGCTTCGCCGCAGGATCGTTCCGCCTGAGCGGCAGACAGAAGAGGAGCCCCGGTCAGAGGGAAGCTGACCGGGGCGCCGGCCTTTGCGCAAGGACCGATGCTCGCGCCGAGCAGTGGTCGGTACCTCTCCTGATTCTGACCGCTACCTCCGGCGCTGGGCCCCCTGGCGCCCGCCGGGCACAGGCCGTCAGGCGAGGTGGTCGGCGAGTTCTCGTTCCAGGGCGGCCTTGGGCTTGGCGCCCACGATGGTCTGGACGACCTCGCCGCCCTTGTAGACGTTCATCGTCGGAATGGACATCACGCCGTACTGGGCGGCGATGGCCGGGTTCTCGTCGATGTTGAGCTTGACGATCTCGATCTTGTCGCCGTGCTCGGTCGCGATCGCCTCCAGCGAGGGGGCGAGCTGGCGGCACGGGCCGCACCACGCGGCCCAGAAGTCGACCAGGACCGGCTTGTCGCTGGCGAGGACGTCCTGGGCGAAGGAGTCCTCGGTGACGTTCTTGAGAGCCATGGTGTGCTTGCTCCTACGAGGTTCAGACGGCGGCCGCGACCGGCTCGCCCTCGGCCTGGCCGGCAGGGACGTCGCTCAGCGCGGCGAGGTGCCGCTCGGCGTCCAGGGCGGCCTGGCAGCCGCTGGCCGCAGCGGTGATGGCCTGGCGGTAGGTGTGGTCGACGACGTCGCCGGCGGCGAAGACGCCGGGGATGTTCGTGCGGGTGGAGGGTGAGTCGACCTTGAGGTAGCCGTCCTCATCCAGATCCAGCTGGCCCTTGAACAACTCGGTGCGCGGGTCGTGGCCGATCGCGATGAACAGGCCGGTCACGTCCAGGTCGCGGGTGTCGCCGGAGATGACGTCACGGAGCACGACTCCGGCGAGCATGCCGCCTGTCTCCTTGATCTGCGCTATCTCGCTGTCGAAGGCGAAGGAGATCTTGTCGTCTGCGAAGGCGCGGTTCTGCATGACCTGGGATGCGCGCAGGGTGGAGCGGCGGTGGACGACGGTGACCGAGCGGGCGAAGCGGGTGAGGAAGGTGGCCTCTTCCATGGCGGTGTCGCCGCCGCCGACCACGACGATGTCACGGTCGCGGAAGAAGAAGCCGTCGCAGGTCGCGCACCAGGAGACGCCCCGGCCGGACAGCGCGTCCTCGTTCGGCAGGCCGAGCTTGCGGTAGCCGGAGCCGGTGGCCACGATCACGGCCTTGGCACGGTGGACCGTGCCTGCGGTGTCGGTGACTTCCTTGATCTCGCCGGCGAGGTCGACGGAGACGATGTCGTCCTCGACGATCTCGGCGCCGAAGCGTTCGGCCTGGGCCCGCATGTTGGTCATGAGGTCTGGGCCGTCGATGCCGTCGGGGAAGCCGGGGAAGTTCTCGACCTCGGTCGTCGTGGTCAGTGAGCCGCCGACGAAGATGGCGCCGCCGAAGACGAGCGGCTTCAGTTCGGCGCGGGCGGTGTAGAGGGCGGCGGTGTATCCGGCGGGACCGGAGCCGATGACGATGACCTCGCGTACCTCGCCGCTCATGCGGTCTTCTCCGGGGCGATCTCCTCGATCAGGCCCTCGACCAGCGTCTTGATCTCGTCGCGGATCGGGCGGACGGCCTCGACGCCCTGACCGGCCGGGTCGTCCAGCTGCCAGTCCAGGTACCGCTTGCCGGGGAAGACGGGGCAGGTGTCGCCGCAGCCCATGGTGATGCAGACGTCCGACTCCTTCACAGCGTCCACGGTCAGCATCTTGGGGGCCTCGGCGGAGATGTCGATGCCGACCTCCCGCATGGCCTCGACAGCGGCCGGGTTCACCTCGGCGCCGGGGTTGGAGCCCGCCGAGCGGACCTCGACACGGTCACCGGCCAGGTGGGTCAGCCACGCGGCGGCCATCTGCGAGCGGCCGGCGTTGTGGACACAGACGAACAGCACGGAGGGCTTCTCGGCCATCGGGGTCTCTCTTGTCTCATCGTGAAATCAGGCACAGGTGACATCAGCACCCGGTGGTGTCACCCACCACTGATGTGAGAGTATCAGTCCATGATGACGTCAGTCGACACTGACCTGATCCGGGTTCTGGCCGACCCGCTCAGGCTCCAGATCGTGACCCTGCTCGCCAAAGAGACGCTGTGCACCACCCACCTGGTGGAGGAGACCGGCGCCCGCCAGACCAACCTCTCCAACCACCTCAGAGTGCTGCGCGAAGCCGGGATCGTCGAGACGGAGCCATGCGGCCGGTACACCTACTACAAGGTGCGCCCGGACGTCATCGCCCAGCTCGCCGGTCAGTTCGCCGACCTGGCCGAGTCCGCTCGCAATGCCGCCGACAACAAGAGGGCCTGCCCGTGACCCGCACCGAAGCAGCCGCGACCGCTGAGGAGACCTCGGTCGTCGCGAAGCTGTCGACGCTCGACCGATTCCTCGCCGTCTGGATCCTCGCCGCCATGGCCGTCGGCCTGGGGCTCGGCCGGCTCATCCCCGGCCTGAACGACGCCCTGGCCAAGGTCGAGATCGGCGGCATCTCCCTGCCGATCGCCATCGGCCTGCTGATCATGATGTACCCGGTCCTGGCCAAGGTCCGCTACGACAAGCTCGACGCCGTCACCGGCGACAAGAAGCTGATGGTCTCCTCGCTGGTCATCAACTGGCTCGTCGGGCCCGCGGTGATGTTCGCCCTGGCGTGGATCTTCCTGCCGGACCTTCCCGAGTACCGCACTGGCCTGATCATCGTCGGACTCGCGCGCTGCATCGCCATGGTCATCATCTGGAACGACCTCGCCTGCGGCGACCGCGAAGCAGCCGCCGTCCTGGTCGCCCTGAACTCCGTCTTCCAGGTCCTCGCCTTCGGCCTGCTGGGCTGGTTCTACCTCGACCTGCTGCCCAACTGGCTCGGCCTCGGCAACGGCCAGCACCTGAACATCTCCATGTGGAAGATCGCCCTGAACGTCGTCATCTTCCTCGGCATCCCGCTGCTCGCCGGATTCCTCACCCGCCGCATCGGAGAGAAGAAGCTCGGCCGGGAGAAGTACGAAACGGGCTTCCTGCCGAAGATCGGCCCCTGGGCGCTGTACGGCCTGCTGTTCACGATCGTCATCCTCTTCGCTCTCCAGGGGAAGACCATCACCTCACAGCCGCTGGACGTGGCCCGGATCGCGCTGCCGCTGCTGGTCTACTTCGCAGTGATGTGGTTCGGCGTCTTCGGCCTGGGCAAGGTCATCGGCCTGGCCTACGACCGCACCGCCACGCTCGCCTTCACCGCCGCCGGCAACAACTTCGAGCTGGCCATCGCAGTCGCCATCGCCACCTTCGGCGTCACCTCCGGCCAGGCCCTGTCTGGTGTCGTCGGCCCGCTCATCGAGGTGCCGGTGCTGGTCGCGCTGGTCTACGTGTCGCTGGCCTGGCGGCGGAAGTTCAGCGCCGCCCAGCAGCTGACCCCGGTCACCCAGGAGGGCTGATGCACTGTCTGGACTGCTCCGACCTCGGGGCGCAGGTCGCCGCCATCGGCGTCTGCGCCCAGTGCGGAGCCGCCGTCTGCCCCGTCCACTCCGAGATCTCCCAGCAGTTCCTGACCTGCACCAAGCCGGTCTCCCGCCCGGTGGCCACCGAGCCACCGGTGCGGCGGCTGCTGTGCGGCACATGCGCCGCCGCCCACCGCGCCCATGCGGCGTGCTGCCCGCAGACCGCCAACGCCATCCGCACCTCGTGACGGGTGACCGGCACACCCAGGTGGTGATCGTCGGCGGTGGCCAGTCCGGGCTCGCCGCCGGCTACCACCTGCGCCGCCTCGGCGTGGACTTCGTCATCCTCGACGCCCAGTCCACGCCGGGCGGCGCCTGGCAGCACACCTGGGACTCACTGCACCTGTTCTCGCCGGCCGCCTTCTCCTCCCTCCCCGGGCGGCTCATGCCGCCGCAGCCAGGCGAGGAGTACCCGGACGCCGGACACGTGGTGACGTACCTGCGCGACTACGAGAAGCGGTACGAACTGCCCGTGGAGAGGCTCGTGCGCGTCCTCGGCGTGCACCGGGACGGCGAACTCCTGCGCGTGGAGACGGACTCGGGCAGCTGGCATGCCCGTGCCGTGATCAGTGCCACCGGCACCTGGTGGCGGCCCTTCCTCCCTGCCGTCCCCGGGCGACGGCACTTCGGCGGAGAGCAGTTCCACACCGTCGAATACCGGCGCCCGCAGGACTTCGCGGGCCGCCGCGTCATCGTGGTCGGCGGCGGCAACTCCGGTGCCCAGATCGCCGCGGATCTCGCGTACGACGCCGAGTTGACCTGGGCCACCCTGCGTCCGCCGCGCTTCTTGGCCGACGACATCGACGGCCGTGCCCTGTTCGACGCGGCCACCGCCCGCCGCCGTGCCGTGGATGAGGGCCGTACCGACACGGGAGGCGTGGCCTCGCTCGGCGACATCGTCGCCGTCCCGCCCGTACGGGAAGCCCGTGACCGCGGGCTGCTCAAGGCCGCCCCCATGTTCGCCCGCCTCATCCCCGGCGGCGTCGAATGGGCGGACGGCACCCGCGCCGAGGCCGACGCGATCATCTGGTGCACCGGGTTCCGCCCGGTCCTGTCCCACCTCGCGCCGCTCCAACTCCGGGGCCGGCGCGGCCACATCGCCACCACCGGCACACGTGCCGTGGACGAACCGCGGCTGCACCTGCTCGGCTACGGCGACTGGACCGGCCCCGCCTCGGCCACCCTGATCGGTGTCGGACGCCCAGCACGGGACGCCGCGCGACAGATCGCGTCCCTGCTTTCTCCTTGACCGCGGGGGCGGCGGGCCCCGAAGTTCAGCCTCGATGATCGAGCAAACTCGGGCCGGGTCAGTGCAGGCCCGGCCGTCGGCGGCCCGGCGGTAGGCGAGGCGACCGGCCTCAGCTGATGTGCGGGCTGCGGCGTTCGACGAGCACGACGTCGCGCCACACGCCGTTGTGGCGGCCGATACGCTCCCGGGTGCCGATGACGCGGAAGCCCGCCCGCTGGTGCAGGGCGAGGCTGGCGGTGTTCTCCGGGAAGATCCCGGACTGGATGGTCCAGATCCCAGCCGCCTCGGTGGAATCGATGAGCGCCTTGAGCAGCATGGCGGCGATCCCGCGGCCCCGGGCGTCGGGGTGGACGTAGACGGAGTGCTCGACCACGCCGGCGTACGCGCACCGGTCGGAAACCTTGGTGGCGGCGACCCAGCCGAGCACCACCCGGTCCGCGTCCAGAGCGACGAAACGGTGCTCGGGCAGCTTGGCCGCGCTGAACGCCGCCCAGGTCGGCGCCTTCGTCTCGTACGTCGCGTTGCCCTCATCGATGCCCGCCTGGTAGATCGCCAGGACCTGCTCGGCGTGCTCGGCCGTGAGCGGCACCATCACCGCACTCGACGCGCTGATGCGTTCCGACATGCTCCCCTCTTCCCGCCGTCGGTCAGACAGTGGTCGACGCGTTGGTCAGCAACTGGCCCATGGCGGCGAGCACGGACGGCTCGACCCGGTAGTACACCCAGGTGCCGCGCCGCTCGGAGGTCAGCAGCCCGGCTTCCTTGAGCTTCTTCAGGTGGTGGGAGACGGTCGGCTGGGAGACGCCGACGTCGGAGATGTCACACACGCACGCCTCGCCCCCCTCGTGCGAGGCCACGGCGGAGAACAGCCGCAGCCGCACCGGGTCGCCGAGCGCCTTGAACATCCGCGCGGCCTTCTCGGCCTCCCCGGCAGTCATCGGGCGCTCCGTCAACGGCGGGCAGCACGGCACCACAGCCTGGCCGTCATGAGGCTCGACTAGCGGCAGCACCTTGGCATTCGACATACGTCTATGTTGACACGCTTCGAATCAGCGGGCGAGGGGTGGCACCGCTCACATCTGCGGGCCACCCCTGCCGGTCAGCGGCCGGGCGTCACAGTCCGGCTGCGGCCGGGGCCTTGCGGACGTACACGCTCAGCGCGTCGATCACGTACTCGGCATCCCGGCCGACACCTCGCAGCGTGTTGGAGGCGAAGGACCGCTGGAACTCCAGGCCGAGGTAGACCAGTCCCGGATGGGTGGTGGAGATGCCGCCGCTGTGCAGCGGCATGCCGTGTTCGTCGAGGGCGCCGAGCTTGGCCAGGTAGCCGAGGTGGGGCCGGTATCCGGTCGCGAGCAGCACCACGTCGATCGTCTGGCGGCTCCCGTCTGCCCACACGGCCGCGTCGCCGTCGAGTGCGGTGAACATGGGGCGCCGCTCCAGCTGTCCGCTCTCCAGGGCCGCGCGGTAGCGGCCGGCGTCGAGGACGAGGGTGCCGCCGACGAAGTGGACCAGCCACTCGGGCGGCAGATGGTCGAAGCCTGTGCTCGTCAGCCAGTGGTGCAGGTCCCTGCCGTCACGGATCTGCGGCAGGAACCGCAGCGGGGCGCGGGTGGCCAGGGTCACCGTGGCCACGGCCGCGAGCTCGTGGCCGACCTGGACGGCGGAGTTGCCGCCGCCCACCACCACAACCCGCCTGCCCGCGTACGGTGCGGGGCTGCGGTAGTCGGCGACGTGCAGCAGCTCGCCGGTGAAGCCCTGCTGGCCGGGCAGGTCCGGCAGCAGTGGATTGCCGAAGGCGCCGCTCGCCGCGACGATCCCGGCCGCACCCAGGCGGCGGCCGTCGGCGGTGTGCAGCACGAAGCCGGCACCCTCGGCCTCCACCGTCTCGACGCGGGTATGGGTGCGGATCTCGGCGTCCAGGCGCTCCGCGTAGCGAGTGAGGTAGTCGACGACCTCATCGCGGTGCGGGTAGCGGTCCCCGTCGCCGCCGAAGGACAGGCCCGGCAGCGCGCTGAAGCGGGCGGGCGAGAACAGCGTGAGGCTGTCGTAGTAGTGGGGCCACGAGCCGGCCGCCCGCCCGGACGCCTCAAGAATCACCGGCGCAAGGCCCCGCTGACGCAAGCCATGCGCGGCGGCCAGCCCGGACTGCCCTCCCCCGATCACCGCGACATCGACGTACTCCATGACCAAACCCCCAGATTCGACAGATGTCTATGTTGACGCTTATCGAATCAGGTGTAATGCTGGCGGCGCAAGCTATCGACGCACGTCGAAACAAGAGGAGTCGCCGTGAACGCGCCCACCACCAGCGAGCTGCCCGTCGTCGTCATCGGAGCCGGACCCGCCGGGCTCTCGGCTGCCGCCCATCTGGCCGAGCGTGGCATCGAGCCGCTGGTCCTGGAGGCAGGCGACCGAGCCGGCGCGGCGGTCCGCGAGTGGAGCCACGTGCGCCTGTTCTCCACCTGGGGCGAAGTCGTCGACCCGGCCGCCGAGAAGCTCCTCGCCCCCACCGGCTGGGTGCATCCCGACCCGGCGACGTACCCGTCCGGCGGTGACTGGGCCGAGCTGTACCTGCAGCCGCTCGCCGACGTCCTCGGCGACCGCGTCCGCACCGGCGCCACCGTCACCGGCGTCTCGCGGGCCGGCCGCGACCGGATCGTCGACGCCGACCGCGAGACTCAGCCTTTCGTCGTGCACGTCACCCACACCGACGGCCGCGAGGAGCGGATCTTCGCCCGCGCGGTGATCGATGCCTCCGGCACGTGGACCACGCCGTCCCCGGCGGGTGGCAGCGGCTTGCCCGCGCTCGGCGAGAAGGCGGCGGCCGACCGCATCACCTACCGCGTCCCCGACCTCAAGGACTCGGCCGTCCGCGCCCGGTACGCGGGCAAGCGCACCGCCGTGATCGGCTCGGGCGCATCCGCCTTCACAGCCCTCGCCTACCTCGCCGACCTTGCGAAGTCCGACGACGGCGCGGGGACGAAGGCGGTGTGGATCCTGCGCCGTGGCATCTCCGGCTCCACCTTCGGCGGCGGCACCGCCGATGAGCTGCCCGCCCGCGGCGCGCTCGGCCTGGCCGCGAAGGCCGCCGTCGACGACGGCTACGCCGACGCCGTCACGGGCTTCCGTACGGAAGCCATCGAGCGCGACGGTGAGGGCCGTCTGGTGCTGGTGGGCGAGGACGGCCGCCGTCTGAAGCCGGTGGACGAGGTGATCGTGCTGACCGGCTTCCGCCCCGACCTGGCCTTCCTGTCCGAAGTGCGCCTGGGCCTGGACAAGCGCCTGCAGGCCCCGGTCGCCCTCGCGCCGCTGATCGACCCCAACCAGCACTCCTGCGGCACCGTCTACCCCCATGGCCACCGCGAACTGTCCCACCCCGAGCAGGGCGTCTACCTGGTCGGCATGAAGTCCTACGGCCGCGCCCCGACGTTCCTGGCCATGACCGGCTACGAGCAGGTCCGTTCCGTCGCCGCCGCCATCTCCGGCGACCTCGAATCCGCCGACAACGTCGAACTCACCCTCCCCGAGACCGGAGTCTGCGGCGGCGCCGGACTCTTCGACGCCCCCGAGGCCGACCAAAGCGGCGGGGGCTGCTGCGCGCCTGCGCCGCAGCTGGTCCAGATCGGCGCCCCGGCCGCCGTCCCTGCGGCCCCCGAGGGGCCGGCGGGCGGCTGCTGCGGCTCGTGACCATTCCCGGCACTCAAGTCGGCGGGGTTGCGACCGGATCGGGGGACCGGTCGCGGCCCCGCGCAGCCCTGCCCGCCCTCTGCCTGACGCAGATCACCAGCTGGGGCATCGTCTACTACGCCTTTCCGGTGCTCAATCCGCAGATCACCGTCGCGACAGGCTGGCCGGCGGGAGCGACTACCGCCGCCTTCTCGCTCGGCCTGGTCGTCTCCGCCCTCGCCGGGATCCGCGTCGGCCGGATCCTCGACCACCGCGGCCCCCGGACGGTCATGACGACCGGCTCCGTCCTCGGCACCCTCAGCCTGATGACCATCGCCCTGGCACCCAACCTGCCCACGTTCTTCCTGGGTTGGGCCATCGCCGGCCTCGCGATGGCCACGACGTTCTACCAGCCCGCCTTCGCCGCGCTCACCCGCTGGCACGCCCCCAACCACGTGAGGGCCCTGACGATCGTCACCCTCGCCGGCGGGCTCGCCTCCACCGTCTTCGCACCCCTGACCGCGCTCCTCGCCGACCATCTGCCCTGGCGGCACACCTACCTGGCGCTCGCCGCCCTCCTCGCCGTCGTCACCATCCCAGCACACGCGCTGGCACTGCGCGCCCCCTGGCCCGATGCCCCGCCCGCCCAGGACCGGACCGCAGCACAGACCGCGCGGGTGACACGCAGCCGACCGTTCTGGCTGCTCGCCACCGCCTTCACCTTGTCGGCGTTCGCGATGTACGCCGTCGTCATCGCACTCGTGCCCCTCCTGCTAGAGCGCGGCTACACCACCAGCCAGGCCGCCTGGGTTCTCGGCCTCGGCGGCGCCGGACAAACCCTCGGCCGAAGCCTGTACGCCGCACTCGCCCGCCACACCACCGTGACAACCCGCACGACCACACTCATCACCTTCGGCGGTCTCACCACCGCCGCCTTCGCCCTCGTACCAGGGCCGTACATCCTCATCGTCGCCGTCTCCATCGCAGCCGGCATGATCCGCGGCAACCTCACCCTCCTCCAGGCCACCGCCATCACCGACCGGTGGGGCACCAGCCACTACGGACACCTCTCAGCAATCCTTGCCGCACCGGCGACCACCGCGGCAGCCCTGGCACCCTTCGCCGGAGCCGTCCTCGCCGTGCCTCTCGGCGGCTACACCCACCTCCTCGGCCTCCTGGCCGCCGTCTCACTTACCGCCGCATTCACCGCACCCTGGACAAACCCTCTCAGCACCGAGCACCAGACGCCCCAGCTCAATTGAGACTGGACCACCTGCTGAATGCTGTGACTCGTCGGACCGGGACATTCCGATTGCGAGCCTCACGCCCGTTTGTGGGAATCCCCCAAGAGCGTCCTCGACCACGCGCCCTTGGTGAACCGTGGACGCGACCCGGGGATCTTCCACTCATCGCCCAACGGCATCCACCCGCTTGTCCACCGCTCTGCACGCTCGCTGCACGCGTGTCCACCGGTTGTCCACCGGTGGCGATCACGCTGCTCAAGAAGAGCTAGCCCATCGCCATGTATTGATCTTGAAAAACGCAAAACCCCAGGTCGGCGGGTAGCCGACCTGGGGTTCCTCGGAGCCGCCTTCGGGATTCGAACCCGAGACCTACGCATTACGAGTGCGTCGCTCTGGCCGACTGAGCTAAGGCGGCGTGCTGCGGGCCCGTAGGGGGACCGCAACGGCGCCAAGTCTACACATGTCGGCGGGGTGGTCCGTACGCGGGGCGGGGGGTGGGGTCAGGTGCAGCGGAGGTCGGGGTGCGGGGGGCGGCCGGTGAGGAGGTAGACGTTGACGGCGGTGTCGACGCAGTCGCTGCCGGTGACGTAGGCGGTGTGGCCGTCGCCGTCGTAGGTGATCAGGTGGCCGGAGGAGAGCTGGGCGGCGAGGGAGCGGGCCCAGGGGTACGGGGTGGCGGGGTCGCGGGTGGTGCCGACGACGACGATCGGGGCGGCGCCCTTGGCCTCGATGCGCTCGGGGCGTCCGGTGGGCTTCACCGGCCAGGACGCGCAGCTCAGGCTCATCCAGGCGAAGCCGGTGCCGAAGTGCGGGGACGCCTTGCGGAAGGAGGGCAGGGCGGCTTCGACGGCGGCCGGGCCGTTGGTGGCGGCGGGCAGGTCGAGGCAGTTCACGGCGGTGTTGGCGTACATGAGGTTGGCGTACGTACCGTTCGGGCCGCGTTCGTAGTACTGGTCGGAGAGGGCGAGCAGGGGGGTGCCGTCACCGGAGTTGGCGGCGGTCAGGGCGGCGCGCAGCAGCGGCCACATCTCCTTGGAGTACATCGCCTCGGTCAGGCCGGTGGTGCCGAGGGCTTCGACGAGGCGGCGGTTGCCGGCCGGGAGGGGGTGGGCGTCGAGGTTCTTCAGGAAGTGGTCGATGTAGGCGCCGGCGGCCTCGGTGGTGGTGCCCATGGGGCAGTCGGAGTGGGCCACGCAGTCCTTGGCGAACGCCTGGAACGCGGTCTCGAAGCCCGCCGCCTGCTGGCGTCCGGTCTCCAACGCGGTGAGCGTCGGGTCCATCGCGCCGTCGAGCACCATGCGGCCGACCCGGGACGGGAAGAGGCCGGCGTAGGTGGCGCCCAGGAAGGTGCCGTAGGACTTGCCGACGTAGGTGAGCTTCGCGTCGCCGAGCAGGGCGCGCAGTACGTCCATGTCGCGCGCCGACTCCACGGTGCTGACGTGCGGCAGCAGCTTGGCGGAACGTCGCCGGCAACCGGCCGAGAACCGCTGGTCGGCGGTGACCACGGCGTCCTCCTCGGTCGGGGAGTCGGGGGTGATGTCGGTCTGGGTGTAGGCGTCCATCTCAGCGTCGGTCAGGCAGGTGACCGGGGCGCTGCGGGCCACGCCGCGCGGGTCGACGGCGACCATGTCGTACTGGGCGCGTACCGGCGCGGGGTAGCGGACGGCGGCGTCGGCGAGGTAGTCGATCGCCGAGCCGCCCGGTCCGCCCGGGTTGACCAGCAGGGAACCGAGGCGTTCGCCCGGGCCGGTGGCCTTCTTGCGGGAGACGGCGAGCCGGATGTCGCCGGCCGAGGGGTGGCCGTAGTCCAGCGGCACCCGCATCGTGGCGCACTCGAAGCCTTGCGGCTGACACCCTTGCCAGCTCAGTTTCTGCTGGTAGTACGGGGTGAGCGCGGACGGGATCGCGGCGGGCAGCGGGGCCAGCGAGGCGGTCCGGTCCGGACGGGACGGCGCGGTGGTGCCGGTTTCCGCCCGGGACCCGGTGTCGTGCTGCCCGGAGCCGTTCGAGGCGCAGCCGGCCAGCAGCAGTCCGGCGACGGCGAGCGCGATCCCCGGGGTGCGGAGCGGGCGGGCGGTGTCGTTGAGTGGCAAGGAGTCCTCCCGTCGGGTCCCGCGAGCGTATCCACACCATGACGTGCGACGGGTGGCCTGCGTGCCTTTTCGTCCTCTTACGAGCTCTTACGAGTGATCCTCGCCGGGACGGGCTGGTCAGCCGGTGGTGTCCTCGTCCGGCTCCGGCGGCCTGGCGACGGGACGGTGCGCGGGCTTCGGGGCCTTCGGGGGCTTCACGGGCCTCGCGGGCTTCGCGGCCTTCGGTGGCTTGGGAGGCTTCGGCGCGGCCGGGGCCTTGGGTCGCGCCGGCGGCTTGACGGGGACGGGCGGCTTCGGCGGGTGCGGGGGCTTGCGGTCCAGCGGGTGCGCGGCCACGGCCGGACGGCGGACCGGATCGCGTCCGGCCGACGGCGGGCGGCGCACCGGTACCCTCCGGACGGGCGGTGCCGGACGGACCCGGCCGCCCGGCCCCTTCGGCGCCGCGAACTCCTCGGTGAGGTAGCCGGAGACCAGCGCCAGCTGCCGGCGCCGCGCACTCCCGGCGCCGGGCTGCGGCAGCACGTGGTCGAGGAACCGCACCCGGGCGCCGATCCGGCGCAACGCGGTGAGCAGCCGCATCGCCGCGCTGCGCTGCCGTTGCTCCGTGGCGGCGGTGGTCAGCAGCACGTGCGGCCGACCGCCCGGCGGTACCGGACCGGTGGGTACGGTGACGGCGCCGCCGCCGTCGTACGTACCCGAGACGCCGACGGCCGCCCGGTAGCGGTCGGGGTGCGCGAGAGCGGCACGCAGGGCGCACGGCGCGTACGGTCCCACGCCCAGCACCGCGCGGGCGTCCCGGCCGGCCACCACGCGGTAGCGCCGGGCGGCCTCGTCCATCGCCGCCACCGGATCGGCGCCGCAGTCGCGCGGTACGACCACCACGAACGGGTCGGCCAGCCCCCGCGCGGTGTGCCGGACGAACGCCGGGTACAGCTCCTCACGTTCCGGCGCGGTGGCCGGCAGGTAGGCCACGACCAGCGGGAACGCCACCTTGCGGGCGTTGGGGCCGGCGTACTGCGGGGGCAGCCAGACCCGGGTGCCGTCCGCGAGTTCGGCCAGGCTGCCCCCGGCGGGGCGGGCCACCTCGCGCGGGGCGGACGGACGCGCCGGCCGCGCCGCCGGACGCCCGGCCGGCGGGGCGGGGTGGGGCGCGGCGGCCATGACGGTACGGGGCTGGGTGGCGCGGCCGTACGGCAGGTTGAGGGCGACCGCGACGGCCCCGGTGAGGGCGAGCACGGCTCCGGCGGTACGCACCACCGCGGCGCGGTAGTTGACCGGCAACTCGTAGGTCCGCCCGGCGCGTTCGGCCGCCCAGCGGACCGCCGCGGCCCGGGCGAGCAGGACCGTCCCGCCCACGCCGACCGCGAGCACGACCGCACCGAACACCCAGGCCGCCAAAGACACCCACCACCCCGCAGCAACGACAGACCCGCCACCGCCCGACGACGGCGTGCAAGCCATCCCCTCCCACCCCGCCCACCCAACCGCCCCGCCCCGATCACCACCCGAACGCCACGCCCCCCGTAGGCCCTCCGGGTGCCCCCGCTCCGGCCGAACGCGGCAGCCTCCGGCGGCCCAGCGCCCGCCCCGCCCGGTGGCGTGCACCGACGCCACGGCGGGCCCACCCGTCCAGGCCCGGGTCGGCGCCCACGGCGGAGTGACCGTTCCGGTTGCGCGTACCGCCTGGCGGCCCCAGCGCCCGCCCCGCCCGTGGCCGTACCGTCCCACCCGGTGGCACGCACCGACGCCAGGGCGAGCCCACCGGCGCCCACGGCGAAGTGCCGTGCCGGTTGCGCGTACCGCCGTCGTCCACGCCGCCGATGGCACGTGACCAACGGCCCGTACGCCGCCGAAGCCGACACCGGAGCGGGGACCACGCCCGGCCCACGCATCCGGCTCTCGGTCGGCGCCACAGCGGCAGCGGAACGCGGCGGGGAAACAGAAGACACGGGCGGACCGCTGCGCCGGTGTACGTACCCGGTGGCCCCAGCGTCCGCTTCCCGTGGGCGTACCGACCCGCCCGGTGGTGCGCAGCGACGCCCGGGCCCGGCCCGTGCACCCCGGGCCCGCCCCGGCGCGGGGAACGCCGTGTCCTTCGGCGGCGCTCGGCGGCGGGGTCAGCCCGCTCTCAGGGCCATCGTCATCGCTTCGACGGCCAGGAGGGGGGCGACGTTGGAGTCGAGGGCTTCGCGGCAGGCGAGGATCGCTTCTATGCGGCGCAGGGTGTGTTCGGGGCGGCTGGTGGAGGCTATGCGGTCGATGGCGTCGGCGGCCTCGGCGTTGGCTATGGGGGTGGTGGAGCCGAGCTGGACGGCGAGGACGTCGCGGTAGAAGGCGGCGAGGTCGGTGAGGGCCAGGTCGAGGGTGTCGCGCTGGGTGCGGGTGGCGCGGCGTTTCTGGCGGTCGGCGAGGTCCTTCATGGCTCCGGCGGTGCCGCGGGGCAGGCGGCTGCCGGATCCGGAGGCGCCGAGGGCGGCGCGCAGTTCCTCGGTTTCCTTGGCGTCGGTCTCGTCGGCGACCTGTTTGGCGTCCTCGGTGGCCGAGTCGACCAGGGTCTGGGCGGCCTTGAGGCAGCCGCCGATGTCGCCGAGTTGGAGGGGGAGGCGCAGGACGGCGGCGCGGCGGGCGCGGGCGCGTTCGTCGGTGGCGAGGCGGCGGGCGCGGCCGATGTGGCCCTGGGTGGCGCGGGCGACCATGGCGGCGAGCGCGGGCTCGATGCCGTCGCGGCGGACGAGGACGTCGGCGACCGCGTCCACCGGCGGCGTGCGCAGCGTCAGATGACGGCAACGGGAACGGATGGTGGGGAGCACATCGTCCACGGAGGGCGCGCACAGCAGCCACACCGTGCGGGGCGCGGGCTCCTCGACCGCCTTGAGCAGGACGTTGGCGGCGCCCTCGGTGAGGCGGTCGGCGTCCTCCAGGACGATCACCTGCCACCGGCCGCCCGCCGGGGACATCGAGGAACGGCGGACCAGGTCGCGGGTGTCCTTGACGCCGATGGAGAGCTGATCGGTGGCGACCACCTCCACGTCGGCGTGGGTGCCGACCAGCGTGGTGTGGCAGCCGTCGCAGAAGCCGCAGCCGGGGGCGCCGCCGAGCGCGCGGTCGGGGCTGACGCACTGCAGGGCGGCGGCGAAGGCCCGGGCGGCGGTGGCACGGCCGGCGCCGGGCGGACCGGTGAAGAGCCAGGCGTGGGTCATCCGGGAGGCGGCCCGGGGCTCCTCGCCCGCCGTGGAGTCCACCGCGACGGCGGCACCGGGAGCGTGGCTCACCAGCGCGTCGGCGTCCCGGGCGGCGGCCGTCAGCTGCTCGACCACCGGCCCCTGGCCGACCACGTCGTCCCACACCGACATCCGCTCACTCCTTCCCCGCCGCCGGGGCCCTGAAGACCTGCCTCGCCCGTGGACACCATTGTGGGCCACCCCACTGACAACACCGACAACGACGGCCCGGGTCGTGGCGACACCGGGCCGTCGGCCGTCCGTACCCGCCGGTCACCGGTCGCGCTTGCGGCCGGGGCCGTCCTCCCGGTCGTCGTAGGGGCCGAGGAGTTCGTCGGCGAGGGTGGGCAGGTCGTCCAGCGGGGTCTCCTCCGCCCAGCTGGGGCGGGGCCGGTGGCGGCGGGCCGACGCGTCGGGGTGTTCGGCGGACGCGTCGCCCTGGGCCGGGTCGACCACCGGGAGTTCCCGGGTGCGGTCGGCGGGGGCCTCGGGGGCGGCGCCGTCGCCGCCCTGCCGGAAGAGCCAGGCGGGCACCCGGTCGGCCGGGTCGCCGCCGCCCTGCCGGACCGGGGGCAGCACCGCCGTCTCGTCCGTGGCGCCGGGCACCTCCCGGACCTGCGGGAGCACCGTGGTCTCCTCCGTGTCCGGACGCGCCTGCGGCAGCACCGCCGTCTCCTCGGCGTCCGGACGGCCCTGCGCGGGCACCGCGTCGGGACGTGCCTGCGGCAGCACGGCGGTCTCGTCGGCGTCGACCGGACGGGGCACCTCGACGGTACGGGTGGCCTCGTCGCCGGTACGGGCCCGCGGCGCGGACGTCCCACCGGCGGAACCCCCGGACGGCGGCTCGACCCGCGGCGTCTCGACGGTCCGCGTCTCGTCCCCGGACGGCTCGGACGCGCCGGAAGCCTTCCGGGCACCGGGCCCGGACGGCGACGGCGTCTGCACCGTGCGCGTCGCCTCACCGTCCCACGACGCACCGGAGCCACCGGAACCGCCGGACGAACCCCGCGCACCCGGCGCATCCGATCCACCGGCGGGCCGGGGCTCGGAGGGCGACGGCGTCTGCACCGTGCGGGTCGCCTCGGCGTCCCGCGGCTCGGCGGGGGGCTCGGGGGCCAGGGAGGACTCGGCGGCCACCCGGGCGGCCTCGGCGGCGAGGCGGGCGTGCTCGGCGCGGAGCAGCGCCTCCTCGGCCTTGCGCTGCTTCTCCAGGCGGCGGGCCTCCGCCTCGGCGCGCAGCCGGTCCTGCTCCTCCTTCATGCGGCGCAGGCGTTCCTGCTCCTCGCGGTAGGCGCGTTCCTCCGCCTCGCGGCGGGCGCGTTCCTCCTCGGCGAGGCGCCGGGCCTCCTCGGCGCGCTTGCGGGCCTCCTCCGCCTGGCGGGCCTCCTCGGCGCGGCGGGCCTCCTCGATCTCGCGGCGCTTGCGCTCCTCCTCCTCGGCGCGCAGCCGGGCCAGGGTCTCCTGGCGTTCGCGCTCCTTGCGCTCCTCCTCGGCCTTGAGGGCGGCCTCCTCCTCGGCCCGCCTGCGGGCCTCCTCGGCGGCCTTGCGCTCGGCCTCGGCGCGGGCCGCGATCTCCTGCTCGGACAGCGGCAGCACCTGGTCGAGCCGGTGGCGGACGATCCGGGTCACCGCATCCGGCTCCTGACCGGCGTCGACCACCAGGTAACGGGTGGGGTCGGCGGCGGCCAGGGTGAGGAAACCGGCGCGTACCCGCTCGTGGAACTCCGGGGGCTCGGACTCCAGGCGGTCCGGGGCCTCGGTGAAACGGTCCCGCGCGGTCTGCGGGGAGACGTCGAGCAGGACGGTGAGGTGGGGCACCAGGCCGCCGGTGGCCCAGCGAGAGATGCGGGCGATCTCGGTGGGCGCGAGGTCGCGTCCGGCGCCCTGGTAGGCGACGGAGGAGTCGATGTAGCGGTCGGAGATGACCACGGCGCCGCGTTCCAGGGCCGGCCGGACCACCGAGTCGACGTGTTCGGCCCGGTCGGCGGCGTACAGCAGGGCCTCGGCGCGGTGCGAGATGCCGGTGCTGGAGACGTCGAGCAGGATGGAGCGCAGCCGCTTGCCGATCGCGGTGGCCCCGGGCTCCCGGGTCACCACGACCTCGTGGCCCTTGCCGCGGATCCACTCCGCGAGCGCCTGGACCTGGGTGGACTTGCCGGCTCCGTCGCCGCCCTCGACGGCGATGAAGAAGCCGGTCGGGAAGGGCCGCTGCGCCGGGTCGCCGCCGCGCAGCGCCTCACGCAGGTCGCGCCGGAACGGCACTCCCTCGCGGTCGTCGAGCTTGCCGAGCACCAGCGCGGCCACCGGCAGCAGCAGCGCGCCGACGAGCATCAGGGTGTAGGCGGCGCCGCCGTGGTCGAAGGTGAACGAGGCGCCGGTCACCCGGTGCGGGCCGATCACCCCGGCCAATACCGGGGCCACCACGGCGGCCACCGCGACGGTGACCCGGACCACGGCGTGCAGGTGGTCGGTGGTGCGGGCGCGGCGGGGCTCCTCGGCCTCCTGGTCGATCAGCAGGTGGCCGCAGTTGGCGGCGACCCCGGCGGCGTACCCGGCGACCAGCGCGAGCAGCAGTTCGGTGGTCGGGTCCGGCACCAGGCCGAGCAGGAGCAGGGCGACGCCGGTGACGGCGACGGCGAGGCTGAGCAGGCGGCGGCGGGAGAGCGCGGGCAGCACCCGGCGCGCGGTGCGGATGCCGAGCACCGGCCCCGCGGTCAGGGCCAGGGTGAGGATGCCGTACTCGACCGGGCCGCCGCCCAGGTCGGCGCCGTGCAGTACGGCCAGCGCGGCGGCGGCGGCGATCGAGGCGGCGACGGCGGCGCAGGCCAGGACGAGGACGGGCAGGGCTCCGGTGCGTCCGCGTTCGGCGCCGGCCGGGCCCTTGGGCAGCCGCAGGCCCTCCAGCGGGGAGCGCGGCCGGGGCGTCCTCCCGGCCGGCGCCGCCTCGTCCGGTGCCGTGGCGGCGGCCGGGGCGGCGGCGTCCGGCAGGTGCAGCGAGTACAGGACGGTGATGGAGGCGGCGAAGAGCCCGGCGGCCAGGTAGCCGGCGAGCGCGACCTGGTGCAGGTCGAACCAGGTGGAGCCGACCGCGATCAGCTCGCTCACCAGGGAGACGACGATCAGGACCGCCGCCGCCAGCGGGAGCGCGGTGAAGCCGGTGCGCAGGTCGAGCCGGCGCAGCGCGTCGAGCCGGTCCGGGACGGCCGCCGTCACCTGGCCGGACGGGGCGGGGGCGGGGAGCAGCGCCGGGGCGGCGGCGTCCTTGGCCACCGTCCAGACGCGTTCGGCGACGCCGGAGACGAAGGCGGTGACCAGCAGCCAGGCGAGCGCGGTGTCGGGTACCCAGTCGATCCACAGCGGGGCGACGACGAGGAGTCCGAGGCGGACCGCGTCGGCGCCGATCATGGTCCAGCGGCGGTCGAGCAGGGCGCCGGAGCGCGTACCGGAACCGCCCTTGCCGTCGGTCTTCGCGGCGGGCCTGGCGACCGGGGTGATCAGCGCGCCGAGCGGTCCCAGCAGCACGGCGCCGAAGAGCAGCGCGGCCAGCACCCGCAGCGCCAGCACGGCCGCGACGGCGAAGGCCAGTCCGCGGTAGCCGCCGCCGAACGACTGGGCCTCGTCCGCCGCCTGCGCCGCGAGCGCCACCAGGGCCAGCACCCCGAGCCGGTCGGCCACCGACCCGGTCAGCTGGGCCGTCCACAGCTTGCGCAGGGACGGGACGCGCAGCAGGGCGCGTACGGCACGTTCGCGGGAGTCCGCGGCGAGTGCGTCGGAGAACGCCGTCGTGGCACGGTCCGCGGCGGGGGTTTCTTCGGGCCCGCCCATGGGCTGCTCGGGACGCGTCATCCTGCCAGCCTAACCAAAGCGGACGTCCCTACTCCTGCCACCCGGCGCACCGGGGTGCCGTGGTGCACGGTCCCGGTGGGCCGGACGGCGGGCGGCCGACGGGGGTCACTCGCCGTCGTCGGTGGCCACGGCGGTGCCGGCCGCGGCCGACGTGGCCTTCTTGGCGGTCGCCTTCTTGGCCGTCGTCTTCTTGGCCGCCGTGGTCTTCTTGGCGGCGGTCTTCTTCGCGGCGGTGGTCTTCTTGGCGGCCGTCGCCTTCTTCGCCGGGGCCTTCTTCGCCGGGGCCTTCTTGGCGGTCGCCTTCTTCGCCGGGCCCTTGGCGCGCTTCTCGGCCAGCAGCTCGTAGCCGCGCTCGGGGGTGATGGTCTCCACGTCGTCGTCCCGGCGCAGCGTGGCGTTGGTCTCGCCGTCGGTGACGTACGGGCCGAAGCGGCCGTCCTTGACCACCACGGGGCGTTCGCTGACCGGGTCGGTGCCCAGTTCCTTCAGCGGCGGCTTGGCGGCGGCCCGGCCGCGCTGCTTGGGCTGGGCGTAGATCGCCAGCGCCTCCTCCAGGGTGACCGTGAAGATCTTCTCCTCGGAGTCGAGCGACCGGGAGTCGGTGCCCTTCTTCAGGTACGGCCCGTAGCGGCCGTTCTGCGCGGTGATCTCGGCGCCCGACTCGGGGTCGGTGCCCACCACGCGCGGCAGCGACATCAGCTTGAGCGCGTCCTCCAGCGTCACCGTGTCGAGCGCCATCGACTTCAGCAGCGACGCGGTGCGCGGCTTGACGGCGTTCTTCCCGGTCTTCGGGGTGCCCTCGGGGAGCACCTCGGTGACGTACGGGCCGTAGCGGCCGTCCTTGGCGACGATGGTGTGGCCGGTGGCCGGGTCGGTGCCCAGCTCGATGGCGCCGGTGGGCTTGGCCAGCAGTTCCCTGGCGTAGTCGACGGTCAGCTCGTCCGGCGGCAGGTCGTCGGGGACGTCGGCGCGGCGGCTGGTCTCCTCGCCGTCCTCGCCGGTGACGGCCTGCTCGACGTAGGGGCCGTAGCGGCCGACGCGCAGCACGATGCCGTCGCCGACCGGGAACGAGGAGACCTCGCGGGCGTCGATGGCGCCGAGGTCGGTGACGAGTTCCTTGAGCCCGCCGAGGTGGTCGCCGTCGCCGTTGCCCGCGTCGGCGGCGACCCCGGCCTGGCCCTCGGCGGCCTCGCCGAAGTAGAACCGGCGCAGCCACGGCACCGCCTGCGCCTCACCGCGGGCGATGCGGTCGAGGTCGTCCTCCATCCTGGCGGTGAAGTCGTAGTCGACCAGCCGGCCGAAGTGCTTCTCCAGCAGGCCGACGACGGCGAAGGAGAGGAACGAGGGGACGAGCGCGGTGCCCTTCTTGAACACGTAGCCGCGGTCGAGGATGGTGCCCATGATCGTGGCGTAGGTGGAGGGGCGGCCGATCTCGCGCTCCTCCAGCTCCTTGACGAGCGACGCCTCGGTGTAGCGGGCCGGGGGCTTGGTGGAGTGACCGTCGGCGTCGAGGGAGTGCGCGGTCAGCGGGTCGCCCTCGGTCACCTGGGGGAGCCGGCGCTCCCGGTCGTCCAGCTCGGCGTTGGGGTCGTCGGCGCCCTCGACGTACGCCTTGAGGAAGCCGTGGAAGGTGATGATCTTGCCGGAGGCGGAGAACTCGGCGTCCCGGCCGTCGGCGGAGCGCCCCGCCACCTTGACGGTGACCGACTGGCCGACCGCGTCCTTCATCTGGGAGGCGACGGTGCGCATCCAGATCAGCTCGTACAGGTGGTACTGGTCGCCGGTCAGGCCGGTCTCGGCGGGGGTGCGGAAGCGGTCGCCGGAGGGGCGGATCGCCTCGTGCGCCTCCTGGGCGTTCTTGACCTTGGAGGCGTACACGCGGGGCTTGTCGGGCAGGTAGTCGGCGCCGTAGAGCTGGGTGACCTGGGTCCGGGCGGCGGAGATCGCGGTCTCCGACAGCGTGGTGGAGTCGGTCCGCATGTAGGTGATGAAGCCGTTCTCGTACAGCTTCTGCGCCACCTGCATGGTGGCCTTGGCGCCCATGCCCAGCTTGCGGCTGGCCTCCTGCTGGAGGGTGGTGGTGCGGAACGGCGCGTACGGCGAGCGGCGGTAGGGCTTGGACTCCACCGAGCGCACCGCGAACCGGGTGTCGGCGAGCGCCGCGGCCAGCGCCCGCGCGGCCGACTCGTCCAGGTGCAGGACGGCCGAGCCCTCCTTGAGCCGTCCGTTGGGGCCGAAGTCGCGGCCCTGGGCGACCCGGCGGCCGTCCACCGAGGTCAGCCGGGCGGTGAGGGTGCCGGGGTCGGTGGGGTCGCCGGCCCGGCCGGTGCCGAAGGTGCCGACCAGGTCCCAGTACTCGGCGGAGGAGAACGCCATCCGCTCCCGCTCGCGCTCGACCACCAGCCGGGTGGCCACCGACTGCACCCGGCCGGCCGACAGCCGCGGCATGACCTTCTTCCACAGCACCGGGGAGACCTCGTAGCCGTAGAGGCGGTCGAGGATGCGGCGCGTCTCCTGGGCGTCCACCAGCCGCTTGTTCAGCTCGCGGGGGTTGCGCACGGCGGCCTGGATGGCGTCCTTGGTGATCTCGTGGAAGACCATCCGGCGCACCGGGACCTTGGGCTTGAGGACCTCCTGGAGGTGCCAGGCGATCGCCTCGCCCTCCCGGTCCTCATCGGTGGCCAGCAGGAGTTCGTCCGACTCGGCCAGCAGCTCCTTGAGCTTCTTGACCTGCGTCTTCTTGTCCGCGTTGACGACGTAGACGGGCTGGAAGTCGTGTTCGACGTCCACCCCGAGGCGGCGCACCTCGCCGGTGTACTTGGCCGGCACCTCGGCGGCCCCGTTGGGCAGGTCGCGGATGTGCCCGACGCTCGCCTCGACCGTGTAACCGGGGCCGAGGTAGCCCTTGATCGTCTTCGCCTTGGCGGGCGACTCGACGATGACGAGGCGACGGCCGCCCTGTGCGGTCTCGGTGGTCGGGGACAACTTCGGCTCTTCTCTCCGGATCGGAAGGGTGACGCTGCGGAGTGTGACCGTAACCCAGGCCCCCGTGTCAAACGGGAAAAGTCCGCAACGCCACTCGAACGGTAACCCGACTTCATATCTTCCCGCCCACGGACATCCATGTCCGCCCGACGCCCGGGGAACGGGCCCGAGCCGATCCGGCCACCCGCCCCGGGGGTCGCGTGGCCCCGGGGACGGCGGCGGCGCGGTCAGTCGGCCGGCTCCAGGAAACCCTGCTCGACCAGGAGGCGGATGGCCTCGGGGGTACGGTCCCGCAGCACCACCGGGTCCTCGCCGAGCAGGTCGGCGATGGCGTCCAGGATGCGTCCGGCGGTGAGGGATCCGTCACAGACCCCGGCGAAGCCCGCGCCGACGGTGTCCACCTTGGTGGCCCGGCGCATCCCGCGCCCGGCGCGCAGCACCACGTGCTCGGGGTCCTCGGCGCCGGGCAGCCCCACCTGCTCCTGGACCACCCCGTCGGCCAGCCGGAATCGGGCCGCCAGCAGCGCGGCGTCGTCGTGGCCGCGCAGGAAGTCCTGGCGCTCGAACCACCGGCGGATCTCCGGGCCGAGCGGCTGCTCGACCGGGTGCGGCCACTCCTCGGCGACCACCACGGGGACCGCGGCGTCGGTGCGGCGCAGCGTGATCCAGCCGAAGCCGACGCCCTTGACCTTCCGCCGTTCGAATTCGGTCAGCCAGGCGTCGTACCGGGCCGCGTACCGCTGCGGGTCGCCGAGGTGGTCGCCGGCGTCGCGCAGCCACAGCTCGGCGTACTCGGCCGGGTCCTGCACCTCGCGCTGGACGATCCAGGCGTCGCAGCCGGCCGGCACCCAGGAAGTGACGCGTTCACGCCAGTCTTCCCCCTCGACGTGCTGCCAGTTGGCCAGAAGCTGGCAGTAGCCGCCCTCGGTGAGGTGCTCGGCGGAACGCTGGACGAGGGTGCGGCACAGGTCGTCGCCGGCCATGCCGCCGTCGCGGTAGACGAAGCGCTCGCCGGGCGAGATCACGAAGGGCGGGTTGGAGACGATCAGGTCGAAGCGCTCGCCGGCCACCGGCTCGAAGAGGCTGCCCTGCCGCAGATCGGGCTCGGGCGCCCCGGACAGGGCGAGGGTCAGCCGGGTGAACGCCAGCGCGCGCGGGTTGAGGTCGGTGGCGGTGACCTGGACGGCGTGGTCGCCGGCGTGCAGCGCCTGCACCCCGGATCCGGTGCCGAGGTCGAGCGCGCGGGCGACCGGGGTGCGCACGGTGATGCCGGCCAGCGTGGTGGAGGCGCCGCCGACCCCGAGGACGAGGCCGGCGCGGTCGGCGTCGGCGGCCGTGCCGGTCGCGTCGGCGCCGCGCGCCCCGGCCCGCGCCCCGGCGGCTCCCCCCACCGAGCAGCCCAGGTCGGAGACGATCCACCAGTCACGCCCCTCGGCGCCGGCGTAGGGCCGGACGTCCACGGTGGCGCGTACGGCGTCCGGCGTACCGGATTCCGTCTCCCCCGGCGGGACCGGCACCAGCCAGCCGTCCGCCAGGGCGTCCTGGAGGGGCAGCGCCTCGGCGGCGCGGGCGCGGGGGACCGGCCGCTGGAGGAGGAAGAGGCGCACCAGCGTCTCCAGCGGGGTCCCGCCCCGGGTGGCGCGCAGCGCGGGCACCGTCTCACTGCGCGAGAGCGCGGCGTAGGCCGTCGCCCCCAGCAGGTCGAGGCAGCCGTCGGCGGTGAAGGCGGCGGCCCGCAGGGCGTCGCGCAGCCGGGCGGTGCGTGCGGCGTCGGGGACCGGGATCCCGGCGGGGGTCAGGCTGTTGTCACTCACCCGGCCATTGTCGCCAAAAGCCGGGCGTCAGCCGTTCTTGGCGACCGCCGACTTCGACACGGAGGGCGAGGTGGTGGCGCCCTTCGACGCGGACGGGGCGGTGGACGCGGCGCGCGAGGCGGCGGCCGAGGGGGAGATCGTCGGCGAGGAGGTCGGCCTGCTGCAGCCGGGCTGCTTGTTCATGGCCTTGCCGACGTCGCCGGACTGGAGCTTGTTGAGCGCGTCGTCGCTGCTGCGGGCGAGGGTGCTGAGCTTGGCGGCGACCTTGGTGAGGCCGTCGGCGAACTTGCCCTGGTCGGAGGTGTCGAGGCCGTCCACGGTCTTCTTCAGCCCGGCGTAGGAGGACGAGGCGTCGTCGAACCGCTTGGCCGCGTTCTGCTGGATCTGGGCGCCGTTGTCCACCGGCGGGGCGCCGGCGTTGCGCACCGCGTCGGCGAGCGCCTTGTAGGCGCCGGAGAGCTGCTGGAAGGCGGCCGAGTCGGTGCTCTTGACGTCGTTCGGCTTGTGGTCGCCGGTGGAGACCGAGGTGATCGAGTCGTTGGCCGCCTCGATCTTCTTGCGCTGCGGCTGGAACTGGTCGCAGATCTTCTTGGCGTAGTCGTCGGCCCTGTTCGTGCCGGAGCCGCCGCCGCACCCGGCGAGCGCCAGCGTCAAGGTCGCCGTCCCGCACAGCGCGGCAATGAGCTTCTTGTTCACCGGTGGTTCCTTCCGTGGCTCTACGGCCCCGGAACATACACGCAAAGCGGGTGCCGCCCGCGAGTCGATCAGCCGCTTTGCCCGGTATTGCAGCCATTTGCCGGTACGGGTACGGGGCCCCGGGGGCGTCCGCGTACGTACCGGCGCGTGCCCCTGGACAGCGGCGGGCGGCGTACCCGGGGCTCGTCGCCCGGGCACACCGCCCGCCGCCGGTACTGTCGTTCCGCGCGGCTACGACACCACCGCCGGGTCGGCGGGGTCGGCGGACCGCGGCGCGGACTCGTTGCCGCCCTCGTCGCCGACGGCGATGCCCCGGCGCTTGGAGACGTAGACCGCGACGACGATCACCGCGAGCGCCAGCAGCGAGATGCCGACCCGCAGCCCGACGCTGGCCTTGCCGCCGTAGGAGTAGGTGACGATCGCCGGCGCGATGAGCAGCGAGACGAGGTTCATCACCTTCAGCAGCGGGTTGATCGCGGGGCCCGCGGTGTCCTTGAACGGGTCGCCCACGGTGTCGCCGATGACGGTGGCGGCGTGCGCTTCACTGCCCTTGCCGCCGTAGTGGCCGTCCTCCACCAGCTTCTTGGCGTTGTCCCAGGCGCCGCCGGAGTTGGCCAGGAAGACCGCCATCAGGGTGCCGGCGCCGATCGCGCCGGCCAGGAAGGCGCCGAGCGGACCGACGCCGAGCGCGAAGCCGACGAGGATGGGGGCCATGACGGCGAGCAGCCCCGGGGTGGCCAGTTCACGCAGCGCGTCCTTGGTGCAGATGTCGACCACCCGGCCGTACTCCGGCTTCTCGGAGTAGTCCATGATCCCGGGCCTCTCCCGGAACTGCCGGCGCACCTCGAAGACCACTGAACCGGCCGACCGGGAGACGGCGTTGATGGCCAGTCCGGAGAAGAGGAAGACGACGGCCGCGCCGAGCAGCAGCCCGACCAGGTTGTTGGGCTGGGAGATGTCCAGGCTCAGCCCGAGGCCGTGGGCGGCGCCGCCCACCTTGTCCCGGGCGGTGGCGATGGCGTCGGTGAACGAGCCGAACAGCGCGGTGGCCGCGAGGACCGCGGTGGCGATGGCGATGCCCTTGGTGATCGCCTTGGTGGTGTTGCCGACCGCGTCCAGGTTGGTGAGCACCTGGGCGCCGGCGCCCTGCACGTCACCGGACATCTCGGCGATGCCCTGCGCGTTGTCGGAGACCGGGCCGAAGGTGTCCATGGCCACGATCACCCCGACCGTGGTGAGCAGGCCGGTGCCGGCCAGCGCGACCGCGAAGAGGGCGAGCATCAGCGAACCGCCGCCCAGCAGGAACGCCCCGTAGACCGCGAGCCCGATCAGCACCGCCGAGTAGACCGCCGACTCCAGGCCCACGGAGATGCCGGAGAGCACCACGGTGGCCGGCCCGGTGAGCGAGGTCTTGCCGATGTCCCGTACCGGGCGCCGGGTGGTCTCCGTGAAGTACCCGGTGAGCTGCTGGATGAGCGCGGCCAGCACGATCCCGATGGCCACCGCGACCAGGGCGAAGACCCGCGGGTCGCCGCTGTGGCCGGTGATCGCCGCCGGTACGCCCTTGAGGTCGGCGAAGCGGGCGGGCAGATACGTGTAGACGGCGGCGGCGACCAGGCCGAGGGAGATCACAGCGGAGATGAAGAAGCCCCGGTTGATCGCGGTCATTCCGCTTCGGTCGTTGCGGCGCGGTGCGACGGCGAAGATTCCGATCATCGCAGTGATCACACCGATTGCCGGTACGAGCAGCGGAAATGCCAGCCCGGAATTGCCGAACGCGGCCTTCCCCAGGATCAGCGCGGCCACCAGGGTGACGGCGTAACTCTCGAAGAGGTCCGCCGCCATACCGGCGCAGTCGCCCACGTTGTCGCCGACGTTGTCCGCGATCGTGGCCGCATTGCGCGGGTCGTCCTCGGGAATGCCCTGCTCGACCTTGCCGACGAGATCCGCGCCGACGTCCGCGGCCTTGGTGAAGATGCCGCCGCCGACCCGCATGAACATCGCCAGCAGCGCGGCGCCGAAACCGAAGCCCTCCAGCACCTTGGGGGCGTCGGCCCGGTAGACCAGGACGACCACGGAGGCGCCGAGCAGCCCGAGGCCGACGGTGAACATGCCGACCACGCCACCGGTCCGGAACGCGATCTTCATGCCGTGGTGCGAGACCTTCGTCAGGTCCGCCGGCGGCGCCCCGGGCCCCGGCGTGGCCGCCCGTGCCGCCGCGGCCACCCGCACGTTGCTCCGTACCGCGAGCCACATGCCGATGTAGCCGGTGGCCGCCGAGAAGACCGCGCCCACCAGGAAGAACAGGGAACGCCCGAGACGCTGCGACCAGTTGTCGGCGGGCAGCAGCATCAGCAGGAAGAAGACGGCCACGGCGAAGACGCCGAGGGTCCGCAACTGCCGCTTGAGGTAGGCGTTGGCGCCCTCCTGCACGGCCGCGGCGATCCGCTTCATGCTGTCGGTGCCCTCGTCCGCGGAGAGCACCTGGCGGACCAGGACCACCGCGACGAGCAGCGCGACCACCGCCACCGCGGCGATGGCCAGAACGAGTTCGCGGTTGCCCCCGGTCAGTACGGCGGGCGCGGCGAAACTCCGGTGGAGAAGGGGAAGTTGATGAAGCTGATGAGACTGATGAACCTGGGAAAGATCGTGCACTCCTAGTTCCCGCACATGTTCCTGCAGATGAGGGGTGAGAAGCCCCGCCATTCGTCCTCCTTGACGTTTGGCACACGGGCGCGCGGCTCCTGCGACGGCAACAGCCACGGCGCTCAGGCGAGCTGAGCAAAGATGGACGGATTGTAGGGATCAACGCGGGATCAAAACAGAGCGCGGATACGAGAATTCGCCTGCCAGGACCGCCCCGCCGACAATTCCGCCCCCCACGGAAAATCACTTGATCAAGTGAACGCAAAGGGGTCGGGTGGACGCACGCCATTGATTCCGGATGCGGGTGTGGCTGCTGTGGCGGAGGCGCGTTCGGAGAGTGGAGGCAGGTTCGGCCGATGCCGTGAGGGGGCTCCGGGGTGGGCCGCGGTGGTGGGGCGCCGTGGGGCGCCGTGGGGGGCCGCTGTGGTCGGGCGCGGCGGCCGGCGGGGCGTTGCGGGGCGGGCGGGTCGCGGCTGCGGGCGGACGGGTGGAGGCCCGGCTACGGGGCCGGACGGAGGGTGGCCGGCTCCGGGGCCGGACGAGGGGGCCGGGGCGGACGGAAAAAGCCCTCGCGGCGGGGTGCCGGAGGGCTTCAGCGGGCTTCGGGTGGACGCGGTGCGGGCGCGGGTACGGCGCGGCCGGGGCGGGACGGGCGGGGGCCGTTTCGGCGGTCGCCCGGGCCCCGTGGTCCCGGGGTCAGGGGAGCGTGATCGCCGGGGTCGTCGGCCAGCTCATCCGGATGACGCCGCCGGTGGGTCCTTCGATCACCTCGACGTCGTCGACGAGCCCGCTGATCACCGCGAGCCCCATCTCGACCTCCTCCCCGGCCTCCTCGCCCGCCGGAGCGGGTGCCGGACGGCCGGAGGTCTCCCCCTCCGCGCGGGCCGCGGGAACGGTCGGCGCGGTCGGGATCTCGTCGCCCACCGCGATGGAGAACTTCTTCTCCTCCTCGGTCAGCACCACCCGTACCGGCAACTCGACCCCGTTGAGCCGGTGCAGCCCGACGGCGCGGGTGCACGCCTCGCCGACGGCCAGCCGGACCTCGTCGAGCACGGCCTCGTCCACCCCGGCGCGGCGCGCCACCGCCGCCGCGACCAGACGGGCGGTGCGGACGTGCTCGGGCAGGGCGCTGAAGCGCAGTTCAACGGTGGCCATGGCCTCCCCCTCGGACTTTCGGGCGTACGTCGGACAGGGGCCCGGGCACCCTGGCCGGGCCCGGCTCCCCGTTCCCGGGCGAACCAACTGGTCGGCGCGGGGCCGTCAGTCGGTCGCCGAGACGGCCGCCTCGACCGAGTCGTGGATGGGGAACACCTTGGTCAGACCGGTGATCCGGAAAATCTTCAGAATGCGCTCCTGGTTGCAGACCAGGCGCAGCGAGCCCTCGTGGGCACGCACCCGCTTGAGCCCGCCGACCAGCACACCGAGGCCGGTGGAGTCGAGGAAGTCCACGCCCTCCATGTCCACGACCAGGTGGTAGCTGCCGTCGTTGACGAGCTCGACCAGCTGCTCCCGCAGCTTGGGCGCGGTGTACACATCAATCTCGCCACCGACCTCGACGACCGTGCGGTCGCCGCCCGGACCGGAAACAGTGCGAGTCGAAAGGGACAGGTCCACGGATCCTCCAGCACCTTGCATCGAGCGGTCGCCACCTGGGGTCTCCCCCGCCGCAGGTAAAGGTAGGGGATGGATCGGCAGCCGCGTTGGCATTCAATCACTTACCGGCGGGCGCGCACGACGCCTTACGGCGATTGTCCGTCACGCCGGTGACACACTGAGTGTCAATGGCCCACGATCCTCTCCCGCAGTCGGCGTCCGGCCGCCCGGCCCCCGCCACGACCCTGCACACTCTCGCCTCCAGGGCAGGCCGCGCCGCGCGCATCACTCATACCGAGCACTTGCCCCCGAGACCTGGACGGCATGCCGATTGGCCTGATCAAATCCGCTCGGAAGTGATCGACGCGATACGCGTGGCGGGCATCGTCCGTCCGTGGGAGCACCAGGCCCGGGTCGCCGCCCACGCGGTGCGCGGCGAGTCGGTCGTGGTCGCCACCGGAACGGCCTCCGGCAAGTCCCTCGCCTACCTCGCGCCGGTGCTCAGCGCCCTGCTCGACGGCGCCGACGAGGCGGCCGGTGCGGGAGGCACCCCCGCCGCGGGCGCGACCGGGACCGGAGCGCGCGGCCCGACCAGGCGGGGCGGCGCGGCCCGCGACCCCGGCATCCGCGGCGCCACCGCCCTCTACCTCGCCCCGACCAAGGCCCTCGCGGCCGACCAGCGGCGGGCCGTGTCCGCCCTGGCGGCCCCGCTGGGCACCGCCGTCCGGGCCGCCGTCCACGACGGCGACACGCCGTACGAGGAACGCGAGTGGGCGCGCCAGTACGCCAACTACCTGCTCACCAACCCGGACATGCTGCACCGCGGGATCCTCCCCGGCCACGCCCGCTGGTCCTCCTTCCTGCGCCGGCTGCGGTACGTGGTCATCGACGAGTGCCACACCTACCGCGGCGTCTTCGGGTCGCACGTGGCCCAGGTGGTGCGGCGGCTGCGCCGGGTGTGCGCCCGGTACGGCGCCGATCCGGTCTTCCTGCTCGCCTCGGCCACCGTGGCCGACCCGGCCCAGGCCGCCTCCCGGCTCACCGGGGTGCCGGTCACCGAGGTCACCGAGGACGCCTCACCCCGCGGCGAACTGGTCTTCGCGCTGTGGGAGCCGCCGCTGACCGAACTGAGCGGTGAGCGCGGCGCCCCGGTACGCCGCACCGCCACCGCCGAATCGGCCGAACTCCTCACCGATCTGGTCGTCCAGGGCACCCGTACGGTCGCCTTCGTACGTTCCCGGCGCGCCGCCGAACTGATCGCGCTCCTCGCCCAGGACCGGCTGGCCGAGGTCGACCGCTCGCTGCCGTCCCGGGTGGGCGCATATCGCGGTGGCTATCTGCCGGAGGAACGCCGGGCCATCGAGGCCGATCTGCACAGCGGCCGGCTGCTGGGACTCGCCTCCACCACCGCCCTGGAACTGGGCGTGGACGTCTCCGGTCTGGACGCCGTACTGCTGGCCGGCTATCCGGGCACCCGGGCCTCGCTGTGGCAGCAGGCCGGACGCGCCGGGCGGGCCGGACAGGGCGCGCTCGCCGTGCTCGTCGCCCGGGACGATCCGCTGGACACCTATCTCGTCCACCACCCCGAGGCGCTCTTCGCCCGGCCCGTCGAGTCCACCGTGCTCGACCCCGACAACCCCTACGTGCTCGCCCCGCACCTGTGCGCCGCCGCGGCCGAGATCCCGCTGACCGACGCCGACCTGGCGCTCTTCGGCCCCGAGGCGGCCGGGCTGGTGCCGCAGTTGGAGAAGCGCGGACTGCTGCGGCGCCGCCCGCTGCCGCCCCCGTCCCGGGCCGAACAGGCCGCCGCCGGACCCCGGGAGGCGCTGTTCTGGACGCGCCGGGAACGGGCCGCCGACCTCACCGACATCCGCGGCGAGGGCGGCCGTCCGGTGCAGGTCGTCGAGGCGGACACCGGACGGCTGCTGGGCACCGTGGACGCCTCCGCCGCGCACGCCACCGTCCACGAGGGCGCCGTCCACCTGCACCAGGGCCGCACCTACCTGGTGCGCCGGCTCGACCTGGACGACGACGTGGCCCTGGTCGAGGAGGCCGACCCGCCCTACTCCACGATGGCCCGCGACACCACGGCGATCACCATCCTGGACACCGAGACCGAGCGCCCCTGGGGGCCGGACCGGCTCTGCTTCGGCTCCGTGGAGGTCACCCACCAGGTGGTCTCCTACCTGCGCCGCAAGCTGATCACCGGAGAGGTGCTCGGCGAGACCCGGCTCGACCTGCCGCCGCAGACGCTGCGCACCCGCGCGGTGTGGTGGTCGCTCACCGACGACCAGCTGGACGAGGCCCGGATCCACCCCGAGGAACTGCCCGGCGCCCTGCACGCGGCCGAACACGCCTCCATCGGCATCCTGCCGCTCTTCGCCACCTGCGACCGCTGGGACATCGGCGGGGTCTCCTTCCCGCTCCACCCCGACACCGGGCTGCCCACCGTCTTCGTCTACGACGGCCATCCGGGCGGGGCCGGCTTCGCCGAACGCGCCTTCCGCACCGCCAGGGCGTGGCTGACCGCGACCCGCGAGGCGATCGCCGCCTGCGAGTGCGAGTTCGGCTGCCCCTCGTGCATCCAGTCGCCCAAGTGCGGCAACGGCAACGACCCGCTGGACAAGGCGGCCTCGGTACGGGTGCTCGACCGCCTGCTGGCGGACGCCCCCGCCGGGGCCGGTTGATGGCGGACCGGCCCGCGCCCTGACCCTGGCCGGCCCGGCGAGCCACGACGGCAGCGCCCCGGAGACCTCGGCCACCACGTCGGCGACCTCGCCGGTCAGCGCGCAGGACACCAGCCGCGCCCCCTGGGCCGCCGCCACCCGGGCCGCCGCGCCGCAGGCACCGCCGGGCCCGTCCGGCGCGCGGTCGGCCGCCGCCAGAGCGGCCAGATCGGCCGCGCCGCCCGCCCGGTGCCGGGCCGCCACCACCTGGCCCAGCGCCAGCACCGAGGCGAACACGGCGCACAACGTCCCGGTGACCACGACCGCCCACACGGTGGCCGACCCCCGGTCGCTCCCGGTCCCGATGCCCCTCATGTGCCCTCCGCCCCGGCGGTGTCCTCCGCCCCGACCGTGTCCTCCGCCTCGGCCACCGCTTCGGCGCCGACGGTGAGGGACAGCAGCCCCGCCAGCCTCCCCGGCCCCAGCGACCGCGCGGTGACCCGGACCCGCATCAGGTCACCGTCCCGCCGCACCGAGACCTCGGCGCCGGGCGGTGCCGCCGCGACGGCCGCTCCGGTGGCCTCGGCCGGCGGTTCCGAGCGGGCCGCCGCCCGGGCGCCGGCCCGGGCCGCGTCCACGCACCGGATCTGCGCCGCCGCGGCCGTCAGCCCCCACAGCAGCATCGCGGTGAAGAGCAGCAGCACGGGCACCACGACAGCCGTCTCGGCGGTGACGTAACCGGCGTCCGCGCGACCGGCCCCCGGGCGCTGGGGGGACGGGCGGCGCGGGCCGGCCCGTCCCCGGTCAGAAGTGCGCATCGAGGGCCTTCTTGATGACGCCCTCGATCATCGCGCCGATCGAGCCGCCGGTGACCACCTTGTAGAGCACGATGGCGAGCCCGACGGCCGCGAAGGTGCCCATGGCGTACTCGGCGGTGGTCATACCGGCGTCGCCCGCCGCCGTGCGTACCGCGCGGAACCGGCGCCGGGTCCGTGCGACGGTGATCCGGATCAATCGCGTTGCCGTGTTCATGAGTCTCTCCGTTTCTGGTGATCGGCTGGTGTGCCGTGTTCTGGTCCTGGTGCCGGGCCGCCGTCAGCCCGGGTGCGTGAGGGTGCGGGCCAGCCCGATGACCACCGGGACGACGCCGACGGCGAGGAAGGCGGGGAGGAAGCACAGGGCCAACGGGGCAGTGGCGACGACCGCGGCCTTGCGGGCCGCGGCACCGGCCGCCCTGGTGCGGGCGGCACGGCTCTCGGCGGCGAGCCGGGCGACCGCCGAGACGGGCGGCACCCCGGTCGTCGCGGCGCGGGTCATCCAGTCGGCGAGCCGGTCCGCGCCCGGGGCGATCGCCAACCTCGCCCAGCAACGCGCCGGTTCGCCCCCGAGCCGCAACTCCGCCGCTGCCTGCCGCAACGCACCGCCCAGCGGGCCGTCCAGCGTGCGCCCCACCGCCTCGGCCGCCGCCGAGGGTGCCGCGCCCGCGTCCAGGCAGGCCGCCAACAGGTCGGCGGCGAGCGGCAGTTGCCGGGCGATCGACGCCGTCTCGGGGTCGGCGCGTGCCGTGCGGCGCCGCTGCCAACGCCGTACGCCGAACCCGGCCGCCACCGCCGCCCCGAGACCGGCCGGGCCGCCGACGAGCAGGCCCACCGCGATCGCCACGGCCACGGTGACGGCCAACCCTCGCAGGTCGGACCAGCGCGGCCCCGCGTGCCACGGCGAGCGGCGCGGACGGCGCGCCGGAACCGGCCGGCCCGCCCCGAACAGCGCTTCCCGGCGCAGTCGTGCGGCACGCCGCCGCCGGGCGCCGAGGACCACGACCGCCGGCCACGCCACCGCTACGCCGAGCAGCGCGACAATCCCCAGCCTGTGGATAACTTCCGCGCTCATGCCGCCCCACTCCCCGGAACGCCCGCCGCGTCCTGCGCCGCCCGTACGATCCGGGCCGTCCAGGCCAGCCCGGCCCACTCCAGCGCTCCGCCCACGGCCAGGCAGCCGAGCCCCGGCGGGGTCCGCAACAGCACCCCGAACGGATCGGCGCCCATGGCCCAGCCGAGGCCGAGGCCCAGCGCGGGGAGCAGGGCGAGCAGCACCGCGGTCGCCCGCGGCCCGGCCAACTGGGCGCGCAGGTCCTCGTGTTGGTCCAGTTCCGCCCGGAGCGCGGCGGCCAGCCGGTCGAGTCCGTCGGCGAGCCCGGCACCGCCGTCCACCGCTACCTCCCAGCAGGCGGCGACGGCGGCGAGGCCCTGGGCACCCGGCTGCCGGGAGGCCGTGCGCAACGCCCCCGCCACGTCACCGCCGAAGCGGGCCGCTGCCAGCAGCGGGGTGACCCAGCCGCCGGACGCGGCGGGGCCGAGGGCACGGGAGCGCTCCACCGCGTCCGCCAGCGCCGCGTCCGGCGGCCGTCCGGCCCGCAGGTCCCCGGCGACCGTGGCGCACAGCTCGGCCACCGCCCGCTGCCGCCGCTCCATGGCCGCCGCCCGCCGACGGATCCGCAACGCCCGCCCCACGTACGGCGTGGCGAACACCGCGGCCACCACCGGCAGCGGAGACCGCCCCGCCAGACCCAGCGCCAGCCCGGCGGGCAGACACCACAACTCGTGGCCCAGCCGCACCCGGTACCGCCGCTCGACACGCGCCCTGGCCCGGACGAGAACGTCCCTGACCCAGGCGGCCGGTGAGGAAGGGCCGGCCGGCGGGACGGCACCCGGCGCGAGCAGCAGCCGGGCGCGCCGCAGCGTCTCCTCCTGCCGCCGCAGCGACAACACCGCCGCGACCGCGCCCACCACCGCGCACCAGGCGGCGACGATCTGACCCTGCGTGGCCGTCATGCCCCGGCCCCCCGCTCGCACAGGGCGGCGAAACGCGGCCAGCCCGCCCGGCGCCGGTAGCCGCCGCCGGGGTCGCGGACGAGCGCAGGAACGGTGGCCACCAGGCCCTGCGCGTCGCGCCGGAGCACATGGATCTCGGCGAGCCCGCGCCGGCCCGAACGGTCCCGGGCCAGGTGGACCACGACCGACAGCGCGGCGGCGAGCTGGCTGTGGAGCGCGGCCCGTTCCAGCCCGGCGGTCGAGCCGAGGGCCTCCAGCCGGGCCGGGACGTCACAGGCGGCGTTGGCGTGCACCGTGCCGCAGCCGCCCTCGTGACCGGTGTTGAGCGCCGCCAGCAGGTCGAGCACCTCGGGGCCGCGCACCTCGCCGACGACCAGCCGGTCCGGGCGCATCCGCAGCGCCTGACGGACCAGGTCACGCAGGGTCACCCGGCCGGCGCCCTCCTGGTTGGCCGGGCGGGTCTCCAGGCGGACGACGTGGGGGTGGGCCGGGCGCAGTTCGGCGGAGTCCTCGGCGAGCACGATGCGTTCGTCCGGCCCGACCAGCCCGAGCAGAGTGGACAGCAGCGTGGTCTTGCCGCTGCCCGTGCCGCCGCTGATCAGGAAGGACAGCCGGGCGTCCACCACGGCTCGCAGCAGCGCGGCGGCCTCGGCGTCCAGACTGCCCGCGTCGGTCAGCTCGTCCAGGGTGAAGGCGCGGGCGCGCACGACGCGCAGTGACAGGCAGGGCGCGCCGACGGCGACGGGCGGCAGCACCGCGTGGAGCCGGGTGCCGTCCGGCAGCCGGGCGTCCACCCACGGGCGGGCGTCGTCGAGCCGCCGTCCGGCGACCGTGGCCAGCCGCTGGGCGAGCCGCCGCACCGCCGCCGCGTCGCGGAACCGTACCTCGGTGCGTTCCAGCCCGCCGCCGCGGTCGATCCAGACCTCGTCCGGGCCGTTGACCAGGACGTCGGTGACCCCGGGCAGCGCGAGCAGCGGCTCCAGCGGACCGGCGCCGACCATCTCGGAGCGCAGTTCGCCGACAACCCCCAGCACCGCGGTGTCGCCGAGCAGCCGTCCCTGCGCCCGCAGCGCGGCGGCGACCCTGGCCGGGGTGGGTTCGTGACCGGACTCGGCGAGCCTGAGCCGTACCGCCTCCAGCAGCGCCGTGCCGTCCGCGAGGCCGTCGGGGGCCACCGGCCGGCGTCCGCGTACCTGGCGGGCGGTCACGGGGTCACGCTCCCGCGGCCGGCCAGGGCGCCGTCGAGGAAGGCGGAGCAGAAGGCGGCGAGCGGACCGCGTCCACCACCGCCCGGCGGCTCACCGCCGTCCACCGCCTCCCGCAGCCCCTTCTCCCGGGGCAGCGAACCAGCCAGCGGCAGGCCGAGCAGCCGGGCGATCTCCTCGTCGCCGAGGTCGGGCGGGAACGGCCCACGGGCCACGACACGCAGATCGGACAGGACCATGCCGATCCGGGACGCCACCCGGTCGGCGGCGGCCACCGCGCGCAGCTCCGCCGGGACGACGAGCAGCCCCACGTCGATCTGGGCGAGCGCCTCCACCACGCCCTCGTCGAGCCGGCGTGGCAGGTCGACGACGACCACCCCGCCGCGCCGCCGGGCGGCACCGAGGACCGAGCGCATCGCCTCCGGGCCGATGACCACCGAATCGCCGCGGTCCCAGCTGAGCACGCTCAGGTCGTGCAGCTTGGGCAGCGACTCCTCCAGGGCGCCGCTGCTCACCCGGCCCTCGGAGGCGGCCAGGTCGGGCCAGCGCAGACCGCCCGCGCGTTCGCCGCCGAGCAGCACGTCGAGGCCGCCGCCGAGCGGATCGCCGTCGATGAGCATGGTGCGCCGGCCCTGCCGGGCGGAGGTCACCGCGAGGGCGCACGCCAGCGTGCTGGCCCCGGCACCGCCCCGGCCGCCGACCACGCCGATGGTGAGCGCGGGCTCCCCGACGGACTCGGCGGCGTCGGCGATCCGGTCGACCAGCCAGGGTTCGGCGTCGGGGAGGAAGAGAACGTGGTCGGCGCCGAGGTCGACGGCGCGGCGCCAGACGTCCTGGTCGTCCAGGTCGCGGCCGATGAGCAGCACGCCGGGGCGGCGCACCACACCGCGGACCCGGTGGGCGCAGTCGTCGCCGACCAGGACCAGCGGCGCCGTCGACCAGCTGCCCGGCCGGGCGGGCGGCCCGAAGGACACCTCGGGCTCGGCCCCGGCCGCCGCGCACAGCCGCAGCAGATCGTCGAGCAGGTCCTCGTCCTCGGTGACGATCAGCGGCCCACCCGGGACCGACTCGGATGCGGGGCGGCCGGAGGGAACCGGTGGCGGTTCGTCGGAACGCGCCGGTGGGACGGCGGGTGCCGGGCGCCGTGCCCGCGACCGCCCCGCCCGGCCGAGGTCACGGCCCGCCGCCCCGGCCGCGGAGGCGACCCCGGTGGCACGGGCCACGTCGGCATCGCCCGTCCCGCTCCGCGACACCACAGGCCACGGCGCGAACCGGACGTCCCGATGGCCCTCGGACGCCGCCAACGGCAGAGCCGCGTCGTCGTCCACGTGGCCGACGACCACATCCGTGTCATCGATGTCGGAGCCGAGACCGACATCCGCGCCCGCACCGGCGCCGGGCCCGGCGCCGGGACCGACGTCCACACCCGCACCGGTCGGCCCATTACCCGGCTTCTCCGGGGATAGCGCTCGATATCCGGCATCGGGAGATCGGGGGGTGGAGATCGGGTGGACATCGGGTGTCGAGTGGCGGATCTCACCCGGGTCACCGGGAGGTCTCCGGTTACCACGATGGCCACTTCCGTAACGGCCGTGCTCGTCCGCGTTACGGGTCGGGGTGAAGCCGTTGCCTGCCTTCGATTCGCTCATGACCGCCTCGTGTGCCGTTCGTGACGTCGCGTATCTCGCGGTACTCACGATGAAGGCGGCCGGGGAATCGGGATGATCTTGGTGGAAAACAGGGGATAACTCAGCGCTTGTGGATAACTACGTCACCCACATGGGTGACTTATCTCCGTTGGCGCAACGATTACGCTCCGTCACCCGTAGTGCTGGTAACAGGTAGGGGAGGGAGCCATCAGAATGATCAAGGAAGCGACGTCCGGGAACCGGACAGGAGGCCGGAAAAGTATCCGGACATGCGACGACCCCCGCCGGGGGGGAGAGCGGGGGTCGTCCCCACGGCCGACTCGGGGGGGGAGGAGCCGGACCGGGTTAGCACGGTCGCGAACGATCCGTGACTTCCATGGTGTACCCGAGAGGCTTCTCAGGCAAACCCACGCGCCTCAGCTTACGCCGAATGGTGGGTGCCTATGCTCGTCACCGTGGAAAACCACTCCTTGCCGCGCACCGCCGCCTTCTTCGATCTCGACAAGACGGTCATCGCGAAGTCGAGCACGCTGGCCTTCAGCAAGTCCTTCTACCACGGTGGCCTGATCAACCGCCGGGCCGTGCTGCGTACCGCATATGCGCAGTTCGTCTACCTGCTCGGCGGCGCCGACCACGATCAGATGGAGCGGATGCGCGAGTACCTGTCGGCGCTGTGCCGGGGCTGGAACGTGCAACAGGTGCGGGAAATCGTGGCGGAGACACTGCACGATCTCATCGACCCGCTCATCTACGACGAGGCGGCGTCGCTGATCGAGCGGCACCACGCGGCCGGGCGGGACGTGGTGATCGTCAGCACCTCGGGTGCCGAGGTGGTCGAGCCGATCGGGGCGATGCTCGGCGCCGACCACGTGGTGGCCACCCGCATGGTGGTGGAGGACGGCCGCTACACCGGCGAGGTGGAGTACTACGCGTACGGCGATACCAAGGCCCAGGCGGTGGCCGAGCTCGCCGCCTCCGAGGGGTACGACCTGAGCCGCTGCTACGCGTACAGCGACTCCGCCACCGACGTGCCGATGCTGGAGGCGGTCGGCCACGCCTACGCGGTCAACCCCGACCGGGCGCTGCGTCGCGAGGCGGTCACCCGGGGCTGGCCCGTGCTCACCTTCAACCGGCCGGTGCGGCTGCGGCAGCGCATCCCGTCCATGCCCAGCCGCCCGGTGCTGGCGGCGTTCGCCGCGGTGGGCACGGCGGTGCTGACGGCCGGGCTGGTCTGGTACGTCTCCCGCCGCCGGCGCCCGTTCGCGGGGGCGCTGACGACGGCCGCGCGCCGGTCCCCGTCGGCGCCGCGCTGACCCCGGCCGGGTCCGGCGGGCCCCGGCACGGCGCGGCGGACCGGTGGTCGATTGAGAGCGAAAGTAAAGAACCGTAGGCGGCCCTTCCGCTTCCCCGGAGCCGGAGGTAGAAAGGAAGCAACGGCCCGCGAGACCACGGACATCCGAGAGGAACCCCGTCGGACAGGCCCCACGGACCGCATGCACGGGCGCCGGGCACCCACGCGAAGCCGGCCCGCTGACCGGGTGAGCCACACCAGGTACCGGGCGGAAAGATCCCGACCTGATGGGCAGCACAGTGCACGCATGGTCACCCGACGTTCGTGCCAGCGGCGGTACCCCCACGGGTACCGCCGCATCCTTGTCCGCGGGCCCCCGGCCCGGGACGGCTCAGGCCGCGCCGCGCTGGAGCGCCTCGCAGACGGCCGTGCTCTCCCGGGCGCCGAGGGCGACGGCCTCGGCGCAGTGACCGATCCAGCGGGCCATGCCGTCGGGGGTGCCGGAGACGTAGCCCTCCAGGGCCTTGGCGTACTCGGCCCGGCCCAGTTCGGCGTGGCCGACCTCGGCGGGGCAGATGGACTTGGGGTCGAGACCGCTGCCGACCAGGACGATCCGCTGGGCCGCGCGGGCCACCGGACCGTTGTAGGAGCCGAACGGGCGCAGCGCCAGCAGCTCACCGTGGACCACGGCGGCCACCACGAGGGCGGGGGCCTCCGTCCCGGCCAGCAGGAGTCCGGCGAGCCCGTCGAGGCGGCCGGCCACCTCGTCCGCGTCCGGCAACGCCAGCGCGATCAACGGGTCCTCGTCCACCGTCTCACCGGCGAGCCGGGGGCGCCCGACCCGGTCCGCCGCCGCACCGGCGCCCGCCGCGTCCGGGGCCCCCGGTGCCGCCGCGTCCACCCCGGCCGCCACCAGGTGGAGCCGGGCCAGCACCTGCACCGGTGACTGCCGCCAGACGCTGAGCAGTTGACCCGCCTCGGCCGTCAGCCGCAGCGCGGCGCCGACCGTCCGCGCCTCGGGGTCGGCGCTGAAGTCGCTGCGCCGCCGTACCTCCTCCAGCGCCCAGTCGGCACCGGCGAGCGCGGCGGAACCGCGGGCACCGCGCAGCGCCGCCTCCGAGGCCACCTCGTTGGAGCGACGGCGCATCACCCGGTGGCCGTACACCTGGTCCACGGCCCGGCGCACCGTCTCCACGGCGTCGGGCACCCCGGGCAGCGAGCCCAGCACGGCGAGCGGATCGGCATTGTTACCCATGGGACGACACTACGCACTCGGAGCCCGAACCCCTCGATCGAGTGGTCTTCTTCACGTGGACCGAGCACGGTCGGCGCTTCCGCCCTTAAGTTGTTGAACATGAAGATCGCATTCGTCGGCAAGGGGGGCAGCGGCAAGACCACGCTCTCGTCGCTGTTCATCCGCCACCTCGCAGCCGCTCACCGTCCGGTCGTCGCCGTGGACGCCGACATCAACCAGCACCTCGGGCCGGCCCTCGGCCTCGACGAGCGGGAGGCCGCGGCGCTGCCCGCGATGGGTGCGCATCTGCCGGAGATCAAGGAGTACCTGCGCGGCGCCAACCCGCGGATCGCCTCCGCCGGGACGATGATCAAGACGACCCCGCCCGGCCGCGGCTCCCGCCTGCTGCGGGTCACCGAGGAGAACCCGGTCTACGCCGCCTGCGCGCGCACCGTCGAGCTGGACGGTGGCCCGGTACGGCTGATGGTGACCGGGCCGTTCAACGAGTCGGACCTGGGCGTGGCCTGCTACCACTCCAAGGTCGGCGCGGTGGAGCTGTGCCTGAACCACCTGGTGGACGGCCGGGACGAGTACGTGGTGGTCGACATGACGGCCGGCAGCGACTCGTTCGCCTCGGGGATGTTCACCCGCTTCGACATGACGTTCCTGGTGGCCGAGCCGACCCGCAAGGGGGTGGCCGTGTACCGCCAGTACAAGGAGTACGCCCGGGACTTCGACGTGGCGCTGCGGGTGATCGGCAACAAGGTGCAGGGCCCGGACGACCTGGCGTTCCTGCGGGACGAGGTGGGTGACGACCTGTTGGTGACGGTGGGTCACTCCGAGTGGGTGCGGGCGATGGAGAAGGGGCGCCCGCAGCCGTTCGACCACCTGGCGGAGGCCGACCGGCGGGCGCTGCGGACGCTGCACGACGCGGTGGACGCCCGCTACGAGCGGCGCGACTGGGCCCGTTACACGCGCCAGATGGTCCACTTCCACCTGCGCAACGCGGAGATGTGGGGGAACGCGCGGACCGGCACCGACCTCGCCGCCCAGGTCGACCCGGAGTTCGTGCTCGACGAGGCGCTCGCCGCGGCCCAGGCTTCCTGACCCACCGGCAGGCGGCCGGGGAAGACCCCGGCCGCCTCCCGATGGCCCATACCGGTGTGTCGCGCCGGGGCGCCGAGGGCAGGCTGCACCCGGCAGCGGAGCCGGGAGCCCCCAACAGGTCTAAACCAATTGCCGGAGAGCCCTTGTCAGCCGCCGCCTGGACTGATGAGCTATGCCCTGGGACAAATGGCAACACCCGAGGGACATCCCGCGGCCAAGCGGACAAAGGGAGTATGGCGTGAGCAGCAACGAGAGCCTGGCCAATCTGTTGCGGGAGGAGCGGCGCTTCGCGCCCCCGGCGGAGCTGGCCGCGACCGCCAACGTGACCGGCGACGCCTATGAGAAGGCCGCCGGCGACCGGCTGGGCTTCTGGGCCGAGCAGGCCCGCCGCCTGGACTGGGCGGTCGAGCCGACCGAGACCCTGGACTGGTCCAACCCGCCGTTCGCCAAGTGGTTCGCGGACGGCCGGCTCAACGTGGCCTACAACTGCGTGGACCGGCACGTCGAGGCGGGCCGCGGGGACCGGGTCGCCCTGCACTTCGAGGGCGAGCCGGGCGACAGCCGCTCGATCACCTACGCCGAGCTCCAGGAGGAGGTCGCCAGGGCGGCCAACGCGCTGACCGAGCTGGGGGTCGAGGCGGGCGACCGGGTCGCCATCTACCTGCCGATGATCCCGGAGGCGGCGGTGGCCATGCTGGCCTGCGCCCGGATCGGGGCGCCGCACTCGGTGGTCTTCGGCGGCTTCTCCGCCGACGCGCTGGCCACCCGGATCCAGGACGCCGACGCCAAGGTGGTCATCACCGCCGACGGAGGCTGGCGGCGCGGCAAGCCCGGGGCGCTCAAGCCCGCCGTGGACGAGGCGCTGACCCGGCCCGGCACCGAGGGCGTCCGCCATGTTCTCGTGGTCCGCCGTACCGCGCAGGAGGTCGAGTGGACCGAGGGGCGCGACCTGTGGTGGCACGAGGTGACGGGACGTCAGTCCGCCACGCACACCGCGCAGCCGTTCCCGGCCGAGCACCCGCTGTTCATCCTGTACACCTCGGGCACCACGGGTAAGCCCAAGGGCATCCTGCACACCTCCGGCGGCTACCTCACCCAGGCGGCCTACACCCACCACGCCGTCTTCGACCTCAAGCCGGAGTCGGACGTCTACTGGTGCACCGCGGACATCGGCTGGGTCACCGGCCACTCCTACATCGTCTACGGACCGCTGGCCAACGGCGCCACCCAGGTGATGTACGAGGGCACCCCGGACACCCCGCACCAGGGCCGGTTCTGGGAGATCGTGCAGAAGTACGGGGTCACCATCCTGTACACCGCGCCCACCGCGATCCGGACGTTCATGAAGTGGGGCGACGAGATCCCGGCCCGCTACGACCTGTCCTCGCTGCGGGTCCTCGGGTCGGTCGGCGAGCCGATCAACCCGGAGGCGTGGGTCTGGTACCGGGAGAAGATCGGGGCCGGCCGGACGCCGGTCGTGGACACCTGGTGGCAGACGGAGACCGGCTCCGTCATGATCAGCCCGCTGCCCGGGGTCACCGAGACCAAGCCCGGCTCCGCCCAGCGCGCGCTGCCCGGCATCAGCGCCACCGTGGTGGACGACAACGGCGCCGAGGTGCCCAACGGTTCCGGCGGCTACCTGGTGGTCACCGAGCCGTGGCCGTCGATGCTGCGCACCATCTGGGGCGACGAGCAGCGCTACCTGGACACCTACTGGTCCCGTTTCGCGCGCCGGGCCACCGACGCGGACGGCGGCGAGACCCGCGTCCCGCTCTACTTCGCCGGGGACGGCGCCAAGAAGGACGAGGACGGGGACATCTGGCTGCTCGGCCGGGTGGACGACGTCATGCTGGTCTCCGGCCACAACATCTCCACCACCGAGGTGGAATCGGCCCTGGTCTCGCACCCCAAGGTGGCCGAGGCCGCGGTGGTCGGCGCCACCGACGCCACCACCGGCCAGGCCATCTGCGCCTTCGTCATCCTGCGGGGCGCCGCCGCCGACGAGGGCGACGCGCTCGTGGCCGAACTGCGCGACCACGTCGGCCGCACCCTCGGCCCGATCGCCAAGCCCAAGCGCATCATGACCGTCGCGGAGCTGCCCAAGACCCGCTCCGGCAAGATCATGCGCCGGCTGCTGCGGGACGTGGCGGAGAACCGCGCCCTCGGCGACGTCACCACCCTCACCGACTCCACCGTCATGGAGCTGATCCAGGCCAAGCTGCCCAGCGCGCCCAGCGAGGACTGACCCCGGGCGGGTGAGCGAGGCGTTACGGGGGCGCCCGGCGACATGCCGGGCGCCCCCGGCGCGCTTATGGTGGCCATGCGTGCCCGTGCGCCGGTAACGGCCGCCGCGCGCGCCGCCGAGCCCGACCGGAGGTCACCGTGGCGCACTCCGAGCCGTCGGTCCGCCACCGCACCGTCTTCCTGGGGCGGATGCCGCTGCCGGAACGCAACTTCGTGGCCGACGCGCTGCGCACCGAGACCGTGGGCGGGGTGCTGCTGCTGATCGCCGCCGTGGTGGCGCTGGTGCTGGCCAACACCCCGGCGCGGCACGGCTACGCGGCCGTGCGGGACTTCGCCTTCGGCCCCGGCGCCGTCCATCTGCGTCTGTCGGTCGCCCACTGGTGCACCGACGGACTGCTCACCGTCTTCTTCTTCGTCGCCGGGATCGAGCTCAAGCGCGAGCTGACCACCGGGGAGCTGCGTTCGCCGGCCGCCGCGGTGCTGCCGGTGGCCGCCGCGGTGTGCGGGATGCTCTGCCCGGCCCTGACCTACCTGGCCGTGGGCGGGACCCACGGCGGTGACCTGCGCGGCTGGGCGGTGCCGACCGCCACCGACATCGCCTTCGCGCTCGCCGTCCTGGCCGTCCTCGGCACCGCGCTCCCGGCCGCGCTGCGCGCCTTCCTGCTGACGCTGGCGGTGGTGGACGACCTGTTCGCCATCGTGATCATCGCGGTCGCCTACACCGCCACGATCCGTCCGGTGTACCTGGGGCTCGCCGTCGCCGGGCTGGTGCTCTTCCGGCTGCTGCTGCGCAAGGGGGTGCGCGGCTGGTACGTGTACGTACCGCTGGCCGTGGTGGTGTGGGGGCTGACGCACGGCAGCGGGGTGCACGCGACCATCGCGGGGGTGGCGATGGGGCTGGCGCTGCCGACCGGGCGGGGGGAGCGGGTGGAGCACCTGGTGCGTCCGGTCTCGGCGGGGCTCGCGGTGCCGCTGTTCGCGCTCTTCGCGGCCGGGGTGCCGGTCTCCGGCGCGGCGCTGCACGCGGTCTTCACCGCGCCGGAGACGGTCGGGGTGGTGCTGGGGCTCTTCGCCGGGAAGATCCTCGGGGTCTTCGGCGGATCGTGGCTGACCGCGCGCTTCACCCGGGCCGCGCTCGGTCCCGAACTGGCCTGGGCCGACGTGTTCGCGGTGGCCTGCCTGGGCGGCATCGGCTTCACCGTGTCGCTGCTCATCGGCGAACTGGCCTTTCCCGTCGACCCGGTGCTCGCCGACGAGGTCAAGGCGGCGGTGCTGGTGGGCTCGTTGGCCTCGGCGATCGCCGCCTGCGTGGTGCTCAAGCTGCGCAACACCCGGTACCGCCGGCTCGTCGAGGAGGAGGAACGGGACGAGGACCGGGACGGCGTCCCGGACGTGTACGCGCAAGGAGATCCGGCGTACCACCTGAGGATGGCGGCGATCCACGAGGCCAGGGCCGCCGAGCACCGCAGGCTCGCGGAAGTGACCCGCCGGGGCACGCGACCGCAGGACGGTCCGGCATGATCGAGGGGTAGCACGGTCACCCCTCGACCACCAACCGCACACGACGGAGGACGCGATGAGCGCAGCCGACCAGGCCGACGAGCGCAGCTTGGGCCAACTGGTCGCCCAGGCCACGGCGGAGATGTCCGCCCTCGTGCACGACGAGATCGCGCTGGCCAAGGCCGAGCTGCGGCAGGACGTCAAGCGCGCCGGGATCGGCGGCGGCGCGATCACCGCGGCCGGGGTGCTGGCGCTCTTCGCGCTGCCGGTGCTGAGCTTCGCCGCCGCGTACGGCATCCACAACCTCGGGCTCGGGCTCGCCTGGTCGTTCCTGATCGTGGGGGGCGCCTACCTGGCGCTCGCGGCGGTCCTGGGGCTCTTCGCGGTGGCCAAGTTCAAGAAGGTCAAGAAGCCGGAGCGGTCCATCGCCTCGGCCCGGCAGACCGCCGCCGTCCTGGGCACCGTCAAGCCGCACCCGCGCGGTGCCGTACCGGCGCAGGGCCACAGGGAAGCAGCCCCGGCCCCCGCCGAGCACGCGTGAAGGCGCCGATTGTGACACGCTCTCGGACATGACGGACGTTGACTCGTCGGGGATCCGCCTCGAAGGCCCGTGGACGCACCGGGACGTGGCGGCCAACGGCGCCCGCTTCCACATCGCCGAGCTGGGCGACGGTCCGCTGGTCCTGCTGCTGCACGGCTTCCCGCAGTTCTGGTGGACGTGGCGGCACCAGCTGACCGCGCTGGCCGAGGCCGGGTTCCGCGCCGTGGCGATGGACCTGCGCGGCGTCGGCGGCAGCGACCGCACCCCGCGCGGGTACGACCCGGGCAACCTGGCGCTCGACGTGACCGGGGTGATCAGGTCGCTGGGCGAGGCCGACGCCGCGCTGGTCGGCCACGACCTGGGCGGTTACCTGGCGTGGACGGCGGCGGTGATGCGCCCCAAGCTGGTGCGCCGGCTGGCGGTGGCCTCGATGCCGCATCCGCGCCGGTGGCGGGCGGCGATGCTGAGGGACGTCCGGCAGAGCGCGGACAGCTCGCACGTCTGGGGCTTCCAGCGGCCGTGGCTGCCAGAGCGGCGGCTGACGGTGGACGACGCGGCGCTGGTGGGGCGGCTGATCCAGGACTGGTCGGGGCCCCGGCCGCCGGAGGAGGAGGCGCTGCGCGCCTACCGGCAGGCGATGCTGATCCCCTCCACCGCGCACTGCTCGATCGAGCCGTACCGCTGGCTGATGCGCTCGATGGCGCGGCCGGACGGGATGCAGTTCTACCGCAGGATGAAACGGCCGGTGCGGGTGCCCACGCTCCATCTGCACGGTTCGCTCGACCCGGTGATGCGCATCCGCAGCGCGGCCGGTTCCGGGGAGTACGTGGAGGCGCCCTACCGCTGGCGGCTCTTCGACGGCCTCGGCCACTTCCCGCACGAGGAGGACCCGCTGGCGTTCTCCACCGAGCTGGTCAACTGGCTCAAGGACCCCGAACCCGACCGCTGACCGCCGCCCCGGAAGACCACCGGTGCGACCATCACGCCATCTCACCGTACGACCGTCAGCCAAATGCCGGACGCATAAGCCGAATGAGCGAGGCGCTGGTGGTTACCGACCTTGCGGTGCGGGCACGTAGCTCGGTATGGGCTGGACGCACGACTACCGTGACGTATCAAGCGACCACCGGGGCACCGCCGCTACGCGTCGGCCGACGCCCGGGACGGTCCGCTACGACCAGGAGCAGTTGCTGGCCATTCCGCACATCCTGCGGCGCCGCGCTCGCTGGGTGAGCGCCCGGTTGCGCCACACGACACGCGGCTGACCTGGCCTTCCCCCGCCGACCCGATCTCACCGCCCGTTCGGCGCGGGCCGGATCACAGCGCGCATCCCTGGGTGTCCACCGGGCGTGCCGCGGTCCGGCCCGCGGCGACGTCGGTGCGTACCTCGTGCGAGGTGAGCGCGTAGCCGGTGCGGTCGTCGTCGAGCGACTTGGCGAAGACCACGCCGTAGACCTCGCCGTCCGGGGTGAGCAGCGGGCCGCCGGAGTTGCCCTGGCGGACGGTGGTGTAGAGCGAGTAGACGTCACGGCTGACGTTGCCGCGGTGGTAGATGTCCGGGCCGTGCGGCTGGATGCGGGCGCGGACCCGGGCGGCCCGCACGTCGTACCCGCCGTTCTCCGGGAAGCCGGCCACGATGGCGCCGTCGCCGCTGTGCGCGGGGTGGCCGACGAAGTCGAGGGCGGGGGCGTCGAGCGAGGGCACGTCCAGCACGGCGATGTCCCGCTGCCAGTCGTAGAGCACGACCTTGCCCTGGTACGTGGGGCCCTCGCCGCCGACCTGGACCACCGGATCGGTGACCCCGCCGACCACGTGGGCGTTGGTCATCACCCGGTGCGGGGCGAAGACGAAGCCGCTGCCCTCCAGCAGCTTGCCGCAGCCGCCGGCGGTGCCGGTGACCTTGACGATGCTGCGCTCGGCGCGGAGCGCCGCGGGGGCGGTGGCGAGCCTGGGGTCGGGGGCCGGCACCGGGGCGATCGGCTCGCTGGAGAACGGGGTGAACACCTGCGGGAAGCCGTTCTGCGCCAGCACCGAGGAGAAGTCGGCGAACCACATGTCGGCGCGCTGCGGGATCATCCGGGAGACCCCGGTGAGCACCTTGGAGGCGCGTACCTCACGCCCGATGGTGGGCAGCGCGGTGCCGGCCAGCGCGGAGCCGATCAGCCAGGCCACCAGCAGCATCGCCAGCACGTTGACGAGCGCGCCGCCGGTGGCGTCCACCGCCCGCGCCGGGGACCAGGTGATCCGGGTGCGCACCTTGTTGCCCAGGTGCGTGGTGAACGCCTGTCCCACCGAGGCGCAGACGATCACGACCACCACGGCCATGATCGCGCTGAACGTCCCCGGGGTGGCGTTGCCCATCGCCCCGTCCCAGATGACGGGGAGGACGTAGATCGCGGCGAGACCGCCCCCGAGGAAACCCAGCACCGACAGGATGCCCACCACGAATCCCTGCCGGTAGCCGATCACGGCGAACCACACGGCGGCGAGCAAGAGCAGGACGTCCAGCGCGTTCACCGGGATACCGTCTCACGTACGACGGGCCAGCGGGACTTCCCTTTCCCGGTCCCACTCCCGCTCCCAGCCGCTGAAGTACAGGATGCGGTCGATGAGTTCGGCGGTGAAGCCCCATACCAGGACATCGCACACGAGGAAGGCCGGGCCGCGGTGGCCGCTGGGGTGGGTGACCATCGCCCGGTTGCCCGGATCGGCGAGTTCGGCGACGGGGACGGTGAAGACCCGTTCCGTCTCGGCCGGATCGACCACCCGCACCGGGCTGCGCTCCCGCCACCAGCCGAGCACCGGGGTGACCACGAAGCCGCTGACCGGGATGTAGAGCCGGGGCAGCACCCCGAAGATCTGCACCCCGGCCGGGTCCAGCCCGGTCTCCTCGCACGCCTCGCGCAGCGCGGCCCGGACCGGACCCTCGCCCTCCGGGTCGCCGTCCTGCGGATCGAGGGAGCCGCCGGGGAACGAGGGCTGGCCGGCGTGCGAGCGCAGCGACCGGGAGCGCTCCATCAGCAGCAGCTCCGGGCCGTCCGGGCCCTCCCCGAAGAGGATCAGCACGGCCGACGGACGCCCGCCGTCGGCCGGCGGCAGGAAGCGGCTCAGCTCCTCCGGCGGCAGCACCGCGGCCACCTCGGCGACCGGCGCCAGCCAGGCGGGCAGCCCGCGCACATCGCACCCGGCCGTCGTCATTCCCCCTCCCCCGCCGGGACCACCGGCTGGTGGACGGCCTTCTGGTGCTCCACGAAGGACGGCGGCGGCTTGAGCCGCTGCCCGGTGCCGCCCGGCTGGAGCTCGTACTTCAGCAGCTTGCGCGCCTTGTCCGGGTCGGTCTCGCCCTCCCCGTAGGAGGGGCACAGCGGGGCGATCGGGCAGGCGCCGCAGGCCGGCTTGCGGGAGTGGCAGACGCGGCGGCCGTGGAAGATCAGCCGGTGCGAGAGCATCGTCCACTCCGACTTCGGGAAGAGGGAGCCGACCTCCTCCTCGATCTTCTCCGGGTCCTCGGAGGTGGTCCAGCCGAAGCGGCGGGCGAGCCGGCCGAAGTGGGTGTCCACGGTGATCCCCGGGACACCGAAGGCGTTGCCGAGCACCACGTTGGCGGTCTTGCGCCCGACCCCGGGCAGCGTCACCAGGTCCTCCAGGCGCCCGGGGACCTCGCCGCCGAACCGGTCACGCAGCGCCGCCGACAGCCCCAGCAGCGATCTGGCCTTGGCCCGGAAGAAGCCGGTGGGCCGGACGATCTCCTCCAGCTCCTGCGGATCGGCCGCCGCCATCTCCTCCGGGGTGGGGTACCTGGCGAAGAGCGCCGGGGTCGTCATGTTGACCCGCAGATCGGTGGTCTGCGCCGACAGCACGGTGGCCACCAGCAACTGGAACGGGTTCTCGAAGTCCAGCTCGGGGTGGACGTACGGGTAGAACTCGGCCAGCTCGCGGTTGATCCGCCGGGCCCGCCGGACCAGTGCGGTACGGGACTCGGCCTTGGCCGCGGGCTTCTTCGCGGGGCCCTTCGCCGCGGGGGCCTGCTTGGCGGCGGGCCTCTTCGCGGCGGCCTTCCTCGGCGCGGCCTTCTTGGCGGGGGCCTTCGCGGGGGCCGCCTTCCCGCCCGGGGCGCGCTTGCGCGGAGCCGCTTCGGCCGTACGGGCAGGCTGTTCGCTCACAGCGGAATCCGGGGCGGCGGTCACCCGGACGGATCCGCCATCTTGCTTCTTCCTCGGCGCACTTGGCGTATCAGGCACCCGGCCAGCCTAAGGCTCGGCGCCCGGATCCGCCCTTGGCCACCACGATGACGGCGCCCCGGCCGCACCGCCGCGACCGGCCATTTCGACCCCGCCGCACGCCCCGGGCCCGGCATAGGACACACTTGTGATTGATCGCACTGTTTTACCGTCCGGCATGATGGGGACAGGTCCCGGTCGGTGGAAGTCAACAAGGAGAGACCTCGTGGACGACGTTCTGCGGCGCGCACCGCTCTTCGCGGCGCTCGACGACGAGCAGGCCGCTGAGCTGCGCGCCTCCATGACGGAGGTCACGCTCGCGCGTGGTGACTCGCTCTTCCACGAGGGCGACCCGGGTGACCGCCTGTACGTGGTCACCGAGGGCAAGGTGAAGCTCCACCGCACCTCGCCGGACGGGCGCGAGAACATGCTGGCCGTGCTCGGCCCCTCGGAGATGATCGGCGAGCTGTCGCTCTTCGACCCGGGCCCGCGTACCGCCACCGCCACCGCGCTGACCGAGGTCAAGCTGCTCGGCCTGGGCCACGGCGACCTCCAGCCGTGGATGAACGCCCGCCCCGAGGTCGCCGTGGCGCTGCTGCGGGCCATCGCCCGGCGGCTGCGGCGCACCAACGACAGCATGTCCGACCTGGTCTTCTCCGACGTCCCCGGCCGCGTCGCCAAGGCCCTGCTGGACCTGTCGCGCCGCTTCGGCGTCCAGTCCGACGAGGGCATCCACGTGGTGCACGACCTGACCCAGGAGGAGCTGGCCCAGCTGGTCGGCGCCTCCCGCGAGACGGTCAACAAGGCGCTGGCCGACTTCGCCCAGCGCGGCTGGCTGCGGCTGGAGGCCCGCGCGGTGATCCTGCTGGACGTCGAGCGGCTGGCCAAGCGGTCGCGCTGACCGACCGGACGCTGCGGGAACGGGCGAGCGGAGACCATCCGCCCGCCCGCTTCCGTTCCCGGCCCGTGCCGTCAGATCAGGCCGTGCTCGCGCAGGTAGTCCAGCTGGGCCCGCACCGACAGCTCGGCGGCGGGCCACAGGGCGCGGTCCACGTCGGCGTAGACGTGCGCCACCACCTCGGCGGCGGTGCGGTGACCGGCCTCCACCGCGGTCTCCACCTGGGCCAGCCGGCTCGCCCGGTGCGCCAGGTAGAACTCCACGGCGCCCCGGGCGTCGTCCAGCACCGGGCCGTGGCCGGGCAGAATCGTTTCGATGCCGCCGTCCGTGGTGAGCGTCCGCAGGTGGCGCAGCGAGTCCAGGTAGTCGCCGAGCCGGCCGTCGGGGTGGGCCACCACGGTGGTGCCCCGGCCCAGCACGGTGTCGCCGGTGAGGACGGCGCCGTCGGCGGGCAGGTGGAAGGAGAGCGAGTCGGCGGTGTGCCCCGGGGTGGCCAGCACCCGCAACTCCAGCCCGCCGGTGGTGATCACGTCCCCGGCCGCCAGCCCCTCCTCCCCCAGCCGCAACGCCGGGTCCAACGCCCGTACCCGGGTGCCGGTCAGCTCGGCGAACCGGGCCGCCCCTGCGGCGTGGTCGGGGTGGCCGTGGGTGAGCAGGGTGAGCGCGATCCGCTTGCCGGCCTCCTCGGCGGTACGGATCACGGTGCGCAGATGTGCGTCGTCCAGCGGGCCGGGGTCGACCACCACGGCGAGCGGCGAGTCCGGCTCGGAGACGATCCAGGTGTTGGTGCCGTCCAGCGTCATCGGGGACGGGTTGGGGGCGAGCACGCAGACCGCGCGGGGGGTGGCGGGGCCGCCGACGGAGGGCTGCGGGGCACCGGGCAGGATGGCGGCCGTCATGACTCGGCTCCTCGGGCTGGCGTCGTCGGGTCCTCACTGTGCGGATGCCCCGGCACGGCGCCGTCATCCGTCGCGCCGCCCCGTTCCACGTGCCGGGTGAACTCCTCGTGCCCGGGCCAGCGCAACACCACCTCGTCGCCGACGAGTTCAGCCCGGGCCAGCACCGGCGTCATGTCCCGGCCGGCGCAGGAGGCGAAGGCGTCGGCCACGGTGGCGTACGGCAGCAGCGCGCGCAGCGTGGCGATGGTCGGCGGCATCATCAGCAACTCACCGCGGTCGTACCCGGCCACCGCGGCACCGGCGGAGAGCCAGGCCACCCGGTCGGCCTCGCCGGAGACGTCCCGGGTGCGCTGCCCGGCCGGCAGCGCGGCGAGGAAGAACCAGGTGTCGTAGCGGCGCTCCTCGAACTCCGGGGTGATCCAGCGGGCCCACGGCCCGAGCAGGTCGGAGCGGAGGACGAGGTCGCGGCGGGCGAGGAAGTCGGCGAAGGAGAGCTCCCGGCCGACCAGTGCCCGGCGGTCGGCCTCCCAGCCGTCACCGCTGGTGTCGGCGACCACCGAGGAGGCGTCGGGGCCGGCCAGCAGCACCCCGGACTCCTCGAACGTCTCCCGCACCGCGGCGCACACCACCGCCTGCGCCGACACCGGGTCGAGCCCCAGCAGCCCGCCCCACACCTCCCGTTCCGGCCCCGCCCAGCGCACCGGGCGTTCGTCCCGCGGGTCGACCCCGCCGCCCGGGTACGCGTAGGCGCCGGCGCCGAAGGCCATGGAGGCGCTCCGGCGCAGCAGATGGAGTTGGGGTCCGCCGGGGGCGTCGCGCAGCAGCAGCACGGTGGCCGCCCGGCGCGGCTCGACGGGGTTGAGCCTGCCCTCCGTCAGCGCCCGGATCCGGGCCGGCCAGGAGGGCGGGAACCATCCCTTGGCGGTACGGGAGGAACGGGACCGCGCGTCCGGCCCCTGGGCCGGAGCCGCCTGCGCGCCGCCGGACCGCGGTGCGTCCGGTCCCGGCGGCGTGCCCTTGGTCGTCGTCATGGCCGGATGCTATGCGCTGCCGTGCCGATGTTCGAGAGGACGTCCCGGCCGGGACCGGGGGTCAGCCGGCGATCTCCACCTGGATCTCGACCTCCACGGGCGCGTCCAGCGGCAGCACCGCGACGCCGACCGCGCTGCGGGCGTGGACGCCCTTGTCCCCGAGGATCTGCCCGAGCAGCTCGCTCGCGCCGTTGATCACCCCGGGCTGACCGGTGAAGTCCGCGGCGGAGGCGACGAAGCCGACCACCTTCACCACCCGCACGATCCGGTCCAGGTCACCGGTGACCGTCTTGACCGCCGCCAGCGCGTTCAACGCACACGTCGCCGCGAGGGACTTGGCCTCCTCCGCGGTGACCTCCGCGCCCACCTTGCCGGTGACCGGCAGCTTACCGTCCACCATGGGGAGCTGGCCGGAGGTGAAGACGAAGGAGCCGGAGCGCACGGCCGGCTGGTAGGCCGCGAGCGGCGGGACGACCTCGGGCAGCGTCAGCCCCAGCTCCGCGATCCTCGTCTCAACGGCACTCATGCCCTCCCGTCGCCCACCGCCACCCTCAACGGAGTCGCTTCGCGACGCGCTCATGACTTCTGCCGCTTCAGGTACGCCACCAGCTGCTCCGGGTTGTTCGGGCCGGGGACGACCTGGACGAGTTCCCAGCCGTCCTCACCCCACTGGTCGAGGATCTGCTTGGTGGCGTGCACGAGGAGCGGCACGGTCGCGTATTCCCACTTGGTCATGGGGCGACTGTAATGCTTCGGGCCGGGGCGGGACGCGTCCGCTCCCCCAGTCGAGGGCGGCCCTGTGCGTGGCATCCGGCCCGACTGGTTAGGCTCGGATGTGTGAGCGCCCAGCAGACAGCCTCCCCGAGGCTCCACATCGTCACGGGCAAGGGCGGCACCGGTAAGACCACGGTCGCCGCCGCACTGGCGCTCGCCCTGGCGACCGAGGGCAGACGGGTCCTGCTCGTCGAGGTCGAGGGGCGGCAGGGCATCGCCCAGCTCTTCGAGACCGAGGCGCTGCCGTACGAGGAACGAAAGGTGGCCATCGGCCCGGCCGGCCCGGCGGAGGGCGGTGGCCGGCGGTCCGGCGGCGAGGTCTACGCGCTCGCCATCGACCCCGAGTTGGCCCTGCTGGACTACCTGGAGATGTTCTACAAGCTCGGCCGGGCGGGCCGGGCGCTGAAGAAGATCGGCGCGGTCGACTTCGCCACCACCATCGCCCCCGGGCTGCGCGACGTGCTGCTCACCGGCAAGGCGTGCGAGGCGGTCCGGCGCCGCAACCCCGCGCACGCCAAGGAACGCCCGGGCGCCCGCACCTACGACGCGGTGGTGATGGACGCCCCGCCCACCGGACGCATCACCCGCTTCCTCAACGTCAACGACGAGGTGGCCGGGCTCGCCCGGTTCGGCCCGATATACAACCAGGCGCAGGCGGTGATGCGGGTCATCAAGTCCGCCGAGACCGCGGTGCACCTGGTGACGCTGCTGGAGGAGATGCCGGTCCAGGAGACCGTGGACGGCGTCGCCGAGCTGCGGGCCGCGGGGCTGCCGGTGGGCGCCGCGGTGGTCAACATGGTGCGTCCGGTGGTCCTCGACGACCGGACGCTGACGGTCGCGCTGGACGAGGACGTCCCGGCCACCCGGCGTACCGCGGTGGCCAAGGCGCTCTCGCAGGCCGGACTGGGCGGCGCCCGGCGCGGCGGCCTGGCCGAACGCCTGGTGGACCCGCTGCTGGAGCAGGCCCGCGAGCACGCCGGCCGGGTGATGCTGGAACGACGGCAGCGCGCCGACCTGGACTCCCTCGGGCTGCCCACTTTCGAACTGCGCATGCTGCCGGACGGGGTGGACGTCGGCGGGGTCTACGCCCTGGCCAGGTCGCTGCGCGCACAGGGCTTCGGCGGCGCGGACGCCGCCGTACGGGACGTCAGGGGGTCGCGCCGATGACCTGGGAGACACCGCCTCTCCAGATCGATCCGCTGCTGGACGACCCGGCCACCCGGATCATCGTCTGCTGCGGCTCGGGCGGGGTGGGCAAGACCACCACGGCCGCCGCGCTCGGCGTCCGCGCGGCCGAACGCGGCCGTACCGTCGTGGTGCTCACCATCGACCCGGCCCGCCGGCTGGCCCAGTCCATGGGGCTCACCGAACTCGACAACACCCCGCGCCGGGTGGCCGGGGTGGACGAGTCGGCGGGCGGCCGGCTGCACGCGATGATGCTGGACATGAAGCGGACGTTCGACGAGATCGTCGAGCAGCACGCCGATCCGCAGCGCGCCCAGGCGATCCTGGACAACCCCTTCTACCAGTCGCTCTCCGCCGGGTTCGCGGGCACCCAGGAATACATGGCCATGGAGAAGCTGGGCCAGTTGCGAGCGCGCGACGAGTGGGACCTGATCGTGGTCGACACCCCGCCCAGCCGGTCGGCGCTGGACTTCCTGGACGCGCCCGGCCGGCTCGGCTCGTTCCTGGACGGCAGGTTCATCCGGCTGCTGATGGCGCCGGCCAAGGCGGGCGGCCGGGCCGGGATGAAGTTCCTCAACGTCGGCATGTCGATGATGACCGGCGCGCTGAGCAAGGTCGTCGGCGCCCATCTCCTCCAGGACGTGCAGACCTTCGTGGCCGCGATGGACACCATGTTCGGCGGCTTCCGCAAGCGGGCCGACGCCACCTACCGGCTGCTCCAGGCGCCGGGCACCGCGTTCCTGGTGGTGGCGGCGCCGGAACGGGACGCGCTGCGCGAGGCGTCGTACTTCGTGGAGCGGCTGGCCGCCGACCGGATGCCGCTGGCCGGGCTGGTGCTCAACCGGGTGCACGGCAGCGGCGCCACCACGCTGACCGCGGAGCGCGCCCTCGCGGCGGCCGAGGCGCTGGAAGATCTGCTCGACGAGCCGTCAACGCAGGTGCTGGTCAACGGAGTTGAGGACGACGACGCCACGGCGGACGCGGAATCCCATCCGGACGACGGCATTGTCGATCATCACAACGGGAAGACTGGAGGAAGCCGCTCCTCCGGCCGCACCCCCGGCGACGGCTCCGACGACCCCGGTCACGGCGATCTCCCCGGCCGTGACCCCCGTGGCACCCGCGACGACGGCACACCCGACGGTGGCTCCCCCGGCTCTCCCACCCCCTCCGGCCACCACGCTCCGGTGTCCGGCGCCGACGCGACGGGTGAGCCCTCCGCGGAAGGTCTCGCCGCCGGTCTGCTGCGGTTGCACGCGGACCGGATGCAGTTGACCGTGCGCGAGCGCCGCGCCCGGGAACGTTTCGCCTCCGTCCACCCGGACGTCCCGGTGGCCGAGGTGGCCGCCCTCCCGGGCGATGTGCACGACCTCGACGGGCTGCGCGCGGTCGGGGAACGGCTGGCCGCCGGCGACCCGGTGACCTCGGTAGCCTGACGTACGGTCAGCCCCGGCCGCGTCCGGCGGGCGGGGCGCACGGGGGCATGCCGCGCGCCGCCGCGGGAGGACGCGGCGGTCGGCGCGTGCGTACGCAGGGCGGTAGGGCGCCGCGGCGATCGTCGGTGTGCGCGAGGAGCGACCGGGCGTGCGGGTACAGGCCCCGGCGGGGCCGGACGCGAAGGTGGGGCGCGGGCTCGTCAGCCGACGGCCGCGTAGTCCTCCTCGGCGTCGGCGGGCAGCAGGCCCATGCTGCGCTCGTACTCGTGACGGGCCGTCTCCAGCAGTCTGCGCCACGAGGTCACGGTGGGACGCCGGCGCAACAGCGCCCTGCGTTCCCGTTCGGTCATCCCTCCCCAGACGCCGAACTCGACGCGGTTGTCGAGTGCGTCGGCCAGGCACTCGGTACGCACCGGGCATCCGGTGCAGACCGCCTTGGCCCTGTTCTGTGCCGCACCTTGGACGAAGAGCTCGTCCGGATCAGTCGTCCGGCACGCTGCCTGTGCGCTCCAGTCGGTAACCCAGCTCATGCTGGCGCCGTCCTCTCCCGAATCGGGGCTCCCCCACGGCGGCAGCGGCATATTCACCGCCGCCAGTTGAGGACGTTACGGAAGGAGGGCAGGGCGCAACAGCCCCCTCGGGCCCAATCTTGAATGGCCCGATCGGACTATGCGTACCCGGCAGATCACCCACCGGAGTGAGCGAAGCGCAAACCCGACTCGCCGGACATCACCGCCATTTCACCCAAAGGTCTGGCTGAGACCTCTGGCATATGTCGGTAATCCGGACACCTCTCATCACCCACAAGAGTGAAGAAGGAGGGCGAAACCGTGCGCCATCGGAGCGCGTCGTTCACAGGGTAGGCGAACAGATGGGCGCACGTCCTGAGAATCGGCGCGTAGGCTGCTGCCCATGGCTTACAAGCGCTCGGACGGTGGCCTGTCGGCGGCCCGACAGGCCGTGAAGTTGCTCGGCGTCAGCGTGCTGTCGGGGGTCGTGCTCGCGGGCATCGCGCTGCCGGCCACCGGTGCCCTCGGGCTGACCGCCAAGGGCGCCGCCGCCGGGTTCGACCAGCTCCCGGGAGAGCTGAAGCGCCCCCCGCTGAGCCAGGCCTCCCGGATACTCGACGCCAACGGCGGCCTGATCGCCACCGTCTACTCGCGCGACCGGGTCTCCGTACCGCTCGACCGGATCAGCCCGACGATGCAGAAGGCGATCGTCGCGATCGAGGACGCGCGCTACTGGAAGCACGGCGCGATCGACGTCAAGGGCGTGCTGCGCGCCCTCAACACCAACGCGACCCAGGGCGGGGTCGCCCAGGGCGCCTCCACCCTCACCCAGCAGTACATCAAGAACGTCTTCATCGAGGAGGCCGGGGACGACCCCGACAAGGTCGCCGAGGCCACCCAGCAGACCCTGGGCCGCAAGGTCAAGGAGCTGAAGTACGCGATCCAGGTGGAGAAGGAGCTGGGCAAGCGCAAGATCCTGGAGAACTACCTCAACATCACGTTCTTCGGCGAGCAGGCGTACGGCGTCCAGGCCGCCGCCCAGCGCTACTTCAGCACCGACGCCGACAAACTCACCCTGGACCAGGCCGCGCTCCTCGCCGGCCTCGTCCAGTCGCCCACCCGTTACGACCCGATCAACGACCCCAAGGCCGCGCTCACCCGGCGCAACACCGTGCTCTCCCGGATGGCCGACCTGCACGACATCACCCGTGCCCAGGCCACCGCGGCGCAGGCCCGGCCGCTCGGCCTCAAGCCCAGCATCCCGCGCAACGGCTGCATCACCGCCGTCCAGGGCGCCGGCTTCTTCTGCGACTACGTCCGCGAAACCTTCCTGAACAACCCGGTCTTCGGCAAGACCCGGGAGGCCCGGGCCAAGCGCTGGACCGAGGGCGGCCTGACCATCAAGACCACCCTGGACCCCAAGGCCCAGGCGTCCCTCCAGGCTTCGGTCACCAAGCACGTCTACACCACCGACCCGGTGGCCACCGCGGTCACCATGGTGGAGCCCGGCAGCGGCAAGATCCGGGCCATGGGCCAGTCCCGGCCGTACGGCTTCGGCGCCCACCAGACGCAGATCAACTACTCGGTCGACCGCAACATGGGCGGCGGCCTCGGCTACCAGCCCGGCTCCACCATCAAGGCGTTCACCGCCGCGGCGGCCCTGGAGAACGGGATGTCGGCGACGCAGAGCTACCCGTCGCCGTACCAGATGCCGTACCCGGACGTCACCGACTGCTCCGGCCACCGGCTGCACGACGACGCCTCGGTGCCCAACGAGAACAAGTCCGAGGTCGGCCCCTACACCATGCCCGAGGCCCTGCAGAAGTCGATCAACACGTACTTCGTCTCGCTGGAGGCCGACACCGGGCTGTGCAACGTGGTCAAGATGGTCAACAACCTGGGCATGGACAAGCGGGCCGGCGGCGGCTCCTTCGGCCTCGGCGCCTCCTTCACCCTCGGTGCCAACGAGGCGTCCCCGCTGGACATGGCCGCCGCGTACGCCGCCTTCGCCAACGGCGGCGTCTACTGCGCGCCGACCGCCATCGAGTCGGTGACCGACACCTCCGGCAAGTCGCTCCCGGTGCCCCAGGAGTCCTGCCACCGGGCGATGTCGCAGCAGACCGCCGACACCATCAACACCATGCTCAAGGGCGTGGTCGACGACGGTACGGGCAAGGAAGCCGGCCTGAAGGACCGGGACAGCGCGGGCAAGACCGGCACCACCGACAGCCGCTACGCCGCCTGGTTCGTGGGGTACACCCCCAACATGTCGGCGGCGGTGTGGGTCGGCGACCCGGCGCACCACGTGCAGATGTACGACATCACCATCGGCGGCGTCTACCACCAGAAGGTCTACGGCCAGGACACCCCGGCCCCCATCTGGCAGGACGCGGTCAGCGGCGCGCTGGCCGGGGTGCCGGCGGAGAGCTTCCGCACCGTCAACATCCCGACACCGGACAAGAAGGGCGGCCAGGACGCCCAGAAGCCGCAGACCCCCGCCGGTGACAAACACGATCACGGCCGCGGCCACAACAACGGCAAGGCCCCCGGCGGCCCCGACCCCCAGCAGCCCCCCTTCAACTTCCCGCCCGGCATCATCGCCGGCAACGAGAACGGCGGAGGCCTGACCTGGCCCTGACCCGGTCACCCAACGCGCCCCGGACCTGTCGGTCGGGGGCACGTTGGTGTGTTGGGGGGCGTGTTGGGGGCGGGGCGCAGCCGGGGGCGCCGCGCGTCCCGGGGGCCCGACAGGCGCGACGGGCGAGCCGTGAACCGTTGACCCGCCGGGGGACGGGGCGCGTCCGGCGGCGACGGGCGAACCGGGGGCGCCTACCGCCGGGCGCGAGCCGTCAGGTGCTGAGCCGGCGCTTCACCGCGGCGGCGACCCGGCCGCCCTCGGCGCGGCCGGCGATCTTCGCGTTGGCGATCTTCATGACCGCGCCCATCGCCTTGGGCCCCTCCGTCCCGGAGGCCGCGGCCTCCGCGACCGCCTCGTCGACCAGGGCGCCCAGCTCCTCGTCGGTGAGCTGCTTGGGCAGGTATTCGGCGAGGATCTCGCCCTCGGCGCGTTCCCGGGCCGCCGACTCCGACCGGCCGCCCTGCTCGAACGCCTCCGCCGCCTCGCGCCGCTTCTTCGCCTCGCGGGTGATCACCTTCAGCACCTCGTCGTCGGAGAGCTCACGGGCCTGCGTACCCGCGGTCTCCTCCTTGCTGACGGCCGAGAGGGTGAGCCGGAGCGCGGCCAGCCGGACCTCGTCACGTGCCTTGAGGGCAACGGTGAGGTCCTCCTGAAGCCGCTGTTTGAGCGTCGTGGTCATACCGGGAGTCTGCCATGCGGGGACGGCGCGGCGCCGGAACATTTCCGGCGTACGCCGCCGCCCGGCGCCCCCGCCGGCGGGAGATCACCAAGATTTCCCGCCCCGCGTGGCGCGTGCAACGATGGGGCGTATGCGCGCGCGTTACGGGATCCCCTTGGGAATGACAGCGATCGGCGCGGCCGGGGTGGCGTACGCCGCCGGCTACGAGGTCCGGTCCTTCCGGCTGCGACGGGTCGAGGTGCCGGTGCTGCCGCCGGGGATGCGCCCGCTGCGCGTCCTCCAGGTCTCCGACATCCACATGGTCGCCGGGCAGCGCAAGAAGCGCCACTGGCTCCAGTCGCTGGCCGGGCTCCGCCCCGACTTCGTGGTCAACACCGGCGACAACCTCTCCGACCCCGAGGGCGTCCCCGAGGTGCTGGACGCGCTCGGCCCGCTGTTGGAGTTCCCGGGGGCGTACGTCTTCGGCTCCAACGACTACTACGGCCCCCGCTTGCGCAACCCCGCGCGCTACCTGTTCGAACGCGCCCAGGGACGTCACGGCCTCAACGGCAACCCCCCGGTCACCGGCGCCATCCACAACCCGTGGACCGAGCTGCGCGACGCCTTCGACGAGGCGGGGTGGACGGGCCTGACCAACGCCCGTGGCCGGCTCAAGCTGGACGGCGGCATCGAGGTGGCGCTCACCGGGCTGGACGACCCGCACATCAAGCGGGACCGGTACGCGCAGGTGGCGGGCGGTCCGGCGGACGACGCCGACTTCTCGCTCGCCGTGGTGCACGCGCCCTACCTGCGGGTGCTCGACGCGTTCACCGCCGACCGCTACCCGTTGATCCTGGCCGGCCACACGCACGGCGGCCAGCTGTGCGTCCCCTTCTACGGCGCCCTGGTCACCAACTGCGATCTGGACACCCGGCGGGTCAAGGGGCTGTCCACCCACCGCGCCGGAGGACGCCGCGCCTACCTGCATGTTTCCGCAGGATGCGGCACGAACCGCTACACCCCGGTACGTTTCGCCTGTCCGCCGGAGGCGACGCTGCTGACGTTGACGCAGCGCGCGGAGGAGCCGGTGCGGGGCCGCCGCTGAGAGGTGTCGAACGGGTCGGCGCGCCCGGTCGGGACGGCTCCCGGACGCCACGGGGAGCGATGGCTACCGTAGCCGGGTGACCGATCCACACCTTTCGCCCCTTTCACCGGTGCCCGCGCTGCGCCGGGTGCCGGTGGGCGGCGTTCCCGGCCGGTCCGCCCGACGGCACCGCCGCCCGCTGACCGCCGCGTTCCGGGGCCTGACCGCGCTCGCGGCGGGCGCGGGGGTGGCACTCGGCGCCCATGCCGCCCCGAGCGCGTCACGGTTCTTCGGCTACTTCGCGGTCGAGGCCAACTGCCTGCTGGCCCTGGTCTCGCTCTGGGGCGCATGGCGCGCCTGGTCCGGCCGGCGCCCGTTGCCCGCGTGGCTGACCGGCGCCGCCATGATCTACGTCACGCTCGGCGCCCTGCTCTTCCACGGTCTCCTCACCGAACCGGCAAGCGGCTTCACCCTCGGCGCCCCCTTCGCGCCCCCGACCGCCCCGCACCGGATCTCCGCCCAGCTGCTGCACACGGTCACCCCGACCGCCGCCGTCTGCGACTGGCTGCTGCTCACCGCCCCGGCCCGCTTCCGCCCCGCCCACGCCGTGCTGTGGCCCGCGTTCCCCCTGGCCCACCTGGGCTACGCCCTCCACCGGCACGCCCTGCTGCTCCCCGGCGCCTTCACCCGCTTCCCCCACCCCTTCCTCCCCCTGCACCCCCACGCCTACCAAGCCCTCACCCGCGACGCCGCCCTGCTCGTCATCCCCGTCTGGCTCCTCACCATCCTCACCGCCGCCCTCGACCACCTCCGCCCCACCCCACCCCCCGCCGGAACCGGATTTCGTCTCCGCTCCCCCGTCCGCTAAAGTAGTCCTCGTTGCACCGGGGTGTAGCGCAGCTTGGCAGCGCGCTTCGTTCGGGACGAAGAGGTCGTGGGTTCAAATCCCGCCACCCCGACAGAGAAACACCAGGTCAGGCCCGGTGCTGAGAGATCAGCACCGGGCCTGGTTTGCTTTGTGGCCCCGTTTTGGGAGCCGTTTGGGAGCCAACTTCCAGAAACCGGCTCCCGGCGGCTCCCAGTGAGCGGCCGTCCGCCGTCCAGCCCGCTCTTTGCCGCTCACGCTGGGAAAGGGTCATCCCTACGGTTGTGCGAGGCCGATCACAGGCGGTACGACGATCGCCATGCACCGATGGTCTCCGTTAAATGACCGGCAGCTCGCGCTCCTCACCCGCATCGGGGACGGAGCCGACCCCGTCACGTCGGACAGCCCAGAGTTCGCCCTCACCGCCCGCGCGCTCAAGGAGCGGCGTCTGATCACCATGCCCAAGCAGGATGGGAAGTGGCAGGCGGAGATCACTGACGCAGGGCGCTTCTACCTGGAACACGGTCATCACCCGGACCGGCCGGAACCGACGCCGCGCAGGCAGCGGTCGGCGGGTTCCGAGCAACGGACACGGCCGGCCCCTCCTACGCAGCAGCAAGACACAGCTCCGTCCACGACGAAGCCGGCGCCACAGCGCGCCGCCAAGCCCCCACAGGCGTCGCCGGCGGAAATCGGAGCCGCCTTGATCGCGGAAGTACAGCAGGCTGGGCGGTTCCTCCGCATCCCGAACCCCAGCGACCAGGAGCGAGCCCGCTACCGCAGGGCCTTCGACGCAGCCCGGCAGTGTGCGCCCGAGGGGTACCACCTGAAGTACAGCGGCCGGGCGAAGGGGGACTTCTTCCTCGGTCTGCTCAGGGTGTCGGGTGAGGACGACACCGAGTGGAACCGGATCCGGCTGGCGCGCAGCCGGGTGATCAGCGATGTCGAGGACGTGATCGCCGCTGTCACTGCGGACCACAGCGCCTTCGAGGTCTCGGAGGAGGTCCTGCCGCGAGTCCTCTCGCTTCTCCGGCTCCTCGCTGAGCAGGCACTCGCCCGCCACGGCGAGATCACGGTGTCCAAGAAGCGCAAGCAGCCCAGGCCCCTGCTCACCGTTCACGGCAGGACGTACGAGGTCGGCTTCCGCGAACGGCAGAAGCAGGTCCGGTACGTGCCCAAGCAGCCGGGCCGACGTACGTACGACTGGCAGCGGGTGACGCCGGCGCACAGGTTCGAGCCCTCCGGCGAGCTGGAACTGCTGATCAGCCAGCACTCGGGCTACGGCTACGGCCACAGCTACGGCTGGAAGAAGGAATGGGCCGACACCGCCAAGAAGCCGTTGGAGGAGCAGGTCGGTTCGGTCTTCCGGGCACTGAAGGCTCGCGCGGAGGAGCAGGAGCGGGCTCGGCTGGAACGGGAGGCGGAGCAGCGGCGCCTGCAAGAGGAGCGGGAGCGGCAGGAGGCGGAGCGTCGGCGTCTGGAGGCGGAGCGGGAGGAGCGCGAGAGGCGGGAGTGGGAGTCCGCCGTCAGTGCCGCCTCGATCAAGGCGGTGCACGCCCTACGGGCGGAGCACTTCGGCACAGCCCTGGAGCAGTGGAAGGTGGCTGGAGAGATCCGGGTGTTCTGCGTCGCTCTGGACGAAGCCGCCGCCACATCGGACGACGCCGTCGAAGCCGAGAGGCTGCGAGAGTGGTCGGCTTGGGGGAAGGCGGAGGCCGACCGGCTGGACCCCACCATGACCGGCAGGGGCCTGGCCGCTCTCGACTTCCACGCGGAGCCGACGGGAGATCAGCTACGGCCCTTTCTCGGCGGCTGGAACCCGCACCGGCCGGAGAGGGAGCAGCCTGCGGCACGGCCCGAGCCGCCGAAGCCGACCCCGGAGCCGTGGCGCGGCTCTATCGACGCACGTCAGGATCAAGGCTGGCGATATGGACGCCAAGGTCGCGCTCAATGGTGGAGGCGATGACGCCGTGCCCACGGTCGCGTAGGGCCTTGACCGCCTTCTCCACCAGCTGGCCGAGCCGGATGACCTCTTCGCGCAGTGCGACCAGCTCGTCGTAGCGCTCAGCCTTGTCCTCGCCGCACCACGCCCGGACGGTCCGCAGGACGGCCGCCTCCGCATCCAACTTGCGGTCGTCCCGACGACGGTACGAGTACCAGGAGGGCTGTGCGCGCTCCTGCTCGATGCCCTGCTGCTTGCGGTCCACCTCCGGGAGGATCTCGTCGGCGAGGCGGCCCGCTACCTGACGGGCGACGCGTTCGGTGATCGGCCAGCCGGCCAGGCACATGCCGGCACGGTTCTCGTGCACCATCGGGTCACTGCGGAGCGCGGTGGCATCCATGCCGATGAGCGGCGCCGTCTCGTCGAGTCGGCTCAGTTCCAGAACTCCCGCGTCCGCCACCCCTCGGCGGAGGCGCAGCCTGTTCTTCGGCCGGACGAACCCGAGGATCAAGCGTGCGGCCTCGAACTCCGTACCGCCCCGTACGTGGCGTGACGCCTCGGCCAGTCTGAGCTCTGCCTCGTCATCCGCGCGGAACGCCTCGACGTCTCGCCACGGTGCTACGAGGCAGCCGGGGCTGACCCATTCCTGCAGGCCGGCGTCATCCCCTTCCAGGAACCGGACATGGACCAAGCCAGACCTGCCACGGCCGCCCACCCGGACGATCTCCACCTGCCTGACAGAGCTGCCCAACTCCTTCGGCCTCGCGCGGTATGCCCAGTGCTCCCCAGTCTCCATATACCTATTGAGCCAGGTCCGTTGGCCCCGCTACTGGGCAATCGTCGCAACTGCTGGAGTGAGACGACCGCGCGGAGTTGACGCGGCCTCGCGCAGGCATCGGGAATACGGCTGTGCCCTCCGGCAGTGGTCGCCGGAGGGCACAGCACTCTGTTTGCTAAGACTTGGCGGGCACGCGTGACACTCCGCGTGCCCGCAGGAGATCACTCAGCACGCGCACGGGTGACGTGGCACTCATGGCCAAACGTGCGTCGAGCGCTGCCTCCCACTGCTCGGTCAGCCCCAGCATGAGGCGCTTGCGCATGCCTGGGGTGACGTGGGCGTAGCGCGCCGAGACCGAGCCGTCGATGTGGCCCATGCGTTCGTCCATGAGCACCTTCTCGGTTCCCAGGTCCTCCATCATCGTCCGGTGGGTGTGGCGAAGGCCGTGGGGCGTGAGCCCCTTGGCTATCGGGAGCCAGCAGGCGTCGGCCCGATCGCTGGCACCCCGACCCCGTGCCGGGACACCGGGCCACGGCTCGCCGAGCAGGGGCACCGGCCGTGGCTCCTGCGGTGCCTTCTTCGGGTACCAGCCGGAGACCGCCGGCGTGAACAGCCAGGTAGCGAAACCGTTCCTGCGCCAGTGGGCGGCATGCTCCGGTACGACGCCGCCCCGGACGAACCGAAGGTCCGCTATGGCCTGCTCGACCTTCTCTCGCGTGGCCTCGGTGACGCGTTCGGGGTGGTTGAGGACGTTGGACACCGTGCCCGTCGAGACGCCGGCACGACGGGCGACGTCGACCAGCTTCGCGCCCTGGTGGCCCCCGGTTCGCGCCGCGCCCTGCCCTCGGAAGACGTAGGTCTTGCCGTGGCAGGGGCACAGCGCGGGCTTCGTGCGGGCGATGTGGTTGGCGACCAGCGCTGACAGCCAGTCCATCGAGTCGATGGTGCGGTAGCTGTCGTCCTTGGGTGGGCAGCGCACCAGTTCCCCCGTGTCGAGCTCGTACAGCTGCCACTCGACCCGGACGGCTCCGGGGCGGACGAACGGGGTCTCTAGGCCGACGATCTCGCCCCAGCGCATGCCGGTGTATCCCTTGAGGACCACGGCGACGAACTCGTCGTCGCGGCCGGAGAGCAGGGCGGCGCGCTCGGCGGTCAGCAGGATGCCGAGCGCGTCGGTGACCACCTTCTCCGGACCACGGTCTCGGGAGCGGCCGGCGCGTTTGCCGCGTCCGCGCCGCCGAGCGGCCGGGTTGGACGTGATCAGGCCCTCGTCGATCGCGTCCTCGAAGATCAGGTGGAGCGTCGAGCGCCAGGTCTTGACGCTGGAAGCGGCATAGAGGGCCTTCTCCTTCTTCTCCCACAGGTCGACGTCCGTGCGCAGGATGCCGGCGAGCGCCTTGTCCTCGAACTCGGGGAGCAGGTGCTCCTCGATGTGGCGCTTGTAGTTCTGCATGGTCGAGGCGGCCAGGTCCTGGGCCTCGTACCAGCGGTTCGCGTACTCGCCGAAGGTCTCCTGGCCAAGGGCCGGGTCGCGCCAGTCGCCGCGACGGTACTTGTTCTCGGCCTCGGCCGCGGCCCGTTGGGCCTCGCCCTTGGTGGCGAACCTGAGCGCCTTGCCGTTCTCGTCGACCACCGTGTTGTGCTTGCCGGGCGCGACCTTGTACCGGCCGCGCCAGTAGCTTCCGCGCTTCTCCGCGAAACCCAAGTCCCGCTGTCCCTCTCTTCCTTGTCCTCGTCTATGGCAGATTCGATCGGGTCACGCGGCAGTGCCGTACTGCTGTTGTCGACGCGGCGGGCGGGCCCGTAGGCGGGTAGTCGGCGCCACGGCAGGGCGGCGAGGTTGCGCGGCGCCGGTCTGCGTACCGGGCTCGGAGAGCGGTTCGGTCGCCCGTGCGGCTGTCTGCGCGGGCTGTGCCGGCCGCTGCTCGTAGAGGCGGATGATGTCGGCGAGGTGCTCGGCGGTGAAGCGGTAGGCGCGGCCGACCCGGGTGTGCGGTATCAGGCGGCGTCGCGCTCGGTCCTTGACCCACCAGGCCGAGCAGCCGAGGGTGTCGGCGATCTCCTCGGGGCGGTAGAGGCGGGGTGGAGGGGCGTCGGACGGCCTGTGGGGCATGGGCGCGGGCGTGGATCGGTGCAAGGGGGCGGCTCCTGGTCGGGAGGTCGGGGAGGGGCTGCGTGAGCGGCTCAGGCGGCGCCCGGCCCCTGGAGGAGGGCGGCGGGTGACACCTGCAGGGCTGCGGCGATGGCGACGAGGTCGTCGATATCGCATCGCCGCTTGGCGAGTTCGATGCGGGACAGCATCGTGTTGGACATAGGACGGCCCAAGGCGGTACAGCGCGCCGCGAGTTGGCGCTGCCCAAGGCCGCGTTCGATGCGGAGGTTTTCGATGGTGCGAGCCACCGTCAATCCTGCGGGTCCTATTTCCAGAGATCGTGCTGCCATAGCTCCAGTTGTAGCGTGCATTTGGCGGTTTGGATAACCGCCGATCGTCGGCTATGTTGCGCCGCGCTCAATCGGTGAGCGAGGCGGTCGGGGTGCTGCGCAAGGCCGGATCCCCCGAACGGGAACCGACACCACAGACCCTCTCTGACGTGGGGTTTTGTGTTGTAGCTTCGTCACTCGCAGGACGTCAACGGCTTCCCGATGTGATCCTTCTGGCTCGGGATGCGCGGCAACTATTTGGTCAACCGCCGATCGTGCCCTACCGTTTTCGCACCGCCCTCGCCGACTCTATTTCCAGCGGCATTTCTGCCGTGAGAGATTGCGCCGGATAGGGCTGGACTTGCGCGACCTGGGTGTGGCTATGTTGACGACACCCCGGAAAGCACGAGCGGCCATCAACGCTCCCGCGTCAACGGCCAGACATCCCACGCCCCTTCACGCCCGACCCGCCCCGACCGACGGTGAACCGTGGGCATCCCGCCTACCGGCCACCGAGTGAGGACCGCCCCTCTTGGCACGAATCCGCACCATCAAGCCGGAAGCCTTCGTCTCCGAGTCCCTGGCCGCCGTCTCCCTGACCGCCGAGCGCACCTTCTTCGGCCTGCTCACCCAGGCTGACGACCAGGGCCGGCACCGCGACCACGCCGCGATCATCGCCGGGCAGCTGTGGGTACTGCGCCCGGAACACACGCCTGGAGCTGTCGAGCAGGACCTCGCCCAGCTCGCCGACGCTGGGCTGATATGCCGCTACAAGGGCCCGGGCGACAAGCGCTACCTGCACATCGTCACCTGGCGGCAGCATCAGAAGATCAACCGCCCCAGCGCAAGCCGCCTTCCCTCCTGCCCGCACCACGACACGCAGGCTCGCACCGCGCCCGGCGTCGATGCGCTGGCTGCGGGAGTCGGCATCACGGAGCCCGCACCGCAGCCTCACGGAGCCCTCCGTGAGGGCTCCGGGCGAATACGCGAGCCTGCGCTGAATCCGGTCACTGATGACGAAATAGCAGGTCAGAGCGATTTCGGTGAGCCTTCCGTGAGGCACCAGGGAGGGCTCAGTGAGGGAGCGGTGACGCCTCAGCGTCCGGATCTAGGACCTAGGATCATGGATCTAGGAAATACCCCTTCGGGGGGCGCGAGCGCCCCCGCACCCCACGCCGTCTCGGCCAACGAGCTCATCGCCGAGTACGCCGCCGCTTGCACACACCGTCCGCCCAAGGACGTCCTGGGCCATCTCGCTCGCGAGGTGCGCAAGCTGCTCGGCGAGGGCATCGCCCCCGCCCACATCCGGGCCGGCCTGGAACGGCACCGCGCCAAGGGCCTGCATCCCAGCACTCTGCCGAGCCTCGTGCACGAGGCCATGAACGCGGCCCCCACCGCGCCGGTTGTCCACAGGGCGTGGACAAACCCCGCCGATGTCGAAGCCGCCTACGGAGGTGACCTCTGACCGCCACCCTCACCCGCGAGCCCCACCGGGTCGGCCCGCTCGCCGACCGGCTCAACGGCATCCTTGCCAGCCGCGGCATCGACCTCGCCACCGCCGCCGTCGAGGACGGGCACGCCGAGCCCGTCACCGCGCTGGAACTCGCCGACGCCAGGATCCCCGCCCGCTACCGCCGTGCCCTGGCCGACCACCCGAAGGTCACCGCCTGGGCCGACGAGATCGCCCGCGCCGGACGCCCCGGCCCCGGCGGGCCGGGCATCGCCGAAGGCCCGTCGCTGCTGATCGCCGGCCCCACGGGCACGGGCAAGACGTACCAGGCGTACGGCGCCATCCGCACCCTGCTCGCCCGAGGGGTCCGTCTGCGCTGGGAAGCGACCACCACCGCCGACTTCCACGCACGCCTGCGCCCACGCGCCGGTCACGACGCCGAACGTGACCTACAGACTCTGGCGCGCTGCCCGCTGCTGTTCCTGGACGACCTCGGCGCGGCCAAGACCAGCGAATGGACCGAGGAGCTGACCTACCGGCTCATCAACCACCGGTACGAGCACATGCTCCCAACCCTCATCACCACCAACCTTCCGATGGAGCAGCTGCGCGTCACCCTCGGTGACCGTGTCGCCTCCCGCCTCGCCGAGATGACGGAGCGCGTCATCCTCGACGGCCCCGACCGACGACGCCGCACAGCGCCCGCCGCCTGACTGGCCGCCTCAGCGCCCTCTCCTGGCCGGTCCCGCCGCATCACCTGCGCTCACACCAGCCCTGCCCGCGCCAGCCGCTCGCGTAGGCGCTTGCAGCGCTCCGTCGATTCGCCCTACGCCCTTCGCCCTCAATCCTCGACGCCTTGGAGCCCCCTCCTGCCTCCTCTCAGCCCCGTCCCCCTCGCCATACGGATCAGCGGCACGCCGCTCCTCCCCGACTGGGCCACCTCCCCGGTGATGACCGTGGCGTTCCTCATCCCGCCCGTGGTGCTCGGCCTGCTCGCCGGGTGGCTGATCCGCCAGCAGCGCCGCCGACGGCATCACACCAACCGCTGGCGTGGAACCGCCGCGGTCCCGGTCGCGGCCGTGGCCGCGCTCGGCTGCACCGCCTACAGCGCGGACACCAGCTGGCGGTTCGCCGCCGACTACCTCGACATGGGCAGTACCGCCGAGCGCGTCGCGATGTTCGCCGCCGCCGAGCTGGCCCTGTTCGCCACCGCCCTGATGGCCCGGCAGAACCTCAACGGCCCGAAGCAGGCCCCCGGGCTGCCCGGCACCCTCACCTGGGTCATCACCGCAGTCCAGGTTCTGCCCGCCTACGCCGAGTCCGGGCCGGTCGGTGGCACCGTGCGAGCCTTCGTCGGCCCCGTCATGGCCGCGATGCTGTGGCACCTGGCCATGGGCATCGAGCTGCGCCACCGCGCCCCCGACGCCGCCTCACGCGGCCTGGCCGCCGTCCTCGTCCGCCAGGCCCGCGAACGCCTGCTGGCTCGACTCGGCATCGCCGACCAGGACGCCGATGCCGCCCGCCTCATCCGCGAGCGCGCGCTGAGCGAAGCCGTCGCCCTAATCCTGCGCGCCGAGTCGATGACCGACCGCCAGCGCGGCAAGCGGCGGCAACGACGCCTGACGGAACGCCTGCACGAGGCCCTGGAGCGGGCCGACGTCGACGGCGACCCGCTCCAGGACGAGATGCTGCTGCGCAAGCTCGCCACCCGTAAGCAGGCTGTCGGCCTCGCCTCCATCACGCTGCCGCCGCGCTGGCAGATTCCGGCCTCCAACCCCGCCCGTGGATCCGGGCACAGCCGCCCAGGCGCCGCCCGCCCGGCACCACTGCCGCGGGCAGAGGAGGACGTTGCCCGCACGCACCCGTCAGACCCGGGCGACGACGAGGTCCCTCCGCCTGCCCACCCGCAGCCTGCCCGCCCGGGGCCCGGGCTGCCCGCACGGGCAGAAACCGAAGACAGCCGGGCGCTCACGGGCAACAGCTCGGGCAGCCCTTCGGGCAGGCGCGAGCGGAAGGCGGCTGCCCGGAAGAAGCGCGACACCGGCAAAGCCCGTGCCTCTGACGAGGTCATCCTCAAGCACACCCGCCGCATCTACGAGGAGACGGGCAGCGTCGGCCGCGACCGGGTCGAGGCCGCCCTGCGCGGCGCCGACTACACCGTCTCCAGCGACGACGTCGGACGAGTCGTCCGCGAGTTCAAGGCCCAGCTCAAAGCCGCCGCCGGCACTCCGCCCCGCTGACCCCCGCAGCACCGGCATTCCCAACCAGACCGCGACCCGAAGGGCCTCATGCACACCCCACACCACGAAGACCCCACCACCCACGAGGAATCCCAGCCGATCACCCCTGCCACGGGCACAGCAAGTTGTACCGGGAGCAATGCTCCCGAGTCTCCCGCCCCGGGGGTGGCGGGAGCGGCCCGGCGCCAGGGGGCACCAGGCCGACAGGCAGCGGCCGAGGGCGGACCGCAGCCAGAAGGGAATCGGCAGGCCGAGGGCCTCTCGCGTGTGCGCCAGCGCCCTCGCCAGCCCAAGCCGCTCAAGCGCCTGCACCAGCCCAGCTGCCGCATGAACGACGCCGAGTACAAGCGTTTCACCGACGCAGCCGCCCAGTGCCAGATGACCAACGCCGCCTTCCTCGCCTACGCCGTCGACAAGGCCGCCCGCGACCTGAACCGCACCGCCGCCGAGATCGCCACCGAACGAGAGGTCATCGGCGAGCTGTTCGCCGCCCGGCGGCACCTCGGCTGGATACACGGCCTGTTCAACCAGGTCGCCAAGGCCCTCAACTCCGGCGCCGACGCACCCCACCTGGACTCCGCGGTCAAGGCCGTGCAGAGCGCGGCCCGCCGTATGGAGGACGCCGCCGATGCCCTGCTCGCCCACCGTGACGGCGGTGCCGCCGCGTGATCCCCAGCATCCACAAGCGCGGCACCAAGACGATCGGCCTGATCCGCTACCTGTACAGCCCCGGCACCCACGAGGAGCACACCGACCCCCACCTGGTGGCCGCCTTCGACCCGCTCACCCCCGACCCCGGCCGCGACCCGAAAGCCACCTACGAGCAGCTTCAGCGGCTGCTCGACCAGCCCGTCAACGCCCTGCCCGTCGGCCGGCGCCCGAAGAAGCACGTGTGGCACCTGTCCGTGCGGGCCAGCCCGGAGGATCCGATCCTGTCGGACGAGGACTGGGCGGCCATCGCCCGCCGCATGCTCGCCGCCACCGGCATCGCCCCCGACGGCGACGAAGCCGCGTGCCGGTGGGCAGCGGTCCGGCACGCCGACGACCACATCCACATCATCGCCACCCTGGTCCGCGACGACGGCCGTCGGCCCCGCCTGCACAACGAGGCCCGCCGCGCCCAGGCCGAAGCCCGCCGCATCGAAGCCGACTACGGCCTGCGCCGCGTCGCGCCTGGAGACGGCACCGCGGCCAAGCGCCCCACCAGCGCCGAACGCCGCAAAGCCGAACGCCAAGACCGGGAGCGCACGGCGCGCGAGGAACTGCGGGAGACCGTACGGCGCGCCGTGGCCGGCGCCGCCAGCGAGGAGGAGTTCTTCGATCGCCTGGCCGCCGCCGGTCTGCTGATCCGTAAGCGCATCGCGCCCTCCGGTGACCTGCTCGGCTACAAGGTCGCCCTCCCCGACGACCGCAACGGTCAGAAGGAGCCGGTGTTCTACGCGGGCTCCACGCTCGCCCCCGACCTGTCCCTGCCCCGCGTCCGCGAACGCTGGACGCTTCCCGCACAGGCCGCTTCGGCGGACGACTCACGGTCAGAGCAGCCCGCCCTGCCGGAAGTGACAGGTCCCGCGTTCGCGCGGCGCCGGGCCACCGCCGCCACCTGGCAGGCCCTCCTGGTCATCGACCACGGCGATGACGGCGCGGCAGCGGCCCAGATCGCCGCGGCGGGTGAGGTGCTGGACGCGCTCGCCAAGACCTCCGCCGCCCACACCCGCGCTGAACTCCGCGAGGCGGCCTTCGTGTTCGAGCGGGCCAGCCGCTCGCACATCAAGGCCGTACGCGGGCACGACCGCGCCCTGCGCCAGGCCGCCCGCGACCTCGTCCACAGCGGACCCGCCCTCGGCCGCGGCGAGGACGGCGCCACCACCGCCATGCTCATCGACATGGCCTTCTTCCTCACCATCGCCGCGGCGAACTGGCACGCGAAGAAGCAGCACAGCCAGCAGGCCGAGGCTGCCCAGCAAGCCGCCGAACACCTGCGCGCGGCCTACCAGGCCGCCGCAGCCCACCCCATGGCCATCCTCCACCAGCACGGCCAACACCTGGCCCTACGAGTTCGGCAGCGGCACGCCGACCTTCTCCACCAGGTGCTGCCGGAGCTGGCCACCCGGGTCCAAGCCGAACCCGGCTGGCCCGCCCTGGCCGCCACCCTCGAAGAAGCCCGCAAAGCCGGCCACGACCCAGCCGCCCTCCTTGCCGAGGCCACCCGGCGACGCGAACTCGACACCGCCGACTCCATCAGCGACGTCCTCGTATGGCGCCTGCGCCGCAGCGCCCACCTGCCCGCCCTCCCCGAAAACCCTCACGACACCCCCGCCCGAGGTAGCCAGCACACCCACTCTCCGGCGCCCACCACGCAACCGGCCACCAGCGCAGCGAACAACTCCCACCGTCGGCGCTGACCGGAGAAACGGGCGCAACATAGCCGACGATCGGCGGTTGGCCAACCGCTCGTTTCTCCGGACGATTAATGCCCTACCCCCACCCGACTCCGGTAAGGAGCTGAGGAGCACCCGTATGCCCAAGACCCAAGCCCGACCCAATGTCGTCCGTCTGCTCTGCGACGCGGACTACGAGCTCCGACGTGAAACCCGCACGTGGGTCCACCGCGACGGACGACCGTTCAGCAAGGAGGAACAGGCCCTCGTCTCCAGTGCCACCCGCGCCGAATTCGAAGAGATACAGGAACAGTTCACGCGGTACCGGGAGTACCGACGCATGGTGGACGATGCGCCGGAGGCTCTGCGGCGCTTCCTCGCCCCGTTCATGGCACAGCTCACCGAGAAGGACCTCGGCAACGCCCACGAGCTGATGAACGAGGACGAACGAACCGAGTTCGACCGGCTGCTCAAACTCACCATGGCACCGTTCCGTTCCTTCGCCCCGTACGCCTTCTGACCGGGGCCCGCGTCCATGCATGACCGACGTGGCGATGACCGGCTCCCAGGACAGAGCCGGGATCTCGCACACAGGCGTGGGCGTTCCAAGCGGTAGCCGATTCAGCGCGCCGCGTTGAACGAAGCTCCGGGTGCAGGAACGGTCTGCTCCCAGCAGCCGCGGTCCGCGACGCCACGGAGACGCCGGCCAAGGCAGAGCAGCAAGAAGCCGGGCGTCCCTGCAGGGGACGCCCGGCTTCGATGCGTTGGACGCCCTCAGCCGGCCGGAGCGCGCAGGAGCCGGTCGCGTGTACTTTCGGGCAGCACCCGGCGCAGGACCGGTGCGCTGGAGCTGAGGGAGTCGGCGAACGCGGCGACGAGGTCGTGCGGCACGCTGGCGCTGAACGACGCGGCCCACAGGTAGCCCGCGCCGAGTACCGGCTCGGCCCACGCCTGCCACCCGGCCAGGGCCGCCTCGTCCGCCTCAGCCACCAGCGCCAGTGGGTCGCCATCCTGGATGAGGGGCGGCACCTCGCCGAGGCGGATGTGGGAGGCGAACGTCGGATCCACCGCGCCCGACCCGGGCTGGTCGCCGTCACGCAGCCAACCGTGCGCCGTAACGGCGTCGAGGACCAGCTCGGGGCCACCGCACGGCAGGGCGGGCTGATCGCGGGCGTCGAGCGCGGCCAGGAAGCCGGCGAGGATCTCCCCCGGGACCTCGGGGGTGAAGTAGGCCGACCACTGAGCGAGCGGGCTGCTCGGGTCCGTACGAGCGGACACTTGCCAGGCGATCGGCAGGTTCCCCAGGTGGAACGGCTCGTCCGGCAGGACCCACTGCGCCCACCGCAGGGAGTCGGGGCTGAAGTGCAGGACGGTGCTGCGCAGGACCTGGCGGTCCCCCGGCGCCTCGTCCGGCTCCTGGCGTCCGCGGACGATCGTCAGGCTCGTCCAGCCCAGGCCGGCGAGCGTGTCGGCGACGGCGTCGTAGAGGCGTCCGTCGTCACCGGCCAGGTGCCGGGGACCGACCCAGTACGCGGACGGGACGCTGGCCGGAGCGGGTGGATCGATCGGGAAGTCGGGATGCAGGTACGCCTCCAAGAAGTTGGGGGGCTTGATGCCGCCAGCGGTGCGTAAAGCTGGATGGAGGTGCCGGGCCGCCCGGCGGCGACTTCGGGTGGCAGATAGCCGGGCTACCTCGTCTCGCCTTCACCATGTAGACGACGGGTTCCTGCAGGGGCGCCGACTCGAATCGAGCCTCTGCGTGTGGGTGTCACACGCGCTGGGAGGTCTCCAGCACGCGAGCGACTGCGGCGGCGACGACGTCGGCCGGCGTCTCGGTGTCGAAGGACATCTGGTAACCGCGCACCTTGGCCGTACCGGTGACGGCAATCTTCCACCCCTCGCCGTCGGTGCCAGGACGGCCGGACGGAAACCATCCGAGATAGAAGGATCCATCCTTCGAGTTGACATGCACGTCCGCGCGGTCGTCCACGACTAGGACGAAGTCGTCGGCGGAGAACTGATCCATCACGAGCGTGGCCTGGCCCGGGCCGAGCAGCCACTCACGCAGCCGCAGGGCCTCGACGCTGGTGGAGAATCCGGGACCCGGGGACCCCGCTGTCACGGGCAATCACCTCTCTGACCTGGTGTTTTACGAGAAGGTCGTCCAGGTTCACATGCCGCTGCGGCGTTGGCCAGTCATTCATGGATCTTTGCTGTCTGCCCCCGGCGAACTAAAGACGCAGAGGACGACACAGCGCGGTCCGACCTCGGAAAACGGGGTGCGCGCGGTGGGGCCAGCGCTGATAGTTGCCGCATGGATGCGATCGAGGCCGCACGCACCGTCGTAGACGAACAGCACCCCGAAGCGCGCGCCGCGTTCCTGGGCGGCAGCGTCGTGACGGGTCGCCGCACGGCCACGTCGGACCTCGACATCGTCGTCCTACTCCACGGACCCCCAGCCCCCTACCGTGCGAGCCTGCAGTACGCCAGCTGGCCGGTGGAGATGTTCGTGCACACCGAAGCGACGTGGCACGCCTACGTCGAACGGGAACTACGCAAGCGCCGGTCACCGCTGCTGTGGATGTGTGCCGACGGATTGCTGCTCTTCGACACCGACGGACTCGGAGCACGCCTGGCCGCACAGGCCCGGAAGCTGACCGCCGCCGGACCACCCCCGGTGCCGGCGGAAGAGATCGACGACCGCCGCTACGCGATCACCGACCTCCTGGACGACCTCGCGGGAAGCAACGACCAGAGCGAGCGCCTGTTCATCGCGACCGAACTGGTCCGACGCACCGGTGAGCTGGCACTGGCCGTTGGCCGTTCGTGGGGTGGCGGTGGGAAGTGGCTGGCACGCCGTCTTGAGACGACCGCGCCAGGACTCAGCACACGCCTCCACCACGGCCAACAGGAGGCACTGGGCGGGAGAGTCGAGACCCTCGTGGCCGCGGTGGACGAGGTGCTCGGGCAGGCCGGCGGCCGGTTGTGGGCTGGCTACAAGCGCGTCGGGACGCCCTGAGCGATCCCGCGCTGCGGACGTCGCAACATCTGTTCTTCCACGTGCAGATCACTTGACGGAGAACAACGCCCGAGCCTCCTCGGCGCACCCCCACGACAGCGTGACGCCAGCACCTCCGTGCCCGTAGTTGTGCACGACCGCAGTGCCGTCCTCCCCCACCTCTTCCTCCACACGGACCGTGGCGCGGGTCGGTCGAGCGCCGACCCTGTGTTCCAGGACGCGGGCTTGGGCGAGGCGGGGCTCGACCTCGGAACAGCGGGCGAGGATGCCGGCAGCCGCCTTGTCGTCGGGGGCCAGATCGCCCTCGCCGTCCATCGCCGTGCCGCCCAGGACGACGGTGTCGCCGTGGGGGTAGAAGCACAGGAGGTCCGGGGAGAGGCCGGTGTCCTCGGAGAAGAACTCGGTCAGCCCGGGGTTGGTGACGACGACGTGCTGACCGCGGACGGGCCGGAGGTCAGGGTCCGGAACCAGGTCGCGCGCGCCAAGGCCCGCGCAGTTCATGATCGCCGAAGCGGGACCGGCCTCCGAGAGCGAGGTCAGCCGTCGCCGCTCGACCACACCCCCGGCATCGCGGAGTCGGCGCAGGAGGTAGTCGAGGTAGGTGGGCATGTCGATCAGTGGCACGGTGAACCGGTAGCCCGCTGTGAACCCGGCCGGGAGTTCGGCCCGCTCGCACGGTCGGAAACCTGGCAAGGTTGTGGCCCAGTCCGGCGCGGCCTCGGCCGTGCGGGACGCTTCGATGCCACTGGTGAGCCGGACGCCCGTCGCCGGGTCCTGGGCCAGCTCCCGGAAGATCTCCAAGGACCGTTGTCCCCACTGGTCGACCTTGTCCTTCGGCTCGACCAGGTAAGGCCCCCACATCGCCCCGGCCGCCAGCGACGTGACCCCCGGCACCTGCTCGGCGATCACGTGCACCGAAGCCCCGGCCTCGGCGAGAACGACGGCCGTGGTGAGCCCAGCCACCCCAGCCCCGACAACGACAACGCGCTCCCCTGCGGTCATGAACCTGACCCTAACGGCCGGGTTGCGTCGATGGGGCGTGTTGGGCGAGGGCGTTCTCCAGGGCTGGCAGGAAGCCGCGCACGTGAGGGTTGCGCTGTCGGCGGCGGAGGTCGGCGGCAAGTTGGTGGAGCAGCGCCGCGCTGCGAGGCGAGCGGACGGCATCGAGGCGGTCGGCGGCGATCTGGCCGATCTCGCAGGCTGCCTCCAGGTCTCCGTGCGCGCTGTGGCCCAGGGCCAGCCAGGCTCCCTCGAACATGGCTCGGCGCTGGCTTGGGTCGCCGCGCGGGACGTCGTACGCCCCGGATCTGAGCATCTCGGTCCCCTGGGCGAGTAAGCGGCGGCTCTTCTTTCCGCTCTCCGCCTTCTGCTGTGCACGACCCATCTGGATGAGGCCGTAACCGGCCTGGCAGTCCAGGTGGTTGTCGGTGAGGAAGTACATCCAGCGGGGCTCTTCTTGGCGGCCGTCCCGGCTTGCGATCAGTTCGCGGGCAGAGCCGCGAGTGTGGGCGAAGTCGTTGTCGCGGCCGGCGGCGGCGTACGCGTAGGCGAGCCGGGACAGGACGGACGCCCGGACGGCCAGCGGGGCGGCGTCGCTCGCACGGCGGGCGGCCTCTCCGAGGGCGATGGCGTCCGCTGGGTGTCCTCGACTCGCCGCCTGGAAGGAGAGGTCGCCCAGGATGTGGGCGCACAGGGGAAGATCATTGACCTGATGGGCGGCCCGGAGCGCCGTGACGAAGTAGCGCTGCGCCAGTCCGTGGTCGGCCGCGTCGAAGGCCATCCAGCCGGCCAGCTGGCCGATCTCCGCGAGCGCGCGGATCAGACGGCTCGCGACAGCCGGAGAGTGGCCGCCTTCGCGGATCAGCAGCCCGACAGCCCGGAACTGTGCTCCGACGTAGGGCAGATGACGTGCCCCTCCGTGCTCGTCATCGAGCAACTGGAGCATGGGAAGGTGCTGCTCGACCTGGTCTACGAGCGGATCGGTGCCGAGCGACGACGTCATTCGAGGCGTGTACTGACCGCGTCCCGCGGTGCCGTCGAGGTACTGGGCGACGATCGCGAGGAGTCCCGCGCCCGAGATCGCGAGGAACCGGCGACGGTCGACGAGCCCTCCCATCACCCAGTCCTCCACGATCGCCTCCATGCCCTGCGCGGTCCAAGGCCGCGCGAGATCCGTGTCCGCAGGGACCAGCGCTGACGAGTCGCCCACACGGCCCTGCCACAGTTCGGCCACCGAGACATTCCTACCCAGCTCCTGGGAGAGCACGTAGGCGGCCATCACCGGCAATGGTGAACGAGGCAGGGACCCGGCGTCCCGCCAGTGGTACGGCGCCGACTCGGCCACCGTCCCCGCGCCGAACACTCGGTTGAGCTTGCGAGCGAGCGCCTTCGGGCTCCACCCGAGTTCGTCGAGGCACCCCGCCAGTACGACGTTGGGCTCGCCTGTCTGCGGTGCCACGTGCAACCACCCTTCGCTCCAGTGGTTCGTCCATCACTTCGCGGGCCCCATGGTGATGCCCCTGGACGGACGATTCACCACCGTCGCATGGAAGTTGACCGAGTTGACCCACTGATCGGGTCCTGTCTGACCTTCCCTCTCCTGTGTTCTTGGATCCCGGCGGAGGCGCCCGTCTTCCGAGCCGACGGAGAAAGAGGTGGGCCTTGAGACAGCACACGAGCACCTCCCCAGGCCGACCGGGCGGTGTGCTGGACCGTGACGCCGGACGACCAACCTCCGCCCCCGGACAAGGGCTTGCCGCTGATGACGGCACGACCTCCCTGATCACGGATCTGCCGTACGGACCGGAAGCGGCCGAGGTCGCCCGGGGCGCCGTGACGCTGGCGCTGCGTGGCACTGAGGAGGACGTACTTGCCGATGCCCGCCTGATCGGGTCGGAGCTCGCGACGAACGCCTTCGTCTCGGGCAGTCCTCCGTTGGTTCTGTGCGTCGACCGCAGGAGTCTGGCCAGTGGCGGCCTGGAGATCGAGATCACCGTCACCGACGGCGGCTGTTCCCGCCCGGCACCCGCTTCTCCTACCGCTCCTGACGAGCAGGCCGAATCAGGACGGGGACTGGTCATCGTCCATGCCTTGGCCGATGCCTGGTCGCTGACGACTGGCACCAGCGGCTCTCGTGCCTGGTGCCGAATCACCCACAGGCCGTGCTCTTCGTCCGCCGGCGCCTGATGTCCACGCCTGCCCAAACCCGTCCTCCAAGGAGGCACCACACAGTGCGCATCGACCATGCGACTTCCCCACCCTCACTCACGGCTGTGCCGGAGGCCGCTCGCCAGCCCAGGGTCGTCGTCGCTCTCCACGAGGGCTTCTACGGCGCAGAGTCGGGCACCGGCTTCAGCAACCGCGCTTTCCTCACGGCACTGGCCCGGCTCCTGCCGGCAGGCCGCCTCTCAGTGATCACCCCGCACGTGCCCGAGGCCGCGGGAGCGCACGATCAGCGGTGGGCCGGCGAGGTGCGGCAGATGCTGCGGCAGGCCGCAGCCGAGGTCATCACGATCCCGAAGGTCAACGCGCCGCCGGACTCGGTCCGCGGCTCGGTTCAGCTGTGCGACCTGGCGGGCGAGGCGGCCATACGCATCGCCGCGCGGGCGAGCCGGTGCCTCCTCGTCGGCCTCGACATCCCGTTCCTCGGGCTCGCGCCCTACACGTCGCCGACCACGGACCTGCTGCTCGTGCCCCGCTCCACGACCGCGCTGACGCGGCCCAAGGACGTCTCCCGCGTCCGCTGGGAGCGGGACGCCCTGCGGGCGGCGACACTCCGAGGTGCGCGCGTCGGGGCTATCTCCTCCCACATGCGAGGCCACCTCGTCGTCAACTACGCCGTCCCTCGGTCGAGCATCGTGAGCATCCCGAACGGACTGATCCGTGAGGAGATGGTCAGGCCGACCACGGCTCTGCCGCTGCCTTTCAAGGCCCGCGCCGGATTCCTTCTCGCCATGGGCCGCGCAGTCCCGACGAAAGGCTTCGAAGATCTCCTGGAGGCGTTGCGCCTGCTGAAGGAACGCGGTGTCCCCGTTCCTCACCTGCTGCTGGCTGCCGTGACCTCGGAGGAACACAAGCACCCCTCCTCGTACCAGCAGGACCTGGCTGTACACATCCGCGCGCACGATCTGGACGCGACTCTGATCCCTCGCTTCACCCCCGCGATCCGTGCCTGGCTGCACAGCCCGGCCCTACGCGCGGTCATCGTTCCCTCTCGCGAGGAGCCCTTCGGCCGGATACCCCTGGAGGCGTTCGCAGCCGGTGCTGGCCCGGTGGTCGCGACCACGGCCGGCGGCCTGGCCCAGACCGTCATCGACGGCGAGACCGGCTTCACGGCCGCACCGCAGGACCCCAGGTCCCTGGCATCCGCCCTGCACCGGGCCCTGACCGTCCTACCTCGAGAACGCGATCGGCTCCGGAGCGCCGGGGCGGCCCTGGTGCGCTCCCGCCACGACTACGAGGCCAGCGTCGGTTCCGTCATGGACCGCATCGCCCCTTGGGCGCTGGCGCGGTCAGCCACCGCGGAGGGCCGCGCGCGATGAACCAGCCGGTGGTGCTGATCAGCCTGGAGTCCCCGCACTCCTTCTGGCGGCTGTCCTCCGAACACGAGCGTGCGCTGTCCGCCGCCTTCCCCGGCATCGAGTTCCGTAGGGCGACCGAGGAGGCCGTGCCGCACCAGCTGGCCGACGCACACGTCTACTTCGGGTGGCGATTCGCGCCCTCGTGGCTGTTCGCCGCGCCACATCTGAAGTGGATCGCTTCCCCGGCCGCCGGCACCGACCATCTGCCCGTCGCCGAGGCGCACTCCGTCGGGGTGGCCCTGACCCGCTCGTACGGCTTCCACGGCAGGCCCATGGCCGAGCACGCAATGGGCCTGGTCCTGGGTTTCTCCCGCGGGTTGTTCACCAGCCAGCGCGTCCAGCGGAACCGTGGCTGGTGGAAGGACGACCTGGCCGAGGAGTTCTTCGACCTGGCGGGGGCGACGATGACCATCGTCGGCTGCGGCAGCGTCGGACGCCACCTCGCCCAGGTCGCTCGGGTCTTCGGCATGAACGTCATCGGAGTGCGCCGGACACCGCGTGCGGCTTCCGAAGGCGGGATCACGTGGGTCCACACGACGGCGGTGCACCAGGCGGTGTCCGTCGCCGACGTAGTGGTCAATCTGCTGCCCGCGACCCCGGCAACGGACCGCTACTTCGACCATGACCTCTTCTCGGCGTGCAAGCCCCGCTCTCTCTTCCTCAACCTCGGCCGCGCGGCAACCGTCGACCAGCCGGCCCTCCTGGCTTCCCTCGACACCGGCCACCTGCGCGGCGCGGCCCTGGACGTGTTCGATCCGAAACCGCTACCCGCCCGCCATCCGCTGCGGCTCCACCCCCGGGTCGTACTCACCCCGAAAAGCTCGGTGTTCTGCCGCGCGTACATGGACGAGGCGGTGGCGTTCTTCGCCGACAACCTGCACCGCTACCTCTCGGGCCAGCCCCTCAACGGCCTGGCCGAGGCGCCCGCCACCCGCTCTCCGCTCGTAGGAGGCTGACCAATGCCCACCGCAGGCCACGACGACCTTGCCGCCGCCTTCGCCGCCGCAGGCCGCAACCACCCCTACCTGGCCTTCACCCTGAACTCGCTGTGCAACCTGGACTGCGTGTTCTGCAAGCCCCGGTGCATGCCGGACTACGGGCACAAGGACCGACCCCTGACCGCCTCCGACTACGCGGCCATCGCCACCGAGGGCGGGGCCTGGAAGATCAGGAAGGCACACTGCTCCGGCGGTGAACCGACCCTCCGAGCCGACATCCTCGACGTCATCGCGGGCCTCGCCGACGGCCTCGGGCCCGACGCCGCGATCGGCATGACCAGCCACGGCAACCTGCGCCGGGGGCTGAGCGTCGAACAGCTCCACCACGCCGGCCTGACCTACCTCAACCTCAGCCTCCACAGCCTCGACCCGGCGCGTTCCGCCGCGATCATGGGCGGCGGCGACCCGCGCACCACCCGGAGCACCCTCGACGCCGCCCTCTCCCTCGGCCTGCGAGTGAAGATCAACTGCGTTCTTCAGCGCACCTACGTGGACGACGCCTTCGCCGTGGCCGAACTCGCCCGCGACCTGCCCATCGCCGTCCGCCTGATCGAACTCCAGAACATCGGCCCCGCCCAGGCGCTCTTCGACACCGAGTTCATCACCGAGGCAGAGGTCCGCGACCGTCTCCACGAGTGGTTCGCGAACGCCGGTGAAGTCTCCCGGGACCAGCTGGGCGTCCGCAGCCCCGGGCAGTACCTCCGTCCCGACGGCTGGGCGGGGTCGATCGGCTTCATCTCCAACTCCAGCTGCGCCACCTGCTCCGACGCCAACCGGATCAAAATCACGCCCACCGGAGTGGCGCGGCCCTGCATCCTGCACAACCGCGACATCCCCCTGAAGCCCCACCTCGCCGACGGCACCCTCGGCGACGCGTTCACCCACCTCTTCCAGGCCATGCTCGACCGCAACACCAACGACGCCTGGCAGGGCTTCCACTACGTCGACTACGACCTGCGCTGGGACCGGATGGAGCGCCCCGAAGGCACACCAGTCCTACCCCTGCTCCCCGTCCTCCCCACGGGAGCGGCCGGCCCCTCCTGCGCCCGCGCCTCCACCGGGGAGCGGTGATGGTCGTGGTCGACGCGCCGCCTCTCTACCAGGGACTCGGCGCTCTGTACGAAGGCGAGCTGGACGCTCACGGCGTCGGGGCCGTGATGCTCACCCACAAGTGGCAGCCGGCCGATCTGCTGGCTCCGCACTCCGACATCGACGTACGCGTTCTCCTGCGCCAGGCACCTGTGGACTGGGAAGAGTGGAATCACCGCCTGGCCGCCGCACACGCCGCCGCAGTCGGCCGGCAGGTCTCCCATCGACGTCTCCTGGAGCACCCGCCCGGCTTCGCGTTCACCGTGATCGAGGCGGACGGGCGGCTCGTGTCCGCGCCGGAACTCGCGACCTGGTCACTGATCAGCGGCAGCGCGCGGGACTTCCAGCGGTGGAAGTCCCGGGCCCAGATGGCGCCCTGGTGCGCGGTGGACGAGCGGTTCTATCGGGGGATCCTCCAGGCTCGGATGGCCGGCCGATACCAGCTGGCTGCGGACAGCACGGACAACGTGGTCGAGGACGTCGCCGCTTACCGGCGCCACTGCGTGGCGTGGCACTACCTCGCTCCGTGCTGGTTCGCCGCCGCGGCACTGGCGACCCGTACCCGCTGCCCCGGAAAGACGGCGGCCCTCACCCAGTGGCGGCCGGAGGGACTGGACGGATACGCCGAGCTGTTCCTCCGGCACTCGGAGCACCATGCCGATGTCCGACCACGGAGTCCGCGCCACCTGCTCCGCGCGGCCCATGTAGCTCTGGAGGCGGCCATGCGCCGCGTTCCTGACGGGGACCGCCCAGACGGCCAGGGGCATGAGCACGCTCGTACTGACTGGGTGATGACGGCCGGCATGCTCCGTGTACGTGTCGCCCGCTGGCTGTACTACCTCGATCCGCCGCCCGGCGTGGCGACCGAGTACCTGATCCAGCGGGAGGCGAAGGAACTCCGCTCCGCCGCCCAGACCTTGACCGCGCTGGCGGCAGAAAAGACCACACCGGCCCAGCAGCTGGCCGCCCGAATGGCGGCGTTGATCCCGACCGGACCGACCACCGCCGACACGCTGCGCGTGACCCTCGCGCGCTGGCACCGGGAGAAGACCACCGTCCAGGACTTCCTCAGTCTCACGCCCGATGACGTCCACCTCTGACCCAAGGAGTCTCGCCAATGACCGCGCGTGCGCCAGTGCCCCGCACCCTCAAAACCGCGAAGGTCAAGATCACCACGAAGTGCAACCGGCACTGCGACTTCTGCATCTTCGCCGACGGCGCCCAGGGCGAGAACATGTCCCTGTCGCTGTTCTCCACCATCCTGACCCGGCTGGAGACCATCCCCTTCCAGCAGCTGCACATCAACGGCGGCGAACCCACCGTGCACCGGGACTTCCCGGCGCTCAGCGACGCCGCCCGCACGCGGTTGCCGGACAAGGTCATGGTCCTGGGCACGAACGCCATAACCCTGGCCCGCAACCAGCCGATCATGGAGGCGACCCTCCGCTCATACGACCAGATCCTCATCGGCTGCGACGACGAACACGGGAACTACGACGAGGTGCACGCCGTCGTGCCCCGCCTCCGCGAAGCCGGCAAGACCGTGGTCGTCAACAGTGTCCTGGAAGGCATCAGTTCCACCCGGCTCACGCAGCTCGGGGCGCTGTGTGAGCAGTACGGCGCCATTCATGTCACCAACCACGTGCACCACGTCGACGTGGGCCAGCCGGCGAACGAGCTGCGCGGCCTCTGCGACCGCTACCTCGACCAGCACCTGATGATCGAGATGGACGGGTCCTGCTACCGCTGCTTCAACGCCATGGCGAAGGACGACAGCGAGTTCAGCATCTGGGACGAGGACTTCGCGGCCAAGGTGTTCGCGCCGCGCGCGCACCACTTCCGGTTCTGCCTGCGCTGCCACGAGTACACCGACTCCGGCGCCGCACTCGTCCCCGCCCTCACCGTCTGACCGGGAGGTACACCACCATGCCCGCAGTCCTCGGACTGAACTTCCACCACGACACGGCCGCCGCGTTAGTCGTCGACGGCCGCATCTACGCCGCCGAGGAGGAGCGCTGGAGCGGCGTCAAGCACAACCACCCCACCCGCAAGGGCACGCTCACCGCCCCGACCCGCGCACTCCAGTGGTGCCTGGAGGCCGCCGGCATCGAACCGGAGGACGTGGACGCCGTCTGGGCGGCCTCCATGCGTCCCAACCCCGCGGCCGGCTGGTGGCTGGCCGAGGAGCGGGAGGAACTCGCCGCCCTCCTGCCCGCCCCTCTCGGCGAACACTTCCGCCTCCTCTCCCACCACACGGCCCATGTGCTCTCCGGCTACCTGCTCTCCGGGCACGAGCACGCCGCGGGCCTCGTCATCGACGCCGGCGGCTCCTCACTGGGCTCCGACTTCGGCCCGGGCCGGGAGCGCATCACGGGGTACGACCTGTGGCCCGATCGCATCGACCGCCTCCACCAGGGCATGCCGGCCGTCGTGCCGGGCCCGGTCGGGCCCCGGCGCGTCCACTCCTCCCTCGGGCACTTTTACCGGAACCTCGCCCGGCGGGTGATCCCGCCCGGCGATGAGCCCGAGGGCAGCATGATGGCGCTCGCGGCCTTCGGCGATCCCCAGCGCTACGGAACACACATCCGCGAACTGGTCCGGCTCGGCGACGAGGGCGAGGTCCGCATCGACCACCCGTGGGGTTCCGCGGACGGCAGCACGCCGCTGCTGCTCGATGGCCGGGCCTGGACCGTCGACAACGTCGCGGAACAGCCGGAGCACAAGCGTGCCGACCTGGCCGCCGCCGTCCAAGAGGTCTTCGCCGGATCGGTCGTCCACATCGCCCGCCACCTGCAACGACTCACTCGGGCCTCAGCGTTGGTGTTCTCGGGCGGATGCGCCCTGAACTCCCACCTCAACGGCCAGCTGGCTGCCGACAGCGGCTTCGACACCCTCTTCGTCGCGCCCGCCCCGCACGATGCTGGCACAGCCGTGGGCGCCGCGCTCTACGGCTGGCACTACCAGCTCGGGCAGGAGCGCGTTCCGGTGCCGACCGACGCGGCCTGGGGCCCCGATCCGGGCGCGCTGCCGACGACGCCGAGGCCGTCCGGCTACCACGCCTTGCCCCACCTCGGGCTCGGACTGGCACCCACAGTGGCGGCACTGCTGGCCGAGCACCGCATCGTCGGCTGGGTGCAGGGACAGCTCGAATTCGGGCCGCGTGCCCTCGGTCATCGCTCGATCCTCGCCCACCCCGGTCACGCCGCCACGAGGGACCGACTCAACACGATCAAGAAGCGAGCCGCGTACCGCCCGTTCGCGCCGGCCGTCCTCGCCGAGCACGCCACGGAATGGTTCATGTCGGCGGGCGACCCCTTCATGAACCGTGTCGCCACCGTACGACGGTGCCGAGCCGACCGCGTCGCGGCGGTCACCCACCACGACGGCACCGCCCGCGTCCAGTCCGTCGCCGCCGACCACCAGGGCCTGCGCGCTCTCCTTGAGCAGTTCCGCGACCTCACCGGGCTGCCGCTGCTGCTGAACACATCCTTCAACCGCAAAGGCACCCCGATCCTGCGGACCGCTGAGCAAGCCCTGGGGGCGGCGGTGGAGCTGCGCCTCGACGCCCTCGCCGTCGGGGACACCCTGCTGCTCGCCGACCACGTCCCCGATCCCCGTGCCTCGTCCCTTCGTACGAGGTGAGGCGGATGGACCCCATCGATCTCGACCACGTCCTGACCGTGCTCGGTGCCGCCGCGTGGAGCCCGGACGAGCAGTCCCGCGCCCGCGTGGCCGCTGGCCTCGCGCTCACTGTCTACGACGGCCACACCCGCGACCAGGGCACCCCATACCTGGAGCACCCTCTGGCCGTCGTCAGGCTCCTGCGAACGGAGATCGGCGTCCGGCGCCCCGAGACCCTCATCCTCGCCCTCCTCCATGACGCCTTGGAGGTGGCCCCTGAGTCGGAGGCACTACTCGTCCATCACCTCGGCGGCCCGTTCACCGCCCGCCTGCGTGCCATGACGGCCGACCACCGCCTCGAACAGCGCCCCAAGTCCGACGGCGACGAGACCCGCTGGCGCACCAAGCAAGCCGCGCTCCCGCCCGAGGACCTCCTCGTCCGGCTCGCCGACCGCCTGCACAACCTGCGCGACCTCGCCGCGTCCCCGAACCTCGACCGGTGCCGACGGTTCCTCCAGACCCTGGGCGATTTCCACCTCCCCCTCGCCGACGCCGCCCGCGACCTCGACCCCCATCTGGAGACCATGCACGCGCGCCTGCACGCCGAGTACGTCCACCACATACAGGAGGTACGTCCGTGAAACGGGTCGTCTACTCGATGGAGCCGGTCGGCCGGACCGGCGGCCGGGTCTACCTGCGGATGCTCCACGAGGTGACGGCCGACGACGTGGAATGGCGCACCGTCCCGGACCACAAGCGGACCTACCGGGTCCGCCGCTGGCGCAAGCTCCGCCACCTCGCCCGCCTGGCCCCTTCCATACGGGCGCTGCACGGCACCACCGGCACCTTCGTGTGGGACGACCTCAGCCTGCTGTTGTTCACGCCCGAGATGCGCGCCCGCACGGTGTTCCTCCTGCACCACTACGAGCCGCTCCAACATGACTCCGCCCCCATCGAGGCCATGCTCTGGGAGCGGCTGTTCCGCGTTCTGCCGCAGTGCGCCGCCGTCGTGTGCGTCGCCCCGTACTGGGCCGACCAGCTCCGCGCCCGCGGCGTCCGCAACGTACGGGTGATCTACAACGCCTTCGACATGGCCGAAGTAGAGCAGGCACGCGGTTACGACCGGGCCGAGTGCCGCGCCGAGTTCGGCCTGCCGCCCGACGTGATCGGCGTCTACGCAGGCAAGGCCGTCCACTGGAAGGGGACCGAGGAGGTCTCGGCAGCCCTGGCCGGCGTTCCCGGGCTGCGGGTGATCACCAGCGGCAGCAACACCATCGGCCTCGACAGCGCGCACTACGACGTCGAGCGCGAGCGGTACCTGCGTCTGCTGCGCGCCTGTGACGTCGGCGTCTTCCTCCCACGGATGCGGGAGGGCTGGAGCCGCTGCGCCGCCGAGGCTTTACTCCTCGGCCTGCCCTGCCTCATCCGCCCGGTGGCCGGCCTAGGCGACCTCGCCGCGCTGGCTCGCCAGCCGGCCCCGGACCTCCGCCGCCTCCCGGCACAGGTCCGGCAGCGCGCGGCGACACGCCACACCGAGGCCAAGGCCGCGTACGAGGCCCTGGCCCGGTTCGACCTGAACTACTTCGGCGACGCCTGGGGCAACCTCCTGGCGCAGGTCACCTGACCAGCGGCTAAGCCTGCGCGGCCAGCTTCTTGCTGGCGGCGTCCAGACGGGCCAGCACGCGGTCCCGGCCGAGCAACTCCATGGACTCGAACAGCGGGAGTCCGATCGTCCGGCCGGTGACCGCGACCCGGATGGGTGCCTGGGCCTTGCCCAGCTTCAGCCCGTGCTTCTCCCCGACGGCGAGCAGGACGGCCTTCAGGTCGTCCGCCTTCCAGTCCGCGACGTCGGCCAGCTCGGCGCGGGCGTCCGACAGGATGTCGCCGGCGCCCGCCTTCATCGCCTTGTTCCACGACGCCTCGTCCTCGACCGGCTCGTCGAGGAAAAGGAAGTCCACATAGCTGGTGATCTCGGAAAGCAGCGCCAGCCGGGTCTGGGCCAGGGAAGCCGCCGCCTCGAAGACGTCCTTGTCGAACGCCTCCGGCCGCCACGGCGCGTACGGGGCGACGAGCCACGGCGCGCAGGCGGCGGCGAACTGCTCCGGTGACAGGGCGCGGATGTACTCGCCGTTGAACGCCGTCAGCTTCTTCACGTCGAAGAAGGCCGGCGCGGTGTTGACGTCCTCGATCCGGAAGAGCTGTTCCAGCTCCTCGTACGGCCTGATCTCCCGGTCGTCACCCGGGCCCCAGCCGAGCAGCATGAGGTAGTTCACCATCGCCTCGGGCAGGAAACCCTCGGCGAGGTAGTCCTCCAGCGCCACCTTGTCCCGGCGCTTGGACAGCTTCTGCCGCTTCTCGTTCACGATCACCGGCAGATGCGCCCACACGGGCGGCTTGGCACCGAGCGCCTCCCACAGCAGCTGCTGCTTCGGCGTGTTCGACAGGTGCTCCTCGCCCCGGATGACCTGCGTGATTCCCTCATCCAGGTCATCCACGACGTTGGCGATCAGAAAGACCGGGGACCCGTCGCCACGGGCGATCACGAAGTCCTCGATCGCGCTGTTCGGGAACGCCGGCTCCCCGCGGACCAGGTCGACCACGACGGTCTCCCCCTCGTCCGGCGTCCGGAACCGCAGCGCCCGCCCCTCCTCGAAGGCCAGCCCCCGGTCCCGGCAGAACCCGTCGTACCCGAGGTGCTCCGAGCCCGTGCGCTCCTTCAGCTGCTCCCGGGTGCAGTCGCAGTAGTACGCCCGGCCGGCCGCGAAGAGCTGCTGAGCCGCTTCCCGGTGCCGGTCGGCGTTGTGCGACTGGAAGTACGGCCCCTCGAAGGCCGAGTCCTCGCCATGGATGCCGATCGCCGCGAGCGCGCTGATGATGCCCTCGGTCCACTCCGGCTTGTTCCGGGCCGCGTCGGTGTCCTCGATCCGCAGGACGAACCTGCCGCCGGACTGTCGCGCCACCGCCCAGTTGTAGAGAGCGGACCGTGCACCACCGACATGGAACATGCCGGTCGGGGACGGGGCGAAACGAACGCGAACCGGGGCAGTAGACATGCGCTCCAGGGTACCGACGCCGGACCTACGCCTCGGACCACTCGCCCTACCTCCGCACCGACGTTTTTCGGCCGACCCGTACTCCCCCTCGCCTGTCCCCTTCCACTGCAGGTGCGTGCCCCTGCCTCGGCTGACCGCTCGCCACAGCTCCAGCCGACCTCGACGGCAGCCACCCGGACACGCTCCACGCTCGCACGGATATGCGACGCGACGCCGGATACAAAGCCCCGCGACGCTGCCCTCGCATTCTCGATTGCGGACGCGATCGCGCCGTTCGTATCCTTCCGGGCAACGCGTTGACGGAGACGAGTAGCCAGGGACCACGCGAGCAGAGAGAGCCGCCGGCATCTGGGAAGGCGGTCTCGCGCCCCGAGGCGAAGACCCTCCCGAGCGCGGGGAGGAACGGCCCCCTCTTATGGCCCAATGCCCCGCCGGCCGGCCCCCGTCACCGGGCCAGAACGAGGCCGCCACTTGGTGGCGGTGAAAGTGCGGTGGTACCGCGAGTTGCCCTTCTCGCCCGCACTCCCAAGGGATCATGACGATGTCCTTCGGAGGACCGCAATGATCCAAAGCCGCGTACACGTCTCCGACCTGCGAGAACACGTCGGTCGTACCGTCACCGTCTTCGGCTGGGTGAACACCCTGCGCCTGCAGAGCAAGATGCAATTCGTCGTCGTACGCGACGGAACCGGCATGGTGCAGGTGACCCACGAGCGTGACAACGGGCCGCTGGAGGCCCGGCTCCAAGCTCTCACTCCCGAATCCGCCGTCAAGATCACCGGACGGGTCGTGGACGCCGCCCAGGTCAAGCTCGGCGGCCTGGAGATCGTTCCGGAGGCCGTCGAGGTCCTGAACCCGGCCGCCACCCCGCTGCCGATCGACGAGCAGACGGGGATCGAGCACCGGCTGGACTGGCGTTTCCTGGACGTGCGCCGCCGTCCCGCCGCCCAGCTGATTTTCGCCGTGCAGACCACCCTGGAACAGGGGATGCGCGAGTACGCCTACGCGCAGGGCGCCACGGAGATGCACACCCCCAAGCTCATGGGCACCGCCTCGGAGTCCGGAGCGGAGGTCTTCGAACTCGGCTACTTCGGCCGCAGCGCCTACCTGGCCCAGTCGCCCCAGTTCTACAAACAGATGGCGATCTCGGCCGGCATCGAGAAGGTCTTCGAGATCGGCCCCGTCTTCCGCGCCGAGCCGTCGTTCACCTCCCGGCACGCCACCGAGTTCACCGGCGTCGACGTCGAGCTGGCCTGGATCGACGGCGTCGAGGACGTCATGGCGTTCGAGGAGCAGATGCTCACCCACGCCATCGCCAAGGTCGCCGACGCCCACGGCGAGGCCGTCCGCGAGCGGTTCGGTGTGGAGATCACGGTCCCCACGACGCCCTTCCCCCGCATCACCATGGCCGAGGCGCACGAGATCCTGCGCAAGGGCGGCTGGCACCAGGAGGGGATCAAGGAGGACCTGGACCCGGAGGGTGAGCGGAGTATCAGCGCCCAAATCCGGCAGGCCGCCGGCCACGAGTTCGTGTTCGTCACGCACTACCCGGTGGGCATCCGGCCCTTCTACCACATGCGGCCGGCCGACGACCCAAGCGTGACCCTGAGTTTCGACCTGCTCTGGAAAGGGCTGGAGATCACCACCGGCGCCCAGCGCGAGCACCGCTACGACGTGTTGCTGAAGCAGGCCGCCGAGAAGGGCATGAGCCCGGAGCCGATGCAGGACTACCTGAACGCGTTCCGGTACGGGTGCCCGCCGCACGGCGGCCTGGGCATGGGCCTCGGACGCGTACTGATGGTCATGCTCGGCCTGGAGTCGATCCGCGAGGTCACCTTCCTCTTCCGCGGACCGAACCGGCTCACCCCATAGCCGACAGCTGCACTCTGACCACCTGCGATGTTCCGCCCAGTGCCTCGTCTGCTGAAAGCATGGACGGGTGAGTGTTCATGAACTGGGGCGCTGGGTGCCGGCTCGCCCGGAAGACCTGGCCGCGATGTTCGCCGAAGCCGACTTCCCGTGGTGGATCGCCGGCGGGTACGCGATCGAACTCGCCGTCGGTCGCGAGCTACGCCCGCACGGCGATCTCGACGTCTTGGTCCTCCGCCGCGACCAAGCGCTCGTGCGAGACCTGCTGAACGACTGGGATATGCACGTTGCGGACCCGCCTGGCGCGGGGCACCTGCGTCCCTGGCGTCCGGGAGAGACACTTGAGGCGCCCCTCCACGACATCTGGTGCAGACGCACACGTGAGGCACCCTGGTCAGTGCAACTCATGCTGGACGAGGCCGAGGGCGCGCAGTGGGTCTCGCGGCGCAACCCAGCGGTCCGACTTCCGCTCGGCCGAGTGGGGCGGAGGAGTCCAACCGGAATCCCATACCTTGCGCCCGAGGTGCAGCTCTTCTACAAGACGAAGGCCACACGGGCCAAGGACGAGACTGACTTCGAAGCGGTATTGCCGCTTCTGGACGAGTCGCAACGTGTCTGGCTAGCGGATTCGATCGCGGCGACCGCCCCAGACCATCCCTGGCGGAAACGTCTTTTGTCCGCGGCCCGAACCTGAGAGGCCAGCCGTCTTGAGCCGATGCCTCGACTGCCTGAGCCGGGCTCGCTCCGCTGCTACGGTCGCCGGTATGGCGCTCTCGGGTCCCGCAACACAGCCAGTTGATCTACGGGTGGAGCCGGTCGACGAGGTTCTTGATCGGGTTGAGCGGTGTCTCCAGGGGTCCCTGCTCCCGGATTCGGTGATCCGCAAGCGTCGGACCGTCGGGGCTCGGACAGACCGTGATACGTGGGTCCGGGTGGAGCGGCGCGTACTCGCCAAGATCCCAGAACAGGGGTGGAACGGCACAGAGTGTGCCGCACGTCTCGAAGGCGTCGCCCAGCCCGAATGGCACGGATGTATGGTCTGGCGAGCGGGAGACAGCTCGGCGATGTGGCGGGCGGACGAGACCGAGCTCCTGCCGAGCCCTCCTGTCGGCACCGCTGTGCTGAGCGAGGCTCCGAAGCTTCCGAACGAGTGGTGGAGGGGGTTGAACGCCACATTGGACGCGCTGGCGTCGCAGCCCACGAGGCGGATCGCCACGCCGGACACCGCCACTATCACCCAGGAGCTCGTCACTGAGTCCATCCGCAGTGTTTTCCCTGGGGACTTCGACACGACCGTCGAGCGGTGGGTGTCAGCTCACGCGGACCTGAACTGGGCCAATATCACCGCACCGGTGTTCAGTCTCTTCGACTGGGAGGACTGGGGCAGCGCGCCGCTGGGGCTGGACAGCGCGACATTGTGGGCGAGTTCCCTTGCGATCCCAGCCTTGGCTGATCGCGTGCGACGGGAGCGCCGGCGCGACTTCGAGACTCGGGACGGCAAGCTGATGACGCTGTTCGTTTGCTCAAGGCTTCTTGGTCCGTACGCGCACCCTGAGGATCCCCGGCTTCGGCCAGCAGGACGCATGGCCAAGGAGGTCATCAAGCAGCTCCAGGCCGGGTGATCGCGAGAGGTAGCTCTGCACGCCAAAGCCGGGGCATGTTCGACGGATGCTACTCAAGATCGAAAGCCGCCGATGCGGCAACAGCTACCTACCTGCGAGGGGACTGCCGCTCCACCTGCCTCAGTATGCGGCTGGCCAAGTCCATGAAGTTCGTGATCGACGGCGCTTCCACGATCAACAACCGTCCGTGGCTGCTGCCGTCGTCGAAACCGCATCCTGTGTCGCGGACCAACGGTGTCAGCCAGTGGACGGTCGGGCGCTCCGCTGCGAAGTAGACAACCGGCCGCGGAGACCATGACTGATCGGACAGGTGGCTCCGGCAGCTTGCTGCAGTGAAGCAGCCAATCGATGTAAGGGCATACGAGAGGCCCGCCACGCCGAGTTCAAGGGAGCCGAGAAGTGGTTCGGCGGTATAGCCGTCCCCGACGAGTTCGACGATCTCACTCTCGGGATGCTCGGCGACAAAGCCTGCTGGCAGGCTGTCCGGGTCGTTTGACTCCAACGCGTTGGCGATTGCCTCGAAGTCAACGTGGGTCAGCGCGGCACGGTCGACCAGGTTGGAGAGGTGTTGCTCCTCCTTGACCATGGCGACGGCTTCCTCGTGGCTCACATCGCCGATGTCCCACACTCCCCGAAAGAACCCGTATCCCTCTTCATCGATCTCGTCCTCAGGTGGCAGACCTAACGCCACATTGGCAGGAAGGCTGGGGTCAACCTCTATGTCCACGACCGGAATCACGGGCGGCTCCAAGTAGTTGTCAGCGACCTTCTGCCCCACCGTAACCCTGCCCTTGGCCCATTCACATCAGTCGCTTGCACGCCTGGTTGCGCTGACGATTGCCATCGCCGCTCTCGTCTCGTTCCGGTCTGGCCCCATGGCACAGGTATCCGGCGGGCCGCCGAGGCGCGGGTCTAGAACACAGCCCGAACGCGCTCTGTACTTCCGAGCGATGGCCGGGTCGCGCGAGTAGCTGAAGCGGACGCGCAGCCAGCCTCGGGGCGCCTGCACCATGTCGCTCGCAAGCTGCAAGCACAACGGCTGCTCCTGGCTGCGGACATACGGAGGTCCTGTTCCTCCGTGCCAGTACCATTAGCGGCGGGTGGGGGGAGCCCTGCGTGACCGGCCTGGCAGGCGTGTTCCAGTCGCGGTCTCTGTCCGCCTGGTGCCTCTGGCTCTCCGGGACAGCTGTGCACCGACCGAGGGTCCCGGGGAGAAGTGGGACTGGGACCACACATGACGTACGACATCGCAGCTCCCGAGCCCGCCGGGATGGTCGCCTCGCTGAGCTCGCTGGGCTACTCGTTGCCGGCAGCGATTGCCGATCTCGTCGACAACAGCATCTCCGCGAAGGCACAGAACATCGACGTCGAGTTCGCCTGGGCCGGAAGCGACTCCTGGATCGCGGTCGTGGACGATGGCGACGGCATGAGCCAGGAGGAACTCGTCACGGCCATGACCGTGGCGGCGCGAGGACCGGCAACGCCTCGCTCGCCCACTGATCTGGGGCGGTTCGGGGTCGGTCTGAAGTCCGCGTCGTTCTCCCAGGCGCGACAGCTCACCGTGGCGACAGCCTGCGACGGCCAGTGGCACACGCGCACGTGGGACCTCGACGTGGTCGAGAAGTACGGCGAGTGGCGGTTGCTCCACGGGGCCGACGACGACACCGCCGCCATTCTCCAGAGAGTCCGGCCTTGCGGCGGCCATGGCACGGTGGTGCTGTGGCGTCGGCTCAACGGCTATCACACCACCGCTGTCACCGAGGACGACGAGCGCACGCAGAAGCAGTTCTACGCCGAGGCGACACGCACCGAGGCGCATCTCGGCATGGTCTTCGCACGGTTCCTCGTGGGAACCCGGCGACGCGCTCTAAGGGTTTCAGGAACCGCCGTACAGCCCTGGGACCCCTTCATGACTGCTCATCCCTCGGTCCAGCGGCTGCCTGCCGAGGAACTTCCCCTGGGTAACGGATCGGTGAGGGTCGAAGCGTTCGTCCTCCCGAGCGCCCACCGCCTGACTCCTGATGAGTTCAGCCATGCGGCAGGACCGCAGGGATGGCTTGATCAACAGGGCTTCTACGTGTACCGGCGCAACCGTCTGATTCTTGCGGGGGACTGGTTGGGGCAGCGCGGGATGCGTCGCGAGGAGAAGTACAACCTCGCTCGCATCTCTGTCGACATCCCGGCTGGATCAGACGCCGAGTGGGGAGTAGACGTGCGAAAGTCCAGCGTCGTCCCGCCTGTCAGTCTACGACCCCACCTTCATCGCATCGCACGTCAGGCCCGCACGAGGGCCGCAGAGGTGCTGCGACACCGCGGCCAGGTCGCCGCACGTACACACGGCGATCCCCTGGTGTACGTCTGGAACGTACGTCGTGCCGACGGCCGGCTCACCTGCCGGATCAACCGCAGTCATCCACTGGTCCAGGCCACGCTGAGGCAGGGAGGCGCGAACCCCGCTGACGTCCGTGCTCTGATCCGTCTCCTGGAGGAGACGGTACCCGTCGCCACACTCCGTGTGATGCACGAGACCGACACCAGCGACGATCCCGATCCCTTCGGCGGGGCGGGTCCCGCTGACGAGACTGCGACCGAGGTCGCACAGCGCATCTACGAGTCCCTTGTCTCAGGTGGCCGTTCGCCTGCTGCAGCGCGCGAACGGCTGCGCACCATGTCTCCCTTCGACCAGCTACAGGGGTTCTGGAGTACCTGAGCCTGTTGTCGGTGGTCCCCCATACTCTGCTCCATACCGTCTCAGACCAGTTGGAGGTTCCCCGTGAGCTCCACCCCCGACGAACCCCTCGCAAAGGCGAAGCGGTTGGTACGCAGCTTCCTGCCACAGGACCGGCAGCCCAGCCCCGACGAGGTGCAGATCGCGGTCAACGCGATCTTCGGCATGCTGGCCGCACAGGGGGAAACTCTGGACCGGGACCAGCTGGCCAAGGAGATCGAGGCCATGATCACGGTGTTCCAGGAGCGTTCCCTGGGACTCGTTGACCCCAAGGGGCACGAGCCCTGGCTCCCTGAGGCGAAGAACAACCGTTCCTGGGATTTCTGGGAGCGATACCGCTGGTTCCTCGAGGATGTCGAGGACCTGCCGCTTTCGGTCGTGCGACGGCTGGACCAGACCTCGGACGAGGTCTTGAGCCAACTGGAGGATCCGCGGCGGCCTGGCCCCTGGCGCCGCAAGGGGCTCGTGATCGGCCAAGTGCAGTCAGGCAAGACCGGACAGTACATCGGACTCGCTTCCAAGGCGGTTGACGCGGGCTACAAGCTCGTCGTTGTTCTCGCCGGCATCCACAACGACCTCCGGAGCCAGACGCAACTGCGCATAGACGAGGGCCTGCTGGGCTTCGACACCCAGCACCAGATGCGCTCCAACGAGAACGGGGACTCCCGCACCATCGGTGCCGGACTCATGCCGCTGCAGGGCAAGAAGCTCGACATCGCGTCTCCGACGAACAGCTCCGAGAAGGGGGACTTCGGACGCCAGGCCGCAGCCACGATCAACTTCCCGCTCGGCAGCTTTCCTGTCGTGCTCGTCGTCAAGAAGCACTGGAAGATTCTCGAGTACCTGCGCAGGTGGGTGACCGACGTGCAGGGCACCGAGGGCGAGAACGGCCGCAAGATCGTGCGCGACGTTCCGCTCCTGGTCATCGACGACGAGGCCGACAACGCGTCGATCAACACGGTCCGCGATCCTGACGACGACCCCACCAGGACAAACAGGGCGATCCGAGACCTCATCAACAGTTTCGACAGGGCGGCGTACGTCGGGTACACGGCCACTCCGTTCGCCAACATCTACATCGACCCCGACGCAGACCACGACGAGGTGGGCGGGGATCTCTTCCCGGAGAGCTTCATCCGCAGCCTCCCCTCGCCCTCGAACTATCTCGGCCCGGAGCGCGTGTTCGGACTGCAGGTGGATGACGAGGATGAGGAGGACGTGCATCCGTTGCCGCTGGTGCGTCACGTGAACGACTCCGACAGCTGGTTGCCGAGCCGGCACAAGGCCGGCGACAGGCCCCGTGGGGATCTCCCTCGGTCTCTACGTGAGGCCGTTGCGTCGTTCGTGCTCTCGTGCGCGGCTCGCCGGGCCAGGGGCCAGGTAAGGGTGCACAACTCCATGTTGGTGCACGTGACCCGGTTCACGGCTGTGCAGAGCCTTGTCCGCGAACAGGTGGAGGACCACCTGCACTTCCTTGTGGACTCGCTCCGTGACCGGTACGGGAAAGGGCCGAAACTTCTTGCGGAGTTCCAGGAACTCTGGGAGCGCGACTTCGTTCCCACCACCGCGCACTTCCCGGCTGACGAGGCTGAACCGCTGACCTGGGAGCAGGTGTCGACGGAGCTTCTGGACGCGATCAGGAAGATCCAGGTCAAGGCGGTGAACGGCACTTCCCGGGACGCTCTCGACTACTACGACAACCGCAAGGACGGCCTCTCTGTCATCGCCATCGGCGGCCAGAAGCTGTCCCGGGGCCTCACGCTTTCAGGGCTCACGGTCAGTTACTACCTGCGCTGGGCCAACACGTACGACACGCTGCTCCAGATGGGCAGGTGGTTCGGGTACCGACCCGGGTACGAGGACCTGTGCAGGCTGTACACCACGCCTGCCGTCGAGGACGCCTACGTGGAGGTCACGGCTGCGACCGACGAACTACGCCGCGAGGTCGAGGAGATGGCCACGCTCGGTCTTACACCCCGGCAGTTCGGTCTGAAGGTCCGCTCGTCGTCGCTGGGGCTCATGGTCACTGCGGCGAACAAGATGAGGCAGAGTGAGAGGATCCTGCTCAGTTACTCCGGCGAGGGGCCGGAGACGGTGATCTTCAACCTTGCCGACCGAGCTGTGAAGCGTAACTTCAAGTCGCTCGAGGACCTGGTGCGGCACCTCGACGGCATCACGGAACCCGAAACAGCGGTCAGCGGCGGCACGGTGATGTGGCGGGGGGTACCGCCGGAAGTGGTCTCCGAGTTCGTGGCCTCCTACGAGACCGACCGCATGGCCCAGAGGGTCCGTCCCCGACTCATCGCAAAGTACATCGAACAGTGTGCCAAGGTGGGTGAGCTGGGCAACTGGACCGTCTGCCTGGTAGGCAAGTCGGCCGCCACTCACGTGGACGTCGCCGGGCACTCGGTCGGACCAGTTACGCGTGCCCCGCTCAACCCGGAGTTCAGAACAGAGGGGCGGTACACGATCCGTCGTGTCCTCAGCCCGCGCGACGAGGGCCTCGATCTCGACGAAGCACAGCCTGAAGCGGCACGGGAGGCCGCTGGGAAAGCAGCGAAGCAGAAGGAGAAGACCTCGGTCCCGAAGCACCCGTCGGGTCCGTACCTCCGTCGTCAGCGACGTCCCGACCAAGCCCTGCTACTCATCTATCCCATCGAAGTACCAGGACCCGAGGACGACTCCCCGGAGCTGCCGCTGGTGGGCTTCCAGGTGAGCTTTCCCTACTCCCGTAACCAGTCGAAGACCGAGTACGTGGCGAACAGCATCTACCTGCAGGAGGACATCTACGCCCTCGACGAGGAGGACGACGCGTGACGGTCACCGAGGAGGACTGGCACGAGCTTGAGCGCCCTCACGACTCGCCAGGACGCTCCAGCCGTCGGTTGCATCCGGACTCCCCGCTGGACGTGTTCCTCTCCGTCGCCCATCCGGGGGGACAGCGCATGCTGGTACTCAGGGCCGACGCCCGCTCGGCAGACCACATCGTGCGTTCGGTTGGGCGACTGCCCCGGGCGGCCGGCATCGAGATGCAGCTGAGTGCGGTGTCCCGTCTCGAGTACGAACTCCAGTTGGTCCTCACGGCGAACGACCTCCGGGAAGTGTTCAACCCACTCGTGACCGACGTTGCCGACACCGCGCGTTCAGCGCCGGCCGCTGCCGACGCTCTGACAGCCGCCGTGAGCAGGTTCGAGCGCTGGCAGGATCTCCTGCGCACGGTTGGCACGGACGGGCTGGGAGCGGAGGCGCGGAGGGGACTCTACGGGGAACTTCTGGTGCTTGGTAACCACCTCCTGAGCACCCTGTCCGAGATCGAGGCTGTGGAGTCCTGGACGGGACCGACAGGCGCCAACCAGGACTTCCAGCTCCCCGGAGTCGCGATCGAGGTCAAGGCAAGTGCCGCGAAACACCCCCGCAGCGTCCGCATAGCGAGTGAGCGACAGCTGGACGACACCGGTGTCCCGCACCTGCTGCTGTGCATGATGGTGCTCGACGAACGACGGGGTGGGTCCGGCGAGAGCCTGAACCGTCGTGTGGAGCGCGTCCGGGGGCACCTTGCCAGCGCTGCTGCCAGGGCCCGATTCGACGGCCTGCTGATCCAGGCAGGTTACCTGCCCGGGCATCACGATCTCTATGAAGAACCTCGATACACCGTTCGTGACCTGCGCTTCTGGCACGTTCGGGATGGCTTTCCCAGGCTTGTCGAGTCGGACCTTCCCGAGGGCGTCAGCGACTGCACCTACCACGTGACCGTCTCGGGGTTGGACAGCTACCTGGCGTCAGTCGACGATGTGAGCATGTTGATCGGGGGAGCCCATGAGTGAGCAGGACCTGGCCGAGTACTCCCGGAGCCTCGTCGCTGACGTTCAGGCGACCGCGGACGCCGAGGGAACGACAACTCCGGAAGCGTTCACACACAGGGTCCTGTTCGACCTGGAGAAGGCCGGCGTCGTCTCCAACACCTTCAGCGCGTACCACAAGGCCCACGGTCACGAGATCCATGCGTACGGCATCGGAGAGGCGGGTGAGTCCTTGGACCTCTTCCTCACCGACTTCCACCTGGCCCCGCTGGAGACGAAACTCACCAAGGCCCAGACCGAAACCTCGTTCAAACGGCTGTTGACCTTCGCACGTCGTTGCCAGGAGGGCCTGCAGCAACATATTGACGAGTCCTTCGACGTGTACGACATGTGCGAGGCGGTCGAGAAGGCCCTGACCGAGGTGCAGAGGATCAGGCTCTTCCTCCTCAGCAACCGCGTCGCCACGACCGTGGAGGTCCCGCCCACCCACTTCGACGGCCTCCCGGTCGTCCACGAGGTGTGGGACCTGGCGCGGCTGCACCGTCACGAGACGTCGGGATCGCTCAGCGAGCCCATCGTGGTTCCCTTCACGCCTCCGCTGCCCTGCGTTTCCGCTCCGAGTTCGGAGCGGGACCATTCCGTCGTGCTCGCTGTGATACCCGGAGAGTTGCTGGCGGAGCTGTACGCGGAGCACGGGACACGGCTTCTCGAACTCAATGTGCGTTCGTTCCTGCAGGCCCGTGGTTCCGTGAACCGAGGCATCCGGGAGACCCTGTTGCACGCGCCCGGCCGCTTCCTGGCCTACAACAACGGGATCACGGCAACGGCCTCCCAGGTCGACTTCGTGACAGGCCCGGACGGAGAGCCGACCCACATCTCCCGCGTACACGGCCTCCAGATCGTCAACGGCGGGCAGACCACGGCGTCACTCCACTATGCCCGGTCACGGGACAAGGCCGACTTGTCCCAGGTCCGGGTCCAGATGAAGTTGACGGAGGTCTCGCCCGAGCGTCTCACCGAGATTGTCCCCAAGATCTCGGAGTACTCGAACACGCAGAACCGGGTGACCCAGGTCGACTTCAGCTCGAACCACGAGTATCACGTGGCGATCCAGCGGATCACCCGTTCCCTCTGGGCTCCCGCAGCCGACGGCAGTGGTCAGGAGACCCACTGGTTCTACGAGCGGGCACGCGGCCAGTACACGGACGAGCTTGCCAAAGCCCGTACGCCTGCCCGGCAACGCCAGTTCAAGAGGATCAACCCGACGAAGAAGAGGTACACCAAGGCCGATCTGGCGAAGTTCGTCCACTCGTGGATCCAGCTGCCCCACCTGGTGAGTCGGGGTGCACAGAAGAACTTTGTCGAGTTCATGCTGCGTATCGACGAGGCGCCACCACGTGTCGACATCCAGTACTGCCAGCGGGTGATCGCAATGGCGATCCTGTTCAAGGCCGTGGACCAGGTTGCCGCCGGCCATGGAGCGGGCAGTCACAAGAGCCTTGTGACGACGTACACGATGGCGAGACTGTCCCTGGCCACCGAGCAGCGGATCGACCTTGACCGGATCTGGCGTGAGCAGGGAATCTCCGCCGCCCTGGAAGCCGCGGTGGACGATCTGTGCCCCCGCGTCATGGAGGCGGTGACGAACCCGCTGGAGGGCAACCACGTGGGCGAGTGGGCCAAGAAAGTGGGGTGTTGGGACGCCGTTTCACGAGTGCGCTGGACGGTCCCCGACGCCCTGGCGGCCGAACTCCTGGACCTGCCCCTGGACGAAGCAGCACTGGCCGGCGGCAGCCCGGACGCCGAGGGGGCGGTCGAGGAACTCCTGATTGTGCCAACCGGCGAGTGGTACGCGCTGGAGCGGTGGGCCAAGGAGACGCACAACCTCGAACCCTGGCAGAGGCAGCTGGCCCAGTCCGTCGGGAAACGGATGGAGAACGGCCAAGAGGTGCCCGAAACACAAGCACTCCAGGCCCTTCACGCGCGTAGCGAGGCTCTGCGCCTGGGGTTCACTCCTGCTCAGTGATGGGACCACGCAGGTCCTGAGTCCTCGGTCAGAGCATGCCCTTCTCGACCAGGTCCCTGACAGCGTCCTCGGCCCGCCTCAGGACAATCCGTCCGTCACCGTCACTGAAGGCGACGAGATCGGAGCCCGGTGCGATGCCGGCCTCCGCCAGCAGGCCGAGCGGCAGCTCGATCCGACCCTGATCATCGACATGGAGTTCGGCTGGTTCCCGGAGCATGGGAAGAGTGTGGCACCCTCCGAGTCGAGGACGTCTACAGACTGGGAATGTGGTCATGAATGGAGGAGGGCTAACGCCGGACCGTGGGTGGGTCGCCACTCCGGAGGGTGAGCACCTTCGCGGCCGGCGCGTGAGGGACACCAGGCCGGAGGTGGCCCTCAGGAAGGCGGTGCACCGGCTGGGCCTCAGGTTCCGCCTTCACCAGAGGGTGGCTCCCAGGTGCACGGCCGACTTCGTGCTTCCCAGATACCACGTGGCCGTCTTTGTTGACGGCTGCTTCTGGCACGGCTGCCCGAAGCACGGCCCCAAGGTGTTCCGCGGACCGAACGCCGAGCGTTGGACGGACAAGATCGAGACCAACAGGGCCCGAGACAGACGCAACACGGAAGCAGCGGAGGCCGCCGGATGGACCGTGCTCCGGGTCTGGGAGTGCGAGGTCAAGGCCAGTCCAGCGGCGGCAGCACTCATGGTTGCCGAGCGGTGTTCGGCTCCTACTCGCGTGACTGGGCAGGAACAGGCTGCCGACCGTGCGTCCCACTCAGAGCATCCGTGACCAGGTCACCCGCAGCACTTTCCCTGCCCGCGCAGTAACTACTGAGAGGACACTGATCACAGAGAGGATTCTTCGCGTTGCACAGGGTGCTTCCGATGAGTCGTAGCGCAGCCATGCGCAGGGGGGCCTTTTCTCCTGCACCGACGAGCTTCACCAAGTGCACCCGGCCGTCACTGAGCCGGTTGGTGCGGTCAGAGTCGCTGTCGTGCAGCCGGGCAGCGACGCGCAGCGCACTCTGTCCCACCCACAGAAGGTCGTCATCGATCAGCAGCCGGTAGAGCGCGCCCTCGGCTGGTTTCATCCCCAGGCGCTTGGGCAGCTCCTTCTGCTTCTCCTCGTCCTCGGACCAGACACTTGACTTGCCGGCCACGGCGGTCAGCCTGTCGAGGCGCGCCCGAACGGCTGCCGTGGGGGCTGATTCAAGGAGAGTGCGCAGAGCGGACTTGGTCAGAGTCGCGTGCTCCCGGATCGTCTCGAGCATCTCGTGCATCTGACCGGACTGCACCCGGGTTCCCGCCAACACCGCCACGACCGCCGCGTGCACTGACGACAGCTTGGGCAACTGGTACCAGTTCTCCCCGTTGCGCTGCCGTTCCGCCCAGGCAGTCAGGTCCTCGCGGGCCGTGCGCCAGCGGGGCTGGAGTCCGCCTTCCCCGGCCTGGCACCCCTCGACAGGCAACAGCACTTCCGCGGCGGCCTTACCCAGGAGGGGTGGCACCGCGTTGCCGATCTGCCGGAAGGCGTCACTACGCGTCCCAGCGAACCTGAACCGGTCCGGGAAGGTCTGTACCCGTGCCGCCTCCCGAACGGTCAGGGTGCGGTTCTGGTCCGGATGGATGTACCAGTAGCCGTCCTTGGCGATGTGGGCGGTGATCGACCTGCTCAGGTCGTCCCAGTCAAGCTTCTTGTACTTGTCGGTGAAGTGCTCGGCGCTGTACCGCTGGAGCTCCGGGTCGATGTCCGAGTACAGGGTGTCGGAGTCCATGCTGTCGAAGATCACCCAGTCGTCCGGCCTGACCCTCCGGGTCATGTGGTCGAAGACGACCTCACGCTTCGCGCGCTTGCGCATCTCCCTGGCAAAGTCGGACAGATCTTCGGAGGGGGTGCCGTAGGCCATCTCACGCTCGCCGACACGCTCCGTGGGCACCACGGTGAGAGGAGGGAGGTCACCAATAGCATGGCGCAGGGTGGTGCGTTCGTCCTCGGCGACCTCCTGCTGCCACTCGAACCTCTCGATGTCGTTCCTGGCCAGAAGGATGAGCCGCTTCCGGTGCTGGGGTACTCCATAGCGCCATGCGTCGACAAGGCGTACCTGGGTTGCGTAGCCGAGCTCCTCGAGCTGCTGCTCGATCACGCGGACCACGAAGAAGTCGTCGCCGAGGCCCATGTCCGGGACGTTCTCCATGAGGACGGCGCGCGGCCTGATCCTCTTTATGACGTCCAGGTACGCGCTCCACAGCTCTTTACGGAGGTCGTGAGGGTCGCGGCCATGGTGCTCTACGAGGTGGCGGATCTTGCTCCGCCCGGCCCTGCTGAACGGCTGGCACGGCGGCCCCCCCGCCACCAGATCGATCTTCCCCTTCGCCGGCTCCAGCAGCTCCTCGAGCCTGTCACGCTCGGCTGGGTTCCCCAGGTCCATGTGCAGACTCATGCCGGGGAAGTTGGCCGCATGGGTCTCAAGGGCACGCTCGTCGAAGTCGACAGCGGCTGCAGTGGTCCAGCCAGCTCGCTGAAGCCCAAGACTCAGACCGCCTGCTCCGGAGAAGAGGTCCACGGCGAGGCGACGCCCCTTGCCGTACCCTTCGAGCCACTTTGCGAACCGCTCGGGCCTGCAGCTGTGCCGGTGCCGTGGGAGCTTGAGATAGTCGCTCCGTTCCAGGGGTACGCCATAGTGCGACTCCTGCACAGCACGCACCTCCACACAGCGAGAACAACGAGCACCAGGAGATCACAGACGCGCTGGTGGAGGCAAGGATTCCACCACGCTGACCTCCGGAAATCCCGTGAGACCGATGCTGCGCTCTGCCGGGTACCGGCGCGAGTCCGCGCGGCCCCCCAGTCCTCGGCTTCGAACCGACGTTCTGGTGCGTTACCAGAGGCAATCGTAGAGGACAGCAGTGACAGCGTCGCTCCCGGGGCCCGGATTGGCCGGACAAGCTGGTCAACGATCCGGCGGGGCTGAAGACACGTTCGAGTCGGCCTGAACCTGTGCACGGTTTCAGCCACTTACGAGAGCCGCCCACCTAGCTCGCTGATGGGTAGTTAGTAGAATCTTGCCCGCCACACACTGCAGAACATGGCTGACAGTTGACGAGCGGGGGCATGGGTGGACTCCGAGAACGCGAAGGCGTATCTCCGGCCGCGGGCCAGGCTCATGAGCACGCTCGGCGAAGAACTGATCAGCAACGAACGCGTCGCCCTCACCGAGCTGGTGAAGAACGCCTACGACGCGGACGCCAGCCTCGTCCTGATCCGCTTCAACCCTCCCCTCGAAGAGGGTGAGGGCTCGATCGAGGTCTGGGACAACGGGCACGGCATGTCGCCGGCCACAGTGCGCGGCACGTGGATGGAAATCGCCACCCCGCACAGGCACCGGAACCCCCGCAGTGAGTCAGGTGGGCGTCGCGTGCTGGGCGCCAAGGGCATCGGCCGGTTCGCCTCGGCTCGACTTGGCCATACCGCCACAATCACGACTCGGCGGGTCGATGAGCAGGAGGTCACCCTTCGCATCGACTGGGGGGACTTCACGGATGGTGACGCGTACCTGGATGAGGTTCCGGTCTCCCTGTCCACGACCACTCCGAGCGTCTTCGTAGACGGAGGCACAGCAGCGCAGACCTTTTCCGAGGTCCTCCGGGAATTTCAGTCAGCGCCCGCTACAGCCGTCGACACGGCGCATGGCACCGTGGTCCGACTCGAGAGGCTTCGCACGGCTTGGGGAACGAACGAGATCGAGGCCCTCAAGCGTTCCCTGTCCAGGCTCCTCCCCCCGCCGCCTCCCGCCGAGCTCTCTGTGCCGGACCAGCCTGAGTTCTCGATCTACATCGACACTCCGGAGGGGCCGCTCCGCCACCACAGCGGGTTCGTTTCTGCGAGTGAGACACTGGCCCATCCCCGCTATCGCCTCGTCGGCGCCGTGGATGCTGACGGAGACGCGAGCCTGGCCATTTACGCCGGCGACGAAGAACCGGTAGAGGTCGTCCAGGACAACCTCCGGAAGGACTCGAAGAGGCCCTCATGTGGCCCTCTGAAACTGGACTTCCGAGTCTGGGACCTTGAGTCGTCGGCCATCAAGCCGCTCCTGGCACTCGACACCAGCGCGAGGAACACCAACGACGTACGGGAACTCATCCGGAACAACAGCGGTGTGGCCCTGTACCGGGACGGGTTCCGTGTGCAGCCGTTCGGGGAACCCGGGTTCGACTGGCTTGGTTTCGACCAGCGACGCATCAACAACCCGACGCTGCGTCTCTCCAACCGGCAAGTGGCGGGATTCGTCTACATCTCGGCCGATGACAACCCCGGCCTCATGGACCGCTCGCACCGCGAAGGACTGATCGACTCCCCGGAGTACGAGGAACTGAAGGCAGTCATACTCCAGGCGATTGCCAGGTTGGAGACGCAACGCTACCGGCTGCGTCGGGAACCCACTGCTCCGACGGACGCCCCGCTCCTTGCCGGGCCGTCCGAAGGCAGGGGCCACGGGCTCTTCCAGAACTTCAACCTGGACCCGCTGCGACAGGTGGCTGCCGAGCGGCACCCAGACGACATCATCCTCAGCCGCGCCATCGAAGAGGCCACGGAGACGATCAACGAAGGCGTACGCAAGGTACAGGAGGTCATCGCCCAGTTTTCCCGCCTCGCGACGCTGGGAACCCTGGTCGATGTTGTCCTCCATGACGGACGTACCGCCCTTTCCCGCATCGGCGTGGGCCTTCGCCGCCTCGGCAAGATCACCACGAAGGTCGAGACACACGACGTGGAGTTGTCAGCTGCGCTGGGCAAGCTTCGCACGGACTTCACCGCACAGGAGAGGGCTCTCGACCGGCTCTTCGCTCGCATCGAGCCACTCAGTGGACGGAAACGTGGACGGCCCCGCCGGCTCTCTCTGCACCAGAGCATTTCCGAAGCCGTTGACGTACTGGAGTCGGAGATCACCAAGCACGGTGTAGACGTGAAGATCGGCGGGGAGGACGTGATCGTCACTGCCGAGCCAGGTGACATCAGGACTCTCGTGGTCAACCTCGTGAGCAACGCCGTGTACTGGCTCTCCACCATGCCCAAGGGCACCCCACGCGAGATCCTGATCGAAACGGAGCGCAACCATGAGGGCGAACTGGACGTGGTTGACATCACGGTCAGTGACAACGGCCCTGGGGTGCGCGAGGAGATCAAGGATCTGATCTTCGAGACCTACTTCAGCGACAAGCCTGATGGCGTCGGCCTCGGCCTCAGCATCGCAGGCAGCGTCGTGAAGGACTTCTACGACGGCGACCTGGGGCTGGTGAGCCCCGGCACCCTCTCGGGTGCGAGTTTCCGGGCACGACTGCGAAGGAGAGTTGGGTGACGTCGACCGACGTTGCGTATCGGGTGCTCATAGTCGATGACGACGCCCAGATGATCGCGGACCTTCGCGAAGTGCTGTCCGAGGAGCTCACAGACCTCGGGGAGATCCACTTCGAGTCCGAGCAGGACTTCTCCACAGCCGAGCAGCGGTTGATCGACGAGGACTTCGACCTGGTCATCCTCGACGTCCGCGACGCCGCCGATGGCAGGCCCTCCGCCGCCATAGAAGGACGGGGACACGAACTGTACGACGCCATCGCCGGCGCGCGGTGGCTGCCCGTGGTCTTCTTCACAGCTGTCCCTCAACAGGTGCGTGACCTGGAGAAGCCCCCACTCATTCGTGTGGTGACCAAGAACGCCTGGGACGAGGTCGCTCCCGCAGTCCGGGACGGGTTGCTCTCGGGAGTGTCGGAGTTGAGACGCCGTATCTCCGGTCTCGTCGAACGCAAGGTCCGCGTTTTCCTGCGTGACGTCGTGGCCCCGCACTGGCACGAGATGGCGGGCGCTGATCCCCACGAGATCACCCCGATCATCGTCAACCGCCTCGCGGCCGAGCTCCGGGAGAACGGCCCCAGCGAACTGGGTTACGCCGGGGACGGCGAGGCGGTCGCCACTGCTGGTCAACCCTCCGCTGCGCGGGTCTACTTGAAGCCGTTCGTGACCCATCACCTCACCGCCACGGACCTCGTGGTCAGCCCCGAGGGCGATTGGTGGATCGTCCTCACCCCTGCTTGCGACCTGTATGAGGACCACCCGGACGCCAACGTGGCGAGACCTCGTAAGGCCAAGGCACAGTACGTTCGCCTGGCCAAGGCTGACCGCATCTTCACCGAGGACGGCGAGGAGTCGGAGTCGCCAGCGATCGCCACATGGCTGGCCAGCTCGAAGAGCAACAGCCACAAGGACCAGGCCAAACAGGTCTTCGGGGACAAGCAGAACCGGTACCGCGCTCTTCCTGGCTACCTCGACATCCCCGACCTCCTGGTCGACTTCGAGAACGTGGTATCGGTCCCGCTCGCCGAGGCACGAACCTGGCGACGTGTCGCAACCCTCGACAGCCCGTTCTCGGAGGCGATGCTCATCGCCTACAGCCGCTCGGTGGGGCGTATCGGAACCCCGGACCTCAGCTTCGAGGACGTGAAAGTGCGGTTGGAACTCGAGAAGCCGAAGGCCAGGCACGTGCCGACGCAGGCTTCAACGCCATCAGCGAACGGCGAGATTGTGAAGGACTGAGCTTCCAGGCATTCGGACAGCGTGCGCGATCATCAGCGGAGGGCACGCCGGGCGCGGAAGCCTTGGCCCTCGTTGTGGTCGACACAGGGATGCCTTGGCATAGACCTACACGCCGCCGGTGGGCGCCACGCCCGGGGAGCCATCTGGGAGCCGACCCGCTCCCCGAACCCCTTCCAGGCCCCGCGACACCAACCGAGCCCACCCATCTGACCTGCGGAAACGCCATCGAGGCTGGCAGTCTCCCCAACCGAACCTCATTCGGGACGAAGAGGCCGTGGGTTCAAATCCCGCCACCCCGACTGGTGAAACACCGAGCTCAGGGGCTCGACCCACGAGAGTGGGTCGAGCCCCTGAGTCGTTTTTTGGTGGCCCTCACCGGACGGCTCCCCGTCTTCTCCGTTCCAGCGCATCGGCGACCGCTCGGTATCAGGAGGCGGACGATGATGGCCGCCGGGGCGATCGAGGGCGTTTGGTCCGGGAGCGGTCCTGTTGCTCAGCGTAGGCATGGGAGTGGCGACCGCGGAGTCGTGGACACCGGACCTTGCTTCCGGTCCGGTTCGACTTCCCACGCAAGGCCCTCCGACCGTGCCCACTTCACAGCAGATTGCGGATGCGGCCCAGCGCACTCGGGGGCGCATGGTGGAGCGCATAATGCATCAAGACAGGCCTTGCGCAAGTAAATCAGTGGCTATTGCTGTGACCGTGTTGGTTCGCCGGGTTGGTGGTCGTGGCGGTTGGATGTGGGGTGACGTCCGATCCGATCGCTGGAGGCGCGGTGGCCGAGCCTGTCCGTGTGCGCAGACTGACCGACCAGGAGGGGCAGAGGCTGCAGCAGATCGTGCGCCGGGGCAGTACCAGCACGGTGCGTTACCGGCGGGCGATGATGCTGCTGGCGTCGGCCGGCGGGAACCGGGTGCCGGTGATCGCCCAACTGGTGCAGGCCGACGAGGACACCGTCCGGGACGTGATCCACCGGTTCAACGAGATCGGCCTGGCCTGTCTGGACCCTCAGTGGGCGGGAGGCCGTCCCCGCCAACTCAACCCTGAAGACGAGGATTTCGTCATTGCGACGGCCACCACCCGCCCGGTCAAGCTCGGCCAGCCCTTCACCCGCTGGTCGCTGCGCAAGCTCGTCGCCTACCTGCGCAAAGTGCACGGCCGGGTGATCCGCATTGGCCGCGAGGCGTTACGGTGCCTGCTCGCCCGGCGCGGCGTCACCTTCCAGCGCACCAAGACCTGGAAGGAGTCCCCGGACCCCGAGCGCGACACCAAGCTCGACCGCATCGAGGAGGTCCTGGACCGCTTCCCGGACCGGGTCTTCGCCTTCGACGAGTTCGGGCCGCTCGGGATCCGGCCCACCGCGGGCTCGGGCTGGGCCGCACAAGGACATCCCGACCGGCTGCCGGCCACCTACCACCGCACCCACGGAGTCCGGTATTTCCACGGCTGCTACTCGGTCGGTGACGACAGCTTGTGGGGCGTCAACCGCCGCAGGAAAGGCGCCGGGAACACGCTGGCCGCACTGAAGTCGATCCGCGCCGCCCGTCCGGACGGCGCCCCGATCTACGTGATCATGGACAATCTGTCCGCCCACAAGGGCGCCGACATCCGACGCTGGGCGAAGAAGCACAAGGTCGAGGTGTGCTTCACACCGACCTACGCCTCGTGGGCGAACCCGATCGAGGCCCACTTCGGGCCACTGCGGCAGTTCACCATCGCCAACTCGAACTACCCCAACCACACCGTGCAGACCCGGGCCCTGCACGCCTACCTACGGTGGCGCAACGCCAACGCCCGCCACCGCGACGTCCTGGCCGCCGAACGCAAGGAACGCGCCCGGATCCGCAGCGAGAAAGGCATCCGCTGGGGAGGACGCCCCCTCACCACCGCGGCCTGACCAACCCGGCGAACCAACGCGGTCACAGCACTATACGGTCCACGATCATGTGGAAGAAGGTCCTGCCCTACTGGGGTCTGATCGCGTTAGTCCTAGCAGTAACCGGCTGGTTGACCTCTAACTTCGGACCCAGCGGGATTGCGACCCTCTCCGCCCTCAGCCTGCTGTGGTTCCTCTTCCAGGCACCCAACCCCTGCGGTGCTCCGATTCGTGCGGCGGGCAAGTCCTGCCGCAACAACGCCAGAGGTGTTCTGCGCGGCTGCCACCTGCAGCAACATAAGTGGCAGCGTATGCGGACTTTCTTCGTCCACCCGCGGCTTCGAAGTTGCGCGGCGCAGCTTTTCGCCAATCCCGTGACGGGCCTGGCCAGCCTCGGAGGCATCGTCACACTGATCTCCACAGTGATCAACATCAGCCTCGCCCTGTCAGGAAAAGGGAGCTCGTGAACCCAGCCTCCTCGGCACAGGAACCCTTCTTCGCAGGTTCGGAGCGTGGTTCGGCGGGAGCCACCGGCCGTCTTCCGGCGCCTGTCGATCGTTCCTCGTCCGCACTGCCCATCGCCACGTCACGCAGTCTTCGGAGCTCTTCCATGCCTTACACCGCAGAGATCAGTCGCGCCAACCCCACGGCGATCGTCTTCCTGGTCGACCGATCGACCTCCATGAGCGACCCGATCGGTGACGGAAGCACTACCCAACGCAAGGCTGACGTCGTCGCTGACGCCATCAACCGGCTGCTCACCGAGTTGGCCGTGAAGTGCGCCAAGGAAGAGGGAGTGCGGGACTACTTCCATGTGGCCGTGATCGGGTACGGCTCCACGGTCGGCTCTGCCTTCGTCGGTGAACTCGCGGGCCGCGACCTCGTGCCGCTCAGCCACGTCGCCGACTTCCCGGCCCGGATGGAGGAGCGGATCAAGAAGGTGCCGGACGGTGCCGGGGGACTCGCCGAAACCACGGTCAAGTTTCCGGTCTGGATGGATCCGGTGGCTCATGGCGGCACCCCCATGAACCGTGCCCTGCGCTACGCAGCGCAGCTGGTACGGGAGTGGGTGCAGCGCTACCCGGGTTGCTTCCCCCCCATCGTGCTCAACCTGACGGACGGCGAAGCCAACGACGGCGACCCCATCGAGGGAGCTGCCGAGATCACCTCTCACGCCACCGCTGATGGTGCTGTCCTCCTCTTCAACCTGCACGTGTCCGACTCCGGAGGCGAGCCGACTGCCTTCCCCGACTCCGAGGCAGGGCTGCCGGACGCTTATGCGCGACAGCTCTTCGCCATGTCGAGCACGCTCCCCAGCCACATGCGCTCATACGCGGCATCGCAGGGGCACCCGGTCAGTGAGAACACCCGAGGGTTCGTTTACAACGCCGACATCACCTCGGTCGTGCAGTTCCTCGACATCGGCACTCGTGCCACCGAGTTGCGGTGAGCCACAAGGGTCTCTACGTCACTCGGTTCGTGGTGCCCAAGGCCGGGGTCACCGTGGACGAGTGCGAGGACGCTCTGTGCGTCCTGCCGAACGAGCCGTACGACGCCCTCATAGAGGGGGTGGTCGCGGCAACCGTCTGCGACGGGGCGACCGAGAGCCTGCTGTCCGGCGAGTGGGCGCGGATGCTGGCCGGCGAGGCGTCCCGCTCCGCCGTCCGGCCTGAGGGGCTGTTGGCCTCACCGGCACAATTCCAAGCCTTCGCTGCCGATGTCATGAAGCAATGGGCCGACTGGCTACGGGGGTACACCGACCGGCGAGCGCACCGCGGCCAGCCGTTGCAGTGGTACGAGGAGGCGAAGCTGAGCGCCGGAGCCCACGCTACGCTCCTGTCGGCCGCTTTCACCCCGGACCCGGATCGTGACCTGTGGAGATGGCAGGCCGCGGCACTGGGCGATTCCTGCCTGTTCCACATCCGCGACGGATGCGTTCTCACAGCCCATCCGATCAGCTCCGCGGGTGATTTCGGGAACCGGCCGGAGCTCTTCTCCAGCAACAACCGGGATACCGAACTCCTCGCCACCAGGACACGCTTCCTCCACGGGACCTGTGTCAGCGGTGACATCGTGCTGCTGGCCACCGACGCGTTGGCCGCATGGTTTCTGTCCCAGCCTCGGCCGGGCGAGGCGGCCCACGCGCTGACCCAGTACGCACGAAACCCGGGCCAAGGCGAGCAGTTCGAGGAATGGGTGCAAGCCCAACGGCACAGCGGTGCCTTGCGCAATGACGACGTGGCTCTGATCCACATCGACGCCCAAGGACGGTGACACCCGATGCCCACGACCCCGTCCGGCGGCCCTAGGAGGTTTCCCACTGGATCCGAATACGCGACGGCCTTGCAGAACACCACCCTGTGCTTCCGCCATCCCGACCTGCGCGGTGCCGAGCCGGCACTCACCGGACTGGGTCTCCCCAAGGCGATCTCCGGCAACTTCGCCAGTGTTTTTTCCCTGGCCCTCCCCGGCGGCGGCGACCGCTACGCCGTCAAGTGCTTCACACGATACGTACCGGACCAGAACGAGCGTTACCAGGCGATCAGCAAGCACCTGACCAGCCTTCCGTCAGCCCGTCTGTCACAGCCGTGGAACATGGGGTTCGACTACCTCGCCGACGAGATCCTGGTGAACGGTGAGCGCTATCCGATCCTCAAGATGGAGTGGGTCCAGGGCCAGGGCCTGGCTTCATGGCTCGATCACCATCACCGTGACAGCACACAGGTACGGAAGCTCGCGGACCGCTTCACAGCGCTCATCGACGACCTGCACACCCACGGCATCGCCCACGGAGACCTTCAGCACGGGAACCTTCTCGTGGCACCGGACCTCACCCTCCGTCTCGTGGATTACGACGGCATGTACGTCCCGGCGTTAGCCGGACGGCACGGCACGGAGGACGGGCACCGCAACTATCAGTCACCATTGCGCGGTGGCAGGGACTTCGGCCCGGACATGGACCTGTTCTCCGGCTGGGTCATTCACACCGCGCTCAAGGCCGTGGCAGCAGACCCTCGCCTTTGGGCCGATCTCCACGAGCCCTCCGGTGAGTACCTCCTGCTGTCCGAGGACGACTACAAGGCACCTGCGGCATCGCCTCGATTCGCGAGACTCCTCAACCACCCCGATCCCGACGTCGCGCAGTCGGCTCAGCAACTCGCCGACCTCGTCGACACGCCGATCAGCGCCATCCCCCGCTTGCGGACCCGTGCACAGAGCAGCGGCACCGGCCCGCAGCCGTCGGGTACTGGGCACGCGTCCGGTACACCCGGTACCGGCCTGCCCGATTGGCTGCGTGAACACGTGCTGGTGGCCGAATCTTCCGATGCCGCGCCCTCTCATCCCGAGGGCCCAGGGTTCCGTCATCGGCGCCGGACGCGCGACCTACTGGCCCTACCGGTGTTGCTGGTCTCCCTTGCCGTACCGGTGCTCTTCGCTCTGGGGGTTCTCTCCATCGGCATCATCGCGACCGCCGCGTCGGCCACGGCGGGGCTGGTCTTCTTCGAGAACACGCGCCGTACCCGGCCGGAGCTCCGTGAAGTGCGACAGCAACTCAAGGCGCTCAAAGAACGGAAATGGGCAGCACAGAATCCAGCCGCCGCAGCCGCCCAGCTCGACAAAGAGATCGAATCCTTCGAGGACTCCGAACGCGAACGCGCAGCAGACGCGGACCGTGAGAGCCAGCGGCTCACCCGCCAGCACCAGCAGCGCTTGGCGAAGATCGAAAGCGACAAACAGAAGCTGGAGAGAGACCTGCGTCTCCAGCTGACCCGTCTTGATGACGAACTCACCGCGGACATCGCCAGGCGTTTGGCACTCCACCAACAGCGTTACTTGGAAGGGCAGTTGCAGAACGCGCTCATCGAGGATGCCAAGATCCCAGGTATCGGGCAGGCCCTGAAGAGGGCTCTGGCCTCTGCTGGTATCCGAACTGCAGCGGACTTCCACGGCGTCACGATCGTCAGCGCAGGAGGCAGGTACAGCAATCTCACCGCGTACATCGATCGGACCGGCGGCGGGAGGATCGATGTCAAGGGGATCGGACCGACCAAGGCCAGGGCTCTGGAGCAATGGCGAGAGCAACGGGTCGTCGCAGCCCGGTTCCGTTCCCCCACCAAACTGCCCGCCGATCAGCTCCAGGCGGCCAGAGCCGAATCCCGACAGCGCAAGACCGATCTTCAAGGCCGCCTCCGCGACATCGCCTCCCAGGCTGCGAGTGCGACGCAGAACGCCGAGCAGAACCTGCAGCAAGCCCGGGGCCGCCTCCGTCAGGAGGCCGAGCGGGCTCGCGCCACGGCACGTGCCCGGCGCGAAGCGTTCGCCCGTCGATCGGTGCAGATCCGGCAGGCATCCGATGAGATCCCGGTGCTTGATGCCGCCCTCGCCGCGGGCGTTCAAAGGCGCCGCCAGCTGTCCGCCTTCTCCTACCTGCGCTTCCTCACCACCGGTCGGCCGGGGTCCGGCGCTGCCCACGACGTGCCGTGAAGGGCGGGGCCCGGTCTGCGGACTCCACGGCCGCTCGCGCCCCTACCGACGGACCTCGTACACCACATTCACCGGCGTCTCCGCCACCCTCCGCCAAGCGGTGAGGCCGGATTGGGCGGCGAGGTGGCGGAGGGTGGGTTCGCCGGGGTGGTTGCCGAGGGCTTGGGGGCCTTGTTGGGCGAGGGCGGCGGGGAGGCAGACGGCTACGGAGGTGGCGGTGACGACGCGGCCGACGGGGGTGGCGTTCTCGCGGGGGTCGGCGGAGGCGTTGGGCTCGACGATCAGGCAGGTGCCGTCGTCCGCGAGGGCCTGGGCGACGTGGCGCAGGGCGGCGCCGGGGTCGCCCATGTCGTGCAGGCAGTCGAAGAAGGTGATCAGGTCGTAGCCGGTGCCGGGGAAGTCGTGGGCGCCGGAGACCTGGTGGTCGACACGGTCGGCGAGGCCTTCCGCGGCGGCGATGGAGCGGGCGGCCTCGACCGAGGGGGCGTGGAAGTCGAAGCCGTGGAACCGGGACCTGGGGAAGGCCCGGGCCATCAGCGCCGTGGAGTAGCCGTAACCGCAGCCGATGTCGGCCACCTCGGCGCCCGCCTCCAGCTTGCCGACGACGCCCTCCAGGGCCGGTAGCCAGCGGCTGACCAGGCAGTCGGCGTACCCGGGGCGGAAGAACTTGGCGGTGCCGGAGAAGAGGGCGCCGCTGTGTTCCGCCCAGGCCACGCCGTCGCCGGTGCGGAAGGCTTGCAGCAGGGCGTCCTCGGTGCCGTAGAGCGCTTGGAGCAGGGTGAAGAAGCCGGCCGCGTAGGTGGGCGCGTCGGGGTCGCCGAGCACCGCGGCGTGTTCGTCGGGGAGGCGGTAGGCGTCGTCGGCGGGGTCGTAGGTGACGTACCCGCCGGCCACCTGGGCGGCGAGCCATTCGCGTACGTACCGTTCCACCAGGCCGGTGCGATCGGCGAGGCGGGTGCTGGTCAGCGGGCCGGCGCCGGCCATGGCGCGGTAGAGCCCGAGGCGGTCGCCGAGCGAGGTGCACAGCCCGGCGACGGCGGCGCCGCCGTCGGTGACGACCCGTTCCAGGAACTCCGCCACCCGGTCCTCGTCCGCAGCCGTCGCCATGGCCGGTCACCTCCTCGCCGCGCCGCCCGCACGCGAAATCCGGTCGACATCTCCTTGTGCCAAGAATTCCACGCCACCGCCACATGCGCGCCATTACGCGACACAATGGCGGTAACGGCACAAGGGAGGTGTCCGTCATGCGCAAGGTCATCGACTGCCGGGACCACCCCAGCGCGATCAACTGCACGCTGACCATCGCCGGCGAGGAGGAGGAAGTCGTCCGGGCCGCCGTCCAGCACGCGGTGTCGGTGCACGGTCACGCCGACACCGCGGAACTGCGCGAACAGCTCCGCGCGGCACTGAAGAACGAGGCCACCCCGCAACACGCCTGAGTCCCGGCACGGGACGAGGCCCTCACCCCTGCGGGTTGAAGAAGGTGAACATCTTCTCCGGCTCGATCCGGGCCCACGGCAGGTCCCGCATCCACCGCCGCCACTTGTCGGCGCCGTACGACTCCACCAGCAGCGCCTCCAGCGCCGGGTCGTCGGTGGGGCGGATCTCGCGGGCCTTGCCGTGCACGGTGATCTGGAGGCGTTCGCCCTCGACGACGGTGGCGCTCACCGCGGGGCGGGCCCGCAGATGGCGGAAGCGGGCGGAGCCGGCGCCCGAGCCGAAGACGAAACGTCCCCGGTAGAAGACGGTGTCCACCGGGCCGACCCGGGGCTCCCCGTTGGCGGTCGCGGTGGCAAGCACCATCGTGCGCACCCCCTGGAGCGTCTGGACCACGGCTCCGGCGGGCAGCCGGCGTTCCTCGTCGAGCACCGACCGCAGATAGGCCCCGGCAGCGGCGTAACTGTCGTCCAGCAGCCGCTGGAGCGCGGACAGATCCTCGGCTGTCTCGTACATGCCACCAGTCTCCACCGCCGACGGCGCCTTCGCCGTGCGTCCGGCCCGGGACGAGAATAGGGGGATGAGTGATGTCACGGCTGCCATGCCGGAGTGGGAGAAGCGTTTCCGGGCACCACGGGTCGGGCTGCCGGAGTGGGCGCAGGACGCTCCGCAGCGCTGCCTGTTCGTCTCCAACGAGACGGGCACCTACGAGTTGTACGCCTGGGACCGCACGGCGGACGGCCGCCGCCAGGTCACCGACCGGCCCAACGGTACGACCGACGGGACGCTGACCCCGGACGGCGAGTGGATCTGGTGGTTCTCGGACACCGACGGCGACGAGTTCGGCGTGTGGATGCGCCAGCCGTTCGACGGCGGCGAGGACGAGCCGGCCGCACCGGGGCTCGCCCCCGCCTACTCCGCCGGGATCGCCCTCGGCCGGGACGGCACCGCGGTGATCGGCCGCTCGACGGACGAGGAGGGCACCACCGTCCACGTCCTGCGCCCCGGCGCCGAGCCGGTGGAGATCTACCGGCACGAGCAGTCCGCCGGGGTCGGCGGGCTCAGCGAGGACGGCACGCTGATCGTGATCGAGCACACCGAGCACGGTGACGCCATGCACGCCGCGCTGCGGGTGGTCACGCTGGACGGCACCACGGTGGCCGAGCTGGACGACACCGAGGGCGGCACCCGCGAGCTGGGCCTGGAGTCGCTGGGCTTCGCCCCGGTACCGGGCGACCCGCGGCTGCTCGTGGCCCACCAGCGGCGCGGCCGGTGGGAGCCGGTGATCTGGGACACCGCCACCGGTGAGCTGAGCGAGCCGGCGATCGGCCTGCCCGGCGACGTGTCGGCCGACTGGTACCCGGACGGTTCCGCGCTGCTGATCGAACACGTCCACCAGGCGCGCGGCGAGCTGTGGCGGTACGACTTCGCCGACGCCTCGCTGACCCGGCTGGAGACGCCGGTGGGTTCGATCGGCGGGGCGACCGCGCGGCCGGACGGCACGGTGGAGTTCCTGTGGTCGTCGGCGGCCACCCCGCCGCAGGTGCGGTCCAGCTCCGGCGCCACCGTGCTGGACGTCCCCGGGTTCCGGGCGCCGGCCTCGGTGCCGGTGGAGGACGTCTGGGTGGAGGGGCCGGGCGGACGGGTGCACGCGCTCGTCCAGCGGCCGGAGGGCACCGGGCCGTTCCCGACCCTGTTCGACATCCACGGCGGCCCCGCCTGGCACGACAGCGACGCCTTCGCGGCGGCCCCGGCGGCCTGGATCGACCACGGTTTCGCGGTGGTGCGGGTCAACTACCGCGGTTCGACGGGGTACGGCCGGGAGTGGACGGACGCGCTCAAGCACCGGGTCGGGCTGATCGAGCTGGAGGACATCGCCGCGGTACGCGAGTGGGCGGTCTCCTCCGGGCTCGCCGACCCCGACAAGCTGGTGCTGGCCGGCGGCTCGTGGGGCGGCTACCTGACCCTGCTGGGCCTGGGCACCCAGCCCGAGGCGTGGGCGGTGGGGCTGGCCGCGGTGCCGGTCGCCGACTACCTGGCGGCCTACGAGGACGAGATGGAGGCGCTCAAGGCGCTGGACCGCACGCTGTTCGGCGGCTCCCCGCGGGAGGTTCCGGAGCGGTACGCCGCCTCGTCGCCGATCACCTACGCGGAGCAGGTGCGGGCGCCGGTCTTCATCTCGGCCGGGATGAACGACCCGCGCTGCCCGATCCGGCAGATCGACAACTACGTCGGCCGCCTCGCCGAACTGGGCAAGGTGCACGAGGTCTACCGCTACGACGCCGGGCACGGCTCACTGGTGGTGGAGGAACGCATCAAGCAGCTGCGCCTCGAACTGGCCTACGCGCAACGCCACTTGGGGCTGTGAGCCATGTGGCCGGCGCCGTCCGCGTTCCGGGCGGCGCCGGTCACCGCGCCGGCTGCGCCTCGCCGGCCGGCTCCGCGTCGTCGCCGGGGACGAGGCCGAGCGCCAGGTCGCGCTGGGCCTCCAGCTCCCGGCGGACCAGCTTGAACCACATGTAGACGACGAACGCGGCGAAGACGAACCACTCGCCGGTGTACCCCAGGTTCTGGAAGGCCCGTACGTCCAGCGTGCTGTTGACGCCCTGGGCGCTGGTCGGCGGCACCGGCTTGAGCGGGGCGGTGGTGGCGGAGAGGGTGACCCAGCCGTCGTAGAGCCGGTACGGCACCATGTTGACCAGCGACGCGGTGCTGATCATGCCGAGCTGCCCGGCCGGCAGGCCGCCGGAGACCACCCCCGGGTCGCCGGGGTTCTCGGACGCCTGCAACGTGCCGGTCACCGTGACCCGCCCCGCGGGCGGAGCCGGTACGGCCCCGGGGTGCCCGGCGTCCCCGGGCAGCCATCCCCGCACCACGGCGACCGCCCCGCCCGAGGTACGCACCGGGGTCAGCACGTAGAACCCCTGCCGCCCGTCGAGCTGCCGGTCCGGTACGAGCAACTGGTGGCCCGCGTCGTACTCCCCGCTGACGGTCACCGGCCGGCCGACGGTCGCCTGGTTCACCGGCGTCCCCGTCCCCGGCAGCAGACTCCGCAGCGGCACCGGCGCCCGCGACCCGGCAGCCGGCTCCCGCTGCGCCGTGTGATGCGCCTCCACCCGCGCATCGAACCGGCCCAACTGCCACGTCCCCATGAACACGCAGAACGGAATCGCCAGCAACGCGAAGAGCGAGATCCCCAACCATCGCGGGGTCAGCAGGAACCGGTACACGCCTCAACGGTACGGGACCTGCCCGGCCCCGCCCCGGCGGGGCCGGGCGGTGGCGGCGAAGCCGCGGGCCGCCCTCGCGGGGGGCCGGGCCGCCGGGCGGCGCCGGAGTCGCCCGGCGGGCGGCATGACGCGTCGGGCTCGCGTGGCCACCGGCGGGGCCGGGCGGTGGGGGCGGGGCCGCCGGTGTTCCGGCGGGGCCGGGGGCGACGGCGGTGGCCCTGCCGGGGCGGGGCGCGGCGGGCTCGCGTGGCCACCGGCGGGGCCGGAGCGGCGGCGAGCCGATCGGGCGGGGCGCGCCGGACGGCGCGGTGCCCGCGCATGGCGCGGTGGGAGCGGTGAGCACCACGCGGTGCGGCGCACGTACCGGCGGAGCCGGGCCACGCGCCGCGCCACCCGACCGGGACGTGGCGAGCGGCACGATGCCGCAGACGGCGTCCGCACACCCAGCGCCGAGCCGGGACGCGGGGCGCCCCCCTACACCCACCGTCGAGCTGGACCATGCGGGGCGGTCGCCTACTCGGGCGCGGCGAGCAGCACGGATGCGGCAACCCCCGCACCCACCGGCGGGACCGGACCACGCGCCGCGACCACCAGGCCGGGCTCGGCGAGCGGCAGCGCGCAACGGACGCTACGTGGTGCGGCCTGCCCGGCCGGGCCGAGCGGCACGATGCCGTAGGCCGTGCCCAACGGCACCGGACGGGCCCGGCCACGCGCCGGGGCCGCCACCGTACCGGCGGAGCCGAGCCGCGGCGCCGGGGCCGTCCGTCGGGCGCGGTGAGCGGCACGGTGCGGCGGCGTCGTGTGGCCACCGGCGAAGCAACTACGACGGGACCGCCGGGACGGAGCGCAGCGGCGGCACGGTGGCCGCACATCGGCGGGGGCCAGACCACGCGCCCGGGGCCACCCGGCCGGGGCGCGGCGGGCGGGGCGGGAGCGCAGCGGGCGCACGGTGGCCGCACACCGGCGGAGCCGGGCACGGCGCCGGGAGCCGCCCAAGCGGGACGCGACCAGCACGACGCGGCGCGGCAAGCCCGCGCACCCACCGGCGAAGCCGGGACCACGGCGAGGGCCGCCGACGTACCGGCGAGCCGGGGCAGGGCGCGGTGGACGCGCATCAGACAGGGTCCGACCACGTACCGGGGCGTAGCGGGCGGTGCGGTGCCGACGCATCAGCGGGGCCGGACCACGCGCCCGGGGCCACGGGGGGCGTCGACGTGCGTATCGGGGCGGCGGTGGTCAGGGGGTGGGGAGTGGGGGGGTGCGGTAGAGGGTGCCGGCGCAGGGGGTGGGGAGGGTGGTGGTGGCGGCGGGCTGGGTGGAGCCGTCGGGGATGTGGGCGAGGGTGACGGCGGCGGTGGGGGCGGGTGGGGCGGTGGTGGTGCCGTCGGCGGGGGTGTCGGGGTGCTGGGCGGGGGTGTCGCCGGTGGTGGTGCCGGGCGTGTTGTGGTCGCCGGAGCCGCCGGAGGCGGGCGGGGGGCTGCTGGCGCAGTTGGAGGGCACCCATTCGAACTGCACCTGGTACGCCTTGCCGGGCGGCAGGATCAGGCTGTCCGGCGCGGTGGCCGGGTCGGGGAGATCGGTGGCCGGGTCGCCGGCGGTGTGGTCGACGACCTGGACCTTGGTGGGGTCGGCGGCGCCCTGCGCGGTGACCGTGATCTCGCCACCGCCACCGACCGTACAGCTCAGGTCGGAGACGTTGACCACCCGGAACGCCCCGCGGATCCGGCCGGCGCGGTCGGGTGAGCCGGTCTGCGCGGAGCCCTTGCCGAGCTGGGGGGCGGTGCAGGTGGGCGAGGTGGCCGCCATGGTGGCGGCGGGCGGCCGGCTCTTGCCGGGCTGTGCGTCCGGGGCGCCGGAGGAGGGGGCCGGGGAGGCCGGGGCGGAGCCGCCGGCGCTGGGCAGGACGCCGCCGGCCGGGCCCACCGGGCCGCCACCGGTCGCGCCCTGTTCGGCGGGGCCGGGGCCGCCGGGACCGGTGGTCCGCGCACGCGGGCCGGAGGCGGCGGCGGCCGTGGTCACCGGGGTGTCGTCGGCACCGGTGGCGTGCACCACGGCGGGCACCGCGGTGCCGATCAGCAGCACTCCGGCGGCGGCGCCCACCATGGCCTGCCGGCGCCGGGTACGCCGGGCGGGGACCGCCTGCCGGAGCCGTTCCAGGGCGTGCGGGGCCGGCTCGATGCCGTCGACGGCCTGGCGCAGCAGGTGGCGCAGGTCGAGGTCGTCCTCGGGGCGTTCGCCGGCCGGGCCGGGGTGGTGGTCTTCGTGGGCCATGCCGTGGGGTTGGTCGGGGCCGGGGCGGTTCATGCGGGGGTCTCCATGGCGACCCGCAACGCGGCTATGCCACGGGAACCGTACGCCTTGACGGAGCCGATCGATATCCCGAGGGTCTCGGCGACCTGGGCCTCGGTCATGTCGGCGAAGTAGCGCAGCACCAGCACCTCGCGCTGGCGGCGCTGGAGTCCGCGCATGGAGCGGATCAGCTGGTCGCGCTCCAGCTGCTCGTAGGCGCCCTCCTCGGCGCTGGCCATGTCCGGCATCGGCTTGGACAGCAGCTTCAGCCCCAGGATGCGGCGGCGCAGCGCGGACCGGGACAGGTTGACCACGGTCTGGCGCAGGTAGGCGAGGGTCTTCTCCGGTTCCCGGACCCGGCTGCGGGCGGAGTGCACCCGGATGAACGCCTCCTGGACCACGTCCTCGCAGGAGGCTGTGTCGTCCAGCAGGAGCGCGGCGAGGCCCAGCAGCGACCGGTAGTGGGCCCGGTAGGTCTCGGTGAGGTGGTCGACCGTGGTGCCCGCGGCCATCGTGTCGTCAGTACCGCTCACGGCCGGGGATTCCGGGGCGAGCCGGGTGACCGGCCAGGGGGCGATCACCGGCAGACCGCCGGAGGGAGCGGTACGCGGACGCGCGGGGGCCGCCGTCGCACCGCCGAGGGCGCTGCCCAGGCCGCCCGCCAGGGCGGGTTGGACGCCGAATACCTCTGCCACGACTGTTGGACGCCCGTATCCCCGGCAGGGTTGTACGAGAAACCCATGTGAACCGACCCATCCCCGCTGCCCCGGCTTCCCCGGCCCAAAGACGCTCCCCGCCCAACTGCCGGTTGCGGTAAGGCGGGGAGCGAAATTGTCGGACGTGAGGCGGGCTCACATCAAGCGGTACAGACCAGCGACTTCGTCACACCTTCTTCACAAAAGCTCCGCCGCGACCAGCTCGGCGATCTGCGCCGTGTTGAGCGCCGCGCCCTTGCGCAGGTTGTCGCCGCACAGGAAGAGCTCCAGGGCGTACGGGTCGTCCAGCGCCCGGCGCACCCGGCCCACCCAGGTGGGGTCGGTGCCCACCACGTCGGCCGGGGTGGGGAACTCGCCCTCGGCCGGGTCGTCGCAGACCACGACGCCGGGCGCGGCCCGCAGCAGGTCGTGGGCGGCGGTCACCGTCACCTCGTTCTCGAACCGCGCGTGCACGGTGAGCGAGTGCGCGGTGACCACCGGGACGCGTACGCAGGTGGCGTTGACCCGCAGGCCGGGCAGGCCGAGGATCTTGCGGGACTCGTTGCGGACCTTCAGCTCCTCCGAGGTCCACCCGTCGTCCTTGAGGGAGCCCGCCCACGGCACCACGTTGAGCGCCAGCGGGGCCGGGAAGGGCCCGAAGTCGCCGGCCGCGCGGCGCACGTCGCCGGGCTGGGTGCCCAGCGACGGGTCCGCGGCGACCTTGGTGAGCTGGTCGCGCAGCGTGTCGACGCCGGGCCGGCCGGCGCCGGAGGCCGCCTGGTACGAGGAGACCACCAGCTCGGTCAGGCCGAACTCGGCGTGCAGCGCGCCGACCGCCACGATCATCGACAGCGTGGTGCAGTTGGGGTTGGCGATGATGCCGCGCGGACGGATGCGGGCCGCCGCCGCGTTGACCTCGGGGACCACCAGCGGCACGTCCGGGTCCATCCGGAACGCCGCCGAGTTGTCCACCACGACCGCGCCCTTGGCGGCGGCGATCGGCGCCCACCGCGCGGAGACCTCGTCGGGTACGTCGAACATGGCCACGTCGACGCCGTCGAAGGCGGCCTCGTCGAGCGCGACCACCTCGACCTCCTCGCCGCGCACCACCAGCTTGCGGCCGGCCGAACGCGGCGAGGCGATCAGCCGGATCTCGCCCCAGACGTCCTGGCGGGAGGAGAGCAGGCCGAGCATGACGGCGCCGACCGCACCGGTGGCGCCGACCACGGCCAGCGTCGGGCCGGTGCGGCCCGCCGGGGTCATCGTCCGGTCCCGCCGTAGACGACCGCCTCGTCGGTCTCGCTGTCCAGGCCGAAGGCGCTGTGCACGGCCTGCACGGCGGCCTTGACGTCGTCGGCACGGGTGACCACCGAGATGCGGATCTCGGAGGTCGAGATGAGCTCGATGTTGACGCCGGAGTTGGAGAGCGCCTCGAAGAAGGCGGCGGTGACCCCGGGGTTGGTGCGCATACCGGCGCCGACCAGCGAGACCTTGCCAATCTGGTCGTCGTAGCGCAGCGAGTCGAAGCCGATCTGCCCCTTGGCCTTGGTCAGCGCCTCCATGGCCTTGTGACCGTCGGTCTTGGGCAGGGTGAAGGAGATGTCGGTCAGCCCGGTGGCCGCGGCCGAGACGTTCTGCACCACCATGTCGATGTTGATCTCGGCGTCGGCGATGGTGCGGAAGATCGTCGCGGCCTCGCCCGGCTTGTCCGGCACGCCGACGACCGTGATCTTGGCCTCGGAGGTGTCGTGGGCGACGCCCGAGATGATCGCCTGCTCCATGGCTTGCTCTTCTCCTTCAGCCTTGTTGCGCACCCACGTACCCACGTGTCCGGAGAACGAGGACCGGACGTGGATCGGGATGTTGTAGCGGCGGGCGTACTCGACGCAGCGCAGGTGCAGCACCTTGGAGCCGCTGGCCGCGAGTTCGAGCATGTCCTCGTAGGGGATCTCGTCGATCTTGCGGGCCTTCTTCACCACCCGCGGGTCGGCGGTGAAGACGCCGTCCACGTCGGTGTAGATCTCGCACACCTCGGCGTCGAGCGCGGCGGCGAGGGCCACCGCGGTGGTGTCCGAGCCGCCGCGGCCCAGCGTGGTGATGTCCTTGCTCTCCTGGGAGACCCCCTGGAAGCCGGCCACGATCGCGATGGCGTTGGCGTCGAGGGCGTCCCGGATCCGGCCCGGCGTGACGTCGATGATCCGCGCTTTGTTGTGGACCGAGTCGGTGATCACACCCGCCTGGCTACCGGTGAACGACAGCGCCTCGTGCCCGAGGTTTTTGATCGCCATCGCCAGCAGTGCCATGGAGATCCGCTCTCCGGCGGTCAGCAGCATGTCGAACTCGCGCCCGGCAGGGATCGGGGATACCTGCTCGGCGAGATCGATCAGCTCGTCCGTCGTGTCGCCCATCGCCGACACCACGACGACCACCTGGTGGCCGCTCTTCTTGGCATCGACGATTCGCTTGGCAACGCGCTTGATGCCCTCGGCATCCGCAACGGAGGAGCCGCCGTACTTCTGCACGACAAGGCCCACGTGCGCTCCTCGCAACTGTGTCTTCTGGGGGCTGCCCCAGTCCCCCGGTACGGGGGTATGCGGTCGGCTCAGTCTAACGAGCGGGCCGGATCCGCCCGTTATGTATCACATGGTGAGACGTTCCGCTCACGCCATGACCGGTGGGGCACGACCGGTGGGCCAAGGCCCACCCGCTCAGCGGCGATGCCTGCCCGCTCGCCGCCCGCTCACACGGAACCGTGGCCCAGCTCACGTCGGCCCCCGGGTGCGGGGGCCCCGCTCAGCGCTGCCCGTCCGGGTCCGCCAGCCGCAACGGCACGGCCAGCTCGGCGCGCATCACCCGGCCGGCCTCCTCGGCGAGGCGCTCGTCACCGTCCTCGGACTGGCCGTCGGTGTCCAGCCCGTCCAGCTCCTCCAGCGGCGAGTCCAGCCGCACGTGGGCCACGAGCGACTGGAGCGCCCGCAGGCTGGCGCTGGCGGTCGGACCCCAGTTGGACAGGTAGGAGAACTGCCACCACCACAGCGCCTCGGAGACCCGGCCCTCCTTGTAGTGCGCCAGGCCGTGCGTGAGGTCGGTGACCACGTCCGCCAGGTCGTCGGAGATCCGGCAGGCCACCGGCACGCTGCGCGGCACGTACGGGTCGAAGACCTCCGAGTAGACGTCCACCGGCTCCAGCAGCGCCGCCAGCCGCTCGCGCAGCTCGTCGGCGTCGGGCTCGGGGCCCGCGTCCGGCTCGTAGCGCTCCTCGGGGACGATGTCCTCGTGGGCGCCGAGCCGGCCGCCGGCGAGCATCAGCTGGGAGACCTCCAGCAGCAGGAAGGGCACCGCGCTCGCCGGCTCGTCACCCTTGGCCACTTCACGGACGGCCACGATGAAGCTCTCGATCTGGTCGGCGATCTGCACCGCGAAGTCGTCCGGTGCCTCCGAACGCCTCGGGACGCGGGGGACCGGGGGCGCGGCCGTCGCCGGGCGGCCGGGGTCGTTGCGCACCGCAGTGTCAGACATCGAGCAGTCGTCTCCCTTCGAAGGCACGCCCCAGCGTCACCTCGTCGGCGTACTCCAGGTCGCCGCCGACGGGGAGCCCGCTGGCCAGCCGCGTGACCTTCAGTCCCATGGGCTTGATCATCCGCGCCAGATAGGTGGCGGTGGCCTCGCCCTCCAGGTTGGGGTCGGTGGCCAGGATCAGCTCGGTCACCGTGCCGTCCGCGAGCCGGGCCAGCAGCTCCCGGATCCGCAGGTCGTCCGGGCCGACGCCCTCGATGGGGCTGATGGCGCCGCCCAGTACGTGGTAACGGCCACGGAACTCACGGGTCCGCTCGATGGCGACGACGTCCTTGGGCTCCTCCACGACGCATATCACCGCGGGGTCGCGGCGCGGGTCCTGGCAGACCCGGCACCGTTCCTCCTGGGCGACGTTGCCGCACACCGCGCAGAACCGGACCTTCTCCTTGACCTCGGCGAGCGCGTGCGCCAGCCGGCGCACATCGGCCGGGTCGGCCTGAAGGACGTGGAAGGCGATCCGCTGCGCGCTCTTGGGCCCCACGCCGGGCAGCCTGCCCAGCTCGTCGATGAGGTCCTGGACCACGCCTTCGTACACCGAACGCCTTCTTCCTTCGTGTCCCTACGGGTGCGGCACCGTGGTGGCCGCCCGCGCGGGGCGTCCTGCCCCGGGGTACGTACCGACCCCGTACCTGCCTCATTCTTCTACGCCGACCCGCTCCTCGTCCGCCCGGAGACGATGTCCGCCGGGATTTCCCCGGCCGGACATCTCCGCGCCACCGCGGGTGGGGGCGCGTTTCCGCAGGTCGGACGGGTCAGAACGGGAGGCCGGGGATCTGGCCGCCGCCGAGGCCCTGGGCGAGCGGGCCGAGCTTGTCCTGCTGGACCGCCTGCGCGGAGGCGTTGGCGTCCCGCACCGCGGCCAGCACCAGGTCGGCCAGCGTCTCGGTGTCCTCCGGGTCGACCGCCTTGGGGTCGATGACCAGGCCGACCAGCTCGCCGGCCCCGCTGACGGTGGCCTTCACCAGGCCGCCGCCCGCGCTCCCCTCGATCCGCGCCTCGGCCAGCTCGGCCTGGGCCGCGGCGAGGTCCTGCTGCATCTTCTGCGCCTGCTGCAGCAGTTGCTGCATGTTCGGCTGACCACCGGGCATCACTGGATCGCTCCTGCCGTGTACGACAACGTCTGCAACGCAACGTCCGAACGTGTGCGGTAAGGCGAGCCTACGTGCTCGGGGCCCGGTGCGCGCCACCCCCGGGCCGGTACGTGCGGGGTGCGGGTGCGGTGGTGGCCCCGGTGGTGCGCTCAGTCGTGGGTGATCTCCTCGATCACCGTGGCCCCCAGTTCGCGGACGAAGAGTTCGTGGCCGGAGAGCGCGGTGTCGTCGAGATCGGGGTCGTCCTCCTGCGGGATGTCGTCCTCGATGGAGACCGGCGGCGGCTCCTCGGCGGCCGGGCCGGACGGGGCCGGGGCGGGCGGGGCCGGGGGCGCGGCCGTCGGCGGGGCGGCGGGCCGGTCGGGGGCGGGACGGCGGGCGGGGGCGCCGCCGCCGAAGCCTCCGGGGCCGCCCGCTCCGCCGTAGCCGCCGCCCGGCGGACCCGCGGGGCCGGCGGCCGGGGAGCCCGCACCGCCCGAGGGGTCCACCACGGCCTCGATCTTCCACTCCACGTTGAGCAGGTCGCCGACGGCCTGGCGCAGCACCTCCTCGCTGCCGCCGTTCACGAAGCTGTCCCGGGCGCCGGGGTTGGCGAAGCCGACCTGGAGCGTGCTGCCGTCGAAGCCGACCACCTGGGCGTTCTGGCTGAGCAGGATCCACGTGAAACGGCGCCGGTTCTTGACCGCCTCCAGGATGTCCGGCCACATCTGCCGCACCCGGGAGGGGTCGCCGACCGGGGCCGCCGCCGAAGGGGCGGGGGCCGGGGCGGCGGGCGGCTGCGCGGGCTGCGCCGGGGGTACGGGGGCGCCGCCGCCGGCCGGGGCCGCGGTGGGCCAGGCTCCGGGCCGGCGTCCGGGTTCGGCGGCGGGCGACGGCGCGGCGGAGCCGGGTGCGGTGGCGGTGGGCCAGGCGCCGGGCGCCGGGGTCCGCGCGGGCTGGGCCGCCGGGGCGGTGGCGGTCGGCCAGGCGCCCGGGGCGGAGGCGGCGGGGGCCTGCTCCGGGGCGGCCGGGGGCTGGGGTGCCCGCGGTTCGGGGGCGGGCGTCGGCGCCGGGGCGGACGGGGCCGAGGCGGACGGGGCCGGGGGCGCGGGGGCCGGCTCGGGGGCGGGCTGGGGGCGCACGGCCGCGCGGGCCGCCGCCGCGCCCGGGGCGTGGCCCACCGGCTCGTACCCCACCGAAGGAGCCGGGCCGGCACCGGCCGCGAGGCCGCCGGCGAGCGCCTGGCGCTCCAGCCGGTCGAGCCGGGCCTGGACCGACTGTTCGTCCCCGTAGGCGGCGGGCAGCAGCACCCGGGCGCAGATCAGCTCCAGCTGGAGGCGGGGCGAGGTGGCGCCGCGCATCTCGGTGAGCCCGGCGTTGACCACGTCGGCCGCGCGGCTCAGCTCGGCGGCGCCGAAGACCGCGGCCTGGGCCGTCATCCGTTCCACCACGTCGGCCGGGGCGTCGATCAGCCCCTTCTCGCCGGCGTCCGGGACCGCCGCGAGGATCACCAGGTCCCGCAGGCGTTCTAGCAGGTCGGCGACGAACCGGCGGGGGTCGTGGCCGCCCTCGATCACCCGGTCGACCACCCCGAAGGCGGCTGCGCCGTCACCCGCGGCGAAGGCGTCCACCACGTCGTCGAGGAGCGCGCCGTCGGTGTACCCGAGCAGCGCGGTGGCCATCGCGTACGTCACGCCGTCCGCGCCCGCGCCGGCCAGCAGCTGGTCCATGACCGACATCGAGTCACGCACCGAGCCGGCGCCGGCCCGGACGACCAGCGGCAGGACGCCCTCCTCCACCGGGATCGACTCGCGGCCGCAGACCTCCGCGAGGTAGTCGCGCAGCGTGCCGGGGGGGACGAGCCGGAAGGGGTAGTGGTGGGTACGCGACCGGATGGTGCCGATGACCTTCTCGGGCTCGGTCGTGGCGAAGATGAACTTCAGGTGCTCGGGCGGCTCCTCGACCACCTTCAGCAGGGCGTTGAAGCCCTGCGGGGTGACCATGTGCGCCTCGTCGATGATGTAGATCTTGTAGCGGCTGGAGGCGGGACCGAAGAACGCCTTCTCCCGCAGGTCACGGGCGTCGTCCACACCGCCGTGGGAGGCCGCGTCGATCTCGATGACGTCGATGGAGCCGGGTCCGCCGCGCGCCAGGTCCTGGCAGGAACGGCACTCGCCGCACGGGGTCGGGGTGGGCCCCTGCTCGCAGTTGAGGCAGCGCGCGAGGATGCGGGCGCTGGTGGTCTTGCCGCAGCCGCGCGGGCCGCTGAACAGGTACGCGTGGTTGACCCGGTTGTTGCGCAGCGCCTGCTGCAACGGGTCGGTGACGTGCTCCTGCCCGATCACCTCGGCGAAGGTCTCGGGACGATAGCGGCGGTACAGAGCGAGGGACACGCTTACGACGATATCCGGGGACACCGACAACAGTGACCCGCCGCCCGCTCCCCACCGGTCCCCCCGAGGCTCGTGCACCCCTTCCACCCCAGGTCAGCGCGGTGCCCCGGTTCGTCACGCGCCTGCGCCGAACTCTCCCCGCGGACGCCGGGCCGCACGCCACGGACCCGGCGCCGACGTGTACGCCGGGCGCCCCCTCGTAGGCGGAACGCGCGCTGGGCGCGCGCTCGGGCGGGGCGCCGGGGCCTGCGCCGGGGCGCCACCGGGAGCGCGCCGGGCGGGAGCCCCGGCGGCCATGGCACCGCCAGGCCGGAGCCGTCGGGTCAGGGCTTTTTCCGTGCCGCCTTGGCGGCACGTTTCGCTTCCTGTTTGGTGGCGCGGACTTCGGCCAGGGATTCGGGGCCGGTGATGTCGGCGACGGAGCGGCGGGAGCCGGGTTCGCCGTAGGGGCCGGCGGCTTCGCGCCAGCCGTCGGGGGTGACGCCGAGTTGTTTGCCGAGGAGGGCGAGGAAGATCTGCGCCTTCTGCTTGCCGAAGCCGGGGAGGTCGACGAGGCGGGCGAGGAGTTCGTGGCCGGTGGCGGCGTCGCGCCAGACGGCGGCGGCGTCCCCGTCGTAGTGCTCGACGAGGTACCGGCACAGTTGCTGCACCCGTTTGGCCATCGAGCCGGGGTAGCGGTGGACCGCGGGCTTGGCCGACAGCAGGGCGGCGAACTCCTCGGGGTCGGCGGCGGCGATCTCGTGGGCGTCCAGGTCGTCGCCGCCCATCCGCCGCGCGATGGTGTACGGGCCGGTGAACGCCCACTCCATCGGGATCTGCTGGTCGAGCAGCATGCCGACGAGCGCGGCCAGCGGGCTGCGGCCGAGCAGCGCGTCGGCCTCCGGTCGCTGCGCGAGTCGCAGTGTCGTCGCCATCGCCGCCGTCCCTTCCGTCCGCGTTCCCCCTCCGATCCTGCCAGCCGGCCCGCCGACGGCCACCGCACGGCGTCCTTACCGCGTACTTGACCCCTACGTAGCGTCAGCCTTGAGACTCCGAGCGAGCGAGCGAGAGGTGACGGCGATGGGCTATTCGGTGGGGCAGGTGGCGGCGTTCACCGGGGTCACGGTGCGGACGCTGCACCATTACGACCGGACCGGGCTGCTGACCCCGGACGACCGCAGCCCGGCCGGGTACCGGCGGTACGACGACGGCGACCTCGCCCGGCTCCAGCAGATCCTGTTCTACCGCGAACTCGGGTTCCCGCTGGAGGAGATCGCCGAGATCATGAAGGATCCGCAGGCCAACGCGGTGCATCACCTGCGGGCCCGCCACCGGGCGCTGACCGAGCAGATCGCCCGGCTGCGGCGGCTGGTCGAGGTCGCCGAACGCGCCATGGCGGTGGAGCGCACCGGGGTCCGGCTCTCCCCCGAGGAACGGTTCGAGGTCTTCGGCGAGGTCGGCTTCGACCTCACCTACGTCTCCGACGCCGAGGCCCGGTACGGCGACAGCGAGCGCTACCGGCAGGCGATGTCACGGGCCGCGGCGCACACCAAGGAGGACTGGCGGGAGCTGATGGCCGAAGCCGCCGACTGGCGGCAGCGGCTGCTGGCCGTCTTCGACTCCGGGGCGGCCGCCGACGGGCCCGCCGCCATGGAGCTGGCCGAGGAGCACCGCGGCCACATCAGCAGGTGGTTCACCTCCTGCCCGTATCCGATGCACCGCCGTCTCGCCGACGACTACGTCACCGATCCGCGCGCCTTCGCGCTGGTCGTTCCCGCCACCGAACAACGTCCCGGCCTCGCCGCCTTCCTGCACACCGCGATCCACGCCAACGCGGCACGCGAACGGCCGGGCCGCGCCGACCCGAGTTGAGGAGTTCCCTTGCGTGTTCTGATCATGGCCGCCGGTTCCCGGGGGGACGTCGCCCCCTACACGGGGATCGGGGCCCGGCTGCGGGAGGCCGGCCACGAGGTGGCGCTGGCCACGCACAGCGGCTTCGCGGAGATGGTGAAGGGGTGCGGGCTGGCCTTCCGCGACCTGCCCGGGGACCCGCGTACGCCGGACGACGCGGCGGACCGGGACGGCGGCGGGCGGCGGACCGGGATGCGCGGCGCCGGCGCGTTCGTCCGGAAGCTGGCCGAGGGGGTCGCCCAGGCCGCCGAACCCGGCGCCGACCTGCTCCTGCTGTCGGCCACCACGGAGCCGCTGGGGGCACACGTGGCCGAGGCGATGGACATCCCGTACCTGGGGACGCGTCTCCAACCCGCCACGCCCACCGGCGAGTTCGCTCCCCCGCTGGGCGGGGCGCGGTCACTGGGCCGCTGGGGCAACCGGGCCGCGGGGCGCCTGGCGCTGCGGGTGGTGGACCGGCTGTACGAGGACGCGGTGCGGGACCTGCGACGGCGGCTGGGGCTGCCCCCGTCGACCGCCCGGGCCGCCCGGCTGCGGCGGGAGGCGGCGGGCCGGCCGGTGCTGCACGGCTTCAGCCGGCTGCTGGTACCCCGCCCGGCCGACTGGCCGGACGGCCACGACGTGGTGGGCACCTGGTGGCCGTACGTCGCCCCCGATCACCAACTGCCCGCGCGGCTGCGGGAGTTCCTGGCGGCCGGGGAGCCGCCGGTCTTCGTGGGGTTCGGCAGCATGGGCGGCGGGGACGGGGAACGGCTGAGCGCCATCGCCGGCGAGGCGCTGCGGCGGGCCGGGGTGCGCGGGGTGGTGCAGGCCGGCTGGGCGGGGCTGGAGGTGGCCGGGGACGAGGTGATCACCATCGGCGACGTACCGCACAGCCTGCTCTTCCCGCACCTGGCCGCGGTGGTCCAGCACTGCGGCGCCGGCACCACGGCCGCCGCGCTCCGCGCCGGGGTCCCGGTGGTGCCGGTGCCGGTCACCGCCGACCAGCCGTTCTGGGCGCACCGCGCGGGGGCCGTGGGCGCCGCCACCGCCCCGTTGCCGGCCGCCGGGCTCACCGGCGACCGGCTCGGCGCGGCGATCCGCGAGGCGGTGACCGTGGCGTCGTACCGCCGCCGGGCCGAAGCCGTGGCCGAGGGCATGGCGGCGGAGGACGGCGCGGGGCGCGTGGTGGAGGCGGTCGCGCGTTTCACGTGAAACATGGCCCCGCCCCAGACGCGGCCCTGCCCAGGACGCGGCCCCGCCCCATCCCGGCACCGCGTGTTTCACGTGAAACACTCCTGGCCGAATCAATCGGTATTACGGTATGACTAATCCGGACATCCGGATACCCCACCGCGCCCACGGGTAGCTTGAGCGGTGCCGTGCCGCCGCGTGAAAGGCCGAAGGCCGTGACCCAGCCTTTTGAGTTGCCGGATTTCTACATGCCGTACCCGGCCCGCCTCAACCCGAATCTCGAAGAGGCCCGGACCCACACCAAACAGTGGGCCCGCGACATGGGCATGCTGGAGGGGTCGGGAATCTGGGACGAGCACGATCTGGAATCCCATGACTACGCCTTGCTGTGCGCCTACACGCACCCGGACACGACGGGGCCGAAGCTTTCCCTGGTGACCGACTGGTACGTTTGGGTGTTCTTCTTCGACGACCATTTCCTGGAGACGTTCAAACGCTCGCAGGACCGGGCCGGCGGAAAGGCGTACCTCGACCGGCTGCCGGAATTCATGCCCATGGATCTGGCGGCCGGGTTCCCGGAGCCGACGAACCCGGTGGAGGCCGGGCTGGCCGACCTGTGGGCCCGCACCGTGCCCTCGATGTCCCTGGCGTGGCGGACCCGGTTCGCCGAGAGCACCGCCAACCTGCTCAACGAGTCGCTCTGGGAGCTGTCCAACATCAACGCCGACCGGGTGCCCAACCCGGTCGAATACATCGAAATGCGCCGCAAGGTCGGCGGCGCCCCCTGGTCGGCCGGGCTGGTGGAATTCGCGGTCGGCGCCGAGGTGCCCGACGTCATCGCCGATTCACGGCCGATGCGCGTTCTGCGGGACAGCTTCGCGGACGGCGTCCATCTGCGCAACGACCTCTTCTCCTACCAGCGCGAGACCGAGGAGGAGGGTGAATTCAGCAACGGCGTCCTGGTCCTGGAGAAATTCCTGCACTGCACGACGCAGGAGGCCGCCGACTCCGTCAACGACCTGCTCACCTCACGCCTTCAGCAATTCGAGAACACCGCGCTCACCGAAGTCCCGCCGCTGCTGCTGGAAAAGGGGATCGACCCGAAATCGTGCGCGGACGTCATGGCGTACGTCAAGGGCCTCCAGGACTGGCAGTCGGGCGGCCACGAATGGCACATGCGTTCCAGCCGCTACATGAACGGCGGCGCGGCGCCGGCCGCCGCCACCCGCTGGTCCCCGTTCGCCATCGGCGGCCCGGGCACCTCGGCGGCCGATCTGCGGCTGACCACCGGACGCGTCGGCGCCGGACGGGTCCGCGCCTTCACCCACGTACCCCACCAGCGGGTCGGCCCCTCCCGGCTGCCCGCCTTCCACATGCCGTTCCCCACCACCCTCAACCCGCACCTGCCGACCGCGCGCCGGGCCACGGTGGCGTGGGGACACCGGATGGGCATGCTGGAGCCGTTGCCGGAACTCCTCGGCGGACACCTGTGGGACGAGCACAAGCTGCACGCCTTCGACTTCCCGCTGTGCGCTGCCGGCATCAACCCGGACGCCCCGCCCGAGGCGCTCGACCTCGCCTCCCAGTGGCTGACCTGGGGCACCTACGGGGACGACTACTTCCCCGTGGTCTTCGGCCGCACCCGCGACCTGGCCGGCGCCAAGGCGTGCAACGACCGGCTGTCGGCCTTCATGCCGATCGGCGCCTCCGCCACCCCGCCGCCCGCCACCCCGCTCGAACGCGGCCTCGCCGACCTGTGGGCCCGTACCGCCGGCCCCATGACCACCGAGAACCGGCAAGCCCTCCGCACCTCCGTCGAGGTCATGACCGAGAGCTGGCTGTGGGAGCTGGCCAACCAGGCGCAGAACCGCATCCCCGACCCGGTCGACTACATCGAGATGCGCCGCCGGACGTTCGGCGCCGACCTCACCATGGCCCTGTGCCGCATCCAGCACGGCCGACGGGTTCCGCCGGAGGTCTACGCCAGCGGCCCGATCCGGTCGCTGGAGAACTCCGCGGTCGACTACGCATGCCTGCTCAACGACGTCTTCTCCTACCAGAAGGAGATCGAGTTCGAGGGCGAGGTGCACAACGGCATCCTCGTCGTGCAGAACTTCTTCAACTGCGACTACCCCACCGGGCTCGGCATCGTCCACGACCTGATGACCTCCCGGATGAAGCAGTTCCAGCACGTCGCCGCCCATGAACTCCCGGTGCTCTACGACGACTTGAAGCTCACCGCTGACGTCCGCCGGATCCTCGACGGCTACGTCCGCGAACTCCAGAACTGGATGGCCGGCATCCTCACCTGGCACCAGGGCTGCCACCGCTACCAGGAGTCGGAACTGCGCTACCGTCCCGGACCGCGCACCGGTGTGAGCGCCCCGGGCGTCGGCGCCGTGCCGGCCGGCCCCACCGGACTGGGTACATCGGCGGCCCGCCTGCCGCTGCTGACCAGCGGCCGGCCCCGGTAACGGCGGCGGGGGCGCGGCCGACAGGTGGTCGGCGTACGCTCACCGCTGTTGACCACCGTGGCGGCCCGCCCGGCCGCCAGTGCAGACCGGGGATCGCGTGGAACCAGAAGAGCCCGTCTCCTGGGCGGGGTCCGGCCAAGGCGCCGACGGCGCCGGGGGGTTGGACGCCGCCGACCAGTGGGTGTTCGATCCGGCGCTCGGCGAATACCGGCTGCGGCGGCCGGACGAACGTCCCGCCGGCGAGCCGCCGTCCGGCCCGGGCAGCACGGCGTCCGGCGGCCGGCGGGCCACCCGGCACGGCGTCCGGGGCCGCCGCCGCGCGGCCACCCGGCGCGGCGGCGGAGCGTGGGTCGCGGGCGCGGCCGTCCTGCTGCTCACGGCGGGCGGCGGCGGAGCGTACTTCCTGCTGCACGACGCGGGTACCCCGGCGAACGCGCGTCCGGCCGCGTCCGCGTCGGCGGGGTGCGCGTCCGCCTCCCCGGCGGCCGACGGCGGCCCGGCCGCCCGTCCCGGGCCGAAGGCCGCGCCGATCGACGTGCGGGTCACCGTACTCAACGGCAGCGGCACCTTCGGCCAGGCCGAGTCGGTGCTGCGCTGGATGCAGAACACCGAGGGGTTCCTGCGCACCAGCAACGGGGGCCCGGCGCCGCACACCGCGACCACCACCCTGGTCTACGCCCCCGGCCACGCCGACCAGGCCCGCACCCTGGCCGCCGCGATGAAGCTGCCCTCCGCCGCGCTGCGCCCCACCAGCCCGCGCGGCGGACCCAAGGACCCGATGACGCTCACCCTCGGCCAGGACTTCCGGGCGCCCGGGGTGGCTCCGATCCCCGCCGCGCCGGCGCACTCGTCGGGCTGCGCGACCACGGGCGGCTGATCTCACGCGGCTGATCTCACGCGGCTGATCTCACGCGGCTGACCTCGCGCGGCTGACCTCACCCGGCGGCGGACGGGCGGGGGCTCACGGCGCCGAGTCGGGCACGTCCGGCGAGACCGCGTACGCCTTGATCGGCGTCATCCACACGCCGTTGACCTTGAGCGTGGGGAAGGTGCTGACCTTGGCGCAGCCGCCGGACTTGTCGGCGGTGAGGGCGCGCGCGTCGGAGAGCGCCTTCTTGGTGTCCACCGGCGGGTGCGAGGCGCCGTCGCCGGAGGCCGGGAAGCTGGTGTCGCCGCCCCAGTCGGAGCCCACGACCACGGTCACCGAGGAGACCGCGGCGTCCTCCCGCAGCCGGTCGGCGGGGATGCCGAGGGCGCGCGCGACGACCTGCGCCGCGGGCTGCCCGCCGGGGGCGTAACGGACGGTGGTCCGCGAGGCCGCCGGGGCGTCGCCGTAGCCGCTCTCCTGGCTGAAGCCCTCGTCGGTCAGGTGCTGCACGATGCGTGCCGCGCGTCCGGTGACCCCGCCGGCGTTCTTGACCTGTACGGCGATCCGCGAGGCCGGCGGGGCGGACGGCGACGGGGGCGTGGAGGCGGAACCGCCCGGGTGGGCGCCGGCGGCAGGCTTGTCACCGCCGGCCAGCGACTGGTCGTCGATGATCGACTGGAACAGGCTGCGCGCCCCCGGGCCGACCACGACCTTCTGGTCGTCGTTGGGGTCCGGCGCGGTCTGCATGGTGGTGAAGGTGATCCGGTCGGTCGGCACCTTGTCGAGGTCCTCGGCGAACCCGATCAGCTTGGAGACGCTGTTGAGGCCGGTGTCCACGGTGAGCGCCTTGGTGGCCGCGTCCGCGAGCCGGTAGAGCGCGGCCGGGTCGGTCAGCGTGCCGCCGCTCTTGAACTTGCGCATCAGCGCGGCGAGATACATGTGCTGGGTCTCGGTGCGCCCGAGGTCGCTGCCGGTGCCGAAGGCGTGCCGGGAGCGCAGCCACTCCAACGCCGCCATGCCCTGGAGGGTGTGGCTGCCCTGGCGGAGCTTGAGGTGGGAGTCGGTGTCGTAGACGTTGTTGTCCACGCACACCGGGACCCCGCCGACCGCGTCCGACATGCTCACCACGCCGGAGAAGTCGATCATCGCGAAGTGGTCGATCGGGATGCCGGTGAGCTGGTGGACGGCGGCCACCTGGCAGTCCGGCCCGTACTGCAACGCGCTGTTGATGGCGCCGGTGTACCCCGGCTCCTTCTGCTTGGTCTTCTCGTCCGTGCACGACGGGATCTGCGTGACGGTGTCCCGGGGGACGCTCATCGCGGTGGCGTTGGAACGGTCGGCCGAGATGTGGACGACCATCTCCACGTCGGCGTTCTGGCCGGGTCCGCAGTCGCCGCCGATCTTGCAGTCGGCGGCGTTGTTCCGTCCGTCGGAGCCGATCACCAGGATGTTGATGGGGGTACGGCCGAAGGCGTCCGCCTTCTCCTGGCCGCCGCCGGTTATCGCCACCGACTTGATGTTGGCGTTGAGGTGCTCGTAGACGAAGACCCCGGCGCCGGCCACGATCACCACGACGGCGAGCGCGGTGAGCCCGATGATCTTCTTGGCGCTGCGTTTGCGTGTCTTGCGCCGGCTGCGTCCGGCCGCGCGCCGCCGCGTCCCCTCGGCCGGCGGCGCCTCGTCATCCGTCCGTCCGCCCCGCCGAGGACGCGGAACCCCGTCCCGGCCCGCCGCCGAAGCCCTCCGGCGGTGCGATACGTCGGCCATGCCTCACCCTTTAGCGGTCGAGCCGCCTGCCGCGGCGCTTACCGTTGCGACGGCAGCACGTGGGGGTGGCGCATGCGTCGCGGTACCTCGAACAAACAGACGCCCGATCCTCGCCAACAGTTGCACATCTGCGCAACCCAGCACCCGTCCGACCCCGCCCCCACCCCGGCCCCGCCGGACGAAGCGGCCCTCGACGCCCCGGGCACCGCCGACTCTACGCGCAAGTAGCCGGACCCCACCCGGGTGAAGTGGCGAAGATCACAGTGGATCGGGGTGTAGAGCTGTAGAGCGGCAGACCCGGTTGCCCACCGCTCCCGCCGCCCTAAAGTCTTGGCATGAGCGGTCGCGCGGCGGAATCGCCTGGGCCTTCAGGACAGACATTGCGCCGCCTCGTCGGCGACGCGGTCTGGACGGCCATGCTCGCCCACACCTACGAGCGCCGGCACCCGGCCGGCATCACGCTCCTGCGCCAGGGCCAGCCCGGTACCCACGTGCTCGTCCTGCGTGGCGGCGTGGCCAAGGTGATCCGGCACGAACGCGACGGCGGCCTCACTCTCCTGGCGTTCCGTGGGCCGGGGGAACTACTGGGCGAAGTCGCGGTGCTGGACGACGGAGTGCGCTCGGCCAGCGTGCGGACGATCTCACACTGCTCGGTGGGGGTCATGAGCAAGGCGGACTTTCTCCGCTTCGTCACCGAGCACTCCCTGTTCCCCGTACTCGTGCGCTATGCCCTCACCAAGCTGAGGGAGTCGGATCTCGCCCGTGGGGGTGGTGACGTCCCGACCCGTCTGGCGGCGGCCTTGGCCTACCTGGCGGACATCTGCGAGCCCTCAACCCCTTCACCCGGCCAGCCGCTGGAACTGGCCCTGACCCGCGACGAACTGGCCCAGTACCTCGCCACCTCGCGAAACACGATCACCGCCGCCCTCTGCCAATTGGAGCCGTTCCAGGTACGCGCGGGTCGAAAACGCATCGTCATCGAAGACCTGCCGGCGCTGAGACGGGCCGCCGCCGACCACCGCAACGCCTTGTGACGCCTGTCACTCCGATTGCGCACTGGGCGAGCACACGCTCCCACGCTTTCCCGCGAAGCTCTGACGCACCGAACCACCCGGGAAAGCACAGGAGTTTCGATGTCACAGTTCAGCTCGCAGTTACCCGAAGCCGGTGCCGGCTCCTACACACGGAGCCGCCACCTCCCGCCCTACCGGGGAATCGTGGCCGTCGACGCGAAGGACTTCACCGGCTATCCGGCCATCGAACACGGCGTGATCAGCCAGGCCATCCCCGAACTGCTCCGGGTGTCGCTCCAGCGTGCCGGGATCGGTGAGGTCTGGGACGACCGCAGGTTTCCGGCGTCCACCGGCGACGGCTACGTGTTCGGCTTCGAGCCCAGGTGGATGCCGTTGGTGATCCACCCCTGGCTCAACATCCTTCAGGATGTGCTGGCCGAGTTCAACGTGCACTCGACCGGGGCGGTGCGGATCCGCCTCAGGGTCAGCCTTCACATCGGGCCCCTGCCGGACTCGGGGGCGGAGTTCGACGGCAACGGCACACCGCGCAACGACACCCACCGGCTGCTCGACTCGCGTCCGGTCAAGGCCATGCTCGCCGCCTCCAACGAGCACACCACCCAGGTCGCCGCCATCCTCTCCGACCGGTGCCACCAGGACGCCGTGGCGAGCGGGTACACCGGCCGCCACCCCGACCACTTCATCGAGGTACCGGCGACCGTCGAGGGCAAGCGGTTCGACCAGCGGGCCTGGCTCTACGTACCCGCCCCTTCGGGCAACCTTTACGACCGCCGCGTCCTGGGTGACCAAGTGGTCCAGGACACCGCGGCCAGGCCCACCACGCCCTCCCGCCAGGTGCCCAACCGGTCGGTGACGAACAAGGCACCCGGCGGCAACGTGAACACCGGCACCGTGCACGGAGGCCAGAGCGTCAGCAACATCCGGACCGGCGGCGACCACGTCGGCGGGAACAAGGCCGGCACTGTCCGCGGCAACCAAGGCGACACGGTCCACGGCGACAAGAACGAGCGTCGCCAGTGAGCGCGGGGGAGGGCCGGTCCGATGCGGTGCGGGACGGAGGTGGCTCCTCCGACCCCACCGAAGCCCCTCCGCCGCATCCGGACGACGATGATCCTGACCACGACGAGTTCGATCACCTCTTCACCGCTCCGGCCGGCTTACCGCCGGAGGACGGCCGGCGCTACGTCATCTACGCCCCGAACGGAAACATCAACGCCGGCTCGGTCCACGGCGATCAGCACGTGGAGAACCGCAGCGGTACCCCCGGTCCTCTCGGCCGACGTGTGGAAGCGCACGAAGGTCCCATCCCAGAACGTGAAGTGCTGGAGGCGCGGACGGGGTTCGCCACGCCGGAGTGGTTCCCGACCGCACTGGCCGAACTCGACACCGGCCTGCTGTTCCTCACCGGGGAGTCGGGTACCGGAAGGCGCACGGCGGCCCTGAACCTCCTGCACCGTCACAGCGGCGGCAGTAAGGATCTGCGCGCGCTCGACAGCGATGTGGACCTGTCCTCCTGGCGCCCCACCCATGCCGGGACCCACGGCTATCTGGTCTACGGCCTGCTTCCCAAGCACCCGCTCAAGCCCGCACTCGTCGCCAATGTGAGACGGTTGCTGAGCGATGCCGGCGCACGCATGGTGATCGTGCTGCAGGACGACCCGGAGCTGGTGCGGGCCCTGGAGCGCGATCTCCACGTCTCCCCGGTACGGTGCGTTCCCCCGCCACCACGCACGGTCTTCGAGGCCCGGTTCGAAGCCGCGGTGCCCGACCCGGCGGACCGCGACCGGTTGCTGGACCGGCTGGAACCGGGTCTGCTGGACGAGTTGCTCGCCCCCGAACTGGTCCCGGCCCAAGTGGCCGAACTGGTCGGCATGGTGTGTGGGGCGGGCGACGGTGTCCCGGACGCCAGCGACCTGCGCGACCGCCTGAGCTTCCTCACGGAGGATGAGGCCCCGGAGTTGTTGCGCAAGCTTCACGAGGACCCTGACGGACTCGCCTTCCTGCTGGCGACGTGTGTCTTCGAAGGGCTCGACCACCGTGTGGTCCGGGAGGAGGCCGAGCGGCTTCTGTCGTTGGCGGACGGACGGCTGAGCTCGGTGCTGCCGGAGGACTCCGGCCGCGCCGACGGCAGCGGTGGCGGAAGCCGCCAGGAGGGTCCCCGTACCAACCCACGGTTCGTCTTCCGGCGTTCGCTCGAAGATCTGCTCCGGATCGTACGGGCCGAGCGGGCGCCCAGGGAGATCAGGACGGGCTCGGGCTACACCTACGCCATGGAGCCCGTGCGGTTCACCCGGCACCGGCAAGGAGAGGCCGTGCTGAAGCATGTGTGGCGCGAGTACGGCCAGTTGTCCGGGCTGCTGACCGACTGGATGGACACCGTCCCCCACGAGGAGGTCGAGCTGGCCCAGCCCGTCGGCCGTGTCATGGGGCTGGCCGCCGGGTGGGGCGGAGGCCGCCGCGCGCTCCTGCACATCCGCAAGCTGGCCGGTTCCGACCGGCGGACCAGCCGCACCATCGCCGCGTACGCCTTGGGCATGGCGGCGGAGGACCCGGTCCTGGCGAGCGAGGTCAAGCACCGCCTCAACGAATGGAGCAGCGGGCGCAGCCCCCAACTCCGCTCCACCGTCGCCTACGCCTGCGGGACCGATTTCGGTGTCGCCCGCCCCGATCTGGCGATGCGGCTGCTGCGGCGAGCGTACCGAGGGCTGGACGGCGACGAATACCCCATCGCCATGGGCATCCGCACCGCACTGCGCAACCTGTTCGCATCCGGCAACCAGAGGACGGTCTTCCGCCACTTGACCGAGTGGGCCGCCCGCACCGGCCATGACGCCGAGTTGTCGCTCGGTTCGTTCCCTTACCTCCTGCAAGATCCCCGCTGGTTCCACGAACAGTTGCTCGGGGCCGGGGAGTTCACGGACGCCATCCTCGCGTTCGTCCACCGGGCCCTCGACGACGAGACGCTGTTCGACACGACCTGCCGGTACCTGATCCAGTGGTGTCGCCTGGCCGCCTGGGACGAGCAGCAACGTACGGCTGTGGACATCTTGCTCTCCGCGCTCGCCCGGGAGATGAGTCACGGCGTCCTGCGGCTGTTCGTGGAGATCGACCGGCACGCCGACGCGGAGCTCGCCGGGCGCCCCGTCGCGCGGCGTGCGCTCGACGCGTGGCGTGGAGGCGAGCCGCAGCCGTCCAGCTTCGCAACCGTGCCTGGAGGACATGATGACGCCTGAGAACGATCACCCCCTCTACGCCCGCGCCGCGCGCGCCCCGTGGCGGGAGATTCTGCGGCAGCGCTGGTCCGGCCGTCGCGACCGCGCCTTGGTGCTCCAGGACCGGGACGGAGGGTTCCACCTGGTCGGCCCCCGAAACCGCTCGGCCACGCCTCCCGGCCACTACGGGGCGCCCATGGGCCCGGCCGCTCCCCGCAAGACGCTGCGCGGGTACGACGGCGCGTTCCTCGTCCAGCTCGATGAACGGTCCGGAACGCGCAACGTGGCGCTGCCGACCGCGCAGGGTACGGACTCGGTCGAGCTGCGCGTGCTCTGGTGGGTGTATGAGCCCGTACAGACGGTACGCACACGGACCACACACGGATGGGCACCGGTACGCAAGGATCTCGACCAGCGGGTACGCCGGCTGGTGGACGAGTACGCCGCCGGGGGACACCGCCTCGGCACGCCCGGGATGGCGCAGCACCTTGCCGCGCCCCAGATGCTGCCGGACCGCGGGCTCGCCTACCGGGTCTCGGACATCTCGGCACGGGAATCCGACGACGAGCTGCGACCGGGACAGGCCGGCGAGGTCGATCTGCCGTACTCCTGGAACGCCGACCGCCGGGAGGAATACGAATTCTGCGTACGGGCCGTGCGAAGCGGTCCAGCATCACTCGCGGCACTCTGGCTGCTCAGGCACCCCGATCAGGTCAGCCAGGTCCTGGGCTGGGTGGTGGACCACCGGACCCTGATCCGGGGCGAAACCAACTGGCAGGACGAAATGGCCGCCCTCCTGGCCACGCTCACCTCGCAGGAGCGGCAAGAACTCTCCGAGCTCCTGCGTGACCGGCTCGCCAACCTGGGCCGACGCGTCCCCCCGCGGGGGGATTCACCGGTGGAACAGGTGCCCCCGCCCACCGGCGTCAACGGCTGGTCGGTGAACCTGGCGGGAGGATGACGGGTGTGACATACCGGCCGACCGTCTCACCAGGTCCGTCCCGCTGACCACCCCTCCGGCTGCGGGGCCGGACGCCCGCCCCGTGCCACGGAACGCCGAAGGCCCCGACCGGTGAACGGTCGGGGCCTTCGGTTCGCCTGACGGCGAGGGCGGAGGATACGAGATTCGAACTCGTGAGGGGTTGCCCCCAACACGCTTTCCAAGCGTGCGCCCTAGGCCACTAGGCGAATCCTCCGCGGCAAACATTACAAGACGCGGGGGGGTGGTTGCGAACTCGATCGGGGGTGGGCCGATCGGGTAGGCTGGGCGCAGCCCCTCACGTGGCGCTATCTCGCTGAACCCCCCCAGGGCCGGAAGGCAGCAAGGGTAGGTGAGCTCTGGCGGGTGCGTGAGGGGTCTTGTCGTTGACGCGTCGGCCGGCCGGGGGGCGGATCGGGGCGTGACCAAGCGCACAGCGGCCGGGCGGGGGCGAATCCGGGGCGGGCGCCCGTCGTCACCCTCGTACCCCGGTGCCGCGGCTGCGCCTGGAGGGGATCGGCCGGTAGGCTTTCCGTGTGATCTTCAAGCGCATCGGCAGCAGTCGGCCGTATCCCGACCACGGCCGCATCAGCGCCCGCGAGTGGGCGGACGTCGCGCCACGCCCGGTACGCCTCGACCAGTTGGTCACCACCAAGGGCCAGCTCGACCTGGAGACGCTCCTGGCGGAGGATTCGACCTTCTACGGCGATCTCTTCGCCCACGTCGTGAAGTGGCGCGGCGATCTCTACCTGGAGGACGGCCTCCACCGGGCGGTACGGGCCGCGTTGCAGCAGCGGCAGGTGCTCCACGCCCGCGTCCTGGAGATGGACTGACGGGTCAACTCGGCGGGCCCGGGTCACCGGAAGGTGGGGGTTGACCCTTTCGGGTTGACGCTTGGGACGTTCGTTGATCATCTAGTAGGCCCAGGCGCCAACCGGCACTACGCTGCGCCCATGAGCATGCTCACGCCGCCCGGCATGGGCGGGAAGTACCGCATCACCGGGAACCAGTACCCCCGCATGCGGCGCCCGCGCGGTCACCGTCGCCTGATCTTCGCCGCCGTCGCCGCGGTCGCCGTCGTGGGGCTCATCGGCTGGGGGACCGTGCAGCTCATCGACGTGTTCGCGGGCAAGGGCCAGCAGACGCGGATCAGCGCCGGCAAGGCCCCCGGGTGCGCCGGCACCGCGGGTACGGCCCGCAGGCCGGCCGGCGGCGCCCCGGCCGGCCTGCCCAAGCCCGGCTCGGTGACGGTCAACGTCTACAACGCCACCCAGCACGGGGGCCTCGCCAAGACCACCGCCGACGAACTCAAGAAGCGCGGCTTCGCCATCGGCAAGGTCGGCAACGCCCCGGCGGAGTACGACAAGAAGGTGTCCGGGGCGGCGATACTGCTCGGCGGGCCCAAGGCCCAGGGCGCCCTGAAGGTGCTCGCCACCCAGGTGTCGGCGGCGCAGACCAGGACCGACGCGGGGCGGGGCGGCGGCGCGGACGTCGACCTGATCATCGGCGACAAGTTCTCCGCGCTCGACGCCAAGGAGACCGCCGACCGGGCACTGGCCGCCCTCACCCACCCGGCCTCCGCGTCGCCGTCCGCCGGACACTGCTGACCGGAACGGGGCCGCGCGTGACGGGGACGGTCAGCCCGCCGTCCCGTACATGCGGTCGCCCGCGTCGCCGAGGCCCGGGACGATGTAGCCCTGCTCGTTGAGGCGTTCGTCGACGGAGGCGGTCACCACGGTGACCGGGCGGCCGGCGAGTTCGCGTTCCATCAGGGCGACGCCCTCGGGGGCGGCGAGCAGGCAGATGGCGGTCACGTCGTCGGCGCCGCGTTCGATGAGCGTGTCGATGGCGGCCACCAGGGTGCCGCCGGTGGCCAGCATCGGGTCGAGGACGTAGACCTGGCGGCCGGAGAGGTCGTCGGGCATCCGGGTGGCGTAGGTGGACGCCTTGAGGGTGTCCTCGTCCCGGACCATGCCGAGGAAGCCGACCTCGGCGGTGGGCAGCAGCCGGACCATGCCGTCGAGCATGCCGAGGCCGGCCCGCAGGATCGGCACCACCAGCGGACGCGGGTGCGACAGCCGTACCCCGGTGGTCTCGGTGACCGGGGTGGTGATGCCCACCTGCTCGGTGCGCACGTCCCGGGTGGCCTCGTAGGCCAGCAGGGTGACCAGTTCGTCGGCGAGCCGCCGGAAGGTGGGGGTGTCGGTGCGCCGGTCGCGCAGCGTGGTGAGTTTGTGCGCCACCAACGGGTGGTCGACGACGTGGATCCGCATGCCCTCGACATTAACCGAGGTCGTCGGCGCCGGACGCCGCACGTCGGCGGTCCGCCCGGAGGGTTCCGGCGCATCTTTCGCCGGGGCCGGGGAAGAGGTGTCCCTACGCCGTACGTAGCTGTCCGTAGGGGTGGTGGCCATGGCCAACGAGCGGGAGACGCGCGACGCGGACGGAGAGCCGGGAGGGACGGCCGACGGCTCCGCCGCGGTATCCGGCCGCGCCGCCGACCGGGACGCCGAACGCCGTCGCCGCCGGGCCCTCTTCCTCCGCGAACTCAGCGAGGCCAGGGAACTGCGGGCCAGGGTCCAGCCCCGCCGCGCCCGGGCGGCCCGCATGCGGCAGCAGATGCGGATGCGAACGTTCCGCTGGTGACCGGGACGTCGGGGGCCTGGCCGGCCGGGCAGTCCGGCACCGGCACACCGGGGTGCCCGGACGCAAAGCCTGCCGCCCGCCGGACGCGGACACGGCGCAGATCCCGGGAGCCGCAACCGCGGAAGGCCCGCCGGGCCCCGGAGCGCCGAAGCCCTCCGCAGTCCGACGCCGGCGCCGTCTCCCTCCCCCGGCCCACCCGGCGTGGCCGCCGCACACCCGTCCCGACGCCGGCGGAGAGGGGCGCTTCCGCTGCTAGCGAAACGTCCACTCTTGGCCAACGATCTTCCCGCCGACACGCGCGGCCGGGGCGCGAGCCGTCCCGAGGTGCGTCCCGGGCGGGTTCGGGGCGCGGGCGCCGGGGGGCCGTCCGGGGGCGCCGGGGCAGGCCGCAGCGGCTGTCGGAGATCGGCCGAAACCATGCGCCACACCCACCCCGGGACCGCCCGGCAACCGGCCATGAAGCCGAAAAAACGTACCCGGCCTGCCACGACGCAGTGCGGAAGACCTCTCGCAACGCTTAGGTTTCTGCCACGATGCCGAGTGGGCGGGGCTGTCCCCGTCCGTCCGGGCACACCTAAGACCAGTGGGAGAGTCACGGTGTACTTCGCCGCACTGCTCGCGCGCACCGAGGACGGGTGGGAAGCGAGCGACACGGAGCTCGACGATGTGGAGACCCTCGCCGACCTGGCCGATCTCGCCCGAGAGGCCACGGCCGACGACGAGACGGTGCTCGTCCTGATCGAGCAGGAGGATGCGTGGTTCGCGGTCGTCCGGGTGGACGGCGAGGAGGATCCGCGCATCTACGTCTCGGACGCCACCGCCGCGTCCCGCAGCTCGTACGGGGAGATCCTGCTCACCGACGAACTGCTCGGCCGCGGGCCGGAGGACGTGGACGACCTGGCCGACCTCGATCTGGACGGCACCGAGGACGGCGAGGAGACGGGGACGGAGGACGAGGACGCGGCGGACGACAACCACACCACCCCGGCCGGCCCGGTCGGGGAGGCAGACCTCCTCGCCGACTTCGGGGTGAGCGAGAAGCAGCTCACGGCGCTCACCGCCGAGGTGGTCCCCGGGGACGCGCTGGGCGAGATCGCCGAGGCGCTCGGCTGCGCCGAGGTGCTGGAGGCGGTCCGCTGACCATCGACCGTCCGGACCCGCTGCGGGACCCCTGGACCGCGGCCATGCGGCTCGCCCTGGAGGAGGCGGCACTGGCGCCTCGTACCGGGGACGTGCCGGTGGGCGCGGTCGTCCTCGCGCCCGACGGCACCGTCCTCGGCCGGGGGCGCAACGAGCGGGAGGCCACCGGCGACCCGACCGCCCACGCCGAGGTGGTGGCCGTCCGCCGGGCCGCCGCCGCCCTCGGGGAGTGGCGGCTGACCGGCTGCACCCTGGTGGTGACCCTGGAACCGTGCACCATGTGCGCGGGCGCCATCGTCCTCGCCCGGCTCGACCGGGTCGTCTACGGCGCCCGTGACGACAAGGGCGGCGCGGCCGGCTCGCTGTGGGACGTGGTGCGTGACCGCCGGCTCAACCACCGGCCCGAGGTGGTGTGCGACGTGCTCCCCGAGGAGTGCGCCCGGCTGCTGACCGACTTCTTCCGCACCGGGGGTGGCGCGGGCGGGTCCGGGGCCGGGAGGGCGGATTTCAACGCACGGCCCGGCGTCCGCTAAGCTTCCTCTCGGTAGCGTGTCCGAGCGGCCTAAGGAGCACGCCTCGAAAGCGTGTGAGGGGGCAACTCCTCCGTGGGTTCAAATCCCACCGCTACCGCTCTTCGACCGAAGGCGTCGGCTCTTGCGAGCCGGCGCCTTCGGCGTTCCCGCCCCCGTCCGGCGGGCGCTCGACAAAACCGCCCGCGACAAGGGACCTTGGTGCCCGGCAGAAACCGGAACAGCGGGGAGGACGGCGGGGCATGGCGCAGGCGCGGAAGATAATCGTGGTGATCCTCGTCGTCTTCGTGCTCTACACGATCATCACCTCCCCGGTCCGGGCGGCGCAGTTGGTCCAGGTAGGGTTCGAGGGCATTTCGAGCGCCGCCAAGGCCGTCGGCCAGTTCATGTCCTCGCTCGTCAACTGACGTCCCCGCGGGGCCGGCCGGAGCCCGCGCGGCGCTTCCGCAGCGGCCCGCTAGGAGCTCCCGTGATCCGACACCTGGTCCTGTTCAAGCTCAACGAGGGCGTCGACCGCGACGACCCGCGCGTGGTCGCGGGGGTGCGGGCCTTCCAGGAGCTGGGCGCGAGCATCCCGGAGCTGACGTCCTGGGAGTGCGCCTGGAACATCACGGACCGGCCGATCGCCTACGACTACGCGATCAACTGCACCGTCGCCGACCGGGACGCCCTCGTGCGTTACCTGGAGCACCCCGCTCACCAGGCGGGCGTCGCTCAGTGGAAGGAATTCGCCACCTGGGTGATCGCGGACTACGAGATCTGAGCGATCCCCCGCCAGCATCCGGGCGAACCCTTCGCCACCGGCATCCGGAACGGCCCCCGTCACGTGAGGCGGGGGCCGTCGTCGTATCACCCAACAGGCCATCAACACGGCGATTTACGGTGCTTGCGCACAGTGGACATGTCTTGTGATGCTATGACCGCTTTTGCCGGACGAGTGGATCGACCAGCGGGCCGGAGCAGGGCCGCGTGGACCGTTGAGGGGTGGTGTGTGCCGTTGCCGGCCCGGACTGCACCCGCACCGCTCGCCGACTCCGCCGGGCGGCCGGTCCCGGAGGTGGACCCCGCCCCGGCGCCGGCCCCGGAGCCCGCCGAGCCCGTGGCCCCGGCCGGCGAAGGCCCCGAGGAGCACGGAGACCACGGCGCCGTCGGAGAGGCGGAGACCTCGGTGCGGGAGAGCGCGGCGGCGCGGGCCCCGAGCCCGGCCGGTGACGCGACCGCGTGCGCTCCGGCGCCCGGGATCCCGGCGCACGCCGTTCCGTCCGCCTCCGGCGCCCCTGACGCCGCCGCGCCGGCCGGGCCCGGGGAGTCCGCGGAGCCGCCGCAGGAGGGCGCCCCCGGCGCGCGTACGGGGCGTTCGCGCCCTCCGCGCAGTGCCCGGGCGGCTGACGCGCGCGCGCTCACCCAGGTGCTCTTCCAGCAGTTGTCCGGGCTGGAGCCGGGCACCCCGGAGCACGCCCGGGTGCGGGCCGCGCTGATCGAGATCAACCTGCCGCTGGTGCGGTACGCCGCGGCCCGCTTCCGCAGCCGCAACGAGCCGATGGAGGACGTGGTCCAGGTCGGCACCATCGGGCTGATCAACGCCATCGACCGCTTCGACCCGGACCGCGGGGTGCAGTTCCCGACGTTCGCCATGCCGACCGTGGTCGGGGAGATCAAACGTTACTTCAGGGACAACGTGCGCACCGTCCACGTACCGCGGCGGCTGCACGAGCTGTGGGTGCAGGTGAGCGGGGCCATCGAGGACCTGACCGTGCTGCACGGGCGGTCGCCGACGACCGCCGAGATCGCCGGGCGCCTCGGGCTCTCCGAGGAGGAGGTGCTCGCCTGCCTGGAGGCCGGCCGGGCGTATCACGCCACCTCGCTGGAGGCCGCGCAGGAGGGCGACGGCGCCCCCGGCCTGCTGGACCGGCTCGGCTACGAGGACCCCGAGCTGACCGGGGTCGAACACCGCGATCTGGTGCGCCATCTGCTGGTGCAGCTGCCGGAACGCGAGCGGCGGATCCTGCTGCTGCGCTACTTCGGCAACTTGACGCAGTCGCAGATCAGTGCCGAGCTGGGGGTTTCGCAGATGCACGTCTCCCGGCTACTTTCACGGAGCTTCGCCCGACTGCGATCCGCAAACCAGCTCGAACCGTAGTCAGCGGGAGCGATGCCGGCACCGTTCAACCCGTGCAAATAAATCGACTTGGCGCTACAGCGCGTTGCCGACATGTGACATTCTGCTTGAACTGCGTTTGCCGCGGCCCGGCCTCCGGTATGCAGGGGGAGGAACCGTCGCTCGCGACCCGTCCGCGACCTCAAGGGGGTGGCATGTCCGTAGAAGTGGGCAGTCAGAAGGTGCTTCCGCTCGATGCGCCGGACGCCGCCGAATGCGGCGCGGCCATCAACACGCGCACCCTGTCCCGTTCGCTCTTCATGCGGCTCGCCGAACTCCCGCCGGACAGCCCGGACCGGGGCTACGTCCGGGACACCCTGATCGAGCTCAACCTCCCGCTGGTGCGGTACGCCGCGGCCCGCTTCCGCAGCCGCAACGAGCCGATGGAGGACATCGTCCAGGTCGGCACGATCGGGCTGATCAAGGCGATCGACCGGTTCGACTGCAACCGGGGCGTGGAGTTCCCGACCTTCGCCATGCCCACCGTGGTCGGCGAGATCAAGCGCTTCTTCCGGGACACCTCCTGGTCGGTCCGGGTCCCGCGGCGCCTCCAGGAGCTGCGGCTGGCGCTGACCAAGGCCAGTGACGAGCTGGCCCAGCGGCTCGACCGCTCCCCCACGGTCGCCGAACTCGCCGCCGTGCTCAAGGTTTCCGAGGAGGACGTGGTCGACGGACTCGCCGTCGGCAACGCCTACACCGCCAGCTCGCTGGACTCCCCGCCGCCCGAGGAGGACGGCGGCGAGGGCTCCCTCGCCGACCGGCTCGGCTACGAGGACAGCGCCCTGGAGGGCGTGGAGTACCGCGAGTCGCTCAAGCCGCTGCTGGCCCAACTGCCGCCCCGCGAGCGGCGGATCATCATGCTGCGCTTCTTCGCCAACATGACGCAGTCGCAGATCGGCGAGGAGGTCGGCATCTCCCAGATGCACGTCTCCCGGCTGCTCACCCGCACCCTGGCCCAGCTCCGCGAGGGGCTCACGGCCGAATGAGGGTCCACGGGCCGTCGCCGACCGGGCGGCCCGTGCCCGGAACGGAACGGGGCCGGTGCGCTTACCACATCCCGTTCCACGGCGGACAGGTTCTCACCGATCACCACCGTAATTCCCCGTCGCCGTCCACATTCTGACTGAGCGTCAGTATTCTGGCGCGATGGTCCGCATACCCGGCCGCCCGGCCACGGGAGGGCGGCGCGCCAGGTCCCCCCGGCATCCTCTGCCGCGTTGGCACACGCTCCCGGCGAGCCGGCGGCGCGCTCTGACGGCTTCCGCCGCGACGGTGAGCGCGGCGCTGCTGGCCTGGCTGGCGTTGTTCGGCGGCACCGGCAGCGGGGGCGGCTACCTCGCCTCCGGCGCCGACGGGCCGACCGGTCCGCGCCACCTGGTGCCCCCGGACGCCAAGGTCTCGTTCGTCCCGTTGCCCGGATCGTCCGGCCCGGCGCGCGGTGCGCCGGATCCGCCGGCGGCGGCACCGTCCGCGTCCGGCCCGGCCGCCTCCCGGATCGCGCCGTCCACGTCCCCGCCGGCGACGCCGACGCCGACGCCCTCCACCGGAGAACCGGCGAACCCCGGGCCCGTTCCCGTACCCCCCGGACCGCCGGACAGCGGGCAGCCGCCGTCCGCGCGGCCCGCCCGGCTCACCATGGACGACCCGGTACGCGCACCCGGTGACCAGCGCTGGTGCGACGAGGTCACCGTCGTCTTCACCGACACCGGCGACCTGCCGGTGACCTCCGGCACGGTGACCTTCGCCACCCACGTCATCGGGCTGCTCGGCACCGACTGGGCCACCGTGACGACCACCCGGCCGGTGCCCGTCCCGATCGCGGGCGGGCGCAGCGTGCGGCGCGCCTACCAGGTGTGCGTGGACGCCTGGCGGGTGCCGCTGGGGATGCACGTCGAGACGCGCTCGGTACGGCTCGGCGGAGCGGACGGGTCCGGGTCAGAGCGCGAGGTACGCGACGACCGCGACGACGACCACGGCGAGCACGATGCCGACGATCAGGCCGGTGCGCGGGCCGCGTGAGGTGCCGTAGGTGGTCGCCGCACCGGCCGCCGGAGCCCGTTCGGCACCCTCGTCGACGAAGGCGCGGAACATCTGGGTGCTGCCGGCGGGGTCGTACGCCTGGCCCTGGTTGGGCCCCTGGTTCGGGGGGTAGTCAGCCATGACGCAGGACCCTAGCGAAACGGCGGCCCAATACACCACCGGACGAGGTCCGCGCGGGGAAACGCGGGACGGCGTAGGGTCGTTGGACATGGCACGCATCGGAAGTTCTGATCTCGACGTCTTCCCGCTCGCGCTCGGCGGCAACGTCTTCGGCTGGACCGCCGACGAACGCGAGTCGTTCGCCGTACTGGACGCCTACCGGGCGGCCGGCGGCAACTTCATCGACACCGCCGACGTCTACTCCATCTGGGCCGAGGGCAACCCCGGCGGCACCTCGGAGACCGTCCTGGGCAACTGGATGGCCTCCCGCGGCAACCGGGACGAGCTGGTGATCGCCACCAAGGTCGGCGCCCACCCCGACTTCAAGGGGCTGCGCGCCGGGACGATCAAGAGCGCGGTGGAGCACTCGCTGCGCCGGCTGCGTACCGACCGCATCGACCTGTACTACACCCACTACGACGACCCGGACACGCCCGTCGAGGAGTTCCTCGGCGCCCTCGACTCCCTGGTCGAGGAGGGCAAGGTCCGGCACATCGGCGCCTCCAACATCAGCGCCGAGCGGCTGTCCGAGGCGCTGGCCGCCTCCAAGCGCGAGGGGCTCGCCTCCTACGTGGCGCTCCAGCCGCACTACAACCTCGTCGAGCGCGACGCGTACGAGGGGCCGCTGGCCGAGGTGGTCGCCGAGCACGGGCTGTCGGCGGTGCCGTACTACGCGCTCGCCTCCGGCTTCCTGACCGGCAAGTACCGTCCCGGTGCCGAGGTGGACAGCGCGCGGGCCGGTAGCGCCGCCCGGTACCTGGAGGGCGAGAAGGGGCCGCGGGTGCTGGCCGCGCTGGACGAGGTGGCACGGGCGCACGACGCCGCGCCGGCCACGGTGGCGCTGGCCTGGCTCGCCGCCCAGCCGACGGTGGCCGCGCCGATCGCCAGCGCCCGCACGGTGGACCAGCTGCCCGCGCTGACGGCCGTGGCGGAGCTCACGCTGACCGAGCAGGAGCTGGCCAGGCTCACCGAGGCGTCCGCCTGACACGACACGTCTTCGACGACCGCGCCCGTCCTCGTCCCGGAGGGCGGGCGCGGCCCTTTACGCCCTCTTTACCGCCCGGTACGAAGATTCATTTGCGTGTAGCAACTAACCAGGCTTACAGTTGCTTCAGGCAACTAGTCCTGGCTGGGAGTGTTCATGGCGACGCAGGAGCAGTGCGCGGAGCTGGTACGGCATTTCAGCGGACTGAGCGCGGTCAGCAGAGGGCTCGGCCGCGCGTTGCCGCCGGAGTGCCCACCCGCCTCGGTGGCGGTCCTGACCCTGCTCGCCCGGTACGGCGAGATGCGGACGGGCCGGCTGTCCGAGCGGCTGGGGGTGGACATGTCGGTGACCAGCCGGCACGTCGCCTATCTCGCGGACCGCGGGTGGATCGACCGCCACCCCGACCCACAAGACAAAAGATCACGGCTGCTGCGGCTGACGCCCCTCGGTGAACAGGCGCTGCGCGAGGCGTCCGACCGGATCGCCGAGGCGCTCGCCGACTTCCTCCGGGACTGGACCGACGAGGACGTCTCGCAGCTCGCCACGCTCATGGCCCGGCTGCGCGCCAGCTTCGGGGACTGCCGGCCACGAGCGGCCCACCCGAACGCGTCCCGCACCGGCGGCTGACGCGGCACCGAAAGCAAGAAGCAGGACGGCACGACGCGTCACGGCCCATGGCGGCACGCGCGTCCACGGCACCACACCGCCCGCACGGCGTGGTGCCACGGCCATGACGCGGACTGGAGAAGGAGACGATGGCAACGACCACACCACCCGGTGTGCGGAAGGCGGGCCCCAAGCACGGGCCCGCCGACCCCAAGCACGGAACGCACGGCCACCACCACGGCGGTGCCCCGGCCCCGATGACCCACCGGCAGATCCTGGAGGCGCTCTCCGGGCTGATGCTCGGCATGTTCGTGGCGGTGCTCTCCTCCACGATCGTCTCCACCGCGCTGCCGACCATCCTCGCCGACATCGGCGGCGGCCAGAGCGCCTACACCTGGATCGTCACGGCGGCGCTGCTCGCGGTCACCGCGACCACCCCGCTGTGGGGCAAGATGTCGGACCTGGTGAGCAAGAAGCTCCTGGTCCAGATAGCCCTCGTGCTCTACATCGTGGCGTCGGTCGCGGCCGGTTTCTCGCAGAACGCGGGCATGCTCATCGCCTGCCGCGTTGTGCAGGGCGTCGGCGCCGGCGGTCTGTCCGCGCTCTCCCAGGTGATCATGGCGGCGATGATCTCGCCGCGTGAGCGGGGCCGTTACAGCGGCTACCTCGGCGCCACCTTCGCGGTGGCCACCGTCGGCGGTCCGCTCATCGGCGGCGTGATCACCGACACCAGCTGGCTCGGCTGGCGCTGGTGCTTCTACGTCGTGGTGCCCTTCGCGCTGATCGCGCTGGTGGTGCTCCAGAAGACCATCCACCTGCCGGTGGTGCGGAACAAGAAGAAGGTCGACTGGCTCGGCGCCTTCTTCGTCACCGCCGCGGTCTGCCTGATCATGGTCTGGGTCACCCTGGCCGGGGACAAGTACGACTGGATGTCGTGGCAGACCGCCGTGATGGTCCCGGGCGCCGTGGTGCTCGCGGCGATCTTCGTCCTGGTGGAGTTCAAGGCCGCCGAACCGATCATCCCGATGCGGCTGTTCCGCAACAAGACGATCAGCATCACCTCGCTGGCCAGCGTCTTCGTCGGCGTCGCGATGTACTCCGGCACCGTCTTCCTCAGCCAGTACTTCCAGCTCTCCCGCGGCAAGACCCCGACCATGTCGGGTGTGATGACCATCCCCATGGTCGCCGGCCTCTTCCTGGCCTCGATGGGCTCGGGACAGGTGATCACCCGTACCGGCCGCTGGAAGGCGTTCCTGATCGGCGGTGGCGTCTTCCTCACCGGCGGCGCCGCGCTGCTCGGCATGCTGCGCTCGGACACCCCGTACTGGCAGGTCGCCGTCTACATGGCGCTGATCGGCATCGGCGTCGGCCTGATGATGCAGAACCTGGTGCTCGCGGTGCAGAACCAGGTGGCCCCCAAGGACCTGGGCTCGGCCAGCTCGCTGGTGACGTTCTTCCGGACGCTCGGCGGTGCCATCGGCGTCGCGGCGCTCGGCGCGGCCCTGTCGTCCCGCATCACCCACTACACCAAGGACGGCTTCGCCGCCCTCGGCATCCCGGTGCCCGCCTCCGGTGGCGGCGAGTCCGGCATCCCGGACCTGAAGAAGCTCCCGGCCGTGGTGCGCGGTGTGGTCGAGGGCGCCTACGGGCACGGCATCGGTGACGTCTTCCTGTACGCGGCGCCGTTCGCGTTCGTCGCGCTGCTGCTGGTGCTCTTCATCAAGGAGGTGCCGCTGCGCACCAACACCGGCCTCCAGCAGGCCGCCGGTGCCGCCGAGGGCACCCCGGAGCCGGCCCCGGCGCGGGCTTCGGCCACCATTTCCCAACCGGCCCTGGAGCCGGAGCTGGTCAGTGCGGCTGCCGGTGCGCAGTCGGCCGCCGCGTACGCCACCGCGGGTACGAGCCCGTACGGCGAGGAGGTTCCCATGAACGGCAGCATGATCCACGGATTCGTGCGCGGCGCCGACGGCTCCGCGGTCGGATCCGCGACCTTGACCCTGATCTCCCTCCAGGGCCGGCAGCTCGGCCGCGCCCTGGTCGGACCGGACGGCGGCTACAGCCTGGCGGCGCCCGGCCCGGGCAGCTACGTGCTGATCGCGGCGGCCGACGGCCACCAGCCGCAGGCGTCCACCGTGGTCGTCGGCGACGGTCCGCTCGGCTACGACGTGATGCTGGCCGGCACCAGCGGGCTGGCCGGTGCCGTCCGCGCGGCGGCCGACGGGCAGCCGGTGGCCGACGCCATGGTCGTCGTCACCGACGTCCGCGGCGAGGTGCTGGCCACCGCCAAGACCGGCGAGTCGGGCACCTTCAGCTTCGAGGAGCTGACCCCCGGCAGCTTCACGGTGGCCGTCAACGCCGCCGCGTTCCGCCCGGTGGCGCTGCCGGTCGAGGTGGACGGCCAGGGGATCACCCGGATCGAGGTGGAGCTGGCCTCCGGTGCCCAGCTCCAGGGCGTGGTGCGGGCCGGGGCGGAACACCGTCCGCTGGCCGACGCCCGGGTCACGCTGATCGACGCGGCGGGCAACGTCGCGGGCACCGCCACCACCGGTGAGGACGGTTCGTACGCCTTCACCGACCTGGACGCCGGCGACTACACGCTCATCGCCGCCGGTTACCCGCCGGTCGCCACCTCGCTCTCCGTGGACGGGCGGGGCACCGACGGGCACGATGTGGAACTCGGCCACCCGGACGAGTGAGACCGCAAGCGACTGGCCCGCGCACACCAGCGGAGGGGCGCGGGCCAGTTCGGGGGAAGACGGGTTCCGGCCGGCGGCCGGGCAGGGGACGGCCACGGCCGTCCGGCCGGAGCCCGCACCATACGATCAGGAGCAGCTATGACCACTCACACGGGTGAGGGCACCACCTCGGGCAACAACGGTCTTCGGGCCCGGGTACGGACCAAGGACGGCTGGGCGGTGCAGCACGCCGTGCTCACCGTCACCGACATGACGGGCCAGCAGGTACTGCGGGCCACCACGGACGACGAGGGCCAGGTGCGCACCGAGCCGCTGCCGCAGGGCGCGTACACGGTGATCGTCACGGCCGTCGGCTACCAGCCGGCCGCCTCCACCGCGATCGTCCCCGCCTCCGGCCGGGCCGACCTGGGCAACCTGGTCCTCGCCCGGCAGGGCGGCGTGGAGCTGCCGCCGCCGGGGCCGTGGACCATCGACCCGGTGCACTCCACGGTGGGCGCGGTCGCCCAGCACCTGGGCATCTCCAGCGTGCGCGGCCACTTCACCGAGTTCCGCGGGCAGATCGAGATCGCGGAGAACATCGAGGACTCCCGGGTCTCCGCCGCGATCAGCGCCGCGAGCATCGACACCGGCAACAAGATGCGCGACGACCACCTGAAGTCCCCCGACTTCCTCAACGTCGACGTGCACCCGGAGATCACCTACGTCAGCACCGGTCCGGTCACCCCGGCCGGCCCGGACCGCTGGACGGTCCCCGGTGAGCTGACCATGAACGCGCTGACCCGGCCGGTCGACCTCGACCTGACCTACCTGGGCACCGGCCCCGACCCCTGGGGCGGCACCCGGGCGGCCTTCCACGCCACCGCCGAACTGCGGCGCGAGGACTTCGCCATGAACTACAACCAGGTCCTCCAGGCCGGCATCGCCGCCATCGGCACCACCCTCCGCGTCGAACTGGACATCCAGGCCGTGCAGGGCTCGTCACTGCCGATGGGCTGAGCGGGACGGAATCCCCGTGCGTGAAGCGGCCGGGCCCCTGGGAGGGGGCCCGGCCGTTGGTGTGTGGTGGGTGCTCATCGGATGGGGACGGGAGGCGTACGGTGACGCGCGGGGCGTTCGAGCCGTGGCAGCCGCCGGGCGAGGCGTGACCACAGGGCCGCCGGGCGGAGCGGGCCGCGATCGCCGGAATGCGGGGCCGGCAGGGGAGGTCCGGCCCACCGGGCGGGGCAGACGTGACACGCGGTGGGGGCGCGTCGGAGGCGCGGGGCGTGCGCGGTCCGCCAGGGGCGCCGGGGCGCCCGGTCCGGCAGGCCGTCGAGAGGCAGGGGCCGCCGGCCGGGACGGGGCGGTGATCCGTCGGGCCACCCGCCGGGGCGGGGGCGCGAGTTGTCCGCCGGGCGCCGGGGAGCACGGCGGGGCGTACGGTGGCGGCATGGCACCTCGAATCGCGACCAACACCACCGTCGACCTCGACGCGTTGCTGGACTTCCTCCGCCCCCGGCACCGCGCCCTGCTGCTGACCACCCGTACGGACGGACGCCCCCAGGGCTCCCCCGTCTCCTGCGGGGTGGACGGGGACGGCCGGCTGGTCGTCGCCACGTACCCGGAACGCGCCAAGGTCCGCAACGTCCGGCGGGACCCCCGGGTCAGCGTGATCGTGCTCTCCGACGACTGGAACGGCCCGTGGGTGCAGGTCGACGGGGAGGCCGAGGTGGTCGACGCGCCCGAGTCGGTGGAACCGCTCGTCGAGTACTACCGGGCGATCGCCGGCGAACACCCCGACTGGGACGAGTACCGGACCGCCATGCTCCGGCAGGGCAAGTCGCTGATCCGGGTGAACCCGCGCAGTTGGGGTCCGGTGGCGACGGGCGGCTTCCCGGCCTCCGCCCAACAGGCTTGAGGCGGCGGCACGTTGACCCTTGACCTGAAGTCCGGTTGAGGTCCTAGCGTCCTGCGTACGGTCGGCGATCACGGCGGCCACGACACGGAAGGACGCCCGGCCATGGCCCGCGACGACACCGCCCCCGGCTTCACCGACGCCGAACTGGCCGCCCAGCCCGTGGGCTACTGGACCAGGGCGGCCAACGACGCCGTCATCAGCTACATCAACGCCCGGATGGGGGAGTTCGGGATCGCCCAGCGGCACTGGTGGGCGCTGTTCCAGGTGGGGCGGGCCACGGACGGGCTCACCACCGGCGAACTGGTCGAACTGATGCGGCGCATCCGCCCCTACGTGGACGCCCCCAGCGTCGAACCCGCCGTCGCCGAGCTGGTCGAACGCGCGCTCCTCGTCCGCGACACCACCGGCCGCCTCACCCTCACCGACTCCGGCGCCGCCCTGCGCGACCGCGTCCAACTCCTCGTCCAGGAGAACCGTGCCCGCATCCACGCCGGCATCCCGGACGAGGACTACGTCACCACGGTGAAGGTACTGCGCAGGATGATCGAGAACGTGGGCGGGAACGCGGAGTTCCACTGAGCGCACGGGCCCCGCGAAGGGCGACGGCGCGTTCAGTCGGCCGACGAACGGTCGCGCATCGCCTCGATGCCGGCCACCAGGCAGTCCAGGGCGAACGCGAACTCGCGGTCCCGGGCCTCGGCGACCGTCACCCGCGAGCCGACGTCGGAGACCTCGGCGAGCCGCGCGAAGTCCTCGCGGTCCCGCAACAGGGCCAGCACCTCGTTGTAGTAGTCCTCCTCGCCGACCCCGGCCGCCCGGCACCGCTCCGCCCAGCGCGCCTCGGAGGTACCGGAACCGTACGCGAACTGGAAGACGGTGGACAGCGCCCCGGCCACCTGCTCCGCCGGCAGCCCGCTGTGGCCCATGACGCGGTACGCGGCGGTGGAGAGCGCCACCGCCCGCGGCCCGATGTTGAGGTACTCCCCGAGCAGGCGCACCGCCCACGGATGGGTGCGCAGCATCGACCGGTAACCGGAGGCCAGTTCCCGTACCCCCGCCTGCCAGTCGCCCGACTCCGGATCCGGCAGCGGTATCTCCGCCTGGACCTCGTCGAGCGCGACCTCCAGCAGGTCGTCCTTGTTGTCGACATACCAGTACACCGACATCGGGGTCACCCCCAGCTCGGCGGCGAGCCGGCGCATGGAGAACTTCCCCAGCCCGTCCGCGTCCAGCAACCCGATGGCCGCCCGGACGATCCGCCCCCGGTCCAGCCCCGCCGACTCCCCCGCCCCCTGCCGCCGCCGCTCCCCCGGCCGCCGCTTCATCCACACACTGGCCTGCGGATCGATCGCGCGTGGACCAGCGGACATGCGGACTCCTGGAATGAGGCGGACGGTACCCCGACGATGCTAGGCCGTGCCCGAAGGGCACGGTGTGCGGGCCGGAGGGTGCCCCCGGGCGCCGGGGGGCGCGCGGCGCCTGGCGGGAGGGCGCTCTGGCATCGGCCCGGCGCTCCCGCGCGGGGCAGCGCGAACACCGGAACGTGGCGCGCGGGGGGGGCGCGGAGCCCGTGGCGGTGACGCCAGGGAGCGCGGACGGCGCGAGAGTGCGCCGAACGCTGTCGCGGGAGCCCGTTCCGGTGCGGGCTGGTGCTCCCGCCGGGGGCGGACGTTGGCGTCGTTGGTGGCCAGTGCGGGGAGCGCAGAGGGATGCGGACACCGGGACATGACGCGGCGGTGCCGACCCTGGGGCGGGAGAGGTCCAGGGCGACCCGGCACTGCCGCGAGGAGCGAGCGCTCGCACAGCCGGTGGCCAATGCGCGTGGGCAGCGCGGACAACCTGGACACGCTGCGCGGGACACCGACAGCGTGCCAGGGGTGCCGAAGCGCCCCGGAACTCCCGCGAGGAGCGAGCGCTCGCTTCATCCCTGGCCAACGCCCGGGCAGCCCGGACGGCGCGGGCACCGGGACAACACGCGGCGAACGCCGGGACCAGGCGGCGACACGCCCAGGGCGACCCGACGCTCCCGCGAGGGACAGGCACTCGCGTCGTCCCTGGCCAACGCACGGGGAGCGCGAACGACGCCACCGCCGACACGTTGGCACGTTGGCACGGGCGGGGCGCGCGGAGCACGACACACGAGGGAACGCGCCACGCGGGCGCCTGGCGCGTCGCGCGCGCCGGCGGCGCTAGACGGCGGACTCCGCCACAGGCGCCGTTCCGCCGTCCGGACGGTCCTCGTCGCCGGGGCCGGCCGTGGCGGAGCGGTCGTGCCGGTCGGCCCGGCGCAGGAGGGCGGCGGAGACCAGGCCACCGGCGAACACGGCCAGCGCGCCGATCAGTTGGCTGGTGCTGACGCCGGAGGCGAACGCGTGGGTCACCTGGGCGCGTTCGCCGGGGCCGTGCGCCGCGGCGAGGGCGGCGGGCAACGACGTACCGGTGACCGAACGCGGCAGCAGCGCGGCGAACCGCGCCCCCAGCACCGCCCCGAGCACCGCGATCCCCAACCCGCTGCCGAACTCCGTCAGCGTGCCGTTGACGCCGGCCGCGATCCCGGCCCGCTGCGGCGGAATCGCCCCCATCAGCGCCGCCCCCATGGCCGGCGAGGCCAACGCGATCCCGGCGCCCATGAGCACCAGCCCGGCCACCATCGGCCCGTACCCGTACCCGCCCACCACCGCGACCAGCGCCAGGCCCGCGGCCAGCAGCCCCATGCCGAGCAGCACGATCGACGGGGTGCCGATCCGCCGCAGCAACCACGCCCCGGCGCCTAGCAGGTTGAGCCCCGCGATGACGACCGCCAGCGGCGCGGTGCACAACCCGGCGCGCAACGGCCCGTACCCCAGCACGAACTGCAAGTGCTGGGTGAGCAGGAAGAACGACCCTCCCATGCCGAAGGCGACCAGCACCCCGCCGGCCACCGCGCCGACGAACCGCCGGTCGCGGAAGAACCCCATGTCGAGCATCGGGTACGCCACCGTGCGCTCCCACAGCACGAAGCCGCCCAACGCGACCACCCCGACGACCGCGGGCACCACGACGTGGCCGAAGCCCCAGCCATGACCCGGCCCGGCGATGATCGCGTAGACCACTCCGACCATGCCGATCGTGGACAGCAGCGCCCCGATCAGGTCCGGCCGCCGTCCGACCGGGTTCTTCGACTCGGGGACCAGCCGGGCCACCGCGACCAGCGCCACCGCCGCCACGGGCACGTTGACCAGGAAGATCGACCCCCACCAGAAACGGGTCAGCAACACCCCGCCGATCAGCGGACCGGCCGCGAACCCGGCGGTGGCGACCGTCGCCCACACCCCGATCGCCCGGACCCGTTCCTCCTCGTCGAAGACCTGCACGACAACCGCGAGCGTGGTGGTCATCAGCAACGCGCCGCCCACGCCCATCCCGGCCCGCGCCGCGATCAACTGCCCCGGACTCTGCGCCTGCGAGGCCAGCAACGAGCCCACACCGAAGACACCCAGCCCGGCCATGAGCGCCCGCTTGCGCCCGTAACGGTCCGCGGCGCTCCCCACGGTCAGCAGCAACCCCGACTGCACCAGCGAATACGCGTTGACCATCCACTGTATGTCTGCGGTGCTCGCCCCCATCTCCTTGTTCAGGCTCGGTATCGCCACGTTCACCACGGTGTTGTCGAGCAACACGGTGAGCTGGGCGAGACAGACCACGCCGAGGACCAGCCACCGGCGCGGATGCGGCACCACATGCGCTCCTTGGACGGCATACGGGAACGGACCCCTCCCCGGCACGGACGGGACCAGGTCCTGTACAACGTATGGTGCGTCCTCTACGGCGTACAAGCGAATTGTCGTGGACCGCCAGGGTCACCCAAAAGGATCCGGCCACCGCCGGGATGGGTGAGCGGTGGCCGGAGTTCAGGGGGCCGGCCGCCGCGAGGCGTACGTCCGTACGTACACGCGTACGGTCGCCGAGCGGGGCCGACGGGCCTCAGCCGGTCTCGGCGGCCTTGATCAGATATCCCGCACCGCGCCGCGTATGGATCATCGGCGCCCGCCCCGCGTCTATCTTGCGCCGCAGGTACGAGATGTACAGCTCCACCACGTTCGCCTGGCCGCCGAAGTCGTACGACCACACCCGGTCGAGGATCTGCGCCTTGCTGAGCACCCGACGCGGGTTGCGCATCAGATACCTCAGCAGCTCGAACTCGGTCGCGGTCAGGTGGATGGAGTCGCCGCCGCGGGTCACCTCGTGGCTGTCCTCGTCCAGCGTGAGGTCGCCGACGACCAGCAACGACTCCGCCCGGTCCGCCGCCACGCCGGAACGCCGCATCAGCCCGCGCAGCCGGGCCACCACCTCCTCCAGACTGAACGGCTTGGTGACGTAGTCGTCCCCGCCCGCCGTCAGCCCGGCCACCCTGTCCTCCACCGCGTCCTTGGCGGTCAGGAAGAGCACCGGCACGTCCGGGATGTCCCGCCGCAACCGCGACAGCATCTCCAGCCCGTCGCAGTCAGGGAGCACCATGTCGAGCACGACCGCGTCCGGCCGGAAGTCCCGCGCCGCACTCAGCGCGGCGGCCCCGGTCCCCTCGGCACGCACCTCCCACCCCTCGTATCGCAGGGTCATGGACAGCAGATCGACCAGCGCGGCCTCGTGATCGACGACGAGCACACGGACCGGAGACCCGTCCGAGCGCTTGAGCTCGGCGCGCCCCCGCGGCGAGGGAGTGGAAAGGGCAGGCATGCCCATCACCTTGCGCCGCCCCGCTGAGAGCAGTCTTTCCCGAATCTGTGAGTTTTCTGAGAAGTTGCCCATCCCTTCGCCAGAACCTGCCTCCCCGCCCCGCCGCACCATGGAATAGACGACGAGCCGGCACCGGTTGTCGCCGACAGCCGATCCAGTACACGAACGCGGACACCCGCCCCCGCCCACCGGGACACCACCCGCCCGGCGGACCGCGGCACCTCCGCCGAACAGGAGCCTCCCGATGCCTCTCGGTCAGTACGGAATCTGGAACGCCGCCCTGCGCGGCAGCGACCCCGCCCAACGCGCCGAAGTCGTCGAAGCCGCCCAGGAGTTGGAAGAACTCGGCTACTCCGCCCTGTGGATCGGCGGCAGCAGCGACGTCTCCGACGCCGTACCGATCGTCGAGGCCACCTCCTCCATCACCGTGGCCACCGGCATCCTCAACATCTGGCACCACGACGCCGCCGACGTCGCCGCCCGCCACACCTCGCTCACCGCGGCCCACCCCGGCCGCTTCCTCCTCGGCCTGGGCGCCGGCCACTCCCAGATCGACGCCGCGTACCAGCGCCCCTACTCGGCGACGGTCTCCTACCTCGACGCACTCGACACCGCCCAGCCCCCGGTGCCCGCCGCCGAACGGGTCCTCGCCGCCCTCGGCCCCAAGATGCTCAAGCTCTCCCGGGACCGCGCCGCCGGCGCCCACCCCTACCTCGTCACCCCCGAATACGTGGCCCAGGCCCGCGCCACCCTCGGTGACGGACCGCTGCTCGCCCCCGAGCTGAAGGTCGTCCTGGAATCCGATCCCGACCGCGCCCGCACCATCGCCCGCGGCTACCTCTCCCGCTACCTCGGACTCTCCAACTACACCTCCAACTTCCTGCGTCTCGGCTTCACCGAGGACGACTTCCCCGACGGCGGCAGCGACCGCCTCATCGACGCGCTCTTCGCCTGGGGCACCCCGGAAACGGTCCGCAAGCGCACCGAGGAGTTCCTCGCCGCCGGCGCCGACCACCTCGCCCTCCAGGTCGTCGACCAGCCCTCCGGCCCCGGCCTCACCCGCCCCGAATGGCGTCGCCTGGCCGAAGCGCTGGAACTCACCCGCTGAACGCCGCCGCTGACAACAAGCCCTTTCGGTGCGGGCACCCCGGCCGCGGTGCCGGCGGAAGTCGCCTGACCGTTCCGTGGTGAGCCGGAACGCCCGGAACGCGCAGGCCGCCGTGTCCAGGTGGCTGGGCTTGCAGTCAGCTGACTCCCTTGGGGACGTGTTGCCCCTCGGGCGAAGGCTGGGTGGGTCGTGGTCGTCTGGAGGCGTGCGGTGCCTGACGGAGGCCGGTCGCGGACGGTCGAGCCCGCGGGTGCCGGAGGCCTGGTGGTGTCCGGCTCGCGGGGTGGGCCGGACCCGCGTCCGCCTTGTCGGCCGCGACGCGGACGGTGATGCGAGCGGCGAACCGGTGACCACCACCGGACCGGCGCGGTGGCCGTCGAAGGCAGGCGGGAGAGCGGGCGGGGGCCGGTACGCCTGCCGTCGGCCGTTACTCCTCGTTCAGGAATTCGGCCACCAGCTCCGTGAGTTCATCGGCACGTTCCACGATCACGAGGTGACCGCTGTCCAGCTCCTCGTAGCGGCTGCCGACTATCGCCTCGTGCAGTTCGCGCGTCGCGGTGACCGGGACGATCTGGTCCCGGGTGGCGCCTATGACCAGGGTCGATGCGGTGACGCGCGGCAGGAACGGGCTTATGTCCAGGCGTACGTCCAGGTCGATCTGTCGCAACGTGCCTTCCCCGAAGCCGGCCTGGGCGACCAGCTTGGCGATCTCCTCGTCGCCGGCCGCGTCGAGCCACGCCGGGGACCACCCTTCAAGTTGCACGAAGCGGTGGAAGAGGTCGCGGTCGGTGTGCCAGAGGCGGCGCCACAGGTCGAAGGCGAGCCGCTGACGCGGACCGCTGACCGCCCAGCCGGCGACCAGGACGAGCCGGCGCACCAGTTCCGGACGGAGCGCGGCCAGCGTCGCGGCGACGGCCGCCCCCAGCGAGAAGCCCACGACGTCCACCGGCCCGTCGTCCTCGGCGTCCCGTACCGCGGCTGCCACCTGCCCGGCGAGCCGTTCCGGGGTGAGCGGCCCACCGGAGTCCTTCGTGCCGCCGGCGCCGGAGTAGTTGGGCCGGATCACCGTGTGCCGTGCGGCGAACCGGTCGACCAGATGCCCGTAGTTGGTCTCGGCGTCCCCGCCCGTGCCGTGCACCAGAACCAGGCCACGACCGCTCCCGGTCACGTCGTACTCGACCAGTTCGTCCCCGTTGACCGCAAGACGCATCACACACCCCTCCCCCGGGCGCGCGGCATCACCGGCAACCCGCTATCGATCGCTACAGAAAGACCGTAGCACAACTCCTAGCGACCGCTATAGAATGTTTTCCATGGTTGCGACGGAGCGGCAGAACCCCCAGCCGAAGGGCGGGGCCAAGGGCAGACCGAAGGGGCGCCCCCGGGGCTTCGACCGGGAGACGGCGCTGGAGCGCGCCCTGACCCTCTTCTGGGAGTACGGTTACGAGGCGACGTCCGTCTCGAACCTGACCAAGGCGATGGGCATAAACCCGCCCAGCCTGTACGCCGCGTTCGGGGACAAGCGCAGCCTGTTCGAGGAAGCCGTCGAGCGCTACCAGGAGACCCACGGTGCCTTCACACCCCGCGCCCTCCACGAGGAACCGACCGCGCGTGGCGCCATCCACCGGATGCTGCGGGAGGCCGCCGTCGAGTTCACCGACGACTCGCACCCCGGCGGCTGCCTGATCGTCTCCGCCGCGGTCAACTGCGGCCCGGAGTCGTCCGACGTCGAGGCCCATCTGCGCGACATACGCGAGGCCGGCAAACAATCCATGCGCGACCGCATCGCGTCCGGCATACACACCGGCGAGCTGCCCCCCGACACGGACGCCGACGCGCTCGGCGCCTACTTCGCCGCCGTCTTCCAGGGCATGTCCACGCAGGCCCGCGACGGCGCCTCCCGCACCGAGCTGGAGGCGATGGCGGAGCTGGCGATGCGCGCCTGGCCCGAGCCGGCGCATACAGCTTCGGCCTGACGGCGGTACGCGGGGTTCCGGCCCGGCCGGACGTTCCCGCGGCCCGCCGTCGGCGCGCGGGCACGGAGAAACGCCACAAGCCCGGTGCTGAGAGCACCGGGCCTGTGATCACGTGGTAGCGGGGACAGGATTTGAACCTGCGACCTCTGGGTTATGAGCCCAGCGAGCTACCGAGCTGCTCCACCCCGCGTCGGTTCCTCCATCCTACGCCATCCGACGCCCACCCCGCCCCCACCCACCGCCGGCCCCCACGCCGACCCGCGCCCCGCCCCTCGTCCGCCCACCGTCCACAACTCCCGCACCACGCGAAGAAGCCCCCTCCCGGTCTACCCGGAGGGGGCTTCTTCCTGCTGTGCACTCGGCAGGATTCGAACCTGCAACCTTCTGATCCGTAGCTCAAACAAGGTCGGTTGTTTGCGGTTGTTCTGGTCTCGATTCGGCCTTCGCCGGTTGGCCTCGGTCGTTGCAGACCGACACGGTTGCTGTACTTCACTGCTGTACCGCACGCTGTCAGAACCGCTTGCAGCACGGCCTCACCGCCGACGCTTCTTGCGCTTCTTGCGCTTCTTCCGCGGCTCAGGTCGGTAGTCCGGACCTGGTAATGCCATAACGTCCTCGGCCCAATTCGCCCCCATCGCTGAGGTCACACACGGTCGTCCGGTTCTAACCGTTCTACGTTTCGCCAAGGCGCCCCCTAAGGGCTGTCCCGTAACTGCTGGTCACGGGTGAGATGATCTGGCTGTGTCTGGTGTGATCACGGCGTCTGAGCCCTCCTGGATAGCCCCGTTCACTGGGCTGAGCCCGCGCCAGTTCGGCAAGCTGATCACCGCGCTCCGGCGTGAGGGTGTGGACCCGGTGCGCAAGGGTCGGCCATGGAGCCTGCCGCTGGAGGACCGCGTGCTCCTGATCGCCGCGTACTGGCGGACGAACCTGACCCTGCGCCAACTGGCCCCGCTGTTCGGGGTGTCCAAGTCGGCGGCCGACCGCATCATCGACCACCTCGGGCCCGCGCTCGCGCTCCAGCAGCGCAAGCGGTTCCGCAAGGACACCGTGCTCATCGTGGACGGCACCCTCGTTCCCACCCGTGACCACACCATCGCCGAGCAGTCCAAGAACTACCGGTACTCCACCAACCACCAGGTCGTCATCGACGCCGACACCCGGCTCGTCGTCGCGGTCGGCCGACCAGTCGCAGGCAACCGCAACGACTGCAAGGCGTGGGAGCTGTCCGGCGCGAAAGACGCCGTCGGCAAGACCACGGTCATCGCAGATGGCGGCTACCGGGGCACCGGCCTGGTCATCCCGCACCGCCGCGAGAAGGGCCAGACCGAACTCCCGGAATGGAAGGAGGAGCACAACGCCTCCCACCGCAAAGTCCGCGCCCGTGTAGAGCACGTCTTCGCCCGGATGAAGGGCTGGAAGATCCTTCGCGACTGCCGGCTGAAGGGCGACGGCGTCCAGCACGCCATGCTCGGCATCGCCCGCCTGCACAACCTCGTCCTTGCCGGGTGACGCAGAAACCAGCAGGCCACCAGACCCGTCAGAGATCATTTACGGGACAGCCCTTAGGTTGGATGAACACCTAAGCGTGGCATACCTCACATCCCGGCGTGGCCTGCTTGTCTCAGATAGTCCGGTCGAGCACGCCGCTCTGTTCCGGCAGGAACCACAGCGGTCCCCGCTGCCATCCCGTCTGCCGTCGTCCCACACGCAGTGGAGCGGGCTTGGCCCCGGGTGTCCAGGTGGAGCGCGCCACTGTACGAACGACCTGGACACCCGGGGCCAAGGCTGCTCGGCTTTGCCTGGGACGACGGCAGGCGGGATGGCAGCCCCTCCTCAGCCACAAACGACCGGCAGTTGCCCGCCAGGCCGCCATCCCGGAGCCGGAGCGCCCCCGCCGGAGGCATGTTCTGACCTCTACTGGGTCATAGCCTGCTGCCACTGTGCGGCGCCGACCGGGACGCGCGCCGGAGCGGGGCGGAGACAGGAGCGGCGGCGCGCGGCACGGGCGAGCGCCGCGCGCCGCGCTTGCGCGGCGCCTTGAACCCGTAGAGAAGGTTGTTACTCACTGCTCGGGCGGCGCACGGTGAACTGGTCGGCGCACGGCGGCAGCTTGGCCGCCTCTCGGTGGGCCAACGCCAAGAACAGCACCGGCCTGGCCGTCCACTGGATGTGCGTGTCCTCGTGGTGGACTTCGAAGGTGCACGGGTTCGTGCGGACCAGCTCCTGCAATTCGGTCAGGTAGCCACCGGCCAGCCAGTGCCAGACGCGGTCGAACTCGTCCGGGGTGAGGGCGGAGGCGATCGTGCGGACCGCGACGCGGATCCAACGGACGGCCTGAGTCGCGGTCGCGGCGTCGAAGGAGGCCAGCAGGACCGGGAGGTCTCCGGTTGAGGGGCTCTGGGTCCAGCATTCGCACCAGTAGCCCGGGGTGGCCGGGGACTTCTTCGGGGTCAGCATGACGGGTCGCCGGAGGGGATCGTCATCGTGGCGGTGACGGTGCGGCCCCGGTGGTCGCCGTGGATCTCGACCAGGGTGGCCAGGGCGGAGACCATCGTCAGGCCCCGGCCGTCCTCGGCGCCGGGCCCGGGTTGCCGGATCGTGGGGGTCTCCTTCACGCCTCCGGCGTCCAGCACCGAGATCGCGAGCACCCGCCCCGACAGGGCCAAGGCCACGTGGAAGGCTCCGTTCGCTCCCCCGCTGGCCGTGTGCCGCAACGCGTTGGCGCCCAGCTCACTCACGATGAGCGCGGCGTCGTCGACGCAGGGCGTGTCGCGCAGGATGTCGCGGGTCCAGCGGCGGGCGCGGGCCACTTCTTCCGGTGAACTTGGGCAAGTGAGTCCCCACACCTTCACCCTGCTCGTATACTCGTGCATACAAGTTTCTTTGCGCTGGTAGGCCGCCATGGGTAGGGGTTACGGGCTAGACGAGTTTGACGCCGTCGTGGGCGCGGATGGCCGGCGGGGTGGCGGCGTCGAGGGCGTCCAGGACGCGGATCGCGTACGCCTCGTCGGCGAGGTCGGTGACTTCTTCGCGGGTGGCCCAGCGCAGGGCGCGGGTCTCGGCGCCGGTGGTCGGGGTGCCGTCGATCGCCTCGCAGCGGAAGACGAGGGCGATGATCAGGCCGGTCATGTTCTTGTAGACGCCGGTCAACACCGCCGGGGTGGCGATCTTGATGCCGGTCTCCTCCAGGACTTCACGCTGGAGGGCGTCCGGGATCGTCTCGCCGGGTTCGAGGACGCCGCCGGGCGGTTCCCACCGGCCGTTGTCCCGGCGCTGGATCAGCAGGGCCCGGCCCCGGTCGTCGACGATGACCCCGGCGACGCTGACGGAGTGCGGGCGCTCAGTGCTCACGTTCGTACGTCCCCTCGGCTGGCTAGGCTCTCCCACGGTAGCAAGCCAGGCCGACCGCTCGTCTAGACACCTAAAGGAGTGCAGGAGATGGCAGCAGCGTCCGCCAGCGTTCTCGGCGCACTGGATCCGACCAGTGACCGCGCGGTGTTCCGGCAGATCGCCGACCAGTTGCGCGAGGCGATCGACAAGGGCCGCTTCAAGGAGGGCGACAAGCTGCCCTCGGAATCGGAGCTGGTCGAGCACTACGGGGTCTCCCGGATGACCGTGCGCAACTCCTTCTCCGTCCTCCAGGGTGAGGGCCTGGTGGTCTCCGAGCACGGCAAGGGCGTCTTCGTCCGGCCACGGCCCCCGGTGCGGCGCCTGGCCTCGGACCGGTTCGCCCGGCGCCACCGCGAACAGGGCAAGTCCGCGTTCACGGTCGAGGCCGAAGCCGCGGGCTCGCGTCCCGAGGTGGACGGCCTGGAGGTCAAGGAGGAACGCCCCACCCAGGACATCGCCGCACGCCTCGGCGGGCCCCGCCGCGTGCTGGCCCGGCGGCGCCGCTACCTGCTCGACGGGCGCCCCGTCGAGTACGCCGTCTCCTACCTCCCGCTCGACCTCGCCCGCGACACCCCCATCGCGCAGCCCAACCCGGGCCCCGGCGGTATCTACGCCCGCCTCGAAGAACTCGGCCACCGCCTGGACCACTTCGATGAAGAGATCCGCGCCCGCATGCCCTCCCCGCACGAGGTCCGCACGCTCCGCCTGGCCGCCGGCGTCCCTGTCATCCACCTGATCCGCACCGCGTACGACACCGAAGGACGCGCCGTCGAGGTCTGCGACACCGTCATGGCCGCCGACGCCTACGTCCTCGCCTACCAGCTCCCCGCCACCTGACCAGGCCGGATGGCATGACCATGGCCGGTTCCTCCGAACTCGTACACGCCGACACGCCAACTCGCATAGACGAGTACCTATCTCCTGCGGCATTCCGGGTTCCCATCCGGGACGCCGACTGTCACTTACATGGACGACTACTCATCGCTTGGCCGCGCCGGTGTCGCTGCCCGGTCTGGTCGCCCGCTCGTGGGAGTCCACGTGCGACGGGCAGCAGCGGCACGGCATCGCCTTCCGCGCCGCCGACGTCGCCCCGGCCGTGTACCCGGCCACCGCCGAGGCGGCTTGAGGTGTCCGAACTGGCAACGCTCCTGGAGGTGGACGAACCCCTCGCCGCGATCAGCGGCAGAGCCGGGCTGTCGCACCACACGAAGAAGCCCCCTCCCGGTCTACCCGGAGGGGGCTTCTTCCTGCTGTGCACTCGGCAGGATTCGAACCTGCAACCTTCTGATCCGTAGTCAGATGCTCTATCCGTTGAGCTACGAGTGCTTGGCTTCCCGGTTTTTTTGGCCGGTCGGCGTTGCGGGAACAACATTACATGACCTGGGCCGGGACGCGAAATCCATATCGCAAAGCATGGCGTAAGCGGGCAAAGGGGCACGCCTGTCGGACTTGGGGGAGGGGGCGCGGCGGGGGCGGCGGCTTCGGGAGGTGTTTCGCGGGAGCAAGATCGTCGGTCCCAGCCGGCCCGCAACCGACCCGCTGCCGATCCGTCCGCGGCGGGCCGCGTCCGGCGGACGCGGCCCGCCGCCCCGCCTCGCCTCGCGACGCCTCGCCGCCCCGGTCTCCCCGGCCCCCTCGGCGGTCACGCCAACGACAAAGCAGCCCCGTCCGTGAACACGGACGGGGCTGCTCGGAAGCGGAGGCTCCGGGATTTGAACCCGGGATGGGCGGTTAACCCAAACCGCATTAGCAGTGCGGCGCCATAGACCAGACTAGGCGAAGCCTCCAGCACGTCCCGCGCGGGCGGGGCGTGTGCAGATGATGGCACAACCGCGAGTGCTGTTACCAATCGCAGACTACGGTACAAGCCCGGTGGCCTGGAGAGCAAAGGCTTAGCGGGGTATCGACCGACATGCCCACGATCAGATGAATTCGGCGGGACACGGACGGTGTCGGAGATAAGGGAGGCCCCGTCCCTCTTCGTCACGCACCCAGGAGGTGCACCGTGGCCCGCATCCCGATGCCGGCGGTCAACAGCCGCCGGTCGACGTTCCGCTCCGCCGCGTCCCTGGTCATCGCCGTGCTCGGGCTCTGCCTGGGGCTCGGCGCCCCGGCCCGCGCCGCCGCCCACACCTGGCCCGACCGGCTCTTCGTCACCTACGACAACGGCCACGGCGGGATCATGCGCCGGGTGCTGCTGTGCCATCCCTCGGGTGGTTCGTACCCCGATCCCGGGGCGGCCTGCGCCCGGCTGGACGAGTTGCACGGTCCCGTCGGGCCCGTGCCGCACGGCACCGTCTGCTCGATGCTCTACGGCGGCCCGCAGCGGGCCTGGGTGGACGGGCGCTGGCGCGGCGTGGATGTCCACGAGAACTTCAGCCGCAGGAACGGCTGCGAGATCGACCGGTGGCGGCTGATGGAGCCGGTCCTGCCGCACCAGAACGCCGCCGGACGGCACGCGGCCCCCGCGCCCGACACCGCCGGCCAGGCGGAAGCCGACCCGGCGGAACCCGCCCCCGGCTCCCGTCGGGCGGTACGCCGTCCGGACCCGCTGCCCATGCCCGGCGTCATGGAGCCGTCCGGCGTCCCGGGGCAGGCCGCGGCCGTCCCGTCCGCCGTTCCGGAACACACCGCCACCGTCCACCGGCCCGACGACGACCGCGATCACGACCAGGTGCACGACTCCGACTGGCCCTTCGGCGACTGACCGGCCGACCTGCCCAGCCGTCCCCGGAAGCAGTCGTTCCGCCCGTCAACCCCGGCCGTCACCCGCGATCACGAAACCTTCCCGGCATCCCCTCGCCCTCTCCCTCATCCGCCATCGGGGCGCCCTGGGCGCCCCGTACACTCCTGTAGTGACATGCCACGGGGGGAACGGCAAGATGGGCCGCCGGCGATAGCCGGGTGGGATCGCCGGGCGAGCTGAAGCGGCGACCGGCCGCCGGAGCACGGAGCGGGATCAGCAAGTGCGGTACCAGGGAGGACGCGTCTCGTGAGCAGCAGGCCATCCCGAGGCGCTGCTCGCCTCGCGGCAATACTCGACGCCCTCCCCGACGCGCTGCTGCTGGTCAACGCCAACGGCACGGTGGTCAACGCCAACGCCATAGCGCTGGAGACGTTCGAGGCGCCCGGTACGGCGCTGGTCGGACGGGGGCTGCTCGACCTGCTCCCGTCCTTCGACTCACGCCGCATCCCCGGTTCGATGCGCCGCCCCGACACGGGTGACGACGGGCGGACGAAGCCGACCCGGATGGTGGCGCGGCGCACCGACGGCACCGAGTTCCCGGTCGAGGTGACCAGCG